>CAZLSV010000011.1:49928-72812 GCA_964562235.1 uncultured Desulfatibacillum sp.
CTGCCACATCCAGCCAACGGCCTGGACCACTTCGTCGACTTTTTCCTGGGGCCAGTACTGGTATTCCTCGAATGCTTTTTTAGCCTTGGCGTACATTTCCTTGATGTCGTCTTCCATGTTCTTATTGAACCTCCGTGTGGGTGAAGTTGTTAAGCCATTAAATGGTCAGACGGCTGTGACGCTGGATAGTCCATCCGAAAAAAATTCCGTTTTTCAGTTGCACGGTGATCGAATTCACCCTTGAATCGGGATCGAATAGCCCATCTTCCGGAAGGCTTCCTTGGCGACCCCAAAGAATGCCTCGATGTCCTTGTGGGTGATCACGCCTAAGTTGCACAGCCGGAAGGTCTCCAGACCGAACATCTTGCCCGGATAAATGGTGAACCCGCGCTCGAAGCAATAATCGTGGAGTTTGAAGAAATCGAACTTTCCGTCCTTGGGAGCCTTGATGGTGACCACGAGCCGGCCCTGGATCTGCTTGTCGATGACCGACTCCAGGCCGATCTCCTGCATGCCCTTGTGAACGGCCTCCCAGCACTTGCTCAGCCGTTCGTAGCGCGGCAGCTCACCTTCTTGCCAGTACTCTTTGATGGCCTGCTGCAGGGAGTAAATGGTCTGGACCGGAGGGGTGAAATGCATTTCGCCCACCCGTTCGAAAAAATCATACTGCATGAACAGGTTGCAGTAATAGGAGCGCGTGGGATAGCCCTTGGACTTGACGATCTCATCGATTTTGCCCACCGTCCAGGAGGCGCCGGTCATGGCCGCCAGGCCCTTCTGCGCCGAAGACATGCAGAAATCGAGGTTTTCCTTTTCGAGGTCGATGGGCAGCAGCCCGTAGGTGGAGATCGTGTCGGCGATGAACACGCAGCCGTGATCATGGGCGATCTTGCCGATCTCCCGCACGGGGTTGAGGACGCCGGTGCCGGTTTCATGGTGGGTGGTGGCCACCACCGCGATCTCCTTGTCCTTGGCCAGCGTCTCCTCCAGGACCTTGAGATCCGGCAGGCCGGTGGCGGGGAACTTCAGGTCCACGCAAGGGATGTGGTAACAGGCGGCGATCTCCACCATGCGCGCCGAATAGGCGCCGTTGTTCACGACACAGATTTTCTTGCCCGCGGGGACCAGGGAGTTGACCAGCGCATCCTGGATGATCGTTCCGGAGCCGGTGAAGAGCACGGCCGTGTGTTTCTTCGGGTCGCCGTGAACCACCTTGACCAACTCGCGACGGACTTCGTTCATGATGTCCACGAATTCCTTTTCCCGCGGGCAGATGTCCGGCACCACCTGGGCGTACTTCACCGTGTCGGTGGTGGTGGCCGGGCCCGGGTTCAAGAGGACATTGCGTTTAACGGGTTTGACGACTTCCATGATGCCGGACCTCCTCGTTTAAAGTTTGCCGACCTTCTTGATTCCCGACTTTTTGCTGGGGTCCTCGATTTCCTCGACGACCGCGTATCCGCTGCCGACCAGTTTCTTGCGTTCCTCGCGCGCCTTGGCCCACTCATCGATCGATTTGCAGATGCCGGACCGGGCCAGCTTGGCGCGGTCCTTGAGCGGCGGCACCGGCCGGTCTGCCGGGCCGTCGTAGCTTTCTTTCGGCGTCAAGGCTTCACCCAGCCTCATGTAAGGATGCCGCTCGATCTCTTCGATGTAATGGGCGCCGGTGGCCAGGGCGCGGGTCACGGCCAGGATCGCCCAGGTGGCTTCCGCCGAGAAGCCCAGGTCCATCATGACGGCGCCGGTGGCCCCCAGCATGTCCAGATCCACGGGTTCTTGGCTCTGGTTCTGGGCCGCCTGGACGATCTCCTTCATGAACGCGATGTACTTTCCGGCCACCCCGAGCTTTTCCGCCCGCGCGATCATGCGCTTGGCGGCCGGGTCCTTCAGCATCAGGTCGGACACGCCGAGAGACTCCGGTTCCCTGGCGGCCCAGTCCTTGACCAGCCGCGCGGCCGCTTCGGCCAGGCTCAGTTTTTCCGCATCCGCCTTTTTCAGGTATTTCTCCAACCGGTTGCCGAAAGCCGAGTAGGCACCGTAGGCATGGCCGAAGGCAAGGATCGATGCCGCCGCGGCCTGGGTCAGGAAGGTCTTGGTCCGGGCGACGATGCGCGACATGGCGGCCGGCGGGGAGAGGCCGTCTTCGAGCGCCAGGATCATTACGTAGTTGAGCATCTGCTCTTCTTCGATCAGAGGGATCCGGGCCTGGTAGTCGACGAACAGAACGTCGACGACCCCGTAGCCTTCCTCCATCAGCTCGGTGGTGTCGTAGCCGCGCGCGACGATGCGGTGCACGTTCTTGTAGGCCACCTCGGAGACCCACTGAAACGGCGCCCGCCGGGTGTCGCGCGGTACCGTGCCGTACTCGCGATTGAAATAATCAAAGGGCATCTTCGGGCTGTCCAGGTGCCCGATGCCGCGTTTTTTCTTGATCTCGTTCAGATCGCCCATTTCTTGTATTCTCCTTCCTCTTTCTGTTTTCTGGCGTATTCCTGGCGCTCTTCCTGCTTGGGCACCACGCGGTCTTCCGGTCCCACGTACTTGATCATGGACAGGTCGATCATCTGCACCATGGGCTCGTTGCGCGAGGCGCCCCAGGCCCGGCCCTTTTTCATGTTGAACAGGGCGTGCGCGGCGCAGCTCCAGCCGCGGCAAACGCTGCCGAGGCACCAGCCGGCCATGGGCGAAAAACCGATCTCCATGAGAGCCGTATTGCCGGAGCCGACCACGTTGACCCCCACGTGGGAGCGGCCTTCACGTTTGCGGCGCTCGTGGAAATGCCGTTCGAGCTCGCGCTGGAACTTGAGGTAAACCCCTTCGAGCGCTAAATCCTCCTGCTTGACGTGAATCGGCTCGGCGCGCGGGTCGCTGTCGATGTGCTGGGGTTGGCCCATGCCCATCACCGGTTTTTCAGCGTCCATGTATTCATCCACCAGGGTGCGCGCCATCTCCTCAGGGGTCTTGCCTTCGCGGTGGGCGCGTTCGAGGTACTTGTTGAGCATGTAGCCGTGGGCCGCACCGGGGCCGTGCACGCCGCCGAAGGTGCTCACCGCGGCCGCAATGGCGCAGGGCAGGTTCGGCCGGCCGGCGCTGACGCCGATGGCGGCGACAGCCGAGGGCGACATGGAGTGCTCCAGGAAGACACCCATTTCGTACTTGAGCATCTTCTCTTCGGCTTCGGGGGGGATGCGGCCCTGGTACAAAACGAAAAGGGCGTCGCAAAACGAATACCCTTCTTCGGCAAGGTCGCTCAGGTTGTAACCGCGCATGACGGTCTTTTCCTCCGTCTTGTAGGAAATGGCGGTTTTCCTGGGGAAAACGGGTTCTCTGTCCATTCTTTTTCCTCCGTTTCAAAGTCCTGATTTACAATGGAACCTCACAGAGCCTGGCGATGATGACATCGCTAAAAGCCTGATCTTCGGATCGCACGGGTTTTTGGGAGCCGACTATAAATTGCCCTGGAACGATTAGTCAAAATAATTAAAATCATCTTTTCGATGAAAACCGGTCATGATCGCATCGCCCATGAAACGGAGCCGGCCATTTGGGCGCGCCGATTCAAAATATCTTGATCGCCACAGCGCCGGCTGTGACGATGGCGATCGCCACATAGCGCAGGGGGTTGATTTTCTCTTTTAAAACGAAGAGAGCCAGGAACACGCTGAAGACAATGGAGGTTTCCCGCAGCGCCGCAATCGGTGCTATGGGGGCGCGCGTCATCGCCCACAGGGCAAGGCTGTAAGAGGCAAATGTGCAGCTTGCGCCGACCCCGCCCTTTTTCCACTCATTCCGGACATAAGAAGCGGCTTTGCCTCCGCTCAGTGCGATCGCGCCCAAAGAAAAGGGGACCGAGGTGAGCAGGATCACCCAGCCGGTGTAGCTGAACGCGTTCCCGGATAGACGCGCCCCGAGACCGTCGACCAATGTGTAGCTCACGATCACCGCTGCATTCAGACAAGCGAAAACCACAGGGCCGAGCCGGGGGTTTTGGGATTGGGGAGCGTCCGCAGCCAGCAGCAACACACCGCCCGATATCAGAAAGATCCCGGCCCATGCGCCCCATGACGGATGTTCGTTCAGCCATATGGCTGCCGCTAAAGCGCTGAATGCCGGTGCCGAGCCTCGCATGATGGGGTAGACCACGCTCAGGGCGCCTCCCCGATAGGCGAGCCCAAGAAGGCCATAATAAACCAGGTGAATGAGAACCGAGGCCGCCAGGCATCCCCAGCTCTCCGGCCGGGGCAACGGCAGGAAAATCAAAACCGCCGCCGTCAGGCCTGCCGAGCATGCCGTGACCAGGACGATGTCAAGAAACGGGTCGGCGCCTGATTTGACGAGTGCGTTCCAGCTCGCGTGAAGGGCGGCTCCGAGAAGGACCGCCAGCATGACTTCGAAAGACAACGCGCACGCTTCCAATTCTGCCCGGCCGGGGCCTGAAAAAACCTTCGCGCAGAGGTTTAAGGTCATCCAATGACTTGCCCCGCAGCCGGCCGCGGGGTGAGGTGCTCAGGTGCGGTGCTTCCAGGCCGATGAGAGCCAATCGTCTTGCCATGGTTGCCGGGTGTCCGGGCCGCCTACCGTTTCAGCACGTGGACGTTGCGGGGGATGGTGACCTTGACCTTCTCGTTTCGGCCGTACTTCCGGGACCCCATCGGGTTGTAGTGATCGATCACCATTTCTTTTTGACCGAACTTGACCGTGTACTTGGCGAGGTTGCCGGCGTACATCTGGCTTTGAACCATGCCGTGGAAGGTGTTCTGGGTTTCGCCCCCGTTCCACGGCGAGAGCGAAACGGTTTCCGGCCGGATCACCATCAAGACCCGGTCCCCGATGGCGACGTCTTTGCGCGTATGGTCCAATTCCAGGAGGCCGAACTCCGTGGCGATCGCAATCGAATTGGTTTCAACCTGGACGGCGTCCACCCGGCCCTCCAGGAAATTGACGTAACCGACGAAGCCGGCGATAAACTCGTTGGCCGGACGCTCGTAGATGTCCACCGGCGAGCCGATCTGCTGGATCACCCCCTGGTGCAGGACCAGCAGGCGGTCGGAAATGCTCATGGCCTCGTACTGGTCGTGGGTGACGAAAATGGTCGTCACTTGGAGGCGCTCCTGGATGTGACGGATCTCTTCCCGCATGACCACCCGCAGGTTGGCGTCCAAATTGGAGAGCGGTTCGTCCAGGAGCAACACCTTAGGCTCAAGCGCCAGCGCGCGCGCCAGCGCCACCCGTTGCTGCTGGCCGCCGCTCAACCGGTCGATGGTGCGATCGCCCAGCCCCTCCAGGTGAACCAGCGCGAGCAGTTCTTCAACGTGCGCATCGATTTTTTTCTTGGGCCATTTCTGGAGCTTCAGCCCGAAGCCGATGTTCTTGGCGACCGTCATGTGCGGGAAGAGGGCATAGCTTTGGAAGACCATCTTGGTGTTACGCATGTTGGGCGGAAGGTTGCTGATGTCCTCCCCGTCCAGGATGACCCGCCCGGAGGTGGCCGACGTGAACCCGCCCACAATCCGCAGCAAGGTGGTCTTGCCGCAGCCGCTCGGGCCTACGAACGTGAGCAGCTCGCCCTTGGCGATCTCGGCCGATATTCCCTTGAGAACCTCCACGCTGCCGAAGCTCTTGTGGATCTCCCGCAACTCCAACATGGCCGGTTTCGATGTCTCCATCAACTAGACTCCTTGCTTTTTAACGTCTAGGCCTGTTTTTTTCGCGACCACCTTCAGCAGGGCCATGGACACCGCGACAATCGCGATCACCTTGATGGTTGTGGCCGACGCCACGCCGAGCTCACCCAGTTGGGCCGTCAGGAAAATGTAGACCGACGCCAGGTCGAAGCCCGGCGCCACCAGGAAAATCACCGAACTGAGGGACATCATGGTGGTCATGAACGTATAGATGAAGCCGGCCACGAACGCCGAGAACATGATGGGCAGGATCACCTTGAAGAAGATGGTCAGGAAATCCGCCCCCAGATCGGCGGAGGCCTCTTCGATTTCCACGCTGATCTGGTGCAGTTTGCTGATTCCCGCTTCCACCCCCACGGCGAGAAACCGGAAGACGCAGTTCAGGATGATGATCCAGATCGTGCCGGTCAGCAGAAACGGCGGCCGGTTGAAGGCGATGATGTAACCGACGCCGATGACGGTCCCGGGCAGGGCGAAGCCGGAGAGGGCCAGCACTTCCATGATTTGCCGGCCGCGAAACTTGCCCCGCATGATCACATAGGCGAGCAGGGTGCCGACGACGGCCCCGAACAGTCCGGCTCCCAGCGAGACCTTGAGGCTGTTCCAGATGGCGATGTTGGACTGGGTGTTGAGCACATGGTCGATCACGAAGGTGTTGTCGACTCCGACGATCTTCACGAAAGACCCGAACACGATCACCCCGAAACTGAGCAGGACCAGGACCGCTACCGGGAAGCACAGGATCAGGAACGGAATCTTGATGGCGGGGTCGATCGGCCGGGGTTCGGCCGCCGTGGGTTTGCCGACAATGGTGGTGTACCCTTTGCCGGCGAGAACGAAGTTGTGCAGGATGAAGATGAGGAGGCACGGGGCGATCAGGACCACGGAGAGCACGCTCGCCATGTTGAAGTCGGCCTCCCCGGTGATCATCAAATAGGTGTCCGGTGCCAGAAACGGCGTGCGCCCCCCCAGGATCGCGGGGTTGCCGAACTCGGCGATGGTCATCACGAAAACGAGCAGGGCCGCCTTGAGCAGCCCCGGAGCGGCCAGCGGGATGGTGATCGAACGCATGATCCGGAATTCCGAAGCCCCCATGTCGCTGGCCGACTCTTCCAGGCTGGGGTTGACGGCATTCAATACGTTTTCGATCATCATGTAGGAAAGCGGCAGGAAGGCGAGGACCTGGGCCGCGATCACGCCGGTCCAGCTGTAGATGTTGAAATTCAACTGCAGGAGATTGTTGATCATCCCGTTTTTTCCGAACAGGGTGATCAGTGAGATTGAAAAAATGTAGGGCGGCGCCGCCAGCGGCAGGAGCGCCATCAATTTAAGGGGTTTTCTGAGCCACATGGGCCCGCGGGTCGTCAGGTAGGCGAAACAGAACCCGACGACCAGCAGGATGACCATGGTCGTCACGCCGAGGATGAGCGTGTTGAGAAACGACCAGTAGTAAAACTCGTATTTGAAGAACTCGGCGTAAAAATCGAGGGTGAACCCGTCGTCGCCCCACAGGCTGAAAACCAGCACGGAGACGATGGGATAAAGGAGAAAGATGGCCAGAAGGGCAAACAACGCACCGGCGAACAGGTTGATCAGGTTGGCGTTGATGAACGCCCGCAGCCGGTACCACCAATTCCTGCGGGCGACCGGGCTCCCCTCCGCTTCCGCCATCTTTCGCCTCCGAAAATTCAATGGGTAACAGGGCTGCGGTGGTAACGATCATCCGCCTGACTTTTCTTTCTCGTCCCCGGATTTCTTGGCGTCCTCGGTTTCCTTCATCATGAACTTGCTTTTCCAGTTCAACATGATGCTTTTCTGGTTCTTGTAGGCCCAGGCGTGGTCGAGCTTGATGTACTTGGGCGGCTTTTCGCCGTAGAGGCCGCTGGCGATTCCGGGCCGTGGCGGGATGTAGCCCATGGAAGCGATGAACTCGCTGCAGTCCTTGCTGCCGAGGTAGTCCACCACTTTTTTGCAGAGGGCCAGATTCTTCGTGCCCTTGAGGACGACGCAGTAGTTGCCCTCGTAGCCGATGCCTTCGGCCGGGACTTTCCACTCGAGGGGATAGCCGTCCTTGATGCGCTTTAGAACGTTTTCATCCGAGGTGATCCCCAGCAGGTATTCGCCCCTTCCCACCAGATCGGTCGGCGCATTGCCGCTGCGGGTGTAGAAGGCCATGTTCTTGTCCAAACCCTCTAAAAATTTCCACCCGTCCTTTTCACCGTACAACGATAGGAAGGAGTAATTGATCATGAAGGCCGTGCCCGAGGTGCGCGGCGAAGGCGCCACGATCTGCCCTTTCCACTTGGGGTCCAGCAACTCCTTCCAACTGGTCGGCAGGGTGTAGCCCTTTTCCGCCAGCTTGGTCTTGTTTCCGACCAGCAGGAACGAAAAGGTGCCCAGCGCATAGTAGGTGCCCTTCGGCGATTTGAAGGCGGCCGCGATGTCTTTCCAGGCCGGGGATTGATAGGCTTCATAGTAGTCTTTTTGCGTGCCTTCGATGGCGCCGGCCCCGCCGAAGCTCATGACCATGTCGGCGTTGAAGCGGGGGGCCTCGGACTTCAGCCTGGCCCAGATCTCGCCCCAGGACAGGGTGATGTTCTTGACTTCAATCCCCGTCTTCTCCTGGATGCGCTTGGCCAGAGCCTCGTTCACTTCCCGAGAGAACCCCATGTAGGCGCTGATCGAATCCGCCGCCTGAGCCATGCCCGCCAGAAAAACGACCAGCACCGCCAAGCTCACCAACGTCACTATTCTTCCCTTCATGATGCACCTCCTAAACCCTAAGGTTGTCGTAGATGAATGCTGCCTCCCAGTTGCAAATCCATGCTACTCGCACCGGTTTCAGACAGGCGCTTTTTTCACCTCCTCTCTTATTTTTTATAAAAACAATTTTTCAGCGAGACGTGGGATGGGTGTCCGCTTATGCATTGCCAAAAAACGTTTTTTATACAACAACTAAATCGCATTCATTTAATGCCCGGTTTCTTTTATTGTTTGCATGATTATCCATATCAAATGGTTAGGTCCGAAAGGAAGTGCGGTCGATCAAATAAGCCAGGAGTTTACGGACCGACAGTGCCAGGATCGTTGGAATTTTTATATTCCCAGTTCCGGGGTCAATCAAACTAAATATTCTTATGGATTGGATAACATCAATTCATAATCCAAAATTGTTACAACCCGGAGGAGTTGATGAGAGTGGAAATGCCGGCGTTGGACCTCGAAGCGCTTATGGATCTATTGCTTGGAAAGGAGAAGGGTTACCGTTTGGTTCCCTGCCCCTCATTCGGTGGGTCGGAACCCGGGTCGGCGAGATCGAATCAGCGGTTGGAGAACGGAACTTCTACGAAAGAACCTCAATGACACTGTTCTCGCTGCCGAAGCAGTTCGGGCATCTGAGCGTGTTGTGCGGGTCGTTGTGCCACTCCCCGTCCACCCAGAAGCGGTACTCGTAGCGGCCGGGGTAAATCATCACGGTCTTGCGCCACGCGCCGTTTTCGTCCCGGCGCATGGGGTGCGTTTTCGGGTTCCACTGGTTGAAGTCGCCCATCAGGATGACCTGCTGCGCTGCGGGCATCTCCAGCACGAATTCGATCCTTCGGCGCTTGGCCACATTTTTTTTTGGGGAACGAGCCATGCTTCTCGCCTCCTTGTCGCTGCGGCTTGTCACGGGTCCGCCGGCCTTCCATCGCCGACGGCGCTGCGTCGATTCACGCCTCAAGGGAAACCCTTGATATTTATTGCTCCACCTGAGACCGAACAGGAGTCGGCACAGTCTTTCGCCGGCCGAATCACACAATCAGTTCAAGTTCCCATCCTTGTAAACCGATAACCCAAGGATGACGTCAAAGGACTGGAAAAGTGTATCAGGTTAAATACATTTTTTCCCGCCGAGAGCGGCTGGAAACGGTTTCCACGGCATAGGGCCAAAATGGCGTTGCAATTCTGCCGAATAAAGATATAATTGTCTAAGAGAACAAAAAATTCAAGCTGATAAGACCGTGAAAGATTTTATTGACACGCCTGGTGGCTTGTATTAAACTGCACGTTAAGACACAATATAGAGGATGCTAATTTGGCGTATTCTGCCGGGAATTGAGTGTGGATGAACAAGTTCACAGCCAGGCGGCAATACAGCCAGAAACGGCAGGCAGGCCCCGGCACGGATAGTTGATGCAGTCATTATACTCTGAAACCATTCGTGCTTCAACCTATTTATGTTCTCATATCGAGGTGGATGGCAATCCACCGAAAGGAGACATTAGAATCTCATGAAACCAGACGTGGCAAGTTTTCAAAACCCTGCCAACCACTCCTCGCCGGGATCAGCGGTTGAGCTGGCAGGTGAAAGCGACGAGGAGCCTCCCGGTCCAGCAGCCAGCATAGAAAAAGTAGTCCCGTTACCGGAACTAACGCCACGCATTCGAAGCAAAGTATCGGTTTTCCCGGTACTCCGATCAAGACCCGCCTCCACCTCCAGGGCGACGGCATTTCGCCGCGCCTTTTTCCCGACCGCCATCGACAAAGAGTGGAACGACTGGCAGTGGCAGATCCGCAACCGGATCCGTCATCTGGACCAGCTCGAGCGCATGCTGCATCTCTCCGACAACGAGCGTTCGGCCGTCGAGAGGATCCAGTCCAAGCTGCCGGTGGGCATCACCCCGTATTTCATGAGCCTGCTCTCCAAGGACGACCCCGGTGATCCGCTGCGTCGGACGGTGGTCCCCACGGTATTCGAATTCACGAAATCGCCCGGCGAAGACGACGACCCGCTCGGCGAAGACGACCAGAGCCCCGTGCCGGGCCTCGTCCACCGTTATCCGGACCGTGTCCTGCTGCTGGTGCTCGACTTCTGCTCCACCTACTGCCGCTACTGCACCCGCTCGCGGGTGGTCGGCCACGGCGCCATCTATCCCAGCCGTTCGCGCCTGGAGCGGGCCATCGAGTACATTCGCTCGACCCCCTCGGTGCGCGACGTGCTGATCTCCGGCGGGGACCCGCTCACCCTGAACGACGAGCGGCTGGGCTGGCTGCTGTCGCGCCTGCGGGAGATCTCCCACGTGGAGATCATCCGCATCGGCACCAAGGTGCCGGCCGTCCTGCCCCAGCGCATCACGCCGAACCTGGTGCGCACGCTGCGGCGCTACCACCCGCTGTGGATGAGTCTGCACTTCACGCATCCCTCCGAGTGCACGCCGGAGGCCTACCGGGCCTGCGAGCGCCTGGCCAACGCGGGCATCCCGCTGGGGTCCCAGACGGTGCTGTTGAAGGGCATCAACGACAACGCGGAGACGATGAAGGCGCTTTGCCATCATCTGATGCGGATGCGGGTGCGGCCTTACTACATCTACCAGTGCGACCCGATCTCCGGGTCGAGCCACTTCCGCACCCCCGTCAACAAGGGGCTGGAGATCATCCGCGGCCTGCGCGGCCACACCACGGGGTATGCGGTGCCGACCTACGTCATCGACGCCCCCGGCGGCGGCGGCAAGATCCCGCTGATGCCGAACTATGTCGAGGGCCGTGAGGGCGACGAGCTGCTGCTGCGCAATTACTGCGACCGGGCGTACCGGTACCCGGATGTCGTCGGGGAATGACGAACGGGTCACGCATGCGCATCGGCCTGACCTACGACCTGCGCTCCGAGTACCTGGCGCTCGGCTACTCGGAGGACGAAACCGCCGAGTTCGACCGCGACGAAACCATCGCGGCGATCGAGGCCTCGCTCAGGCGCCTCGGCCACGACACCGAGCGCATCGGCCATGTGCAGCGGCTGGTCGAGCGCTTGGCGCAGGGCAACCGCTGGGAGCTGGTATTCAACATCGCCGAGGGGATCAGGGGCATCGGCCGCGAAGCACAGGTGCCCGCGGTTTTGGATGCCTACGGCATCCCCTATACCTTCTCGGACCCGCTGGTCATGAGCCTGACCCTTCACAAGGGCATGACCAAGCGGGTCATCCGCGACGCCGGCGTGCCGACGGCGGAATTTGCCGTGGTGGAACAGCCAGCGGACGCCGCCGAGGTTCGGTTCGCCCCACCCTATTTTATCAAGCCCGTGGCCGAGGGCACCGGCAAGGGGATCTCGGCCGCCTCCATCATCCGGCGCCGCAAGGACCTGCCGGAGGCCTGCCGCCGTCTGCTCGACAGCTACCGCCAGCCGGTGCTGGTCGAGCGGTTTCTCCCCGGGCGCGAGTTCACGGTGGCGGTGGCGGGCACCGGCCGGCAGGCGCAGGTGCTGGGCACCATGGAAGTGCTGCTGCTGCCGGCCGCCGAGCAGGCGGTCTACTCCTACCACAACAAGGAAAATTCCGAAGAGCTCGTGCGCTACCGCCTGATGCGGCCCGAGGAGGAGCCGCTGATCGCCGCCGTTGAAGACCTGGCCCTGCGCGCCTGGCGCGTGCTCGGCTGCTGCGACGCCGGCCGCCTCGACGTGCGCTGCAATAAAAAAGGCCGGCCCCAGTTCATCGAGGTCAATCCGCTGGCCGGGCTGCACCCGGAGCACTCCGATCTGCCCATCATCTGCTCACTGGCCGGCGTCTCCTTCGATGCCCTGATCGCCCGTATCGTGGCGTCGGCCGCCGCACGCATGCCCGCGGGACCTGCCGGCCCCCTCTGATCATGCGCATCACCCTCGCTCACAACGCCGTCTCCGACGCCGATGCCCTGGATGAGCGCGACGTCCTGGTTCAAGCCGCGGCCGTCCGGGCGGCGCTTGCCGAACTCGGCCACTCCTCGGCGCTGCTGCCCTGCACCCTGGATCTGGCCGCCGTCCGGCAGCGCTTGTCGGAGCGGCCGCCGGAACTCGTCTTCAATCTGGTGGAATCCCTCGATGGCCGGGGCCGGCTGATTCATCTGGTGCCCTCGCTTCTCGACGCCATGGGGCTCCCCTACACCGGTTCGTGCGCCGAGGCGATCCTGGTGACCTCCCACAAGGTGCTCGCCAAGGAGCGCATGGCGGCCCTGCGGCTTCCGACGCCTCCGTGGATCGGGCCCGTGCCGCCGGACCTCCCTGTCCTGTCGGCCGCCGACCCCGCCGCGGCCGATCCCTCTTCCCGCTGGATTCTCAAGTCGCTGTGGGAGCACGCCTCCATCGGCATCGACGAGAACTCGACCGTTCTCTGCGAGCCGGGAGACGATGTGATCGCGCGGCTGCGGGAGCGCGCCCCGGACTTCGGCGGCGCCTGCTTCGCCGAGCGCTTCATCGAGGGCCGTGAGTTCAACCTCTCGCTGCTGGCCGGCCCCGGCGGCCCCGAGGTGCTGCCGCCGGCGGAGATTCTCTTCGAGGGCTATCCGCAAGAGGCGCTGCGGATCGTGGGCTACCGGGCCAAGTGGGATGAATCCTCCTACGAATTCCACCACACCCCGCGCCGGTATGATTTTCCGCCGCAGGACGCCGGCCTGCTGGAGCGGCTGCGCGATCTGGCCGTCCGGTGCTGGCGGGGGTTCGGTCTGAAGGGATACGCCCGGGTGGACTTCCGCGTGGACGCCGGCGGCCGTCCCTGGATCCTGGAGATCAACGCCAACCCCTGCCTCTCCCCGGATGCGGGCTTCGCGGCGGCCCTTCAGGCCGCGGGAATCGACTACCCGACCGCCATCGCCCGCATTTTAGGAGACGCGAAAAGATGCGTCTCCTAAAATGAAAGCTTTTTTACCAGTGGGGCTGGTTGCCGATGCCTTTGCCCATCACCTCGAGCGTCTCGGTCACCACCAGGAACGCCTGCGGGTCGTGCTGGCGCACCATGTCCTTGAAGCGGGACAGCTCCTGGAAAGTGATGACCGAATAAAGGATGCGCTGCTCCTGCCCGGTGTACCCGCCTTCGCCGTTTACGATCGTGACCCCGCGCTGCATGGTGTCCATGATTTCCTTGGCAATCTCGCGCCACTTGGGAGAAATCACCATGACCGCCTTGCGCTGGTTGAGGCCCGTGACCACCAGGTTGACCAGCTGGGTGGTGACGAAGAGATAGATCAGCGTGTAAAGAACGATCTCCAGGTTGAACCGGAAGAGCGACGCCAGCATCAGCGCGCAGTTGAACCCCATCACGGTCGTGCCGATCCGGATGGAGAAGCGCTTGAGAAGGATGACGGAGAGAATATCCAGGCCGCCGCCGGAGCCGAGCGATTTCAGAATGATCCCGCTTCCGACCCCGGTGATGATCCCGGCGGTCAGGACCTTCAACAACGCGTCGTGGATGGGGAAAACGGGCACTTTCACGAGCAGGGCGGCTGAAAAAATCGTCATGCCGGCCAGGCTGTAGAGGAAAAAGCGCCGGCCCACGAAAAGCCAGCCCACCACGAACAGCGGGATGTTCAACAGAAAATTGGCGACACCGACCGGCACCGCTGGGAAAAGGTAGTGGATGAACAAGCTCAGGCCGCTGACGCCGCCCGCCAGGAATTGGTTGGGGATGATGATGCCGTTGATGGCGGCGGCGCACAGGAGGCTGCCGGCGGTTATCAGGAAAAGGTTCCACGCGATTTTTAAAAACGAATGTTTGGGGTCCATTTCGTGTCATCCTCTTATAGAAAGCCGGCGCATCCGCCCCGCCGCGAGGCCGCACCCGTACGTTTCCCACGGAGCCGGCCGCCCGGCCGCCGGATCAATTCCTGTCACCCAAAAGCAGGGAATGAAAGAATGGCGGAGTGGGTCTGATTCGATCGGGGTTGAAAATGCCGCCGCTCGGATGGCCGCGCGGCCGCGTGCCGTCATACCGGGATGTGATATCTGACGCCGATCCCGAAACGATGCGCCGGTTCCGTCCGCAGCTCTCGGCACCACTTCACCTCGCCCAGGGCCGTGGTTCGCAGGATGCGGCCCGGGGCGCTTTCGTTCGAAGAAACGTTCGCCTGCAGGCGGATCAGGATGGTTGCTCCCGGAATGAGCGGCTGCGCGCACTCCAGGTAGCTGCCGCCTCCGCTGAAGTTCCGCAACCGTGCATTGAAGAAATCGGCCTTGTTGAAATAGGCCCATTTAACCTCGGCATCGCACTTCTGGCGGTCTTCGCACCTTTTTTCCAAGAGCGTTCCCATGGCGTTTCCTCCCGGGACGTCATATCTGTTATTGTAGACGACAAGCCACCGCGTGTCAATCAGGCCCCGGTCGGTGGAGGGCGGCGCCGATAGGCCCGGCGTTGCCATCGGCCGGGCTTTGCGAGGGGCGGTCCGTTTGAAAGAACGGGTTGACAGGCTGCATCCGGCCATGTATGCAATCAGCCGGCTTTTTGAAAATCTCAAAAAAGGTCTTGAAAAAAAAATTCCGTTCGGGAATAAAGGGGAACTCGTTTGACAAGGCTGGCCGCTTCGGCGGTTTCTGGCAACCCGGCCGCGCGACGGCGGCCATCAGGACCCATGGCATGAAAGAAAAAGACCTAAAATTTTTCAAGGAACTGCTCACCCGCTGGCTGGACGAGCTGCGGACCCACGCGGACAGCACCATGAGCGGACTCAGGGAAAGCGATGAGAGCCTGCCGGATCCGCTGGACCGGGCGGTGTTTGACTCCGAGCGCAATTTTACATTGCGGATCCGGGATCGCGAGAACATGTTGATCCGGAAAATTCGCAAATCGTTGCAGGACATCGAAGAGAAAGTCTATGGTATATGTGAAGAGTGCGGGGAGGATATCGCCATCGAGCGCCTCAAGGCCAGACCGGTGACCGGCCACTGCATTCGTTGTAAAATCCGCATCGAAGCCCGAGAAAAACTGACGGAAATCTGAAACGTTTTTCCAATTTGACAACCCCCATACCCAGTGTTTGAAGATCCCTGATCGACAGCGATCAGTTATGGAGTGTTTTAAGATGCCTTCCCCGAAACGTAATGCCGCCCTTAAGGCGGTCAAACGGCCGCCCAAAGAGGCCGCGGCCGAAGAATTCGATGTGGCTGTCGATCACGACAAATCCAAAGTGGAGTGCCTTTGCCCGAAGTGCGGGAAAAAACACATTATGAATTTTCACTGGATCGGCCGGGGTACACCCCGGAAATATTGCCAAAGCTGTCGGGACAGCATTTAGCGCCCAGACGGCCTTCTCATGGAATCAAAGACCCGGATTATTTTTTGGAAACCACAAAAACGGTAATCGAACGAAAGGAGACATCGATGAACAAGGCGGATCTGATCAACGAAGTAGCCAAGGTCGTGAGCACCAAAAAGGAAGCGCAGGGGGCGGTGGACTGTGTGATCGAGTCCATTACCAAAGCCCTGAAAAAAGGCGATGACGTCACCCTGGTCGGCTTCGGCACTTTCAAGGTGGTCAAGCGCAAGGCCCGCAAGGGGCGCAACCCCCAGACCGGCGCCGAGATCAAGATCAGCGCCTCCAAGGCCCCGAAGTTCACGGCCGGAAAAGGCCTGAAAGATGCGGTGAATTAAGGCGGGCCTCTGGGCGGCGGTCCCGCTCCGGAGGCGGTTTCACGCCGAGCCACGTGCAGGCGAGATGGGGATGGCGGAAAGGTCAACTGAGCGAGGACCATCGGCGCTGGCGCTTCACGCTGAAACCGGTGAAAAAACCCGCCAGCAGGACCCCGGCGCCGGCCAGAAACCAGTAAAGGTTGTTGGGGTTGAGGATATCGTTGGACGGGTTTTCGAGTTGGGCGATCTTTTCCTGCTTTTCGGCCAGCTCGACCTCCAACCGATTGTACCTCGCCTTGAGCTCCGTGACCTCCGCGGCGTCTTTCTTGAACGCCTCGAATTCGCCTTTCAGCGCGCCGAGCTCTCTCTGGCCGGCGGCGGCGGCCGCCGCCAGCTTCTCGTTGTCCGCTTTGAGTCGAGTGGTCTCTTCAACCAGGCCGGCCGCCTGGGCGGTGAGGGCTTTGTTTTTTTCCTGCACCTGGTCGAGGCGGAACTTGGCCGGCGGCTGGCTCATCAGGTAGCGCGACAGCACATATCCCTCGATGCCGGTCGGCGTGCGGACCAGCGACCAGTCGTCGCCGCTCTTCAAAATGTCCACCATCTGGCCGCTTTCCACCAGTCCGATGGATTTTTGCTCATTGGCGGGCCCGGACCGCACGGACAGCCTGATAATGTCGGTGATATAGGCTGTTTCCGCCGCGGCCGTTGCCATGTTCAGAAACCCGACGACGCAGATGAGCATGCACCCCGCGATGCGCCTCATGGGATTGCCCCTTTCCGGAACCGGCCACACGTGGGATTTGACGAACGTGCCCGGTTCGTTTATTCTGTTTGTTAGATATATCAGTTTTGGAGTTTAATCCAGCGGGAACCGTCCACAGGAACCGGTGGTCACCCCGTTCAATTCCGGCGCCCGCTGGGCGTCTGCAACCGACATTGCCGCCATGATCGCTTACGACCTGCAGTGCCACAATGGCCACTCCTTCGAAGGCTGGTTCGAGGACCGGGCCGCATTCATCAGCCAGAAGAAAAGGAAGCTGATCGCCTGCCCCGTCTGCAACGACACCGCCGTCGACCGGGTGCCGTCGAAATTCGCCATCAAGGCCTCCCAGGGATTCAAGCCGAAGGCAACCGAGCCGCGGGAGGCGCAGCTGCTCGCCCATCTGAGCCGGGAGTTTTCCGAATTCGTCGAGAAAAATTTCGACAACGTCGGCTGCAACTTCGCCAAGGAGGCGCTGAAAATCCATTACGGCGCGTCCGAGCCGCGCAACATCCGCGGCGTAAGCACCCAGGAAGAAGAAAAACTCCTCAAGCAGGAAGGCATCGATTTCATCAAACTGCCCGTTCCCGCGCCCCCGGAACCCGAATCCTGACCTCCGGCGGGTCGTTTTCAAGACCCCGCCGGCAGCACTGTTTCCCTCCCCAACGCATCGGTGTTGACGATCCAGTCGACCGCCCGGTGCAGGTCCTGCGCGGTGAAGTCCGGCCGAATTCCCCTCGCGGCCAGCTCCCGAGCGGCCTTTTCCCCATTTCCGGTTAGGACCAGGACCGTGGTGCGCACGCCGGCAATTTGCGCGCACTCGATATCCTTGGCGCTGTCCCCGATCATGGCGGCCGACGAAAAGTCGATCCCGTGTTTCCGCCGGGCGGCGTTCAGCAGCCCCGGCTTGGGTTTGCGGCAGGAGCAGCCGGCGTCCGGAAGGTGCGGGCAGATGAAGACATCCAGAATCCGGCCGCCGGCCGCCGCCACCGCGGCGCTCAGGCGGCGGTGGATCGCCTCGAGGGCCTCGAGGGTCATGAGACCGCGCGCCGGCGCCGTCTGGTTGGTGACCACGATGCAGGAGAACCCCTCAGCGTTCAGGCGGCACAGTGCCTCGAGGCTGCCGGGCAGAAACTCGAACTCCTCCACGCACTTGATGTAATCCGGCGAGTCGCGGTTGATGACGCCGTCGCGGTCCAGGAAAACCACCTTGTGCAGCATGACGGATTCGTTCTCCGTATTTTTCTTTCGCGAAGCGGCCTCCATCGAGAAGCATCTACTCGGCCACGGCGAAGGCGTCCCTGAACCCGTTCTCCTTCAGATGGGCTTCGTAGGCGATGGCATCGTCCAGCGAGGTGCATTTGCCCACCCGCAGCCGGTAGAACACGCGGCCGTTGTTTTCGAACTCCACGACGTGAGCGTTGCCGAAACGCGGGTTGAGCTCCGCGCGCAGCCGCTCGGCGTTCTCCCGGCTGGAAAAAGCCCCGACCTGAAAGGTGAAGTTGCCGGAGTAAACGTCCGCGGGAGTCCCGGCCAGCGTGCCGATCGCCTGGACCTCCACGGCCGCGGTGCCGGGCCCGATGACCCCGAGACGGCGCGCGGCCTCGTAGGAGAGATCGATGATCCGGTCGCCCACAAAAGGCCCCCGGTCGTTGATGCGCACCTCGATGCTGCGCTGGTTCTGCAGGTGACGGACACGGACCAGGGTGCCCAAGGGCAGCGTCTTGTGGGCGGCCGTCATGTCGTGCATGTCGTAGATTTCGCCGCTGGAGCTGCGCTTGCCGTGAAAATCCGGCCCGTACCACGAGGCGATCCCCTGCTGGCGGAACCCTTTGGCATCCGGCAGCGGCTGATACCACTGGCCCAGGGCTTTGTAGGGCCGCGGCTGCCCGGGCAGGGTCGGCGGCGGCGGGGCCTCGGGTCGCGGGGCGGACGGCGGCGGCGCGGGGGGTGGATAATGTGAGCGCGACGCGCAGCCTCCGGACGCCACCAGCACGGCGGCGGCCAGCATCGCGGCCGCTGCAACAACGGCTCGCAGGTCAAGGGGGCGGGCAGGTGCCATGGAGGTCGCTTTCCGGTGCATTATTTTTTGCGGCGGGCGCCCGATGGGGGCCGCCGGCGGCCTTTGGGCCGGAGGCGGTCGTCCTCGAGCGCCAGTTCGACCAGATCCATCATCCGTTCGATGAAACGGAACCGGATTTCCTTCTGCACTTTTTTAGGGATGTCCTCGATGTCCTTGCGGTTCCAAGCCGGCAGGATCACCGTCCGGATGCCGGCGCGGTGGGCCGCCAGCATCTTCTCCTTGATGCCGCCCACCGGCAGCACCTGACCCCGCAGGGTGATCTCGCCGGTCATGGCCAGGTCCTTGCGCACGGGGCGGTTGGTGAAGAGCGATATCAGGGCCGTCAGCATCGTGACGCCGGCCGAGGGCCCGTCTTTCGGGATGGCCCCGGCGGGCACATGGATGTGGATGTCGTGGTTTTCGTAAAACGCCTCGTCGGTGCCGATCGCCGCCGCATTGGCCCGGATGAAACTCAAGGCGGCGGTGGCGGATTCCTTCATGACATCCCCCAGCTGGCCGGTGAGGATCAGCCCCTTTTTGCCCTTCATCGCGGTGGCCTCGACGAAGAGCAGCTCGCCGCCGACGGGCGTCCAGGCCAGCCCGGTGGCGACCCCCGGGGTCGAAACCCGTGCTTTGACCTCCTCGGTGAAGCGCACCGGGCCGATGGCGCCGTGCAGTTCCTTCAGCCCGACGCGCACGGCCTTGACACGGCCCTGGGCGATCTTGCTGGCGGCCCCGCGGCAGATGGAGGCGATTTCACGCTCCAGGTTCCGCAGCCCGGCTTCGCGCGTGTAGCCGGTGATGATCTGGCGCACCGCGCTCGATGTGATCTGGATCTGCTTGGCGGAGAGCCCGTGCTCTTCGCGCTGGCGCGGGATCAGGTAGCGGTGAGCGATCTTGAGCTTTTCGTCCAGAGTGTACCCCACCAGGCTCAACACCTCCATCCGGTCCCGCAGGGCGGCCGGGATGGTGTCCAGCACGTTGGCCGTGGCGATGAAGAGCACCCGCGAGAGGTCGAAGGGCACGTCGATGTAGTGGTCTGAAAAAGACTTGTTCTGCTCAGGGTCCAGGACTTCGAGCAGCGCCGAAGACGGGTCGCCGCGGAAATCGCTGCCCACCTTGTCGATTTCATCCAGCATGAAGACGGGGTTGTTGGAACCCGCGCGCCGCAAGCCCTGAACGACGCGGCCCGGCATGGCGCCGACATAGGTCCGGCGGTGGCCGCGGATCTCGGCCTCGTCGCGCACGCCGCCGAGCGAGATTCGGTGGAACTTGCGTCCGAGGGCCCGGGCGATGGACTGCCCCAGGGAGGTCTTGCCGGTCCCCGGGGGGCCGGCCAAGCAGAGAATGGGGCCCTTGGAGGAGGGTTTGAGTTTGCGCACGGCCAGGTATTCGATGATGCGGCGCTTGGGCTTCTCGAGTCCGAAGTGGTCGTCGTCCAGGATCTTGCGGGCCCGCTGGATGTCGAGCGAGTCCGGCGTGGCGTCGTGCCAGGGCAGTGCCGTCATCCAGTCGAGGTAGGTGGAGGCCACGGTGTATTCGGCCGAGGAGGGGTGCATGCGCGCCAGGCGATCCAGCTCACGCTCCGCCTCCTTGCGGGCCTCCTCCGGGAGATTTTTCGCGGCGATCTTCTGGCGCAGTTCGTCGATCTCAACCGATGCGTCGTCCTTTTCGCCGAGCTCCTCGCGGATGGCCTTCAGCTGCTGGCGGAGATAGTATTCGCGCTGGCCCTTTTCCATGCCCCCCTTCACCTGGGTCTGGATCTTGTTGCCCAGCTCCAGGATCTCCACCTGGTGGCTCGCCAGCCGCGCGACCTCCCGCAGCCGCTCCTTGACATCCTCCAGCTCCAGGACCTTCTGTTTCTCCTCTAGGCCGGCATTGATGGTCGAGGCCACCATGTCGGCCAGGGTGCCCGGCTCCTGGATCGAGCGCGCCATCTGCCCGATCTCCTGCGGCAGGCCCGGCGAGAGCTCCAGAATCCGGGCGAACTGGCCGAGAATGTTGCCCATCAGGGCTTCGGTTTCATTATCCGGCTCGGCCGCATCGCTCAGGGCCGACACTTCGGCCGATAAAAAGGGCTTGCCCTCCACAAACCCCTTGATGCGAAACCGGCTCAACCCCTGCACCAGCAGCTGGGTCCGGTCGTCGTTCGTCTTGGCCATTTTCAGGATCAGGGCGCCGGTGCCCATCGCGGAGAGCCGCTGCTTCAGCGTCTCCGGCGACTGGTCTCCCCCTTTGGCCGGCACCAGGCCGAGGATCCGGTCGTGGGCCATGGCATCGTCCACCAGTTTCACCGATTCGCCCTGCATCACCATCAAGGGCAGAACCATTTTGGGGAAGAGGACGGCGTCGAACAACGGGAGAATGGGCAGCACCTCGGGCAGGCGCTCCGGCTGCGGGGGCAGGGAAGAGGGGGTTTCCGTCATGCGGTCAGGGTCCTTCCGTCACCTTGATCTTGTGGATCGCATCCATCGGCTGTCGGGCCAAACGGATCTCCAACAGGCCGTTCGCATAGGCGGCCGAGACGATTTCCGGGTCGATCGGGGTCGGGAAAAAAAGAACCCGTTCGAACCGCCCGTATTGGATCTCGGCCAGCCGGTACGTGGCGTCCGGGCTGCAGTAGCGGGGGTTGCGGGTGGCCCGGATCCGCACCGCGCGGGAGCTGATTTCGACTTCAAGATCGTCCTTGTCGACGCCGGCCACCTCCGCCAGCACGATGATCTGGCCGGGGGTTTCGTACATGTCCATCAGCGGCTTCCAGCTGCGCTCGGCCAGGTTGAAAACCGGGCTGAAGGAGCGGAACATGTCTTCGACGGCGCGTTCCACCTTGGCGCCCAACGCCTCGATCTCATCCGCAAACCGTATCTTGATAGTGCTCATGCACGCCTCCCTGCCGAGCGCGTCCGCGCCGCCGTTGATTTTATTACTCCGGCAAATAAACAGGTTCAACGTGAACCGACGTCCGGCGGGCAGCCCGCTCCGCCTCAACGTGAGATGCGGGAATTGAACCTGATTAACCGCCGGAGTAATAAAATAGAAAATTAGCACCTTGCCCGATATTTGTAAACCCGCCGGCGGTCGCCGCAAACCTTTTGCCCTGAAGTCTAAAATGCCCTATGATGACGGTCAGGGCCGAACCCGGGCCACCTTTAATACGCCATCGCGAATGCAACCAAAGCGCCCCCCCACGCCTGCGCCCGGCCCGTTCGGGGCCGAGCGGCCCGGGGAGCGCCCCGAACCCTCCTTTGCTTGCGCCATGACTGAAAGCGGCTTCCACATCGCGGTGCAACCCTTCACCCGGGCGGCGGTGGCCTGCCAGTATTTCCTGTATTTCGGGGTCATGGGGATTTACCTGCCCTACTTCAACCTCTACTGCTTTCACCTGGGGTTTTCGGGCTTCGACATCGGGGTGCTCTCGGCGCTGCGCTCGGTCGCCATGGTGGTGTTCCCGATGGCCTGGGGGGCGCTGGCCGACCGGACCCGGGGTCGGCGGCCGATTTACATCCTGTGCAACATCGCCAGCGCGGCGATCTGGGCGCTGTTCCTGACCACCGAGGCGTTTGGGCCCATGGCGGTGATCACTTTCCTCTACGGGATGTTTTACGCGCCGATCATCTCTTTTCTCGAAGCCATCTCGATGGAAACCCTGGGCCGTGAGAAACATTCCTATGGAAGGATTCGCCTGTGGGGGTCGGTCAGCTTCATCGGCATGGTGCTCGCCTTGGGCGCGTTGATCGGGGTTTTTTCGGAGCGGGTGATCATTGTCGCCATCTGGGTCGGGTCGATCCTGCTCGCCATGATCTCCGTCACGGTCCCGCGGGACCGGATAGGTGGCGCGCCGCTGTCCGTTCACGGCGCCAAGGCGCTGCTGGCGCGCCGGCCGGCGGTATTTCTCGCCTGCGCCTTCCTGATGCTGGTGAGCCACGGCGCCTACTACGGTTTTTTTTCGATCCATCTGGCCACCCTGGGCTACACCGGCACCTTCATCGGCGCCGCCTGGGCCCTGGCCTCGGCCGCTGAAATAATCGCAAT
>CAZLSV010000011.1:72822-74069 GCA_964562235.1 uncultured Desulfatibacillum sp.
GCCTCGTTTGCGGCCGCCGTGGTGCGTTGGTGGGTGCTGGGGGCGTCGGCCTCGCCGGCGGCGATCCTGCTGTCCCAGGTGCTGCACGCCATGACCTACGGCACGTTTCACATGGCGAGCATCCTCTACATGGACCGGCTCGCGCCTGCCGGGGCCAAGAACCTGGGTCAGGCGTTGAACAACGCCCTGACCTACGGCCTCGGTCTGATGACCGGGTTTTTCATCAGCGGGTATCTGTACGGCGCGGCCGGCTCCTTCGGGCTGTTTCAGGTGAGCAGCCTGATCGCCGTGGCGGGCGGGCTGCTGTTTGCAGTCTTTCAGGTCCGGGGGCGGCCGACCGGCGGAGCGTGACGGGTTCAACGCGCGGGTGAGGAACTCCAGAAGCGGTGGCTGAACAGACCGGCGGCGGGCGTGAGCCCGAAGATGGCGTCCGCGGCGATGAGCACGCCGGCGTTGGTCCAGGTGATCCGGTCCTCGGGCCAGATGGTCATGTCCGGGAAGGTGAAGCCGGCCCAGTAGGAGCCGTCCTCGAAGCGCCGGTCGCTGATCCAGCTGAAAACCACCCGGGCCCGGTCGAGGTTTCCCAGGCCGGCTAAGGTCAATGCCAGCTCGGTGGTTTCGGCGATGGCCACCCAGGGCTGATCCGACACGCAGCGTACGCCCAGGCCCTCCACCACGAATTTTTTCCAGCCCCGCTCGATCCGTTGCCGGGCGTCGGCGCCGGTCACCGCCCCCGAAAGCACCGGGTAGAACCAGTCCATCGAAAACCGCGACTTGGTCATGTTGAAGAGGTGGGGCTTGGTGCGGATGGCCTCGCCGAGCAGATGAAGCGCGGCCTGCCATCCGGGGCGGCGGCGGCCGAGGGCCTCGGCGAGGGTCACCGCGCACTTGAGGCTCATGTAAATCGAGCTCGATCCGGTGAGCAGTGCCATGCGATCGACGTTTCCCGCCGGGCTGATGGCCCAGTGGATTTCACCGGTGGGCGCCTGCAGGCTCAGCGCGAAATCGATCGCCGCGCTCACGGTGGGCCACATCCCGGCCGCAAAGCCGCGATCGCCCGTCAGCAGGAAATAGTGGTAGACGCCCACGGCGACGTAGGCCGACATGTTGGCGTCGCGGGTCCGGTCCTGGGCAGTTCCTCCGATGTAGGCGCTGTACCAACTCCCATCTTCCAGCTGGTTGGCGGCCGACCACTCGTAGGCCTTGCGCGCCTCCTGCACCTCCGCCACCTCCGAGACCTCGGCCAC
>CAZLSV010000011.1:74079-81231 GCA_964562235.1 uncultured Desulfatibacillum sp.
CAGGCCGTAGTATATTTCCGCGATCGCGTAAAGGGCGGCGGGCGCCTTGAGGTCGAGTGCCGGCTCCGGGTCGAGCTGAGGTCGTTTCAGTTCGCGTTCCATGCTCCGTTCCGTCGGCCTGCGGTTAATTTGGAACGGTTACCATACAAGGCATCATGGAGGGACGCAAGAGGATGAGGAGTTGTCGAATGGCCACCTAAAAATTTTGTAATAAATCACGGACTCAAACAGGCGCGCAGAAACGCTCCCCGTCTCACTTGAATACCGCTTCGCCGCCATCCGGTGCGGCATATACCACCTGATTGCGCCCGGCGCTCTTGGCCTGATACATGGCGGCATCGGCCGCGGCGACCAAGCTTTCCGCGGTTTGCGCGCACCCGAGGCCGGCCACGCCGATGCTGACGGTGACGGCCAGGGCACCGCCCGCCGAGGTGGTTATGGGTTCATGCGCCACCGCGGCCCGCAGACGCTCGTAAAGGCCGGTTTCGGGCCGGCCGCCGTCTTCCGGCGCGATGACCAGGAACTCCTCGCCGCCGTACCGGCCGACATGATCATATTCCCGCAGGTTCAGCTGAAGCCGCGCAGCGAAGCCGACCAGCACCTCGTCGCCGGCCTGGTGACCGAAGCGGTCGTTGACGGCCTTGAAGTGGTCGACATCCAGCAGGCCGATGCTCAAGCCATTGGCGGATCGCGCGGCCCGTTGAAATTCCTTGCCCAGCGTCTCCAGGATGGCGCGTCGGTTGAGAACCCCGGTCAGCGCATCGTGGGAGGCTTGATGCTCCAGTTGCTTGCGCACGGCGTTCAACTCGGCTTGGAGGTCGAGCATGCGTCGGCCCACCCGCAGTCGCGCCTGAAGCTCATCGCTGTGATAAGGCTTGGTGACGTAGTCGTTGGCCCCGGCATCGAGTCCTTGGACAATGTCCTGCAACTCGCCTCGCGCGGTGAGAAGCACGATGTAAGGCGGGTTCGAGGTCGGCTCCTGCCGCACTCTCCGGCAGAACTCCATGCCGTCCATTTTCGGCATGTTCCAGTCCGCGATGACCAGTCGCGGGGCGTCGGGCATCTGCATCGCCTGTAAGGCGGCCGAGCCGTCTTCCGTGACAACCGGATCGAACCCCCATTTTTTCAAAACCGCCGCCAGCATGGCCCGCGATGTGAAGTCGTCTTCGGCAATAAGGATTTTCATACCCATAAAGTCGCCTCGCGAGTCGGTTGGGTCTGTATCAGGCCTTTTGCATGACGGAGCGCAGAATCTCGAATTGCCGGGTCACGTGGGGCATGAGATCCTGCAGTTGGCGCACGTCGCCGGCCTTGCCCGCCTGCTCCATGACCCCGGCGGCCTGTTCAAGTGCCTTGGCGCCCATGTTGGCGGCGGCGCCCTTGATTCGGTGGGCGAGCTGCTCGGACTGGCGGGCGTCGTTTTCCGCTGCCGCCGCCTCGAGCTTTTCAAGCTGCAGCGGCAGATCGTCCAGAAATGTCCGTGTGAGCGTTTCGGCCAGCTCGGCATCGCCCATCACCCGGTTCATGAATTCGTCCCGGTCGAACACCGACGCCGCGCTTCTTTCTGCCGGATGGCCGTCGTTTTGAGCCGGCGCTGGTCGCTCGGCATCCGCCGGGTCCGCGGGGGAGCTGTCGGCCGTCTGGTGCAGCCAGCGTTCCAGCATCGATGACAGGTCGCCCGGATGTACCGGCTTGGTGAGGTAATCGTTCATGCCGGCTTCCAGGCACCGCTCGCGGTCCCCTTTCACGGCGTGCGCCGTCATGGCGATGATCGGAATCTGCGCGGCCGAGGCGGCCGACTTGTTTTCGCGTATGCGCCGGGTCGCCGTGAAACCGTCCATTTCCGGCATCTGGCAGTCCATCAGGACCAGATCGTAAGGGAGGGTCTGCAAGGCGCTGACGGCCTCCTTGCCGTTGGCGACCGCATCCGCCCGGTAACCCAGCTTTTTCAGGATCTCAAGCGCCAGGATCTGGTTCGTGGTGTTGTCCTCCGCCAGCAGGATGCGCAGGCGCCGTTTGCGGGATTCGGCGACCGTGTGCCGGGTGATGATATCCGTGGGCGGCTGGGCGGGTGCCGGGGGCGTCCGGCCCATCACCAGCGAGAGGCACTCGCGGATGTGGGATTGACGTACGGGCTTGGTCAGATAGCCGGAAAACCCGATCGCCTTCAAACGGCCGGCCTCTCCGCGCGCACCCAGGGAGGTCATCATGACCAATCGCGTGTCACGGATCGCCGGAGAATCTTTGATGACCTGGCCGAGCTCCATCCCGTCCATGTCCGGCATGAGAAAATCCAAAATCGCGATATCGAATCCAGGCCCGTCGGCGGCCGATCGTTTCAGGGCTTCAAGGGCCTGGGCGGCATCGGAGGCCTCCTCGGGCAGGCAGCCCCAGGATTTCGTGAGCGTGGCGAGCAACAGGCGGTTGGTCTCGTTGTCGTCCACGATGAGCACCCGGACCCCTCTCAGGTCGCCGCGGTCATCCGGCGTGCGGCCCTCTGGGTTGGTTTTTTCGAAAACGGCCGTAAACCAGAACGTCGAGCCTTTGTCCTCTTTGCTGGTGACACCGATCTGGCCGCCCATTAACTCGACCAGCTGTTTCGATATGGCGAGCCCCAGGCCCGTCCCCCCGAATTTTCGGGTGGTCGATCCATCCACCTGCGTGAAGGGGGAAAACAGCAGCGGAATCATCGTTTCAGATATGCCGATACCCGTGTCGGTGATTTCGAACCGCAATTCGGTCTTTTCGGTCTCTTCGGACACCAGGCTCACCCGCAGTGCGACTTCCCCCTGGTGGGTGAACTTGATGGCATTGCCCGCCATGTTGAGAATCACCTGGCGCAAACGGCCCGGGTCGCCGCGGAGGCCGGACGGCACTTCCGGCGCAATCAGGCAGATCAATTCGAGGCCTTTCGCGTGCGCGCGGCTGGCGAGTATTTCGGTCGCGTCTTCGAGGGTGACGCGCAGATCGAAATCAAGCTTTTCGAGCTCCATTTTGCGGGCCTCGATCTTGGAAAAATCGAGAATGTCGTTGATCAGGCCGAGGAGAGACTCCGCGCTGGAGCGAACGATCTCGGCGTAGCGCCGCTGGTCGGCCGAGAGTTCCGTGTCCAAAAGCAGGCCGGTCATGCCGATGACCCCGTTCATGGGGGTGCGGATCTCGTGGCTCATGTTGGCCAGAAATTCGCTCTTGGCCGCGTTTGCCAGCGTGGCCTGCATCGCCATCTCGTTGGCCAGGTGATTGGCTTGCGCGAGTTCATGGTTCGTTTTCCGGAGCATCTCCTCCGCGCGCTTGCGTTCGGTCGTCTCGCGCAAAATTCCGACGGCATGCCAGCCGCCGCGGCCCTTGACGGCCGACAAGGACAAATCGACCGAGATTTCGTGACCGTCCTTGTGAAGCGCCTGCAATTCAACCGTTTGCCCGACGGCATTCCCCTGGCCCGTGCGCTGAAACTTCGGCATGGCAGCGGCATGCACCGGACGAAAGCGTGGCGGCACGATCAATTCGTGCAGGCTTTGGCCGGTTGCCTCCGGACCGCTGTAGCCGAGGATGCGCTCGGCGGCCGGGTTCCAATAGGAGATGCGGCCTTCGGCATCCATCATCAAAATGGCGTCGTAGGCCGAATCGGTGATGGCCCGCATGCGGGATTCGCTCTCCTGAAGTTCGGTCAGGAAACGGTTGCGCTCGGTGATGTCCTGAAACACGGTGGCAAACCGCCGCGGGCCGACCGGGAAGGCGCTGATCTGGTAGTGGCGTCCCAGTTGTTCGGAAAACTGTTCGAAGGTGACTCTTTTGCCGCTGAGCGCCACGTCCCCGTAGGTCTCGATGAGATTGCTTTTTTCGATGCCGGGAAGGACCTCCGTCACGCGCTTCCCGAGGACGTCCGCGACGCGTAACCCGGTATGGTTTTCAAAGGCGGGGTTGGCGTCGAGAAAGACGTAGTCGACCGGAGCGCCTTTGTCATCCAACACGATTTCATGAATGGCCACGCCGTTGATGGCGTTCTCAACCAGCTCCCGGTACCGGGCATCGCTCTCCTTCAGCGACGCCTGCGCCTGAATCAGTTTGCGAAGATTGAGCTTTTTTTCGCGTTGCCAGATGGCGCCGACGGTAACCAGTGCGGAGAACAAGGCCAGTGTGATCACCGACGCGATGAGAATCGAGCGCGCCGGCCAGTCCGCCAGCATTTCCGCGACGTCCATCTTGGACACCAGAAACCAGGGCGAATCCGGAACGGCCTTGAGCGCCGCCAGTACCTCCACGCCGCGGTAGTCTTTGCCCTGTACAACCCCCTCACGGCCCTCTGCCGCCATCACCGCCGCCACGTCTTTCCGGTCCAGGGGTATTCGCAGCGAGAGCGCCGCGTCGGCCTGATGGCGCAGATCGTTCAGGAACAGGACGCCGTCGCCGTCGCGGCTGACCAGCAGGCTCTCGGCGCTGCGGCTGGCAATGGGCCAGGATTGGATCATGGGGTAGAGAGACTGGCGCGCCTCCAACAGGAGAAAGACGCCTCCAAGCGGCGCGGCCGGCTCGCCCTCCGCCGCGTAGAGCGGCACAACGATTTCGATATGCGGCGGGAGGCTGCCGGGGCCGGTGTGCAGTTCGCTCAGCTGGGGCCGCCGGCTGCGCAGGGCTGCCGATAGGGCCTGGAACGCCTCCGGGGCTATCGTGTCGCCGGTTGCGGTGAGGCTCAAGCGCACCTGCCTCTCGGCATCGACCAGCTGGACATTGGCATACTGATAGTGCTTCTGCAACGCGTGGAACCGGCCGAGGATGTTTGCGGCGTCCGCAGCCTGCCCCGAGGCCATCCACCGTCTCACGGTGTGGCTCAAAAACGGGTCGTCCATCAGGGCCGCGCCGTCTCTCAACTGGTTGGCGCGCCAGCCGCTGAGCTCGCGCACTTTCAATTGCGCAATGGACTCGATCCCGGCCTCGGCGCTTTGCCGGAGACGGCGCTCCTGGGCTTTCCAGAGCCATGCACCGCCGGCCAGCACTACCACTACCACCAGTCCCATGGCGGCGATCATCCACCGCTGCAACGAACTCCCCTGGGTCATTTTTTCTCCACGATCGAGGCGGGGGATCGCACATCGCAATCCCCGTCCTCGTGATGATTGAGGGGCAGCCGATTCCGCCCTGGACCGGTCACAGGATCGAACTTCAGTCTTTCAGGCACAGGCGTAACGGAAGGCCGGGCCGTCCGCACTCGCGCCCAAGGCTGTTCACGC
This sequence comes from uncultured Desulfatibacillum sp., assembly GCA_964562235.1. Lineage (GTDB taxonomy): Bacteria > Desulfobacterota > Desulfobacteria > Desulfobacterales > SpSt-501 > SpSt-501. Next base: position 79,308 of record CAZLSV010000011.1, read on the forward strand.
AATTTGCGTGCCACGCAACGTTATAAATTAACTGTCCTATTTAAAAGGATATTTTGTGGAGCGCCAGCGGTGATGCGGCTATTTTTTGACGGACCGCGGTGCATTGATAGCAGCGGTTGGGGATGCCGCGCAGGGTGTTCAGCGCCAGGATGCGGGCGGCATTTTCCTCGTAAGCTTACTTCAGCAGGAAACACCTGACCCGGGGCTGGACATGATGGGTCCTCGATCGATTTCGATAATAAACGATCGAGACGGGCGAACCGTTACCGGTTTTTTACGATTCCCTCAACGCCAAGGCCAGCTGCAGCGATTGATAGTCCAGCGTGACGCCGTTCCATCCCAACAGGTTAAGCTTGGAGTTGGCGGCCGTCTGATCGATTCCGGGGTTTGATTCCAGTATTCGGGCGAGGTCCCGGAGAAGGGCAGGGGCCTCGTTGGCGGTGACCCCTCGTTGCTGGAGGCGGTCGAGAAGGAGTTTGTGGATATTGAGGATCATGATACTTTATTCGCTGCAACAACCAGCCAGCCCGAATCGAACAGCCGCCTGAAAAAATATTCGGCATTTGATTCCTTGGTAAAGATGATAATCGCCTTCCTGACTTCTTTGCCTTTCTGGATGCAAATCGAAAGTTTCATAAGGACCCTCCGACGGTTTCTGGCGGCGCTCGTTTTTAAGAAAGTTTACTGCTCGAACTGATTCTTGTGTTTTCCGGTGAAAGTAAGGTCGATCGCTTTTCTTGATACTTGGCCCAGGTGATTTTGAAGAACTGTTTTTCCGAAAGGATGAACTGCCCGAACCTCTGTGGTGTCTACCAGAACCTGGGATGCGCCGGAACCCTCTTCGATGATTTTTTGAACAAGTTCGCAGGCAGAGCTTCCGTCAAATTCGCCAACCAATTGCAGATGCAATATGTTGTTGGTGCGATGGCCGGACAGTTCGAATTTCGGAGACATCAAGGCTCCTTTCAATTTTAGTGGAACAAGGAACTTCTTGACACGAAATCAGCCCAACGCCGGAGATAAGACTCGCAAAAGGATCACGCCTTCAGCACGGGAAAAAATTTGACCAGCCCCCTGGATATGGCTATTAGCAAGATCCGTGCAGATTTTGTGACCAACGCCTAAAAATAAATTATTCCAATCGGATAAGGCGGGATTTTCATTTTAAAAGTTTTCACGTGAGAAAATGAAGAGAGTCAAATTGAGAAATTTTTTTCCTTCTTCTGTTTTTTTTAATGGACAAAGAGAATGGAAGGGCGTGAATTATTTCCAACCCGGTAAACGGGATTCGCCGGGCGAGAGATTTTTAGAGTGTTTCGGCGAGAATCGCTGCGGTGCACCCGTGTCCGTTGACGGCGGGCCCGATTTCCCAGTAGGATAATAATTTTAATTCTTGCAGCAATGCACCCCCAGCCAATCCGGAGGTTTCCATGAAAAGGCACCATGTTTTGACAGTGTCCCTGCTAGTTTTTTTTTCAGCGTTCGGCTGCGCTTCGACCAAGGTCTCCGACCGCGAGACGTACTCGGGAGGGAAGCTCGCGCGCCCCGGTCTGATCGTCGTGTATGATTTTGCGGCCACCCCAGAGGGCGTCGCCCCCGACTCGGCCATTGCCGGACAGGCTGCGGCACCGGCCACGCCGCCGACAGCCGACCAGGTCGAACTGGAAAAACAGCTTGGCATCCAAATCGCCGAGGAACTGGCCGCCGAAATCCGGGCGATGGGCCTTTCCGCCGTCCGGGCCACTTCCGGGACGGTCCCACAGGTGAACGATCTCATGATTCGCGGGTATCTGTTGTCGGTTAACCAGGGAAGCGAGCTGAAACGCGTGACCCTTGGGTTTGGCTCCGGCGCCTCGGGGCTTAAAACCCTGGTCGAAGGTTACCAGATGACGGCCAGCGGCCCCCGCAAGCTCGGCCAGGGATC
>CAZLSV010000011.1:81241-84852 GCA_964562235.1 uncultured Desulfatibacillum sp.
GGGTGTGGGCGAGGACCTCGTCGGAGACCTCGAAGGTCTGTCCCGGGTCGAAGCCGAGGACCTGCTTGGTGGCGGCGACCTCCTCGTCGCCCAGGGCGGAGCCGTGGGCCTTGCCGCGCTTCTGGTCACCCACAACCCGGTGGGGCTCGCCGTCCAGGCCGGCGTGCAGGGCTACGGGGAGCTTTCCGGGAGCGCCAAGATCCAGGGCCGGGCCAAGCAGACCGCCAAGGAAATTGCCGAGCAGTTGAAGATCCGCTTCAAGGAGCAGGGTTGGGTTCAGTAGAAGGGGGTGTGACAGGCTCAAGCGTGGGGTTTTCCCTTAAATCCCCCGCCAATGGGTGGCCCTTTTTCTAACACCATCCCCTCTTGGTCGCAGGGTTCAGGTCGGTTGCGATTTCCTCCGAGTGGCTCGGTGAAGTCGGAAGCGCCGTTGCCGAGCCAAATTGTCGATATGGGGATGGATCCAATTCTTGAATGGCCGGTCCAGGGGCGGTGTCATGAATTGACCGCAGGCGGCTGTAAAGGGCCGGGATCGGGCTGGAAGTGTTGATCGGCAGCGCACGCCGATATTTCGATATCCAGAACTGAGATGAATTTCAAGAGGGTTCGGCCCGCGCCCGGGGCGGCCCTCGGCAAACCGGACCGGTGCCATGAAGCTCATTTTCAGCGAACTCGTATATCTGATCACCAAAAAACCGGAACGAAACTTCCGGGTGCTGATCCGCTTCTTCATCGCCCTGGTGGTTATGGTCACCGCCTACAGCATCCTGTTTCACTTCCTGATGCTGTACGAAAAAAGGGACTTCAGCTGGGTCACCGGGTTCTATTGGACGCTGACGGTCATGTCCACCCTAGGTTTCGGCGACATCACCTTTGCCTCGGATCTCGGCAAGGTGTTTTCGATCATCGTGCTCATGTCGGGCATCGTTTTCCTCCTGGCGATGCTTCCCTTCACGTTCATCCAGTTCTTCTACCTGCCGTGGCTGGAGGCCCAGGCCAAGGCGCGGGCGCCGCGCGGCCTGCCCGAAGGCACCCGGGATCATGTCATCCTCACCAGCTACGAACCGGTCACGATCAGTCTGGCGGAAAAATTTCGGCAATACCACCATGAATACGTCATCATCGTGGCGGATGTGCAGAAGGCGCTCGAACTCCAGGAGTCGGACTTCAAGGTGGCGGTGGGCGAACTCGACGACCCCCAGACCTACCGGAGGCTGAAAGTAGAGAACGCCGCCCTCGTGGTCGCCAACGTCGACGACATGATGAACACCAACATCGCCTTCACCATCCGCGAGATCACCAAGGCGGTACCGATCGCCGCCAATGCGGATCTCGACGACTCCATCGACATCCTCGAATTGGCGGGGAGCACGCACGTGTTCCAGTTCATGAAAATGCTGGGACAGTCCCTGGCGCGCCGGGTCATCGGCACGAGCACCCGGGCCAATGTCATCGGCAAGATCGAATCGCTTCTGATCGCCGAGGCTCCGGCCATGCGAACCCCCCTGGTCGGTAAAACGCTGATGCAAAGCCGGCTGCGCGAGACCATCGGCATCAACGTTCTTGGGGTGTGGGAGAGGGGTCGATTCCAGGTTTCCACCGCCCAGACGCTCATTAACCCGACCACCGTTCTTCTTCTGGCCGGCTCCGCTGATCAGCTCAACGCGTATGACGATAGATTCGGCCGGGACCGGAAAAACCCGGCCCCGGTGCTCATCCTGGGCGGCGGCCGGGTCGGCCGCGCCGCCGGGGAAGCCCTGTCGGAGCGGCACATCGACTACCGGATCATCGAAAAGAGGCACAAGCTGGTCGAAGACGAGCGGTTCATCTACGGCAGCGCCGCCGACATCAACGTGCTCATGGGGGCCGGGATCAAGGAGGCTCCCTCGGTCATCATCACCACCCACGACGACCCGACCAACATCTACCTGACCATTTACTGCCGCCGGCTTTCACCCGAAATCCAGATCATCAGCCGGGCGAACCACGAAAGGAACATCACCAAGCTGCACACGGCCGGGGCGGACCTGGTCATGTCCTACGCTTCCATGGCCGCCAACACGATTCTCAACCTGCTAAAGCCCGGTGAATTCCTGATGTTGGCCGAAGGGCTGAACATCTTCCGGGTCGCCGTGCCCTCGCCGTACGTGGACAAGTCCCTCGCCGAGAGCCATATCCGCTCCCAGACGGGTTGCAACGTTATTTCCGTCTGCGACCCGAGGGCGGCGTGCATCAACCCCGTTCCGTCCTATCGTTTCGGCGCAAATGACGAACTGATCCTGATCGGCAGTGCGGAGTCCGAGCGGCGATTCTTTCAGTTGCATTCGGAATTGAGCAAGATCAAGGAGGCCGACCAGGGCAAGACGTTGCCGGCAGGCGCGATCTGAGGGATAGAGGTAAACGGTGTCAAAACCTAAACTGACTGAGGTTTTCAGACTTGGACTTAGATGACGAGGTTTTTAACCACAGCGTGCTCTCCAAGGCCCGCGCACGCAGGGGAACGGAAGCCTTAATCCAGATGGGTGGCTGCCGTTCAGGGTGTCAAATCTTGATTTTTGATTTTACTTGTTCGAGCCGCTCTCTGGCGCTCTTGTCCAGAAGGAGGAGGTCTTTGTAAATTGAAATCCGCCGGCTGACCGCGGAGTGGGTCAGGCCGAACAACTCCCCGATCTGCTGATTGGTTTGATGCCCTTGCTGCCAGACCAGGTAGAGCATCAGGTCTCGGTCCAAAACCAGCTGCGCAGGAACTTTGCGGGAATTTTTCATCCGCTTCAGGTCGGCCCCCAAGAAGGCAGCTGCTTTCTCGAGCAGCAGCACGGGGTCCACACCACCCGCCACTTTTTTCTGCTGCGGCATTTCTTTGTGCGGGACCGCCGGAAGATAGCTTGCCTTGATGGTTTCTACGAATTTTTTGCTGCCTAAAATAAACCCATGGCGAAAGTCCTCCCAGAGACGCTCCTCCTCCCTGGAATAGGCCTGGGCCGCCTGGCGGTAGGCGAAATGCGGGTCGGCGGCGTTAACGAATTGAGAAAGCAGAAGATCCGTGTTCAGCCAATCCGGTGTTTTCCTGCCATAGGCGTAAGCGGAGTAGCTGCTCCAGCGGTAATCGGCCAATCGCTCGACGATTCCGGCCCTGAGGGGGTTGCGGTGAATGTAATAAGAAAGCCTCAACAGGTACGCGTCGTTTTGGACGATCATGCTCTTGAACCGCCCCTGGAACAAGTGGCCGGAGTGGGAGTTCAGTGCGTTGAACCGATTGGTGTAGGTAACGCCGAACCACTGCATGCATTTAGAAAGATTGGCCCGGCGGGTGCGCAGCAGCAGGTGGTAGTGGTTGCGCATGAGCACGTAGGCGGCGATATCCAATTCGAAACGCTCGGCCATTTCCCCCAAGGTATCTAGAAAAATGCGCCGATCGTCATCATCGACAAAGATCTCCCGGCGTTCATTCCCACGGGAAAGGACGTGGTAAAGGGCTCCAGGATACTCGATGCGCCAGGCTCGGGACATGGACAGCGTGTATCAGCAGAGGGCAATAGAGTCAATTAAAATCAAGAATCGACGGGCTGTTGCCCAAATAAGTCTTGAAAAGCGCTCTCATATTTGCTAGT
>CAZLSV010000012.1:0-9252 GCA_964562235.1 uncultured Desulfatibacillum sp.
CAGCGCCAGCATCAGGAGCCCCAGGTGGCCGTTGGTTATCTGCGATACCGGCGGCATCAGGACGAAGAGGGCAATCACCACCACGGCCATGATCGAGAGTCCGAACCAGGCTTCTTTTCTCATTGGCCGCCCCCTTTCTTGATCGCCACGAACTCATCGAGACTGGCGATATCCTCGTCCTTGACATGCATCTGAGCCTTCAGTTTTTCGACGTCGACCTCCTCGACGTCCGGCACGCGCGAAGGCCACTGGCCATGCTTCAGGCAGAGCACGCAGCGGATGATTTCGACGATGCCCTGCACCAGGATAAACGCCCCCGCCACCGGGATGACGGTCTTGAACGGGTAGATGGGCGGGCCCTCCGTTGTGATGCTGGAGTGCTCCAAGATCGCCCAGGAGTCGGCGGCATAGGTGTAGCCGGCCCAGCAGAGCGCGGTCACCCCGGGCAGGAAGAACACGATGTAGAGCGTCAGGTCGATGCCGGCCTGCAGCCGCGGCGGGAAGAAGCCGTAGAGGACATCTCCGCGAACGTGGCCGTTCTTGGACAGCGTGTAGGCGCCCGACATCATGAACAGGGTTCCGTACATGATGAGCATGGCATCGAAGGCATAGGCGTGGGGGGCGTCGAGCGCGTAGCGCGAGAACACTTCATAGGTGATGAGAAAGGTGAGCGACACGATGAGCCAGGAAAATGTCTTTCCGACAAACGTGCTGATCTTGTCGACGGTAAGCAGTATCTTTTGCATGTTCGATCCTGTCTAGTGATCAGCCATCCGGGCGCCGATGGCACCCGGATGGCTGATTGAAAAGCAGATGAACCGCTCAGCTTTTTTGCGCCGGAGCTTTCTTGCCGAAGTAATGGTTATAGGCCATGCGCCGGCTCACGTTGGTGTCCATGTCCCAGGAAACCGCGCGCGCAGCAAACGTTCTCTGCGATTCAAGGATCTCCTTGAACAGGGGGTTCTCAGCCGCCTTCTTGGCCGCGACCTGGTCGAAAACTTCTAGCTGCTTCTGCAGGATCGCGTCGGGGGTCTTGTAGAACTTGACCTTGTCCTTGGTCTGCAGCTCGATGTAGTCTTTGGAATAGCGGTCGATTGCCTTCCAGGACAGGTCGGCCGAGGCCGCTTCCACGGCGTTCGAAATGATGGCCCTCATCTTTTCCGGCAGGGCGTCGTACTTGGTCTTGTTGAACAGGATCTCGAAAGCTTCGCCGTTTTGGTGGTAGCTCTGCAGCATGCAGACCTTCGACACGTCGGGAAAGCCGAGCAGCCGGTCGGAACTGGCGTTGTTGAACTCCGCCCCATCGAGCAGACCGCGGTCCAGGGCCGGCACGATCTCGCCGCCGGGCAGCGCGTTCACGGCAGCGCCCATGCCGTTGAACAGATCGATGGAAATGCCCACGGTGCGGAACTTCATGCCCTTGAAGTCCTCCACCTTGGTGATCGGCTTCTTGAACCAGCCGAGCGGCTGGGTGGTCATCGGCCCGTAGGCGAAGGAGACCACGTTGGCGTTGATGGACGAGTAGATCTTCGCCAGCAGCTCCTTGCCGCCGCCGTACTTGTGCCAGGAGAGCATCATGTTGGCATCCATGCCGAAAACCGGGCTCGACCCCCACAGCGCCAGCGCGTTCTGCTTGCCGTAGTGGTAGACGAACACCCCGTGGCCGCCGTCGAGCGTACCCTTGGAGACCGCCTCCAGCAAGCCGAAGGCCGGCACCACCGCGCCGGCCGGCAGCACCTCGATCTTGAGGTCGCCGCCGGTCATGTCGTTCACCTTCTTGGCGTAGTCAAGGGCGTACTCGTGGAAAATGTCCTTGGTCGGCCAGGTGCTCTGCCAGCGCATGGTAATCGGCCCCTGGGCCTTGGCAACCATGGGGAAACCCAGCGCGGCCGCTCCGGCCGCTGCGGCCGTGAGAAAGTTTCTGCGGCTGACACCCTTTTGAGAACCGGTCTTGCCCTCTTTCTTTTTCGCACCGACTTTCTTTTCGTCCATAGACTTCCTCCTTGGTTGTTTTCGCGGGCCGGAACACGGCGGTTCCCGCGGCTTTAAGGTGTGGTGAAACACGATAAGAGGGAGCTCGCCGCGTCCCTCAAAGCGCCGTGCGAAAATCCATTAAAAGCCGCCCGGCCTCTCAAGGCTGGACCGGACAAACCCCTATCAGTGGTGAAGGCGAATTAATACAAAATACAGCTACATTGTGAAGGTAGAAAAATCAATAGGAATCTGAGTTGCATTCAAAATAAAACTGGCAGTTAAAATTAGGCACGCATTTGTTGTTTTAACGAAAACTATGATAAGGGGAGCAAATCAGGCACAATCGGTGGGGGTTCCCTCCGCGGAGGTCCACAACCTATTTTTCAAGCGACCCGGCCTCGCGCCCGTTCCGTCTCTTGGAATGCTCCTTGTTCATGGCCCGCAGGATCGGAGGCCCGGCCTCACATTGACTGCGCCGGCTTGTAAAACCTCTCGGAATTCAATATGAAGAGGATGCATATCGCTGAAATCGAAGGCAAACAACCAACCGCGGAGGCGCAAGATGGAGTCCCCCCCTGCACAAGTCAAAAGAATTCTTTTCGCCACTGACCTGTCGAAGCAAACGATCCATGCCTTCAACTACGCCGTCGGACTCGCCGCCCAATACGGGGCCAGCCTGACGATTCTCTTTGTCATGGAGGACACCCCGCAGATCCACAGCCAGGATTTCAAGGACTTTTTAGGCAACGAACGCTGGGAGGAGGTGCGTAAATCCCATGATGAGGAGATCCGCCGGCTGTTGATCGGAAAAAAGCGCGAGGCCTCCATGATCCGGCAGGCTCTGGGCGAGATGTTGGCAACGGCGCAGGGAAGTCTCGAGGGAAAGGACTCGAATTCGGACCAGGTCGTGGTGGCTCAGGGGCCGGTGGTGGACTGCATTGTGAAGGAAATCGAAGCCCGTGGAATCGACCTGGTCGTGATGGGCTACCATCCGCGCGGCCGGCTGGAGGCGGCTGTTTCGGGCAGTGTCAGCCGCAGCGTTTTAAGAAAAGTCCATGTGCCGGTGCTGCTGGTGAAATTGCCGGAGGGCAGTTGAACCGGATGGCGCCGAGGGAAAATTGACGGCCACGTCTCTTTCCATCAATCCGGCCCGCCGGAATTTGACCGGTATTTTTTCCAGTTTTTTTACCGAGTCGGTTTTTTCAGCAATCTTCAGGCAGATAGAGCGTGTGTTTTCCGGGGGTGCTGTTGGGGCTGATCCAGACCGTGTGGGTGCCGGCAGGGGATTCAATATCCCCGATATAAGGGAATTCGCCCCGCTCTGTCTCTTCACTCTTTCTGAAAATTTCGAGCGCAGCGGAAAACAGCTCGCTGACTTGCGGGGAGATGATCTGACCACCGAAGGCGTTGGGGGTGATATAACCCAGTTTTTTCAAAAGATTCGTCGTCACGTAGCTGATCGGGCCCGTTGCATAGGCGAGATCCACCGCGGTCAGCGGGAAAAGAATCCCGTCGTGAGCGGCTTTCTGGTCGGAAGAGGAAAAAGTAACGATGAAATCCGTTTTCATGCGCATCCATTCTGCCGGCGGAACGACGGCCGGTGCTCGATCAGGAACTCGCCTTTTTTGTGGGGCTGACAGGTGAATATGCCAGGTTCCAGCGTCTCACGCATAGGCAGTCACCCCGCTCCGCTTGAATCCGAACAGGAGTCGGCAGATTTACCTGCCGGCCTGATAACCATTATCATATCATGAGAGGGGCCGGTTCGGGCAAGCAAAAAGGAAAGGTTTATGCGATGAAATTCGGAAAACTGCACTACGGTTGGGTCGTCATCTTCATGGGGATGCTCACGACCATCGCCGCCCATGGCTTTGGCCGCATGGCCTACACCCTTCTGCTGCCGGCCATGAAGGATGGTCTGCAGTTCGACTACACCCAACTGGGCCTGCTGGGAACCGGCAATTTCGTCGGCTACCTCTCCATGGCCATCGTGGGCGGGTTCCTGGCGGCCCGTTTCGGGACCCGGATCGTCATCTCTCTGGCCCTCGCCCTCCTGGGGGTCACCCTCATGCTGACCGGCCTCGCGCAATCCTTCGGCTATGCCCTCACCATGCGGTTTTTGACCGGCCTGGGCAACGGCGCCGCCTATGTTCCCGCCATGGCCCTCGGCTCCGCCTGGTTTGCGATGAAACGCAGAGGTTTTGCCTCCGGCATCGTTTCCGGCGGCATCGGCGCCGGCACGCTCGTCTCCGGCCTGCTGGTCCCTCCGATCCTTTCCGCGTACGGAATAGAGGGCTGGCGGAATGCATGGTACATCCTCGGAGCGACCGCCCTGGTCATTGCCGCCGTCGTCTTTGCCTTGATTCGCAGCCGGCCGGAGGAAAAAGGGCTCCTGCCGGTCGGCGCATCCGAAAACCCGGCGCCGGCGGCGGGTCCTGCCGGACCGAGGATCTCCAATCTTCAATGGTCAGCGGTATACCGAAAAGGAGCGGTGTGGTATCTGGGGCTGGTCTATTTTTTTTACGGCTCTTCCTACATTATTTACATGACTTTTTTTGCGGCATACCTCGTAAAGGAGATGGGCTTGACCCAGGCCTATGCCGGCGGGCTGTGGGCCATGGTGGGGGCCGTGAGCACTTTCTGCGGAGTCCTCTGGGGAAGCATTTCCGACCGCCTCGGCCGGAGTCGCGGGGCGGCGCTCGCCTACCTGGTGCTGGGGGTCTCCTACATCGTCTTCGCCCTGATCAAATCGCCGTTCGGATTTTATCTTTCGGCCATCCTGTTCGGACTCACCGCCTGGAGCATTCCGACGATCATGGCGGCGGCGGCCGGGGATTTCGTGGGCCCGCGCCTGGCGCCGGCCGGCCTGGGCTTCATCACCCTTTTCTTCGGGATCGGCCAGGCGGCGGCGCCCGCGTTCGGGGGGTATCTGGCGGACCTGAGCGGCTCTTTCACGCTGCCGTTTCTCGTGGCGGGCGGGATTTCGTTTGCGGGAATGGTGGCTTCCCTGTTCCTGAGAAAACCGGCCGCCTGAGCCGCACATTTCACAATCTGAAATGGTTTTCGAGCGCCCGTGCCATCCGGGCCAGCGCCTCTTTTAGAACCGACCGCGGGCAGCCGAAGTTTAGGCGCACAAAGCCCGGACCGTCGAATTCCCGGCCGTCCTGGAGCCCTACCCCGGCCTCCTCGAAAAAACGCACCGGCTCCTCCAGACCGGCCTGCCGCAGGTCGACCCAGGCGAGGTAGGTCCCCTCCACCGCCGCCATGGAGAGCCCGCCGGGCATCCGGCCGAGGGCCGCGGCCACTTCGTCGCGGTTGCCCCGCAGGTAATCGATCATCGCCCGGCGCCACGCTTCACCGTCACGGTAGGCAGCGGCCGCGGCCAGGTACCCGTACGGGTTGACCATCGGCACGATCCCCGTCTTGGCCTGCACGAAACGCCGCCTCAGGGAGTCCGAGGGGATGACCGCAAACGAGCAGCCCAGGCCGGCCAGGTTGAAGGTCTTGCTGGGCGCCATGAGCGTGATGGTGCGTGCCGCAACCTCGGCCCCCAGGGTGGCGAAAGGGATGTGGCGTTTATCCGGGTCGAGCACCAGCCCGCAGTGGATCTCGTCCGCGCAGACGACCATCTCATGCCGCAGGCTGAATTCCGCCAGTTGCTGAAGCTCGGCCCGGTCGAACACGCGGCCGACCGGGTTGTGCGGGTTGCACAGCATGAGAAGCCGGGAGCGAGGGGTCCGGGCGGCCTCCAGGCGCTCGAAATCGATGCCCCAACGGTTGGCGCTCTCGCGCATAGGCACCCGCACGAGCCCTAGCCCGGAGAGACGCGGCGCGGAGAGAAACGGCGGGTAGACCGGGACCAGCGTCACCACCTCGTCGCCCTCCTCCCCGACCGAGCGGCAGGTGACGTTCAGCCCGGAGACCAGGCCCGGCAGCCAGACGAGCCAAGCCGGGTCGATCTTCCAGCCGAAATCGCGCTCGAGCATGCCGAGGACGGCCTCGACCACCTCCGCGGAGGCCTTGGTGTAGCCGAAAACCCCGTGTTCGGTGCGCCGCCGCAGCGCCTCGATGACGGCCGGCGGCGAACGGAAGTCCATGTCCGCCACCCACATCGGAAGGATCTCCTTCCCCGCGTATTTCTCCCATTTTTCGCTGCCTGTACCGCGCCGGTCCACCACCGTGTCGAAGTCGAACACTTTTTTCTCCTTTGGGTCAGTTCAGATATTGATCGATGAAGCTGCCGGGTGCCACGTGGACCCTCTCGGCCAGCGGGTAGGAACGATGGGCCCGGGAGGCGATATACCCGGCCAGGTTGCGGTGATAAGGCTCCAGAAGCACGATCTTCCCGGAGGTCTGCAGAACCGAGATCCACTGTTTGGCGGTGTTCGGTGCGATGCCGACATCGCGGGCCAGGTCGGAGAAAGAGAGGATCTGGCCGGTCCTTAAGGCCACCGCCCTCAGGAAGCGGTCAAAATCTCTCAGGTTTCCGACATTCAGGATGTTGCGAACGTCTCTTGGGATGGAAAGACGCGCCGGACCAGCGAAGTTTTTCCGACCTGCCGCGGCCCGGTGACGACCACGGCCGGGAACTGCCGGAAGAGGGCCGTTAAAGTCGATTCATATTTTCGCTCTATCCACATGCGGAAATTTTGCAATCAGATTGCAAAATTGTCAACCATAAAAACGCGGATGCCCGCACCGCTAACCATCAGTGTTTGGTGCGCAGAAGCTTGTGGTAGGCCTCGTTGAGCTTGACGAAACGCTCGTGGTCGCCGCCCTTGTCCGGGTGCAGCTCCTGGGCCCGGCGCCGGTAGAGGCGCCCGAGGTCCCGGCGGCTCATCTTCTTGAGCGCCTCCCGGCCCTTGCCGAGAATCTCGGCGATCTCCTGCATGCTGATCGTGACCGAAACCGGCGGGCGGTAGGCGCGGTGGCGGTTTATGTAGTCGCGGATCTGCTCGGCCGCGAGGGACCGGGAGGCGTAATCGTGGTCGAAATACATGACGACGTAGCGGATGAGATAGTCGTGGAGGCGCCCGCCGGCGTCCATGCCGGACCAGAACGCAGCGTCGCCGTGCAGCCGGCAGACCTCCTCGAGGAAGCAGGCGTCGACCTGCTCCGGATCCAGGAATTCCGGGCTCTCGCGCGCGTACCGCTGGTCAAAGAATTGCTGCAGGTCGAAGATGACGTAGGTGTAGGCCTTGTACTCCCGGGGCCGGAGAACCGTTTCCAGCTCGATGAACTCCTGTTCGATCTCGTCGCGGGACTTGCCCTGGAGCCCGCGCCAGATCGCGGCCGGCAGCCGCCCGATGGAGCGCTGGTCCATCCGCCCCGTCTTCAGGAAGTGGGCCCGGCGCCGGTCGAAAAGATGAGGGGGCTCGAGGTTGGATTTTACGGGAGTCCGGCGCTCGTCTTTCAGCCGGCGCTCCTGGCGCCGAAACGGCTCTATCTTGTAGCGGATCTCGGGCCGGAGAAACGGCCAGAACATCTCCTCCATCTCTTCCGGCGCGGGCTCCGCGCCCCGCGACCGGATGCGCTCCTCCACGGCATCGTCGATGTAGAAGGCGTTTCCGCCCGGATAGACGATGTGCGTTGCGGGGTCGGCCCCCAGCTCGCATAGGTCCCGCCACAGCCAGGCCTCCTGCTGCCGGAAGGACTCCCGGATGACATAATGCGTTTTGCCGCTGATGCGCTTGCGTGCGAGGTACAAAATTCCGCCGTCCTTATCGTTTGCCGGAGCATTAACTCCAATTATTCGAGCATGCTACTCCCGTTAATAGGGCGCGAAGGGACGGCTGTCAATCATTGCACCCGAGGCCGCCTCCGATCACCCCCTTGAATTTCCCCCGGGCCGCCGCTAATGTCTTCCAATGAACATGCAAGAGGTTGCATAACCCCGTCTGACGCCTTGGGGCGGCGTTGCAGGCCTCTCGGAAATGCTCACAACCCATGGCGGTTGCTCCGCTTTCCGAATCGGCCGGCGCCTTGCCCGCAGGCGTGATCCAGGGCTTTGAAACCACATGCAGACATTTTTTCCACCCGTGGAAAGCGAAGCCATCCGAATCGCGTGGAGGTATGACATGGACGCATTGCGGCAGATAGGATCGACCGACATCCGGATATCACCGATCGTCATGGGGATGTGGCAGGCCGGCAAACAGATGTGGGCGGGGATCGACGACCGGGAGACCCGGCGGGCGGTGCGCGCCGCGTTCGATGCCGGCATCAACGCCTTCGACACCGCCGAGATGTACGGCAACGGCCACTCCGAGCGCATGCTGGCGGCGGCCACCGCGGATGTGCGCGCCAAGGCGGTCTACATGACCAAGGTCTTCTCCAACCACCTGCAATACGACCAGGTGATCGCCGCCTGCCACCGGTCGCTGAAAAATCTGAAGACCGACTACATCGACCTTTACCAGATCCACTGGCCCTCGGGCTCCTGGGGCAGCCGCAAGGTCCCGGTCGAGGAGACCCTGCGCGCCTTGAACGATCTCAAGTCCCAGGGGAAGATCCGGGCCATCGGTGTTTCCAACTTCTCCCGCGCCCAGTTGGAGGAGGCGTCCCGCTTCGGCCGCATCGAAAGCCTGCAGCCGCCCTATTCCCTGCTCTGGCGCCAGGCGGAGAAGGAGGCCCTGCCCTATTGCGCGGCCAACGGGCTGACGGTGCTCGCCTACTCCTCCATGGCCCAGGGGATTCTCGCCGGCCGCTTCGGGCCCGAGCCCGGCTTCGCGGACGGCGACCACCGCAAGGGCCACCGCCTCTTTCAGCCGGATCTCTACCCGCTGGTGCTGAAAGCGGTGGAAGCCTTGAAGCCGATCGCGCAGCGCAACGGAATCACGCTCGCCCAGCTGGCCCTGGCGTGGATCATCTCGCGCCCCGGCGTCTGCGCCATCGCCGGCGCCCGCAGCGCCGCCCAGGCCGCTGAAAACGCCGGCGCGATGCAGGCAACCCTCTCGGCCTCCGACCTGGCGGAGATGGAGGCCATCGGCCGCACGGTCACCGACCGCCTGGACGAGAACCCGGTGCAGTGGAAATTTTAGTCGCCCAGAGGTTGCCCGAACTAATTTTGAGGGTCACCGACAGGAAAGTTCCGCACTATGGCTCCCGCTGAGGTAGCAACTATATGGCCGCCAGCATGATCTCTCGGATCCGATTCAGCAGCTGCGGTAGCCTCGCCTGGCTGGCCATATCGGGAGGAAGATGCCCGGGAAGCGCATCGATAAATCTGGGGTTTTTAAACAGCGAAGCGAACTCTTCGGCCAGGTAAGTTATCAGCTT
>CAZLSV010000012.1:9262-67615 GCA_964562235.1 uncultured Desulfatibacillum sp.
GTATCTCGCCTATTAGCTCAGGCCTCCCATCCAGCACGGCGACGATATCCTCCATATCGTGCGACAGCAGGTAATCTCCTTTCCCGCGACTTTTGAAGGCTTCGAGTTTGGTGGCTAAAAAATAGGGCCCTGTCACCAACCGGATAGGCCGTTTTGTATAGAGCTCAATCGGAATCGCCGCTTGCAAAGCCGGTCCGAACCAGCAGTTCCCAAAACCCAGGATCTTCGGGTTGGTGGGCATGACGTCCAAGACGTAACCCCCGCCTTCCACCGACAAACCGGGGCCTCGGGGCTAATATCTTCCCGGAAGCCTCGCTTGCGTAGCTCCTTTGAAAGACGGTGGTATCCGCTCAGCGTCGCCACTTCGACAATCACATCGACATCTTCGGTAATTCTTATGGGAGCCGAAGCCGGGTCGCTTACCAGCATACCCGTAGCACATCCGCCTAAGAAAACCATTTCGTCTGCAAGCGACCCGAGCAGATCCACGGTGCCGACGAGGATATCAATATTTGGGTTTCTGACTGTTCCCATACGCTTTTAATTTGGCCTTTAGCTCGCAGGCAGCCTTTTCCCGTTCACGCGCTCGCCCACCTCGTATCGAATCTACCAAGGCCAGCAACTCGTAAAGCCCCGGGTCTTTCTGCGCGGCCTTGGGTGCTGACCTATACAACGGCGAAAATGCTATTCCGCGGACATTCCCGGAAGGTTCCGGCCAGACCGGCACTGGTTCGGCACTATTGGCGAATCTCCCCTTCAGGGGAGCAACCGCGTGGCCGGTCGGAATCCCCCTGGTCGGTTCTCCTCTTTCTGGGATAAAGATATACTTGAGGCCGTGGATGAGGAATTCTTCAAGATTGCTGATGTTGGGAATAATTCTACTCCCCAGATTCATAGCCAGTGCCGAGACGAGACATCTCTTCAAAGCCGCATGGACCTCGGATGGGCTCATCCCTAATTCGACGGCCAGGCTATTGTAAGACCAACTACCGTTTCCGACGACAACCAGCTTCAGCAGCACGAGAATATCCTGGGGTTTAATGCTCACGCCCATTCTCCTTTCGCGATTCGCGAATTCAGAATATCACATGCGGCTATTTTGTCGACTTCAAATGGAAACTCAACCACTAAAAATCAATAATCAAGATTTGACACCTTTTCCCTTTTATAATCAAGATTTGACACCTTTTCCCTTTTCGCTTCAAACCGTAGGCGCTCTCCCCAACCCAGACAAGCTCGAACAGGGCAAGGAGGAGGATCAGGTGCACGGAAGATTGGCTCCGTGCCTATGGCCCGGCCGCGCGGGCCAAAGCCTACTGGTCACCTACGACGATGCCCTCCGGGCCATCAAGAACTGCTGCCCGCTGTTCCGTATGTAGGAACTCTGGCGCGTTTATTCTTCAAGATTACGTGGAAGAGCTGGGAAGCGGATATATTTCAAAACCCGCTGCTTTAAATTTCCCCGGCAATGTGCGGATGATCTTAAAATCATACTCTTTGATATCCGGCGCCAGAGCGCTCCAGGGAATTAGATGTGGCGAGTGCTTTTTCGTTACATCTTTTGTATCTGCATAATGCCACCCGTGAAGCAGTCTCTCGACATTCCATCGGCCGTGTTCCATTTCGGCCAGCTTCTCTATGCTATTTTCCTTTTCTCTAAGGTAGGCTTCAATGTCGAACAGCTCCCCGCTCGGATTTGTTGATTCACGTAGGCCCAAACCGACGGTCTTCAGAATGTTTTCGGCATAGGCAACCTGGTGGTAACATGAAACTTTAAATTCTGGCGGGTGCTTTTCGTGCTCCCACGGCAGCAACGCAGGCTCTTTCGGAGTCGCAAAGTTGACATAGTCAAGGTGGGCCTGTCGGGCGGCTTTCTCGAACTTCTTCCGCTCTCCGGGAAGTTCGTCAATTATCAAGAAAGCACGCAGGGTCATCGCATCCATAGGCAACCGAATCAGGCTTTTGTGGTCCTGCCAGCCCGGATCGCGGAACTGCCGGCCCTGGGGTATGGCTGGGTCTTCCACCACCCCCACTCGCGCGCCCAAAGCAAGCCCGACTGCGCATTCGGTTTGCGATATTTTCCCGCCGCAATAGCTGAGGCCCTTTACCCGGCAGGGATCGACGCCAGCAGCAACAATGTCGGTCCAGCCTTGCAGAGGTTCGAGGGGTGTAAAATCGCTTCCCGTGGAGGGAATAAGGAAAGCAAACCTGCCGGGATCTTCATCCCTCTTTACACCGTGGGGCAGTAAGTTGGGGTGATAACCAAAGCCTTTAATCTTACCACTTGAGCTTTGAGCGATTTCGCCAGCCAGGCCGCTGATGCCCGATGTCGTCCCGCCGCAGATGAGCTTCAACGCCAATCCCTCAGAGGCGCGGAGCAGATGAGGCCTGAAGCGGTCAATAGCGCTCTGCACCTCGGGAGCGCAGCCGCCAGAAAGAATGACAATGCTTCCACTTTGAGAAATGTCATTATTAGAAATAGGCTGCGGTTTCTTGTTCCAGGAAGCCCGCTCGGCCAGATCCTGGATGGCTCCCGGATCATGAACCCGCACCGCCAAACCCAGCAAAAGCGCCCTTTCACACCATTTAAAGCCATCGAGCTCTTTGCGAATGCACCGGATACGCCTGAACGTTTCTCTCATCCGGAGCAGTGCGCGATTGGCGGCGCATGGACGGTCGGCAATGCCGCAGGCATGCGCACCAGCAGGCTCCTCTTGGGGAGGATCGCACAACCGTATGAGCTGCGCCATGGCCATCAGAGCCTCAAAGGGCTCTTTAGTGAAAAGGTGGAACACTGCGAGGCTGGCCCAGGCCAGAGGCAAGTTCACACCCGCCTCTATCTGCTTCCGGCAGCGCTCCACGGCATTTCGGATCATTGGGGAAGCCAGCCGAATGACGGTGTCGTTGGTGAGATGGGCGACCTCGAATTCCAGGTAGCGACAGAGCGTCACCGGCTCAGTCGGATCAAGGGTCACCGCCTGCTGAAAAATATTGCGTGCCTTGGTTTCGTCTTCGCGAGCCCAGCTCTCGGCCAATGCGCACAGCGTCTCTGCGTCGGGTTGGGGGTGGTTGCAGGCTGCTTGCAGCGCTTGGCGGCCTTCGATATACTCCTTGTTTTTGGGTGTATCCCAGTGAAGTTCGGTCAATGCTATCCCTCGCGCACGCTGGACTCCCTGATGAGGCTCTTTGGAATAATCGGCCAGTACTGCAAGGGCCGTCGAGTGTTCTCCGATCGAAAGAGCCAACTGGCCAATCTTGACAGCCATTTCAGTATTGCCAGGGTCCTGCTCAAGCACGATGCGCAACCGGGCGATCTCGGGCTCTACCATTTCGGGTTTGCGATAGGCCCCGCTATTCGACTTGAATGCATCCAGCGCCTGCACGATTCGTCCGAATTCACGATCAGCCCCCTCGAGCACGGCTGCCAGCGCAGCGAATTGCCGGCGGATATTGGCCGGAACCTTGACCTCGGTTTTATAGGCCATGTCGTGGCCGATGTCGGCCCAGGCATGCTCCAACAGCGTGCGGACCTGGATCTCCGCCTTGAGGTTCTGAATCGTCGTGGGAAAATCGGTGCCTATCCCGGAGTCTCTGAGCTTCGTTGCATTGACCGACACGATGAAATGCACCGATCGGTAACCGAACTCCGTGGGCGTCAATCTCTGGCTGATGTCTCCGCTGTTGGCTCGGTCAATATCGAATGCGTGTTCGATGAATCGGCAGACCGCAATGACCTGGGCAGACGTCTGGACGATCACTCGCCCTCCGCAAAGGTCGGTTACGCGCAGCAGCGGGTCGGGCGGAAGCGGGTCTTGCGGATCGGTGTAGAGCGCCTTTTTTCTGAGGATTTTTTCCGCAAAGCTGGCCACCGATTTTGCCCGCGCTTCCACGATGGCCAATGGAGCCAATTTGCGACACGCTTCTTTGAGAACGACCCTTAAAAATTTTTCGTATTCAAGGTAGTTTTCCCTATCCTGTTTGAAACGCCCTACGTGCTCAGCCACCCATTGGTTGTCACTTAGTTTGGACCACTTCTGCACAGTGGTGGGGTCATTCTCGCTGATGGCCATGATTCCCATCCTTTTTATGTAAGTTGAAAGGCGGATAAGAATTGCGCTTGGTTCCCTGGAATACTTTTATGTCGTGATGCATAAAGCGGTTAAGGCCTTTGTTTAAGACCTTAAAACAGGAGCGCATAGCCGAATGGAAAGTGGCAAAAGGAGTATCAGGAATTAAAATTTATGGCAAGCCTCGGCGAAGCCCATCCAATTCTTCCCAGTTGATAGAAGTCCTTCCTTTTGATAATTGAATGGGGCTTCAAAATAACGAAGGAGACCTTTCGGTGAGCAACCAAGCTTCGCACCCCGTGCCGGTGATACGCCTTATAATCCCCAATGAAGCAGCCAAAGCACTCATCCTTTGCCGCCAGAACACCTCATACTCAGAGGGGCTATGGAACCTTCCGGGCGGCAAGGTGGACTACGGGCGGCTGGTGGAAGATGAAGTGCGCAAGGAGCTGATGGAGGAGACCTCCCTCGCGTGCACCTCCATGCGTTTCCTTTTCTACCAGGACAGCCTGCCGCTGGAACCGGGCGGCATGCACTGCATCAATCTCTACTTTGAGTGCTCCGTGGAGGGCTCTTTTAATCTCAACGAAGAGTCCAGCCGATTCGCCTGGATCGGCCCGGAGGACTTGAGTCGCTTCCCCCTGACCTTCCGAAACGACGTGGGGCTTTTAAGGTACTGGGAAGAATTCCGGGACCGCTGAATCTTCCGCATCCGGAACGCTCCGGTTTTTCCTCCTAAATCCGAGTTTTCGTCAGATGGTCCGGATCAGCTTGTCCGCCGCCTTGGCGATGAGGGCCTCCATGCCTTTCAGTTCCCTCTCAAGGGAGCGCATTCGCGATCTAGCGCCCTCGAGGTCTTTCTGAAGCATGATTCCCATGAATTTCATGGAGCCGGTCAACCCGGGCAGCACCGATTCCACGCTTTTAAGGGGGCTGGACCTGAATTTTTCTTGATTGTGGCTCAGCAAAGGCAGTTCGTCCAGGCGGTTCTGAATGGACATCCGCATGGCGGCTACCATTGAGTCTTCCGGCAGTCCTCTTCGGGCCAGAGGTAATAGATTTTCGCGGATGGTGTTGATGAGATCCTGAAGCTGTTTCAAGTGGTCGAGCTGATCCACCCAGAGGGGACCCGGGGGTGCCGGGGCGTGCGCCGCGACCTGCCGGGTCTGGCTCAAATCGCTTTCGGATAACCACAACACCCTTATGTGCTCGACCCGGAGCGCTTCCCCGAACAGGGCGAAGGCCTGGGAGAGAACGGCCTTGAGTTGCCGCACGTTGCCTTGCCACGGGTAGTTCTTGAGCTCCCTCAAAACCTTTGCGGACAGCGGCTTGGCTTTTTTCCCCGCGATTTTATTGAACCACAGGTGGGTTGCAATCACCCGGATGTCCTCGGGGTGGCTGCGCAAGGCCGGAGTCCGGAGCACCAGGCCTCGCAAACGGTAATACAGGTCTTCGCGGAACTGGTTCGTGGCCACCAGGGAGAAAAGGTCACGATTGGTCGCCGCGACGACCCTTCCGGCGAAGCGGATTTCCGCCGAGCCGCCGACCCTGCAAAATGGCTTCCCGTCGATGGCCCGCAGGATCTTGGCCTGGTGGCTGAGCGGCATGTCGCCTATCTCGTCCAGAAAAAGGGTCCCTCCCCTCACCTGCTCGAGCGCGCCCTCCTTGTCGCTCAACGCCCCGGTGAAGGCACCTCTCACGTGGCCGAAGAGCTCAGACTCCAGAAGGTCCGTCGGGATCGCTGCGCAATTGACCACTTTAAATGGCCGGCCGGCTCTTGGACCGCAGAAGTGGATCTCCTGCGCGATGATCTCCTTACCGGTGCCGGTCTCGCCGAGAATGAGCACCGGGCCGCTCGAGCCGGCGGCGGCCATGGCCATCTGCAACGCCAGCTGGACGTCCCGCGCGCCGCCCGCATAGGCTTTGGACATGCGCGGCGGGATCCGGTAACGGCCCACGAGATGGAAAAGAGTCTCCTTGGCGAAGTCCTTTGTAAGCGAGATCCTGAAGGCCCGTGACGGCCGACGCACTTTGTCCCTGCCGGCCACCGGGGTCAGTACTTCAACGCAAAGCGTTTGAAAAACGTTGGCGTCAACACCGATCAGATAGATATTCCTCTCGCCTTTTCGGTCGGCGCTCTCCAGCAGGCTGCGGATACCGCTCTTGACTTTTTTGGCGGCGCTGTAGTTCCCGTCAATCAGCGGAATCTTGTCCTTGGAGAGAAGATACCCCGAGAGGCCTTTTCGCGAATCCTTTCGACCCCGGTCGGTTACGGCATCCTTGAACTCCCGAAGGGCCTTGAGCTGCTCCACCGGGAAAACCAGGGCCGCCTGCGGATGGCCCAATCTGAATTCGTTGAGGTCTTGACCCGAATCAAAGGAGACCTCTTGCGGGGTAGGTGGCTCGCCTCCCCCGCTGCCCGGAAACAGCAAAACCGACGTTTGCATGGTATTCCTCGGAGAATGGTGTGACGAGCTGAAGAGAACCCCTTTCAAGTAAAAGCGAACTGCCGAAAGTATTGATCTCTCTTTAACAAAAGCCGCAACTCAACACAATACCAACCCAACAGACCGCCAACTATACCGCCCAACTCAACCCGGTCTTCCCTTCAATTCAAACAACATATTGGAACCAATAGAAAATTAAGCGGCTTCGATCCCCTGGTACGGCATTTGCCATGCTTTACTAAAAAGTACTGCAACCGGTGCTTGTCTTTAGAAAAGCCAGGGAGGATCGCATGGTGGAGGCGCAGCCGCACAAAGTCTGGGACGAGAATTCGGCGCAGCAGACGCTGCTTCAGGTGGCGGAGTTTTGCAAGAACGCGGTGCAGCTCGAGCTCAAGGTGGCATCCGACGGCTCATCGTTTCTGCTGAGCGCGCGCGGCGGGATTCCGCCCCCGCCGGGCATCTTCTCGGTCGCCGGCCGGCTCACCGACGAGGGGCTCGTCGTCGTGAAGGTCGAGCTCTTCAGGAGCCTGGATGAGGTCCGGGTGTCGGCCCCCGCCTTCTGCGGGCTGCTCTCGCGCCTGGGAGAAAAGACGCGGCTTTGCCCCCCTCCGGACGGCCGGGCCGTGGAGGGCTCCCTGTGGGCGGAGCTCAGGGTCCGGGCCACGCCGCTTTCCGTGGAGCGCGCTTCGGCGCTGCTGGCCGAGTTCACCACTTTGTCCGAAATGGCCAGGCTCATGCAGGCCGGCCTGCCCGCGGCGCTGACCGACGGCGCGGTCACTCAGCTCTACGCCGAGCTGGGGGGCGTCCTCTCCCCGATCCACCCCTGGGTGCTGCCGGATCCTGCATCCGCGGAACCGCTGCTCGCCTTCGGCCGCCGAGTCATGGATTATCTGAATGCGGGCTTGAGCATCGCCATCGCTTCCCCGTTCAGCGTCCAGCAGGATGCAGCCCTGGCCCTCGTGGCCCGGGAGGCCCGTGAGAGCAACCGCACCCTGGGTCGCCTGGTGCTTCCATCGGTCAATGCCCGCAGTCTGATGGAGGTGGTGCGCAAGGCGCCCGGCCTGATCGCGGCGCCCGTTGCCAACATCAGCCTGGGGTCCAGCCCGTACGAACTCGGCAACGAAATGCCGGCGCTGCTTTTCGCACTGGCGGAGGCCAACGCCCCGATGGTTTTCTACGGTCGGTTCGAGGAGCATCAGACCCTCTTTCATGGCGGCCAGGGCGGCGCCAGCGACCCATTGCGCCCGGTGCTGGTCCGTGCGCCGGAGGTCCCTTTTGAGAGTCTGGTCCGGTTCGCCGTGATCTCGGCCGGCCGTCTCCACCCGGGCGGACTTCCTCAATCGGCGCTGGATGAACTGACGGTCGATGCGCTCGCCGCCCTGGGTGGTTTACCCCCGGCCGGTCGGGCCAGAATCCTGCCGGCGCTGGCCCGCCGGTCCGTGAACGCCCGGGCCGCCGGCCGCAAGTCGCATCCGGGCGCCGCCGCCGAATTTGCCGCCCGGGCCGCCGGTTTGTCCGAGACCCTGTCCGGCCTGAGTCCGCAGCCCAGAGCCGTGCGCACTCCGCAGGTCCAGCAGCGCATCACCGAGGTCCTGACCGACCCTTCGTTGCTGGCGTATTTCCAGGAGCATCTGCTGGCCCAGGACCCGGCGCTGCTCGCTTTGGTTGATCGTTTGGGGGGCGAGGCCCTGACGCGGCCCCCGCACCAGCCGATCCGCTACTGCGCTCTGGGGACGCCCGGGACGGGCAAATCCGAGAGCGCCGCCCTGCTGGCCCGCCGCCTCGGCGTCCCCTTCATCAACATCGACGCCGCCAGCATGTCGGACTACCACACCGCCGCCGCCCAGCTTCTGGGCTCGGGCCGCGGCATCGTGGGTTCGCACCAGAGCGGGCGCCTGGAACAGGCCGCCAAGCACCACACGGGCGTGGTGGTCGAGGTGAGCGACATCGACCACGCCGTGCCTTCGGTGCAGTCCTACATGGCGGATCTTTTTCTGCAGGTGCTGGACATGGGCGAAGCCCAGAGCTCGATCGGCCCGAAGTTCTCCTGCGCCAACCTGATCTTCGCCTTCACCATGAACCTGCCGGGCGGCATGGACGAGCGCATCCGCCAGAGCATGGGCTTCAGCCCCACCCCCAGCCGACAGGAGGTGACGCGCGGGGTGGCGGCGGAGGTGAAGTCGATGTTGTCGGGCGCGTTTCTCAGCCGCATCGGAACCCCGGTGGTTTTCGACCCGCTGGAGGGCGCGGCCCTGGTGAAGATCGTCGTCCGTGCCGTTCAAAACGCCGTGCGCTCGGCGGCCGAACGGTTGGGTTTCACCGTTCTGGAAGTCGCCGTGTCGCCCGCCACGGGCGAAGCGGCGCTGAACCTTCTGCGCTCGAAGCTGGTCTCTTTCGGTGCCCGGGCGCTCCTTGAGCACGCCCGGGATCTGTCCGCGAAAGCCGTCCTTGAATGGATGCGTTCGGCTCCGGCCGTACGCTCCGTAAAACTAAGTGTCGCCGTCGATGCCGGCGGTGATCTCATCGTCACGTCCACCTGAAAAGGAGGGTCTCATGAGCAAACAGATCTACCGTGTCTGGAATCCAGATGAATTCCGCAAGGCCGGTCCCAGCGACCTGATCGAGCTGCGGCCGGTGCCGGGGTTCCATGCCCTGTTTTTTAAAAAGGCGGACCTCGAGCTGATCGTCTACGCCATCGCCTCGAACGAGTACTGCCACATATCCGGGCCGACCGGCACGGCCAAGACCTCGCTGATAGAGGCCCTCTACCGGGTGCCGGAGAATTTCTTTGCGCTCTGCCAGGCGTTGGATTTTCCGAAAAAGCCGCTCCGGCTCTACCCCATCCAGGTTCTCGTCTTCGAGACCCCGGGCGAGCTCTACGTGCGCCGCGCCCTCAAGGACGGCGCGACCTTCGACGAGAAAAGCATGGTGGTGCTCTCCCTGGAGGACGCCTACCGCCACCGCAAGACCTGCTACGCCCTCCTCTGGCTGCGGGAGCTGGGCCGCGTGCACTCCTCCAGCGTCCAAGGCGGGCTGCTCGACATGATGTACCCGGGCGATATCACGCTGCCCGACGGCTCGCGTATCGACGGCAGCGAGATCTCCTGGATCGCCGACAGCAACTACCAGGCGGAGAGCGACGCCACCCACACCCTGGTCGTCTTCGACGCCGCCCTCAAGCGCCGATTCTGCATCAACGCCACGCTGGATTACCTGCCGCCCCAGCAGGAAAGCCTGGTGGTGCGGGAGATCCTCAAAAAGGAAAAACCGCGCGGTTTCCAGAAGGGGGACGAGGAACTGATCGACAAAGTTGTCCAGCTGGGCGACGCCATCCGGCGCCAGCGGGCCGAGGGCAACCTGCACTCCGCCCCGCCGCCCACGATCAGCGGTTATCTGGCGTTCATGCGCATGGCCATCCGGCTGCGGCACCTCAGCCTGCAGCACCTGGCCATGGCGACCCTGCTCGGCCACTGCAGCCAGGAGGACTCCAAGCAGGCCGCGGCCGTTTTGAACGAGGTTTTCGGGCTGCAGGCGGTCGAAGCGGACGACACGGCCATGGGAGTGAATCTCTTTTAATCAAGGAAGGGCCCCATGCAATACAGAGGACATTATTCGCCCGGTTACGCTTATGGCGTCTGCCGGCGCCGGTCGAAGACCGATTGGGCCGGCATCAGCCGCAACGACGCCTACAAGCTCAACATCGAATGGGATTATCGACTCCAGGCGCAGCGCCTGTTCTATATCGCGTGCAAGCAGGCGCAGCTGGCCGTGGCGCGCCAGGTAAACCCGGCGCTCGATTCGAGCTTCACCCCCAAGGTAAAACCGCAGATCAGCGCCGCCTACACGAGCTATCCGGCGAGCCTGGCAGTGCCGGCGTGCATCGGCCAAACGGCGTTCCTAGAGTATCAGCAGTGGATGAAGGAAAAAATTCTCATCACCTATCTGGCCGATTATCTGAAAAACCCGGCCGAATTCGACGAGGTGCGCACCAACCCCGAGGCCTATCGGCATCTGGCTCAAACGGTGGCCGAAACCGTTCAGACGCGGCTGCTGCTCGAGTCGCTCAGCCGCCTGCGGCCGGCGGCCACGGTCGAAACCGCCCGTCTCTTTTTGGCGAGCCAGCAGACCCTGCGATTCGATTCTCTGCCCGAAATCCTGCGGGCGGTCATTCTTTTTGGAGATGTCTTGCCCGGCTGGCGAAATCGTCTGTTGCATCCGTTGACTGCATCCATCCTGAATGATGCCACCGAGGTCAGCACCCCGTATCTGGCGCGCCTGCACCACACCAAGTCTCATTTGCTGGTCGACGAGGGGGTCAGCTGGGTCAAAACGCTCAGCCGCCGCTTGGCCGTTTATCTGCCGGAGCCGCCCCCCCAGCCGGCACCGCCTCAGCCGGATCAGGGCGGCGCTTCCGGCAGCGGCAAGGCGGGGACGCCGGAGAATCAACCGCCGCATCGAGCAAGGAGTTTTAACCCGTATTCGCCCCTCGCCCCGCCGCTCAATTCCAGCCGGGCGCCGACCCTCTTCGAAGAGCCCAATCCCATGCGGCAGTTCGCCCAAGGGCTTTCGTCCGCGCAAAACCGCGATGGCGGCGGCTCGTTTGAAGGAATCCCAGCGCCGGCCGCCAAAGGGTCCGTCGACCCGTTGTCGCAGCTGGTCAACGATTTTTTCCAGACCCTCCAGCAAGCGGGTGGACAGACGCAGCAGTACCAGGACATGCGCTCGGATCTGGTCGAGCAGGCGGCCCGCAGCGCCGGGTTCAAGGAGGGCCCGCTGCAGGGCAACCCCGCCGACGGCCACAACGTAAAGGTTTCGCTCGGAGACGGTCGAGAGGCCGGGGGGGAGATCTTCGACCGGCCGGTGGAGCTTGCCGACGATTTTTCGGGCTACGAACTCCTCAAGCGCGAGGCCCAGTCGGTAACCGAGGATCTGCGCCGCACGCTCTATCCCAATTTCACCCAGGTGCCTGAAACCGAGCGATTGCGCACCACCGGCACGCTCGACCCGGCGCGCCTTCCACTGGCCGACCTGGTCTCCGCCGTTTTCAGGCGCTACAAGGTCTGCGAACAGGCCGACAAGCGCGGCCGGCCGGTGCTGCTGGTGGCCTGCGACGGCTCCGGGTCGCTCAACAGCTCCCAGATCCGCATGCTGAAGATCCTCTGCTGCGCCTGGCTTCTCGCGACGGTCGGCAAGGCGATTCAGGTATTGGCTGGGCTTTACCACAGCGGCATCATCCGGCAGGGGCTCAGCGGGCCGCTCGTGCAGTGGATATTCCACCCTCGCAAAACACCGGCCACCGGACGCAAGGACGCCGCACGGGCACTGCTGTCGCTGCCCAACTCCGGCACGGGGGCCCAGTCCGATGCCTTGTCGCTGGCCTTCATGCTCGATGAGGCAGCGGCGCTGGCCGCCGGGCGCCGGATCTATCTGATTCTTTTAACGGATTGTGCCTGGAACACCAGCTTCTCCATCGGAAAGTCCGGCAAGGAGGAGGTTTTATCCTTCTTCCAGGGAGCCTACGAGCGGTTCGGCGACAAGCTCCACACCACCCTGGTGGCCCTGGGCGTGACCGGGGAGACCGGGTTCGAGAGCCTGCTCGACAAGGTGATCACGGTCAGCAACGACGAGTTGAAGGACCCGTCGACGGTTGCCGCTAAAATCGGGCTCTACGTGGCCGCCTGCATGAAGGAGCGCCGCCGGATGGTGGCCCGCAAATAAGAGGAGGCATACGATGATCATAGGACCTTTAGGCAATCCAACAGGGGGAGGGAATCGCGGCGGTGGATTCGACGATGATTGGAACTGGTCCTCGCGCCGCATGGACCGCCGGAAGCTCGAAGCGGCCCTTTCAACGCTGGTCCAGCAGCTCGGAGCGTACGATGAAAAGCGCTCCGAGATGGAAAAGCGTGCCGTCACACCGGCCATGCTTCTGTCTACCATGGAGCTCCTCAAGCTTACGTTCGAAGTGGAGGTCCTCGGCCGCACCCACAAGGTAGCCCTCGTAAACCAAGCCTCGGTCCGGGAGCTCCTGCGGGATCTGTGGCACTATGAATGCCGCTTTGAGATCCGCACCTCCGCCGCGGGCATGCCGCTTTATTACCTGCCCCGCGTCTGGCACGACTACGACGCTGTTTACAGCCTGGTGCTCGAGGACTTGTACCAGAGCCCCGGGTACCCCATGGGAGAGGAGCGTTTCGTCAAGATCATGTGGGGCGGCCACGAGGTTTACTTCATCCGCCTGTCGCCGTTTCGCAAGTCCCTCCTCGAGGCCCGCTCCCCGTTGAGAGATCCGGACGCGGAAGACGAAATCGATGCGCTTCTCAAAAAGATCGGCCGCCTGGTCTTCCAGGCCTGCTGGCACGAGGACCAGTACGTGGGAATGGTGGCGGCCGATCAGTTCGAGCTCGTCCATTTTCGCCGGGCTGTCGAACTGCTCTACCTCTGCCTGACCGCCGAGCTTTGTGAGCTTCGCGGCGCCGTTGATGAGACCATGATAGCGTTCTTCAGAAACGTCTATGCCCAGCCCGCCATCGTCTCTTTTCTGAACCGCCTCGTACGGCTGGACGGCAAGGCCCTGGCCGAGGTGCCGCAGGCGGCGCTCAAACACTTCCCGGCCCTGTCCCGGACCTTCAGCCGGTTTCTGGCGGTGGAGCTCCCCTGGGGCCGCAGCAAGGCGCTGGTGCCGCTTTACAAGCTTCTCTTCGCCAACTTCTCGCGCCTGGACAGTGTGCGAGGCGCGATCGCCGCCACCGAGGAGCTCCGCAAGGCGGCTGAGCGGCTCGAGAAGCAGTCTCTGGCCGTCATCGAGGCACTTCTGGATGGAGCTGGAGATGTGGGGCTGGAGCCCGGCCCGGACCGGGCTGAAAAAATGGCGGTTGCCGTTTAATCGGAGGGGACCGTGCGAATTCGAATCCAAGCGATTCCGTTGACGTCGGTGTTCGAGGGCTTCCACCCGCGGCTGTGGGTGCTGGCGTTCATTGCCCTGGTGTTTATCAGCATCGCCTGGCTGGATATTACCCGCCCACCGCCCATCCGGCCCTCGTTCCATTCCATATTTTCATCGCACGAGGAGATGGGACAGGATTCCGAAACGCCCGAGCAGGAGCGCACTCCGTTGTTCACCGCCGGCATCCGCTCCGCCCCGCCGGAGGGGATCACCAAAGAGATCGGCGACTGCGAGCACAGCTTGACCGTCGATGTGGACGGCATCGGCCGACGCGAACGCGTTTGCGTGCGCACCGCCGTTTACAGAAATCGGGATGGACAGGCCCTCTACGATTCGCTGATCGTGGACATCTATAAAAACGGGGACTGGCTTCTGCGCCAGGAACTCGATCGCGGCCTCTTTGGGGCGGAACGCTTTCACCTGCTGCGCGATCTCGACATGGACGGCCGGGCGGAGCTCATCACGGTCCTTTCGGCCCGCCCGGAGGGCTCCGGCGAGGACGCCTGCCGGATCTACAAGTTCGACGGCTACGCCTTCGTTGAGGCTCTCCACGTTTTCGGCCTGCCCCCGCAGGATGCGTCGGTGGCCTTCTTCCTGCGCCACCTCCCCGAGATCCAGGCGGACATCAGCGCGCGCTATGCCGATGCCATCGCCAGCCCGGATCTGTGCGCGGACGCCGGCGATGAGGGCGACTGTTTCGCGGGCTCGCCCTGGCTGCTCGACTCCAACGGCGACGGACGCCTGGAGCTGGTCCAGCTGCTGGAGCCGCCCGACAGCCTCGAGAGTTCCAAAACCGGCCCGTTCCAGCTCTTCGTTAAGGAATTTAGGCGCCGCGGGATGGAGGGCCGAAGCCGCTTCCACGCGATGGGGCCGGGGCCCGCCGGCTCCAAAACTGGATCGATCCTCTTTCACCGATCAGACGACGGTCCGGTGATCCTGCTGGTCTCCTTTACCGATCCCGGCGCCCGGGCCGCCCGCGCCTCCTTGGTCGCTTTCGAAATCGCCGGAATCCGCGTGAAGAAAGCTCCCAGGCTCAGCGGCTTCGCGCTGCCCGGGCTCAACGAGCGGCTGCACTTCGCCAACAAAGAGGAGCCCCTGGAAACCCGGTATTTGAAGTGACGCTTATTGCCCTGCCCCGGGAGCAAGCTTCAATGAGTGAACCATGCGTGTTGTGCGGAAACGCAGGAGTGCGAGACCCGAATATCGAAATTCTATAACAACTTCGAATATCCAAATCGCCCGAATTCTAAACAACTGTTGATTCCCCTCCCCTTGCGGGAGGGGCCAGGGGAGGGGAACATGCATGTTTTCAAGAGCGATCATCTTGAGGAGAAGCGATTCTATTTTCCGTTTTCGCCGCAGAGGCGCAGAGGATTTAATCTTTGCCGTTGCCCGGCATGGTTTGGTCCGCTGCCCGCAGGGCGAGCCGTTTTTTGAACCGCAGCCTCTCACGGCAGTTCAAAAAGAATTGTCCCCCTCGGCGTCCTCCGTGCCTCGAGCGCAGCGTGCGCTGAGCTGAACCCTTTTCCGGCGCGTGGTTACAAGGTGTTTCATAACCCCGTCTGACGCCTGGGGGCGGCGTTGCCGGCCTCTCGAAAATGCTCACCACCCATGGCGGTGGCTCCGCTTTCCGAATCGGCCGGCGCCTTGACCGCAGACGTGATCCAGGGTTTTGAACCCACTTGTAGGCTTTCGGCTTTGGCAATCGATCAACCGCTCATGTAAAAGGAGATGGAGGATGAAAAAGCAACCGCGGGTATTGCACCTGGTGTTTGCGCTGGCATTGTCTTTTCTGACGGCTTTTCACTCCGGATGCGGCGGCGGAGGCGGGGGCGACAACGGTCAAACGGACAACGGGCCGTCTCCTCCACCCCCTCCAATCGCCTACCAGTTGTATGGACTGAACTTCAGCCCTTACGAGGGCGATCAAGACCCCAACCAGGGGGCGGTGGTGAGCGCCGAGCAGATCGAGCGGCGCATGCGCATCATAGCACCCTACACGAAATGGGTCCGAACCTTCGGCTGCACGCGCGGCCTCGAACATGCCGGGGCCATCGCCCACCGCCTGCAGCTCAAGATCGCCATGGGCGCATGGATCGGCCCCGACCAAACCGCCAACGAGATCGAGCTGGATACCCTGATCCGCGAGGCGCTCAGCGGCAACGTGGATCTGGCCGTCATCGGCACCGAGGTGCTTTTGCGGGGCGATGTGCCGCCAGCCGACCTGATCGCCTACATCCGGCGCTTCCGGCTGGAAGTCCCCAATGTCCCGGTGACCACCGCCGACACCTATGCCGATCTGCTCGATAACCCGGTTGTGATGGCCGCTTGCGATGTGATCATAGCCAACTACTACCCTTATTGGGAAGGGGTGGATGTGAACAACGCCGTGACCTGGCTGCACGCCCGCCACCAACGCCTGGTGTCCGCGGCCGCCGGGAAAGAGGTGCTTGTTTCCGAAACCGGCTGGCCGAGCGCCGGCGACACCATCGCCGATGCTCTCCCCTCACCCGGAAACGCCGCGTTCTACTTCCAGAACTTCGTTTCGTGGGCCCGGGCCGAGGGGGTCGATTATTTCTATTTCGAAGCCTTTGACGAGAGCTGGAAGTCGGCCTACGAGGGGCCACAGGGCGCGGCCTTCGGGACATGGACCTCCGACGGGGAGCTGAAACCCGGCATGCAGGCGGTATTCGATGGCCAGACTGTGGCGGACAACTGGACCTGCATGGACATCCCGGGCGGAACAGGGACCCCAGCCGTCGAACTTACCGCTGTGCCGCCGATCGGCTCTTCATCGGACCTACGCGGCCAGGTGTGGCACGTCGCGCCCGCCAACTACGGAGTCGCGGTCTACATCAAGGTCCTCGGCGGATGGTGGACCAAGCCGTTCTGGAATGACCCGGTCACCTCGATCAACTGCGACGGCTCCTGGACATGCGACATCACCACCGGCGGTGAAGATCCTCAGGCCACCGACATCGCCGCCTTCCTGATCCCGCTGGCCTACACGCCGCCAACCGCCGCCGGGGAGGGAGTGCTGCCGGTCGAGCTCTACACGAACAGCATGGTGTATGTTGAGGTGAAGCGGGATTTATCATCGCCGGCAATCGGGGCAGGGAGAAAAATAAATTACTTTGCCGAATCCAAGGAGAACTACAAAAACATGTTGCCGCTCCACTTGCTCAACAATCACTGTGCTGAGAAGTTTTCAGCAAAAACACCAATACGCTGAGATCTGTCACGGACAGCGCCAGTGAGTTCCTCCTTGGTTAAAATACCGGAGGGCACGTACATTGATATTTCGCTTATGAAAATAACCAGTTGTCCAGGTTATGCAAATTTTACATTTCGTATAGGTTTCGGCTCCTGCTTTTGGTTTTCTCGAACGGGTCCCACCTCCCAATCCACCCGGCGGAGACACTCTTTTAGCTCGACTACACTATTTTGCTTTTTGGGTGGTGTAGTCTTCCAATCTTTAGGTGGCCGGCCGACTGCCAGGAAACAATCAACTGCTGGATACACCATTTTTTCCTTTAAACACAACTTTTAATAATTGCTCCGGTGAAGTTTACAGACATCGACTAAGTTCTGGAACTATTTGGAAATCAGGGCATTCAGCTGATTCGAACCGACAGGTATAAAGTGGTGTAACTATGTGGCATCTCACCTTTTCAATTTTTTTCTTGATTTTACTTTGCTGGTTCGCTTATCTTAGCAATGTAGTTTTTCTCATAATTCCATCGGGCCTGAAGCGACTTTTTTTGGTTTCACTGAACGGTTCGGACCTCATTTCTCCATCTGTTTGTCTCGAATAATGCTCCTTTAAATATTCCTTGAATTTTGCACCAAGTAGATATTTTTTGTTTTCATCGTGAAAAAATATCTTGCACGGAAGTCCGCCAGCATAGGGTGTTCACCAGTTGCCTTGTGTATGTGCCAGAGTTATGGCCTCGCTGGCAGGTGACTGCGTATAGTGGAAATGTGCCATTCTCTTATTTTGTGGCAGCCATGCAGCGGAGCACAATCACACCCACGGAAAACAGATGCCTGCCAATAGCGAGCTCTTATCACTAATTCGACGTGTTGGAGAAGTTTCTACATCCTTGTGGGTTACGGCATAGGATTACTCTGCCGGGTAGCGGTTTCGTCCAACAATTAGGAGGAAAATCATGAAACTGAACGGGAAATCACTATTTGTAAGCATTCTGGCAGTTGCCTGCGTTGTCACAACATCCGCCATAGCGGACATTCAGGGTTCGGGTTTTAGTAACGAACGAGGAATAACGCTCACAGACCCAAGGGTCCGACTGGGGGTGCACTCCTCGAGTGAAACATTGCAGCTCGCCTGGTGTCAGGCGATGGGCGGTTATCCTAGCTATGAGGCGCAAGCCCGCGCACAGGCAGCCGAGCGTGCTTCCGCCAGACGGAAGGCCGACGAAGCAGCGAGTAAAGCGCAGAGCGCCCAGGTGATGACGGATCAGCAGTCGCTTAAGAATCTTGGCTATTACCGGGGCACGGTAGATGGGCGCACCGGCCCAGCGACTATCGGCGCGATTCGTCAGTTTCGCAGCGCTAACAATCTCGGTGACGGAACCACCCTCGACGCGAGCAGCCGGCAACTAATCACGAGTGGAAAAGCGGTCCGCAAGGAGTCATCCGTGAATATTGGCTATGCAAGCATGTTGCGCACCGATCAAAAGGCGCTCGCGGATCTCGGTTTCTACAAAGGGAAAGTTGATGGAATTCATGGCAGGATGACGAGCTCGGCGATCCGGGAGTTTAAGACCAAGAATGGACTGGACGCGAGCACCGATAAGCTCGATGCTGCTGCTCGTGCAAGACTTACGGAACTGCACACAGCACAGTTTCCCCGGTAGCCTTAAAGATCGACTGCTATGAGCGGCATCTTGGAGGCCAAGGGCCATACCAATGGGGCGCGCGGACGGTGGCTGCTTCTGGCTGGAGCCGCTGCCGGCATCGCGCTACTTGCAGTGGGAGTCCTCCGTACGCCCACAGGTAACAAACCGGTGGCTGAGCAACCTGCACATTCCACGCCTGCTCTCAATCGAGGCTTGCTCCCACCTGAGGCTGTCGCGCGGGTAAACGACCGGTTGATTACCCGCAAAGACTTCGAGCAGGTGCTCGCTCGGGAAGTCGAGGAGGGGGCTGTACCTGACGCATCTACAAAGCGCCTCATCCTCGACCGAATGATCGACGAAGAGCTCCGCGTCCAGCGCGCCATCGAGCTTAAACTCCACCTGAGTGATCCGCGCGTACGAATGGATCTTGCTTCCGCGGTCGCGGAAGCCGCGGCCGTGACGGCCATGCAGGAGTCAACGGATGAATCATTGCTACGCGCCTACTTTGATAGAAATCGGGATTATTTCGCCAGGCGCGGGCCGCTCCGCATGCGGCGAATCTGGGTCGCGATCGTGGGCGGAAATCTCGGCGAAGCCTTTACTCGCGCGCGAACGGCGATGACACGCCTGCGCGAAAAGCAGCCGTTCGATGTCGTGAAGGAAATCACTGGCAGAAACGACCCGAGACCGATACCGGACGAACTGATGTCTCCTGACAGACTCATCGAATTGATCGGCCGCAGCGTGCTGAACGCCGCATTAACACTGCAGCCCGGTGAAATCAGCGATCCGATTCGTACGATGGACGGCTTTAATGTGCTCCAGATGCTGGAGCGGCGCAATCACGTGAATCCCAGTTTTGAGGCCTGCCGTGAAGATGTTGAAGCCGAGTACTGGGCAGAGTTGGTGCGCGAGGCGCTGGAGGCCAATGCCGCAGGACTGCGCAAGTTGGCCATTATCCAGCGAGCAGACTTCTTCCAATGAATAGTCGGGCGCTTCGCCGCGTGACGCTCGCCGTGCTCGGCTTCGCAGTCCTCCCTGGCTTAACGAGCGCACACGACCGGACCACGTCATACTCTTCGTGGCGCATTTCAACACAGCGGGCAAAGATTGTCCTCACTTTGAATGAGGCAGACGCGGAGAGTCTGAAGTTGGCGGATCGGGAAGATGCGCTCGATCAGTATGCGATGAGTCGGCTCGCGCTTCTCGCGGACGGAAAACCGTGTGCGGTAGCCTCACCATTACGCCGGCTGGCTACTTCCGCAGGGCGGATACGATTCGAGTGGAGTGTCGCCATTCCTGCCAACACTGCGCTTGACATTCGCAGCGACCTGTTCGCCGAGGGCGGCTCCGGGCACCTCCATTTTGCGAGCCTGCACCAGACCCAGACCGATGGTGTTACGGAACGCGTGCTGACGAGTGCCGAACGATCTTGGCGCATCGAGTCGAATGGCAGCTTCACTCTTGAGAAAACGATGCCCATTAGATTCATCGGCTACATGCTCGTGGGCGTGGAGCACATTTTAAGCGGCTACGACCATTTGGTCTTCCTGTTCGTACTCCTCCTTTCCGGTGGCACGTTTCGTGCGCTCGTGAGGGTCATCACCGGATTCACCGTTGGGCACAGTATAACGCTTGGCCTTGCAGTTCTCGGTGTCATCCGCCCCCAGAGCGCGCAGATTGAGGCGCTCATCGGCCTCTCGATCGTGCTGGTGGCGGTCGAAAACGTTTGGCTGCTCGGGCGGACCGACCGTTTATTGCCCGTCACTACGATCTCCTTGCTCGCTGTGCTGGGCGGATTCGCTAACGCCGGTTTTGGACGCATCCCGGCTCTGTGTTGGTTCGGCATGGTAGTATTTCTTTCGTGCTACTACCCGCTGCTGCACCGTAGTGCCGCAGCTGAGTCCGCGCGATGGGTTGTTGCTCTGATTTTCGGGCTTGTTCATGGGTTCGCCTTCGCCTCTGTGCTGCAGGAGGCGGAAGTGACTGCAGATAGACTCGTTGGCGCTCTCCTTGGGTTCAACCTCGGCGTCGAAGCTGGCCAGATCGCGGTGGTGGCTGTGGCGTGGCCGATGCTATGCTTCGCAATGGCGCGATGGCGCGATAGCGTAATCGAGGTTGGGTCGGCCGTTGCCCTTTTGTTTGGCGTCTACTGGATGGCTGGGCGCAATTACCTCTAACCGCTCTATTTTCACTGCCCTATTATGCATGCAAATCCTCGATTTCCTGCAACGGCAAACCGACGCGTGCGAGTATTCGTGTCCTCGACGTTCCAGGACATGGTCGAGGATCGCAATGAGCTGATGAGCCATACGTGGCCGCTCCTCCGTGTCTTCTGCCGAGAGCGACAGGTGGAACTGGTTGAAGTGGATCTGCGCTGGGGGATCTCTGAAGAGCAGAGCGAACGCAATGAAACACTGATATTGTGCTTAAACGAGATCCGCGCGTGCCGCCCGTTCTTCATCGGTCTCCTCGGCGAGCGCTACGGTTGGATTCCGAGTAAAAAGGCATTCACGCCGGACCTGCTTCAGGAGCAGCCATGGATTTCCGAGTCCGCGCGAAAGAGCATCACCGAGCTCGAGATTATGCACGGTGTGCTGAACGACCCCAATAGGGCGTTGCACGCGTTTTTCTATTTCCGCGACCCAGTCTATGCGGGCAACCGTGGGTGTGGGTTCTTGCCTGAGGACGCAGAGTCCGCGGTTCGCATGGGCTCACTCAAGGAGCGCATCAGAGCCGTGTGCGCCAAGGGGAAAATCACGCTGCACGAAGACTATTCCGGACCACGCGAGCTGGGGGAAGTCGTCCTGCAGGATCTCAAGGCGGCTATCGGAGCATGCTTTCCCGCGGAGGAAATCCCCGACCCTCTTACGCGCCAGGCGCTCGATCACGAGGCCTTGGCTGAGATCCTCCGCCGCACCTATGTCGCTTGCCCGGCCTATTTCGATAGGCTCGACAAGCTCGCGCTGGATTCAAGCCTGCCGCTGGCGGTGATCGGCCCTTCTGGCAGTGGAAAGTCGGCGCTGCTTGCGAACTGGATCCAGCATTGGCGGCAGGCGCAGCCGAACGACTTCGTTTTTCAGCACTTCATTGGAGCTACACACGACAGCACCGCGCATTGGGAAATCGCACAGCGACTCATCGGCGAAATCGCGCGATGGATAGGCGACGAAGATGATTTGCCACGTTCGCAGCCGGAAATTCTGAATGCTCTCCCGCACTGGTTGGCAAAAGCGCGAGCCAAGGCAGAACGGGATGGTGTGCGCTGCATCATAGCGTTGGACGCACTGAACCAGCTCAACGATCAAGACCACGCTCAACACCTCGGATGGCTACCAGAGGCCGCGCTCACGGGACCGCTTCGGCTCGTCGTCTCGACGACGGGCGGCGACTCGCTCCGGGCTGTAGAATCACGAAAATGGGTCTGCTTGCCGATCAAGCCGCTAAAGCCAGGAGAATGCCGCAGCATGATCACTGGTTATTTAGCTCTTTTCGGTAAGAAACTCGATGAGCGGCGATTGGAGCGCCTCGCTCTTACACCGACTTCAGGAAGTCCGCTGTACCTGAAAATCCTTCTCGACGAATTGCGCGTGACGGGTGTTTACGACCGGCTGGATGAACGTCTGGATGATTACATTTCCGCAAGCAACATCCCAATGCTGCTAAGACAGGTATTGCGGCGATACGTGAACGATTACGAACGCGATCGTCCGGGACTCGTCGGCGAAGTCCTGGAACTCATTCGCGCCGCGCGCCGCGGACTTACCGAGGCTGAGATTCTCCGCCTGGTGCGGCCGGCGGATCTCCCGCAGTTGCCGCCTGCCGTTTGGGCACCGCTGCGAGCAGCGCTCGAAGAGGGTCTGGTAGATCGAGGCGGCGTTCTGAATTTCGCACATGATTTCCTGCGCACAGCGGTCAAGGAGGAGTTCGGGCTGTCTGGATCCATGACAGAACTGCGGCTGCGACTGGCAAAGGAATTCGAAGCGCAACCCGTATCCGCGCGAAGCTGCGAAGAGCTGCCCTGGCTGCTGTATCACACCGGCCAGTGCGACCGGCTGCGGCTTTGCTTGCTTGAGATCGATCGTCTGATCGAAATTGAAAAGCGGGATGTGCAGGAACTGATGCACTACTGGATTTGGCTGGGCGAGGAGAGGACGATGGGGTGCGCGTACCTCGCTCCATTTCGTGCCTGGTGCCAAGTAGTGCGCAACGAAGAAGCGCTGGCCTACGGTGCAAGCCATGTCGCATATTTTCTGAACGCAGCGGCGCTCTATTCGGAGGCGGAGCCGATCATGCGCGAAGTACTGGAGATGGTCGAGCAACGTCTTGGGGCGGATCACAAAGATGTGGCGCCGCACCTAAACAACCTCGCGCTCTTGCTCAAGGCCAGGGGTCGGCTCCGCGACGCCGTGCCCATGATGGAGCGCGCGTTAAATATCGCTGAGCGGTACTATGGACGCGCGCACCCCAACGTGGCAACCGCCCTGAATAATCTTGCCCAGTTGGTCGGTGAAAAAGGTGATCCTGCAGAGGCTGAGCGGATGATGCGGCGCGCGCTGGAGATCGACGAGGCGGAGTACGGCCCGGAACACGCGAAGGTCGCAACCCGCCTGAGCAATCTCGCGCAATACCTCCCGGCGCGCGGGTCGAAGGAGGCCGAGCAAATGATGCGTCGTGCGCTGGAGATCGACAACAAACGCCTCGGCAAGGATCACCCGGTCGTTGCAATCCGTTTGAACAACCTCGCGCAGTTTCTTCTTGCAACGGGCCGCCTGGGAGAAGCGGAACCAATGATGCACGAGGCGCTGAGAATCGACGAGCGAAGCCTCGGCAAAGCTCACCCCACAGTGGCGATTCGGCTCGGCAACCTGGCCCAATTGCTCCAGGCCAAGGGCCACTTCGACGAAGCCGAGATTCTGATGAAGCGAGCGCTCGAGATCGACAAACTTTGCCTCGGACCTGACCACTCTGACGTGGCGGCGGATCTCGCTGCCCTAGGCAGGTTGTACCAGGCTGGAAACCGGCTGACTGAGGCCGAGGCGAATCTCCGCAGCGCCATTCAAATAATCGAACGCAGTTCCACGCGGAACTATCATAGGCTATTGGCCATCCTGGATCAACTCGCGCAAGTCCTCTACGAAGCTGACCGGTCGGAAGAAGCTGCTAACCTGACCAACAGAGCGATGCAAATTGCACAAGAGCGTTTCGGGCCGGAACACCCGAACACCGCCGAGCGCATGGACACCCGAGCGCGGTTGCTTCATGCCTGTGGTGAACTGGAGGAGGCGCAGACGCTTATGCGCCGTGCGCTGAAGATAGCGGAGGCACAAGTACCACCCCAGCCTATCGTGATAGCCAGCCGCCTCCGTAACCTTGCGCTTCTTCTGCACGACGACGGCCAGCTCCCGGAGGCCGCGTCGTTGTTTCGCCGCGCGTTGGAGATGTCAAAAGAAATTTATGGGTTGGAAGACCCGGAGGTTGCAACCTGCCTAGGAGACCTTGCCCGTCTGCTTCACGACTTTTCTGGGGGCGAGCTGGCGGAAGCGGAACACCTCTTACGCCGCGCAGTGACAATCAACGAGCGTAGATACCCCATAGATCATCCGGCCATGGTCGCGGACCTGAAGTCGATGGCGCGGCTGTTGAAAAAGACGGGCCGGCTCGCAGAGGCGAAAATCCTCATGCGCCAGGCGTTAATAATCGACATCGACCGTTACGGCAAAGCCAGCCGGATTGTCTCTGACGACATTGATTGGATAGTACAGTTAGGGAGGTCTGAACGCGAGGACCTGCACAGCGAATTGTCCGGTGATAAGAAGTTTCCTTTCTTCCATCCTGCCGAGCACATATTACAAAAATAAAACTATCACTGCCGTACAGAGGCGTTTAACCGCAGTTTTCATCTTCTCCCCCTCTTTTGGTTTATCATAAGCCTCGATTGTTTGCTGCTACGAAAAGTCTAACTCGGATGCCAGGGCGTTTATCTTGCTGTAATTTCGATTTTCATAAGGTTTGGAGTATTCTTCAAGGATCTGCAGCATTCGGGGGTGCATAAGGCACTGTCGAGCGACATTGCAGTCCTTGCAGGTGGTCTTCCCGGCAACGCCGATTTTCCCGACCCCCGCGAGCTCCCCCGAGCCGGCGGCTTTGATCACGGTTCCCAAACCTTGGGGCTCGACCCAGAATGCCAAGTGACAGTGCAGCGCCTCCACTTCAAGCCAGTCGCCTGCTTCCAAGGTCACGCAGCGCCACGTCCGCACCCCCCGCTCGGTCATGGGCTTGTGCCATACCTGCAAGCGGCCCTCGATGACACCGTAGATCTCGACCGCGGGTAGCCCGTGGACATGGACGTCCTGCTTGTCCCTCGGGGTGAAGAAGCTCCAGGTAAAGCCAAGGCCCTGCTTCTGGTAGGGAAGATAGGGGTCGGCCACGCGCAGGTTGAAAGCACGGTCGCCGGCCTCCAGAATGCCGCGGATGTCAGCCCCTTTCACATGCCGAACCCCGCCCTTGTTCCGGCCGGCCCAGTGAGAGGCCAGGGCGTCCATGCTGGGCTGCGAATAGGCGGAGTTTAGCAATTCCGGGTGCCGTTGTAGAATGAATCGGGCGATGGCGCGAACGTTCGGTTCTTTGGCGTTCTGCAGGATCTCATCCAGAGTCCACCAGACCGATTCACTCCCGTCAACCTTCACAGAAGCAGCCGCCTCAGGGGTCAGCGAAACATCGACCGGGTAGAGAAACCACTGC
This sequence comes from uncultured Desulfatibacillum sp., assembly GCA_964562235.1. Lineage (GTDB taxonomy): Bacteria > Desulfobacterota > Desulfobacteria > Desulfobacterales > SpSt-501 > SpSt-501. The sequence goes on from CAZLSV010000012.1 coordinate 34,326, forward strand.
TTGGTGAGCCCCGGATACCGCGGGCTCTCCCCCTCGTTCGGAATCATCCCAAGCTCGTTCTCAGGATAGTAGCTCAGCGGTGGAAGTCCAAGATCCTCCTCCATGGGACGGGCGAGCGCCGAGTATAGCCCCTCTCCCTGCCTGAACCTGGTCGGCGGAAAAGTCAGGTGCCCCTGCTTGCGAAGCATTAGAAATCGAACCGACCCTTTCTCATGGGCTCTCGTTCTAATGAGGCAATAGAGCACAAGAGAGGCTCTATGATTTTCCAGTACGCCAGTCTCCACCCCTATCCCCCTGAATTCGCCTAATTTGTAAATGCGGTAAATTTCCGAGAATCAAATGGCATTCGGGAATTGGGACAATTTCTCGGAAAGATCCGAAGGCTGCCCGGTGGTGGATTTTACGGATTTCCAGAAAATTCCCTCTTTCGGTATCCTCTTCCTGCCCAACACAACCAATTCCAGCGGGATCATGACATACTCGGTCAACCATTGGCTTATCATAAAATCCCGGTATCCAGCCATTGAACCATCCACCGCCAAGCACCCCAATCTTTCACCAAATATGATATCGGCGGAACTCGGCGGAATTGACCGTATGAGATGTCGCGGTTCATTTTTGAATACACGAAATTCCTTCCAATACCCGCCCCTGTTATTGAGTGCTTCGCGGAGCGAGTTGGTTATAATCTTGATCCCGGCGCTTCGCAATTCATCGGGGGTCTGTCCCTTGACCCTACATCCGTTTTCAAAAAATTTTTGTACTTCTGCGATCTCTTCGGCATTCATTTTAGCTGTTCGTATCGTTTCGGTTTCGAGAGCATCCGTTGGCAATGCCGTTTCCGCCAGCAGGACTATACCATATGGAGTTTTTGCCTCCGGCCCTTGGGAATATCGCTTTTCAAGTTTCTCGATAATATAGTCAACGACTTTTGTGGTCTTGAAGGGGTGCTCCGGAATAAGCACTAAATCGCATACCCCGCTGGCGATGGCCGCATGAGTTACGACAAAGCCGGAATCAGACCCAAACAATTGGATGATACAAATTCTGGGGTTGGAAGTGACTTCGGTGTATATTTGCCGAATGGCTCCCGTCGCCCATTCTACAGCTGACAGGAATCCAAATGATTGCCAGACCCAAAGTATGTCATTGTCCATGGTTTTGGGGATCCCGATTATCGCTATTCCCTCATCCCTCTCTGCCGTCAACTCTTTTCTTTCTTTCGCCAGTTCTCTGGAAAAATTTGACAATGCATGCGCAGCCCGCATGCTTCCGTCACCTCCGATAATATATAAAATATTGATTTCATCATTTCGCAATCTGTCAGCAACCTCTCTTAAATGGCTCCCACGATTCAATGGATTCATCAAATCATCGGCCCTGGATGTGGGAATAATGGAACCCCCCTCGTCAATCTTCGTGTAAATTGTCTTTTCGAGCCAATTGGGGTTGCGGTCTCTGCCATGAACATGGGTTGAATAAAGCACTTTTCGCCGTGCCCCCAAGAAATTCCGCATCAGTGATTTAAACCCTTCAAGGTACCCATAAATCGTAAGGTTATAGTGAGGTTGCCCGCCGTTGTCGGCGGTGGAGTCGTACAGAACGTGCCTTTTGATGATACCCGCGATGACCGCATTTATCCCAGGTGCGATTCCTCCGGAGACCACAATTCCCACGTTCAGAGATCGGCTGGGCCTTGGGAAATGCAGAAATTTTCGTGGCCCCGCCTCCGGGAATGTCAATTGCAGCTTTGTCAAGCATTTTGAGCCGTCATTGGGGTGGTACTCGGAGAGAGCCGCCGGCACGACGCGGGGATCCTTGGGCTTGTCCGTTGCTGAGTCGACATCCCGGTAGGCCCCGATTTTGTCTTCAGAAACCGGATTGATGGTATTGCCCTCTACCCTATCAATGATCGGCCACTCAATCGGGCACCCCTGCTTAACCCTTTCAATAGACAGTGTTCCATTACCTCTAATAAACTCTTTGATTATGTCTTTCTCATAATCAAAGGGATAACCGATCGGCAACCCATCTTCCGATGTCCACCCCAGTTTTAAAATCCGCATGAGCTCTTTTGCGCATCGCAGTGCCTCACCCTCAATGTGTTTCATAAAATTTTCATTTACGACAATCGCTGTTAGATCCTCCAGTTTTTTGAAAAGATCCTTTTGTTCATTTGACGGGCTTAAAGGAATCGATTGCTTGTAGTTCGGAAGCTTTATCGGAATGATGACTTTGTTCAAATTGTTAGCCCGGGTCAGTTCTTCAAATTGTATCAGACCCAGTTCTGTGCCCCAGAAAAAAATAAAAAAATCACAATCGTCGATTTCTTTTTTTAATTGTTCTTTAAAAACTCCCGCCTCCCCCGACTCATTCCAATAGAAAAATTCAACGGATGGTTGTTTTTTTATAAAAAAAAGAAGTTTGCTTGAGAAAATTTCTTCTTCTGATTTGAACTTGTAGCAAAAGAAAAACTTCATAATTTTTCCCCTCTATATTTTTTTGATAATACTGACAATTGATTTCAAAACAAATTTCCTTGAGTTGGCAGCCCCACCCGGTTGTGTTTTCAGCAATTCCCCAATCTCCCGGTCGAACAGTTCCAGTTTCGCCTGGATGCTGGGTGCATGACGAGTAAAAATCGTCTGCTGGTAGCCTCCTCCGATAGCCGCCGATACGGATTCGGCCAAAAACCAGTTGCCCACCATGGTGATGTTGCTCGAGGTCGGCATTCGCTCGCTGACCGCTACTCGCACGAGATGATCCGGCATGGATTCCAGGAATGCCAAAAGCTCCGTCAAGCGGACTTTTCTGGCGACTTCTCCATACTTGCTGTAAGTCAAGGAAGGCTTGATAATTAGGCTGCACCCGGACTGGCGGGCATGCTCCTCGAGCGCCAGTCGTTCTTCGCGTTGCAACCGGCACCGGTAATCGCCGGGCTTGAGAGGCCCATATCGCGCTTCCCAATCCGGATGAGTGATCGGCTTGTCGGGTATGTGGAAGGAACTGAGGGCTCCTTTTTGCCTCACATGTCCGTGGGCGCCCAGCTCAAGGACCTTCTTGGCATAAGCCACCATCATAGTTGTTCTCTCTTCCTGGTACTGTGCGCACTCAAACAGCGCCTGTGATTCCAACTGCGCGCGCCGCACCAGGGAGTCGAACACCTTAATGTCCAATTTCGGTTTGTTGATCCGGCGCCAATATTTTCCCTCTTCCCACCGGACGGCCTGCAGCTCCTGGATCATCGCTCCCGGCATCTGGCCGTTGCTGATCGGCAGCACCGGTATGTTCAGCGCCATGGCATAACCGATTTCCTGGTGAACCCAACCGCGGCTGCTGGATTCCTTGGTGATGACCGGCATGAAAACGTGGGCGTGGGAGATGAAATTCTTGATTTGGTTTGTGAAGCCGTGTCCAGATGAAAAGCTTCTATCCAGCATGGACTGCAGACCGTTTTCCTCCAGAATGGTGGAGATCCGGTCCACTAATTCCGCATCTTGGTGGGAATAGCTGATGAAAACCCGGTATTTGTTTTCTTCTTCAGCTCTGTGGTTCACCATAACGACTATTTTGCTGGCCCCGGTGGTTCAGCGCATGCCTCTTCAAAGCGAAGAGGTTAAAAAGCAAACTTTTGACGGCTGCCGAGAAGAGCGCAGAAAATGAAAAAAGCGCTCGTATTTCGCATCGTTGGAAAGGGACAAATAAAGTCTGACACCAACTTTACATCAATGCGCAGGCCGGTGTGCGGCCGAAGAGTCAGGCGGTAGGGGGGCGGATATCCGACCGAAACGGACAGAGACATCAGCCAATCCCAAAGGGTCTTGGGGTTCATGAGGAGGGATGAAAAACGTGCTCCGTCCTGAGCACCGACGGAGCATGTCTTCCATTATTTTATAGACCTGAAAAAGTCAAGCCTCAGCAGGTGAACGGGTAGAAGTGATGGTAGCAGTAACCGCCGGGGTCGCCGTAGGCCACTTCGACGTCCGCCAGGCAGGAGCCGATCGCCTCTTTTGAGACATCCTCGTAATCGGGCCGCTTCTCCTCGGCGCGTTTGCAGGGCAGGCAGATCGGCTCGTGATCGTAGACCGAGAGGATGCGCTGGTCTTTCGGGGCTAGCTTGGCGTTGCAGCGATGGCATTGGGTCGCGCAGGAGAGTTTTTCCTTCCAGCTTTCGGACATGGGAGGCTCCTCGAGAGAGTTTTACGTTTCAAGTTTTAAGTTTTAAGTTAACCACGAACGCCCCCAGGTACAGGGGAATATTGATCCGGACGAAGCGCAGTGCCGAAGTCGGGCTTTCGGCGAGGTCGTCATTTTTTCTTCATAAAATCCTGCACCAGCTCCTTCATGATGTCAAGCAGGTTGCCGCCGCGCTCCTTGGCGATGCGGTGGGCGTCGTCGACGATCCTGCCGGCCTGCTGCCGGATCTCGCCCTCGGAGGGCGCCGTCAGTTTCTGCTTCTCGTACTGCCAGCGCAGGAATCGCGCCGCCAGTTTTTCTTCCTGATTTCTGAAAAATCCCATGTTCAGCCCTTCGGCGGAGCGGACGCGCACATCTTCAGAACGACCCGCTCCAGAATCAGGCGCGGCGCGATGGGCGATGACTTCAGCTTCAGGTCGGCCTCGTTCGCCGCCTCCAGCGCCGCCAGCAGTTCGGCCGGGCTGAAGCGGTCCGATTTTTTCAAAAGCTGGTAAACCGGAAACGCATTGGCGGGCGATTTGGCCATCACCAGGTCCGTGACGGCCTTGGTCTTTTTCTTCTTCTCCCCGCCGGTCTCCGGGTCCGCCAGGGCTTTGTCCCAGCCCTCCAGGCGGGCCAGGAGGTCGCGGTCGTACTGCACGACGGCCGGCATGACGTTCTTCTGGAACTGAGGGTAGCTGCAGCCCGGATTCCAGGCCGCGCCGGCCGGGCTCGAGGTGAAATCCTTGGCCACGATCAGCTTGCGCACCTGGTTCACGATGGCCGCCAGCGCCTGCAGGCCGTGAATCTCGCCCGCCAGCAGCGCCTTCAGGAAAAAGAGCGCCTTTTCCGCGTCCCGGTCCGTGACCGCGTTGGTGAATTCGAACAGGGGGTCCTTCTTGGTGCGCGTGAGGGCCGCCCCCACGTCCTCGGGCGTGATCTCGCGGCGTTCGCCGGCGTAATCGACGAGGGTCCGCAGGTTGTTCGAAAAGGTGCCGGGCTCGAAGCCGGTCGTCTCGCAGAGGGCCAGGAAGGCCGCGCGGCTCATGGTTTTGCCGGAAGGCCCGAGGATCGCCTTCATGTGCTCGGAGAGCACCGCCTCCTGGGCCTCCTTGTCGGCCTTGCGCTCGCCCGTGGGCACCGAGCAGTCGACCACGACCCCTTTTTCGCGAATGAGTTTGTAGAGGCTGCGCCGCCGATCGGCGATGTCCGTGGCGATGATGAGGTGGTGCCCCTTCGGAAAACCGTTTGCGACCGCCTGCTCCAGAAGGCCGGCGGCGTCTGCCCCCGCCGGAACCGTGAGGCGACCGGAGGCGCAGTGCTCCAGGATGCGATCGATCCAGGCGTCGTCCTCTCCCGGATCGTATCCGGAAGGCAGGAGTTCCGAGCGGCTCGAGGCTTTCACCTCCTCCAGGGAGAGTTTCAACTGGGCCAGCAGCGCCAGGAAACGCCGGGCGGCGCGGGGCAGGTCGCCCTCGGACTGGGCCTCGCGGGCGCCGGCCAGCAGCTTTCCGGCATCCTCCCGAGTGTGAAACAGCCGCGCATCCTTGAGGGCCACGACCTTGGTCCCCCCCAGCAGAGAGTAAGTGTTGAGGCTTGCCACCACGTCGCCGATCCCGGCCGCGGCGCCGTCGAACGGTTCGTAGTTGAGGCTCTCCTGGGCGCCGGGAAGGAGGCAGCGCAGGACCTCGTCGAAGGCCATGCGGACGAACAGTTCCTCGCCGTGGATCAGGTGCACGGCGGCCGGGGCGCGCAGGGCCGGCGGCTCGATGCTTTCGAGGTAGGTCCTGAACTCCTGGTAGGTGATTTCGGGCATGAGAAATAAGGGTCCAAGGGGTCAAGGGGTCGAGGGGTTTTTCCTCTGCTTAGTGGCCTTTTTCATAAATACCATCACGAATTGCGCCACACCGCCACCCTCTCCCTGCCCTCCCCCTGAGGAAAAGGGTTAGGGTGGGGGTAGCGCGACGCATGTGGCCGTATTCATGAAACGATGTACTTAGGGATCGACCCCCCCCATTTTTCCCTGCATAAGAATCCGGCCTTCGGTTCAGGCCGGATTCTTATGGAAAAGGAGGTGAAAGGCGAATATGAAAACGCCGATCGTGATGGCGCTGTCGGCGACGTTGAAGGCCGGCCAGTGCAGGTCCCCGACGTACACGTCGAGAAAATCCACCACGACCCCGAAGCGGATGCGGTCCACCAGGTTGCCGACCGCGCCGCCGAAGACAAGGGCCAGCCCGCAGGCGAGCAGCCGCTGGCCGGGCGGCGTCTGCCAGTAGAAACAGACGATCAACCCGGCCGCCAGCAGCGACACCGCGATGAACAGCAAGCTCCGGTACTCGTCGCTCATGCCGGCCAGAAACCCGAAGGCTCCGCCCGGGTTGTGGACATGGGTGATGTCGAAAAACCCGGGGATGACCGGCACGCTCCGGCCGAGCGGCAGCCGGGCGAGAACCAGCGCCTTCGTGACCAGGTCCAGGATCAGGACCGTTCCGGAGACCCCGGCCAAGGTGATGAGTTTTTTCGAAAACATAAAATCCGCATCCGGTTGGATCTTCGACTCAGGGGGAACTTCCGATGATGTCGATTCCTCAATCCCCCCAACCCCCTTTGCCAAAGGGGGCGAAGGGGAATTACTAATCGTCTCGAAATAGTATCGACGGAGAGCGGCCCCCTCACCCTAACCCTCTCCCCCAAGCCTGGGGGAGAGGGTTAGGGTGAGGGGGTGTCCGCGTCAATACTATTATGCGAAGCTTAGTATGTCGCAGCGCGAGGATGACGCCGCTTGCCATGACCCGTTTCTTAAGCGACCCCCAATGCGGTGCGACAGCGGCCGCAGATCCCCGGGTGCTCCGCACTGGCACCCACCGAAGTCTCGTGCACCCAGCAGCGCTCGCACTTGGGGCCCGGTGCCGCTTCGACGTGGATGCGAAGCCCCTTGACCTCCCCGCTTTCGAAAGTCCCCTCAAGGCTCGCATCCTTGAGCAGCTCCGCCGCGGAAACAATGAACAGCGACCGCAACTCGGCGGCATAGGGTGCCAGCGCCTCGTAGAGCTCGCCGCCGGCCGAGAGGGTCACGGCCGCGTCCAGCGCATGGCCGATGAGCTTTTTCACCCGGGCCTCCTCGAGCGCCTTGGTCACCTCGCCGCGCACCTGCAGCAGCCGCTCCCAGCGTTCAGCCAGCCCGGCGTCCATACAAGCCGCGTCCGGAACCGGCAACAGGGCCATGTGGATGCTCGCCGCCTTGCCCGGGACCGCCGGCATGTGCCGCCAGATCTCCTCGGCCGTGATGGGCAGGATGGGCGCCATGATGCGTGCGAGCACGTCGAGCAGCACGTGGAGCACCGTCTGGGCGCTGCGCCGCTCCAGCGACCGGGCCGGCGAGGTGTAGAGCCGGTCCTTGAGGATGTCGAGGTAGAGCGCCGACAGGTCGATGGCGCAGAAATTGTGCAGCGCATGGTAGATGGTGTGGTACTCGTAAAGATCGTACGCCCGGCGGACCTTCTCCACCAGCAGCTGCAGCTTGTGCAGGGTGAACCGGTCGATCTCCAGCATCCGACCGACCGCCACGGCGTCGGTGTCCGGATTGAAATCGTAGAGGTTGCCGAGCATGAACCGGCTGGTGTTGCGGATGCGGCGGTAGGCGTCGCTCAGCTGGGAGAGGATGTTGTCCGAAATGCGAATGTCCTCGCGGTAGTCCGAGGCGGAGACCCACAGCCGCAGGATCTCGGCCCCGTATTTGTCGATCACCTGCTTGGGGGCGATCACGTTGCCGAGGGACTTGGACATCTTGCGCCCCTCCGCGTCCACGACAAAGCCGTGGGTCAGCACGGAGTCGTAAGGAGCCCGTTCGCGGGTGCCGACCGCCGTCAGCAGCGAGCTGTGGAACCAGCCGCGGTGCTGGTCGCTGCCCTCCAGGTAGAGGTCGGCCGGCCAGCGCAGGTCCGGACGCAACTCGAGCACGGCCGCGTGGCTCACGCCGGAGTCGAACCACACGTCCAGAATGTCGACCTCCTTGACGAACCGGTCGTGCCCGCACGCGCGGCAGCGAGCGCCGGGCGGCAGAATTTCGGCGGCCTCCCGTTCGAACCACACGTCCGCCCCGTGCTCGGCGAAGAGGCGGAAGATCCGGTCGATGATCTCCTGATCCAGCAGCAGCGCCTCGCACGTCTCGCAGTAAAACACCGTGATCGGCACTCCCCAGGCGCGCTGGCGGGAGACGCACCAGTCGGGCCGGTTTTCGATCATGCCGTAGATCCGTTCCCGCCCCCAGGCGGGGACCCATTTCACCCGGTCGATCGCCGCCAGGGACTTCTGGCGCAGGCCGGTTTTGTCCATGGAAATGAACCACTGGGGGGTGGCCCGGAAAATGACGGCCTGCTTGCACCGCCAGCAGTGGGGGTAGGAGTGTTTGAACGCACCCTCGTTGACCAGAAATCCCTCTTCCTTGAGCTTGGCGCTGATCTTGCGGTTGGCCTCGAAGACGAACTGGCCGTCGAAGAACTCCACCTCGGACGTGAAACGTCCGCGGTCGTCCACCGGCGAAAAGGCGTCCAGGCCGTACTGCAGGCCCACCTCGTAGTCTTCCCGGCCGTGCCCCGGGGCCGTGTGCACGCAGCCGGTGCCGGCATCGAGAGTGACGTGGGTGCCCAGGACGATGACCGAGTCGCGGCCGTAAAGCGGGTGCCGGCAGCGTTTGCGCTCGAGCCGCTTGGGGTCGAGGCCGGCGAGGACGGAATAATCCCGGACGCCGAAGGTGCGCATGCAGGCCTCCGCCAGGTCCTTGGCCAGCACGTACACCTCGCCGTTTCCGACCTCCACGGCGACATACTCGAAATCCGGGTGCAGCGCGATGGCCAGGTTGGCCGGCAGCGTCCAGGGGGTGGTGGTCCAGATAATGACGGAAACCTTCTTGCCGCCCAGTTCCGGGTAGTCGGCCGCCAGATCGTCCTTCAGCGGGAACTTCACGTAAACGGAGGCCGTGGATTCGTCCTGATACTCGATTTCGGCCTCGGCCAGCGCCGTCTGGCAGGTGAAGCACCAGTGAATGGGCTTCTTGCTGCGGGTCAGGTCGCCGGAGAGGCCGAACTTCATGCACTCGCGGGCGATGACCGCCTCGTACTCGTAGTTCATGGTCAGGTAGGGGCGGGTCCAGTCCCCCATGACGCCGAGGCGTTTGAACTCCTCGCGCTGGATGTCGATGAACTTCTCGGCATAGGTGCGGCAGAGCTTGCGCACCTGGGATCGGGTGAGGCTCTTTTTTTTCTCCCCGAGTTCCTTGTCGACGTTGTGCTCGATGGGCAGGCCGTGGCAGTCCCATCCGGGCACGTAGACGGCATCGAAGCCCGCCATCTGCCGGGAGCGCACGATGATGTCCTTCAGGATCTTGTTCAGGGCGGTCCCGATGTGGATGTGGCCGTTGGCGTAAGGAGGGCCGTCGTGCAGGATGAAGGGCTCGCGGCCCTTGGAGGCCTTGCGGATCTCCTCGTAGAGCTTCTGCTGCTCCCACTCCTTGAGCTGTTCGGGCTCCCGCCGGGCGAGGTTGGCTTTCATGGGAAACTCGGTCGACGGCAGGTTGAGCGTCTGCTTGTACTCCATCATCTCCTCCACAGGGGGTCTATTGCCGAACTTGAACTTTTAACTGCAAGCACGCGCAGTGTCAAGAAGTTCGCCGTGAGAAACAGGGGGCCGGAGGCTAAAACGGCGAACTGCCTTCGTTGGCGACGTCCACCAGATAGCGCCCGTAATCGTTCTTGCTGTAGTCGGCGGCGAGGGCGAGCAGCCGGCCGCGGTCGATGTAGCCGAGGCGGAAGGCGATCTCTTCGATACAGGATATTTTCAGCCCTTGTCGTTCCTGGATGGCCTGGACGTAGCTGGCGGCCTGCTGGAGCGCCTCGTGGGTGCCCGTGTCCAGCCAGGCGAAGCCGCGCCCCAGCGTTTCGACCCGCAGGTCTCCGCGACGCAGGTAGGCGAGGTTCACGTCCGTGATCTCGAGCTCTCCGCGGGCGGACGGCTTGAGATCGGCGGCGATCCGGACGACGTCGTTGTCGTAGAAATAAATGCCTGGAACGGCCCACGTCGATTTGGGTTTCTCCGGTTTTTCTTCGATCCCGACAACCCGGAAATCGCGGTCGAACTCCACCACCCCGTAGCGCTCGGGGTCCCGTACCGGGTAGCCGAAGATCAGCCCGCCGCGGGTCAGCGCGACCGCCCGGCTCAGGATGGCCGGAAAGCCCGGTCCGTAGAAGATGTTATCGCCCAGGATGAGGCAGACCGAGTCCGCGCCGATGAACTCGCGACCGATCACGAACGCCTGGGCCAGCCCCTCGGGCCGCGGCTGCTCGGCGTAGGCGAAGCGGACCCCCAGCCGGGAGCCGTCGGCCAGCAGACGCCGGAACACCGGCAGGTCCAACGGGGTCGAAATGAGCAGAATGTCACGGATGCCCGCCAGCATCAGCACGGACAGCGGGTAATAGATCATGGGCTTGTCGTAGACCGGAAGCAGTTGCTTGCTGACCCCCAGGGTGAGCGGGTAAAGCCGGGTGCCGGAGCCCCCGGCAAGAATAATCCCTTTCATGAAGGTCGCCTTTCTCGCTGCCGATGAAGTCGATTTCCAGCAAAACCGCGGGAGCGGCTTTCCAGCCGCGATCATCGGGGCTGAACGCCGCTCCCACGCTTCTTTACCGCACAGAAGGGTACCGCCCGCCGCCAGCGGCCTTAAAACCCGAACTCGGCAAGGATCTCATGCAGCCCGAGATGCTGGAATTTCAGCCGGAGGAACTCGGAAATGGTCGGTTGAAAAGCCTTGATCCGCAGAAACATTCCGGCCTCGCTGGGCGTGCGTCCGCCTTTTTTCAGGTTGCAGCCCTTGCACGCGGCCACGCAGTTTTCAAAAGTGGTCTTCCCCCCGCGCGAGCGGGGGATAATGTGATCGATCGAAAGCCGGTCCCGGGAGTGGCCGCAGTAGGCGCACCGGAAACCGTCCCGCACCAGAACGTTGCGTTTGGTGAAGGCGACCCCGGCCCGGTAGATCGTCCGAATCAATTTAATCAGGCGCAGGACCGCCGGCACCCGCAGGGTGAGGCCGCCGGGGCTGCGCACCGTGGCGTGCGAATCCTTGACGACCTCAGCCTTCCCGTTGGCCATAAGGCAAACGGCTCTTTTCCAGTTGACGAGGTTCAAAAAGGTGTAGTCGGCGTTCAGAAGGATGCACTGGCCCATGCCCTTATCCCTCGCCTCGTGCCGCGCTCACACCGGCAGGCCCGCCTCGCGACTGCCGGAGGCTCGGCCGCCATCGGGTAAAGCGGTGGACATTTCCGGCAAAAATACTCTATCCGTCGCACGAAGTCAACGCCCCGCCTGCGCGCCGGGCTTGTCTTGCGTGGCCGTCGGCCCGAAAAAAGAGCCGGTCAAGGCCTCCGCTGGAGCCGTTTCCCGAATCTCCCAACCCCCTTCGGCAATGGAACCGGCCCTTGAAAGTACCGGCCATGTTGGTTAGTATCAAGACGACTCCATGCTGAATCATTTCGACATCCTGGCCCCGATCTACGACCGTCTGATGGGGGCACCCGATGTGGCGCGCCTGGGGCTGCATCTGCGGCTGCCGCCCCACGGGTGGCTGCTGGATCTCGGCGGCGGGACCGGCCGGGTGTCGAGCCGGCTGCGCGGGCGATTCGACCGGGCGGTGGTCTGCGACCCCAGTGGGCGGATGCTCGCAAAAGCCCGCCAGAAGAGACTCGATGGGGTTTGCGCCCGCGCGGAGGTGCTGCCGTTTCCGGATGCGGCGTTTGACCGGGTCCTGGTGGTCGACGCCCTGCATCATTTCGCCGACCCGCCGTCGGCGATGGGCGAGATCGCCCGCGTGCTGAAACCCGGCGGACGCGTCGTGATCGAAGAATTCGATGCCGACCGCGCCGTGGTCCGGATGGCCGCTCTGGCCGAAAAAATCGCCTGGATGAAAAGCCGGTTCTTCCGGCCCCAGGGCATTCGGCGCATGATGCGGCTGTGCGGCCTGGAAGCCGACATCGCCGACCGCCACCGTTTCTCGGCCTGGGTGGTCGGCGACAAGCCCTGGCCGGCGGGCGGGATCAGGGGAATTGAAAACGGCCGGCCTCGATATTGGCGGACGGTCCCACAAGCGCAAAAACGGGCAAGCGATGATCCTTGAACCAGCGGGGAGATCCCCCGCCGAAGCTCGCCATCGAAGGGCGCCGGGCATTCTTCCGTCCCTGCGGCTCGCGGCCTCGATTTTGATGCTGCTCTCCTGCGGGGCGTGCTCCTACCTGCGGTCGACGCACTCCTATGGCGCCGGCGCCGCCGCCGTTCGGGACCTGGCGCCCATACAGCAAAAGCTTCAGGCGGCGGACGCCGCCTCGGCCCGCGTGCTCCTCTCGGACGTCGGCCGGGTCAGCTACCCGGACTTTGCGGCGCCCCTCTGGTATGTGGCTTATCGGCCGTTCCAGCCCGAGCTGAAAAAGGTGCTGGTGCTGGCCGGTGTCCATGGCGACGCGCCCGCCGCCGTGGACTACGTGGTGGACTTCATCGGCACACGGGCCGGCGCCGGGGATGCCGTCGACTGCGACATGGACATCATTCCCGTCGTCAACCCCTGGGGCTATGTCCACGGCCTGCCCTTTAACGGGAACGGGGTCGAAATCGATCGGGACTTCGCCAAGTTCGACTCGCATGAGGCCAGGATCCTTCGCCGGTTCCTTCGCGAAAAACATTACGACCTCGTGATCGACCTGCGGGAAGACCCCGACGCCGACGGTTTTTATTTGTGGCAATATGGATTGGCGGACGAAACCGTAGCATCGGCTATTGTGAGCAGCGTTCAGGCGGGCGGTCACCCCATCGAAAACGACTCGAGCCTGGTAATGCTCAGGCCTCGCAACGGGGTCGTCGCCGCCCCCATGTGGGGACTGAGGTTTTTGCGCCTGTTTCGCCAGTTGACCCTCGCCGGATATATTCGCCAGCAGGTGAGCGAAGTGGTCTATACGGTGGTGACGCCGTCCCGGCGGCCGCTGGCGGAGCGCGTCGCCATGCAACGGATCGCCGTCGAGATGCTGTTAAAAGCTTATGAAAAATAACCGTTGACACGGAGCGTTCAATTTGGAAGAAACCCCGCGGGTGACGCCTCTCAAGCAGGTGAGATTGGCGGTTGAATCGGCCGCGAAGGCCACGGGTCCGGCGGCGGTGAGTTCCGAGGTGGCCCTCATCTACGGCATCGGTGTTCGTGGCCTGCCGCCCTTCGAGTGCCTCCTGACCGACAAACGGGAAGGCGATGCGATCTCCTTCCAGGTCGCAACAGCCGAAGCGGAGGATTTCTTCGGCCACCTGGCCGCGCGCTTTCTTGTTTTTTTCGGTCCGGCGGCCGAGGCCTTCTTCAGCGCCCGGATCATCCGCATCGAGACGCCGGAGCCGCGCGAGGTCATAAAGGCCATTGCCGAAATGACGGGACACGGACACGGCGGGGGCTGCGATTGCGGCTGCGGCTGCCGATGAGCCGACCCCGCCGTCTTAAAAACGACGGCGCAAGCCGTGGTTAGTGGTTAAAGGAGGACTCCATGCCGGTGCTGTCTCGGTTCCGCACCCCCTTCGTTTTGTTATGCGCCCTGGTCGGGTTTCAGGTCCTTGCCGGGATGGCCGCCAGTTCCCCGTCGGCCGCCGAGCGGCGCTCATACGGCCAGACGCTCTACGTGCCCGTTTATTCCCACATCCTTTTCGGCAACCGGGCCGCCACCTTCGATCTGGCCGCCACGCTTTCGATTCGCAACATTGACCCGGTGCACTCCATTGCCGTGATCGCGGCCGACTACCATGACTCCGACGGCCGTTTACTGAAAAAACGCATCGAAAAACCCGTCGTCCTGAAGCCGCTCGCAGCAACCGATGTGTTCGTCGCCGAAAGCGACACCAGCGGCGGGTTCGGCGCCAGCTTCATCGTGCGCTGGAAATCCGAAAACCCGGCCGTGCCGGCGGTGGTCGAATGCGTCATGATCGGCGTCCGCTCCGGCCAGGGCATCTCCATCGTCAGCCCGGGCCGGGTGATCTCAGAAAATGAAAAACCGGAAGGTAAATAGGAGGATGCAATGAAGCGCAAGCTGACCCGTTTCGACCTGCAGCAGATGAAAGAAAAAGGAGAAAAAGCCGTCTGGATGACCGCCTACGACTTCACCACGGCCCAACTCGCGGAGAAGGCCGGCATGGACATGCTGCTCGTGGGCGACAGCCTCGGCATGGCCGTCTACGGCTACCCCGGCACCATCCCGGTGACCATCGAGCAGAGCCTCTACCACACCGAGGCCGTCCGCCGCGGCGCGCCCAACACCTTTGTCATCGGCGACATGCCCTTCGGCACCTACCACGGCAGTGTGGAGGACGCCGTGCGCAACGCCGTGCGCTATTACAAATCCTGCAACGTGGACTGCATCAAGCTCGAAGGCGGCAAACGGGCGGCCCACATCATCCGCGCCATTGCCGACAACGGCATGCTCGTCATGGGCCACGTCGGTCTGACCCCCCAGAGCACGGCCGCGCTGGGAGGCTTCAAGGCCCAAGGCCGTACGGCCGAATCGGCGCTGGCCGTCATCGAGGACGCCCAGGCCGTGTACGAGGCCGGCGCGTTCGCCATGCTGGTGGAGGCCGTGCCCCCGGAGGTGACCCGGATGATCGCCAAGGAGCTGCCGATCCCCATCTACGGCATCGGCGCCGGGGCGGACTGCGACGGGCAGGTCATGATCGTCTCGGACATCCTCGGCATCTTCCAGGCCTTTACGCCGAAGTTCGTCAAGAAGTACGCCAACCTCGGCGCCGAGATGCTGAAGGTGTTCGAGGCCTACATCAAGGACGTCCGCACGGGCGTTTTCCCGGCCGCGGAGCACACCTACAACATGATCGAAGGCGAAATGAAAAAACTGGCGGCCCTGCGCAAAAAACAAACCAAGAAATCGAAAAAGAGCTGACAAGGCACCCCATGGGAAATCGCACGTTCACCCTCAAATACGGCAAAGGCAACGTCACGTTTGAAATCCCGGAAAAGCAGGTGCTCCACGAGCTGCTCGGCCGCAACCGGCCGCCGGCAACGGACCTGCGCGCCGCCTATTTGGCGGCGCTGGATCACCCGGTCGACTCCGCGCCCCTGCGGGAGGTGGTCCGGCCGGGGGAGACCGTGGCCATCGCCGTGAGCGACATCACCCGCGGCTGGCAGAGAAACGCCGAGACCCTGCCGCTTTTGCTGGACTACCTGAACGAGGCCGGCGTCGCCGACGACCAGGTGACCATCATCATCGCCGTCGGCGCGCACCGCAAAAACACCCCCGACGAGTTTGTCGAGCTCTGCGGGGAGCAGGTGTGCCACCGGGTGCGGGTGGTCAACCACGACGCCCTTGACGCGGACAACGCCGTCTTTCTCGGCCGCACCAGCCGAGGGACTCCGGTCGAGGCCAGCCGGATCGCCATGGCGGCCGACAAACTCGTTCTGACCGGCGGGGTCATCTACCACTACATGGTCGGCTACGGCGGCGGACGCAAGAGCGTCATGCCCGGCATCTGCTCCAACACCACCATCCAGGCCTGCCACCTGTGGTCGATGGCGCCCGAGGTCGGCGGGGGCCGCAGCCCGCTGGCCCAATCGAAGATGACCGACGGCAACCCCGCCCACGAGGACATGATGGAGTGCGCCTCGCTCGTAAGGCCGGATTTCATCGTCAACGTCGTGCCCAACCTGGACGGGGAACTCTGCGGGATTTTTGCCGGGAACTGGGTCTCGGCCTGGCTGAAGGCCACCCGACTGGTGGACGCGATGTACGGCGTCGAGATCCGGGAGAAGGCCGACATCGCCATCGCCTCCGCCGGGGGCTACCCCAAGGACATCAACCTCTACCAGACCACCAAGACCATGGACAACGCCGTGCACGCCGCGAAAGACGGCGGCGTTTCGGTGATCCTGTCGGAGTGCCCGGACATCCGGGAGCCCTTGGAGTACTTCCGCTGGTTCGACTACCCGACCATCGAGGAGCACGACCGCGCCCTGCGGGCCGGCTACACCATCGCCGGCTGGTGCGCCCTGATCACGCGGGAGTACTGCCGCCGGAGCCCGACGATCATGCTCACCCGCCCGGACAACGCCGAGCTGGCCCGCAAAGCCGGGCTGATCCCGGTGGCCACCATCGACGAGGCGCTGAAGATGGCCTACGAGCTCTGCGGCAAGAAGGACCCGTCGGTCACGATCCTGCCCAACGGGGCCAACACCTTGCCCTACCTGGCGGAAGGGCGCTAAACACTCGCTTCCCCGCGCCCGGGTGGAGGAACTGCTTTAACCAGGGAATATAATATGTCCGGGTCTTGGCCCCGGTCTCCTTCAACGTAAAGACCTGAAGAACGCCCTTATTTCAGTTGCCAGCGCCTCCGGTTGCTCCAGCGCGGCAAAATGGCCGCCTTTGGGCATCACCGTCCAGCGCCGGATATCGGTGTACATGCGCTCGGCCAGGGAGCGCGGGGGGCGAAGGATCTCTTTGGGAAACTCGACATAGCCGGCCGGCACATCAACCGTCGAGGCCTCTGGGATCGGCCACGGTCCGTGCATGCGGGCGTAGTAGGGCCAGAAGGATGAGCCGGTGGCGCCGCTCACCCAATACAGCATGATGCCGGTAAGCATCTCGTCCAGGCTGAGCGCATTCTCGGGGTTCCCATCACAATCCGCCCAGGTTCGGGTACGGAAAGCTTGAAAGGGCGCAGCATAAAACTGCCTCACTGTTGAATGGCGTTAAAGCCGTTGGGAGGTCATGTCGGTTAAACCGAAAAAAGTTAATCAACCAACTCACGACCGAGTCTTACTACCTCTCTTGCAAGTATCTCGAAATCATCTTTCGTGCTGCGATGATTGGCAATCGCCATACGCAAACAGTACTGGCCGTGTAATGTGGTATAGGAGGGCGCAGCAATCCCACGCTCCTGCAGTTGTATCAAAATCTCCTTGTTCAGAGCGTTCAGGGCCGCGTCATCCATCCCGCCTGGATTGAATCGAAAACAAACAATGTCCAACCTAATCGGTGCCAAAAGTTCCATGGCCGGTTCATTTGCGATCAGCTGCCCAAAGTATTTTGCCTGTTCGACGTTGCGCGCCATCATCCGCCCGAATCGCTCGAGACCATGCTCTTTGATCGACATCCACACCTTGAGCGCACGAAACTGCCGCGACAACTGCAAGCCCAGGTCGCTGAACCAGAGATTCCCCGCGGCTAATCCTCGTGATTCATGCGCCAGGTATTCCGGTGTCAGTGAAAACGTTTGCCGATGGGCCTCAGCATGCCGCACCAGCACGCAGCCGGCCTCAAACGGGATGTGCATCCATTTGTGGAGGTCCAGCGCGATTGAATCGGCTCTCTCGATTCCTAAAAGTTGGGGCTTTACATTATCAGCGAGCACGCCCACCGCCCCAATGGCACCATCCACGTGAAACCAAATCTTTTCACGCTTGCACAAGTCGGCTAACGCATTCAGATCATCAACCGCTCCGGTATTAACGGTACCCGCACTGCCGATAATGCAAATGGGCCGGCAACCCGCCGCCCGGTCCGCCGACAGAGCTGCCTCCAGTGCATTCAGGTCGATCGTGAAATCGTCCTTCACGGGCACCTTTCTGAGACTGCTGCTGCCGAGCCCAAGCAGTTCAACCGCCTTCTGGTTGCAGCTGTGTATTTCCGTAGAGGCATACACCGTGAAGGGTTGTGGGGCCGCTTTCAAACCATGCTCTCGAACATTGAACCCGGTTTGAGTGTTTCGGGCAACAGTGATGCCGACAAGGTTGGCCATAGAAGCGCCACTGACCAGCAATCCGCTTGAATCCGGCGGGAAGCCCAGCATCGCCTTCATCCAGTTGACGACCTGCCTCTCAACCAAATTGGCCACGTGATTGCCCCCGCCCAGGTTGGGATTCATGATCGCGGCCATGAAATCCGCCAGGGCGCCAAAAACCGTTCCGTTGCCCATATACCAGGCCCAAAATCGGGGATGAATGTTTCCCATTGGGTAGGGGAATATATTCTCCAGAAATTCCTGATACACCGCATCGGCGCCGGCAGGTTTTTCAGGAGCCGGAGCATCGAACCGGGCGGCGACCTCATCCGGCACCGGCTTCCACACGGGGCGTTCGCGAACCGTTTCAAGATACGTGATGGCGTCATCAACCATGCGGTGTGCCAGCGCACGCATCTCATTCCAGTCATCCGGATCAAGTGTTTCATACGGGATTTTATTTGTCACGTAGTTCCCTCCTCGCGAAGGAAATCCAAAAAATTTCATGGTTGGCGGTGAATATCAACATGGCTGTTCCCGTGGCCGCACCTCGTTGTATCCGAATACATGAACAGGGTCAATTTTCCCACTCAAGGGTCAAGGCGCAAGCGACCCACCTGAAGGTGGTATTCACCTCCCCTGTGACCTTCGGAGAATTACGGTCACCTTTGTCCCCGGATCCGGCGCCCCGTTTGCGATCGTCAGCAAGGTGATCCTGGATAGACGCACTGATGATATCTCCTTTTGGAATATTATTGAGGCCCATCAAAGGGCCTTCTTTCAATCGTGGCTGTGGCCTTGCTTCCCGAGCTTCATTTTCAGGAATTCGACGCAGACTCGAATTTTGGCCGATTCGGTCAACTTCAACGGGTAGACGGCACAAATATCTGCCTGTTGGTGATATCCTGGAAGAACTCTTACCAGACGCCCTCCTTTCAGATCCGATCCCACGTCCCACAACGAACGCAATATAATCCCATGCCCATCCATAGCCCATTGGCGGATGATTTCACCATTGTTGCTCGAAAGCGATCCTGCTATTTTTATGGTTTCTATTCCCTTTGGTCCTTGCAGCTTCCAAACACCGAAGCTTTGATCGCGTTCGCGCATAAACAGGCAGTTGTGTTTCCCGAGATCGGAGGGCCGCAGGGGCATCCCCTTGAGCTTCACATAACTTGGCGCGGCACACAAAACGCGTGTGTTGGAGGCAATCTTTTGAACGATCAGGTTTGGCTCGGAAGTGCCGCCGACCCGGATATCGATGTCAAATCCCTCACCGATAAGGTCAACGGGCCGGTCCAGCAGTTCAAGTTGAATACGCAGTGCCGGGTAGCGCTGTGCGATTTCGGAGAGTGCCGGCGCGACCCTTTTGCGTCCGAATCCGGCACTTGTGCTTATCCTCAATTGACCTCGCGGCGTCGTCTTGGACATGGTGACCGACTCGGTCATCTGCTCCACATCTTCAATAATCTGTTGCGCCCAGCGGCAGATCGTTTCTCCATAATCGGTCATGCTTACACGTCGAGTGGTCCGATGCAGCAGACGAACATTCAGAACATCCTCCAGCATACCGATTCTCTTGCTTACATAGGCCGGCGATGTTCCCAACTCCTTAGCGGAGGCGATAAAGCTCATGTTTCGGGCCACAACACAAAACAGGCGCAAGTCCTCCAGCAGGGGCATATTGTTCACGATCTGTGTCCTTTGTGCTCACAAATTAGCCGTTTATTTACAAAACAGATACTGCTATTTTCCAAACAGGTCAACAATGCATTCAAGGAGGAACATCATGAAGACGTATCGAATCGCCACAATTCCCGGTGACGGTATCGGGAAGGAAGTCATTCCCGCCGGAGCAGAGGCACTTGAGGCATTGGCATCTGCAAGCGGGACGCTCCAATTCGAGTTTGAAAACTTTGATTGGGGCGGGGACTATTATCGCAAGCACAGCGAAATGATGCCGGCCGACGGCCTGGATGCCTTGCGGAACAAGGATGCCATACTCTTTGGCTCTGCGGGTGACCCTGACATTCCCGACCACATTACGCTGTGGGGACTTCGCCTGAAAATTTGCCAGGGATTTGATCAGTACGCGAATGTGCGGCCGACGCGCATTCTCCCCGGCATCGATGCTCCACTCAAGCGCTGCCGGCCCGAGGATCTGAACTGGGTCATTGTCAGAGAAAATTCGGAGGGGGAATATTCGGGCGTTGGAGGGCGTGCCCATCAGGGTCACCCGATTGAAGTCGCCACCGATTTGTCTATCATGACCCGTGTCGGCATTGAACGCATCATGCGCTTCGCTTTCAAGCTCGCCCGATCTCGTCCCCGCAAATTGCTGACCGTTATCACAAAAAGCAACGCCCAGCGCCATGCGATGGTGTTGTGGGACCAGGTAGCAAAAGAAGTATCCGTCGATTACCCCGATGTCACCTGGGGGAAGGAACTGGTTGACGCAGCCACCGTTCGGATGGTTCACCGGCCATCTTCGCTGGACACCATCGTCGCAACAAACTTACATGCCGATATTTTGAGCGATCTTGCCGCTGCGCTTGCCGGCAGCATGGGGATTGCTCCAACGGGCAACATTGACCCTGAACGGCGTTACCCTTCCATGTTCGAGCCGATCCATGGATCCGCCTTCGACATCATGGGGAAGAAACTGGCAAACCCGGTGGGAACGTTTTGGTCGTGCGTGATGATGCTGGAGCATCTTGGCGAGCCTGACGCTGCCAACCGCATGATGCGGGCCATTGAAAAAGTAACCGCAACGCCCGAATTGCACACCCGGGATCTCGGCGGGAAGGCCAACACGGATGATGTAACCAAAGCCGTCTGTGATTTTCTGGCTCGTTAAAGCAACAACAAAGCATAGAGCCGACCTGGAAATCATGTTCCAGGTCGACTTTGTCATCTCTATCGAACACGACCAGATCCAGTTGATCCATACCTCACTCCATCGGGTTTTCGATTTCGGTCAGCACCTGGAACTTCCGGGCCGCCGTGCGGTGGCGGAACAAAGCGGTGTGCGGCAGTTTTTCAACCGAGCGGGAACTGTCGTCCGGGTGGGTTTGTGGATCGAAAATTCTGAGGAAGTAGGGCTGCCGGTGGCTGCCGGTGGACTCCTTCAGCCAGCGGGCCGTCTCGGCGATCTCCTCCGGGGTCAGGTAGCCGATGCTCGCACGGCCTCCTTCGGCCCGCGGGACAGGCGCAACCATGGTCTCGAATCGGTACTCGGGAAACCGGGAGACCAGGGCCAAGCTCCGGCCCACCTCCGCCGGGTCGATTTCCGGGCCGGTAATCACGCCGTAAAGCGAGGCCGGCCCCTTGATCTCCATGACCGCCCGGTCGCCGAGGCCCAGTTCCAGCAGGCGCTCCAAGATCGCCGGGTTCCGGCCGTCGGTGTCCAGCTGCAGCTTCAGGCCGTTTTGCTTCAAAAAGCCGAGCACCTCGGAGAGCTCGCTTGCGGCCGCCGGGCCGCCGGCCGACACATGGATCCCGCCGACCCAGCCCTTGGAAAACGCGCCGGGTCCGATGAACCCGTCAAGACGCGTGCCCGCGTGCAGATAGGCGATGACCGGGGCCATGCCCTGACGGATCGCATCCCTGTCCGCCAGCACGGGAAACTCGACGCCCTCTCGGCCCCGGACGACGGCGTGGCGGTGGGTCCGGTAGAATTGCCCGAAGCGCTCTTTGCCCTCCCCCACGGCGTCGTGCTCTTCGAAGGCGATATTCTTCTCGCGCATGAATTTCTTCGCTATGTTGCACCGCACGCAGCCGGTGGCGGTGAACAACGTGAGGCCCATCCGATCATCTCCTCGACGGTTGAAATTCTTCAGGCCTGCTCTTCGGTCTTGCCGCCTACGTCGGTGCGCACGCACAGGGCGGCATCGGGCCGGTAGGGGAGCACGCCGGGGACGTCGACGATCCGGCGCGCGCCGCCCGGGGAAGCGCCCGGCACCCGGAAGCGGCTCACGTCGATGCGCTCGATCGCCCGCTCCTGCGGCTTCTCGACCTGCGGCACCCATTCGTAGGGCAGCCGGTAGGCGCGGTAGATCATGTTGATCTTGAGCATCTTGCCCCAGTAGGGGCTGATGTACTCCCAGACGATCTCGTGGCCGGCCGTGACCTCGATGATGCGCCCGCCCGAGCCCTCGGTGATCAGGGTGTTGCCGTTGGGCAGGCGCTGGGCCGAGCTGATGAAGGGGCTGTAGAAGCGGTTCGCGTCCACGGGGAACGGCAGCCCGGCCTCGACCGGGGTGTACTGCCAGACCACTTTGAGCGAAACCGGATCGATCTCGAGCACCCGCGAGTAGTCCCGCAGGGCGTTGCGGAAACCCGTGGGCGAGCCGGGGTTCGGCGAGCCGTAGCCCGCCCAGCCGCCGTTGTCGAAAATCAGGAGGTTGCCCGCGCCGGGAAGCCCGCGGGGGATCATGTGGGCGTGGTGCTGGCCGATGATCCAACCCAGCTGCCGCAGCTCGGCCGTTTCGTCGTAGTTGGGCCCGAGCCGCCAGACGATCCGGCCGGTCTTTTTGTCCACAATGGCCGTGATGTTGGATTCGCGGGCGCACCAGATGACGTTGTCGGGGTGAAAGCGGCCGTCCCCGGCGTCGAACCAGCGGTTGGGCCCCAGGAGCGACATGGAGTTGATGTGCATCCAGTCGCCGATGCCGCCCCCCGATTTGAGCCAGTTGGGGTTGCGGAACAGGAGGTTTCGGGCGTCCTCCCGGAAGCCCAGTTCCTCGAAGTGCTCGCTGCACACCCACTCCCAGATGAGGTCCCCCTCCCAGGTGACCTCGATGATGGTGTCGTCCAAAAGCGGCTTGTCGCAGATGGCGGGGTTGGTGAGGTTCTTGTGGGAGAGGATCATGGTGTTGCCCCGATCCGTCAGGGGCTCGAGACCCGGGGCGTAGTAGCCGGCCGGGTTGCCTTCCCGCTGATAGTCGTGGTGCTGGCGGGCCATCCACTGCGGCGCCTCGCCCGGGTCCTCGATGAACTCGTACTGGTTGAAGCGCCACACGACGTTGCCGTCCCAGTCCACCTGGATGAGGTCGATCCCGTCCTGGCTGCCGAAGGCCGTACTGCGCTCCCCGGTGCTGCCGATGAGGTGGCCGCCCGGCAGAATGCGGTTGGGCATGCCGTGCAGCTCCCTCCACAGCTGGACCTCGCCGCCGTTCATGTCGATCAGCAGGGCCCCGACCTCCTTGGCCTGAAAAACCGTGTAGCCGCTCCAGCAGCGCGCCGGATCGTAAATCGTGACCCCGGTGGGATGGACACTGGGATAGGTCATCTGGAACACCTCCTGTCGCTGTTATTCTTTGAACGCCTTCTCCCGGCCGCGGCGGATGCCCGGCAGGGCCACCACGATCAGCATGGCCGCCGCCAGGATCAGGAAGGCGAGCGAGAGCGGTCGGGTGAAAAAAACCGATGGGTCCCCGCGCGAGAGCAGCATGGCCCTTCGCAGGTTCTCCTCCATCATGGGCCCCAGGACAAAGCCTAAAATCAGGGGCGCCGGTTCGCATTCCAGCTTGTGAAACACATAGCCCAGAAGCCCGCACATGGCCGTCAGGCCGATGTCGAAGGTGTTGTTGTTCACGCTGTAAAGACCGATGCAGCAGAACAGGAGGATCGCGGGATAGAGCAGGCGATAGGGCACCGAGAGCAGCCGCACCCAGACCCCCACCAGCGGCAGGTTCAGCAGCACCAGGATCACGTTGCCCACCCACATCGAAACGATAACGCCCCAGAAAAGATCCGGGTTGCTGCTGATGACCCGGGGGCCCGGCTGGATCCCGTGGATCATCATGGCGCCGGCCATCATCGCCAGCACCACATTGGGGGGGATGCCGAGGGTGAGCAGCGGCACGAAGGAGGTCTGGGCCGCGGCGTTGTTGGCGGATTCCGGGGCGGCCACGCCACGGATATCCCCCTTGCCGAAGCCTTCGGGGTCGCGCGCGCTCTTCTTCTCGATCATGTAGGCGGTGAAGGAGGAGATGATAGCGCCGCCGCCCGGCAGGATCCCCAGCAGCGACCCGCACAGGGTCCCGCGCAGTATCGCCGGCAACGCGGCTTTGAGCTCCTCTTTTTTCAGCCAGAACCCGGTGAGCTTGCTTTTCAGGATGTCGCGCTTTTCGCGCTTTTCAAGGCTGTTGATGATGTCGCAGATGCCGAAGAGCCCCATGGCGAGAGAGACAAACCCCACGCCGTCCGCCAGTTCGGGGACGCCGAAGGTGAAGCGGTGCACGCCGCTGGTGACATCGGTGCCGATCATCCCCGCCAGAAGCCCCAGCACAATCATGCCCACCGCCTTGAGCATCGACCCGGAGGCCAGCACCACCGAGCCGATCAGGCCGAAGACCATGAGCGAAAAGTATTCCGCCGCCCCGAACTTGAACGCCAGCTCGGAGAGCGGCACGGCCATGACGACCAGGACCAGTGTGGCAAACGTGCCGGCCACGAAAGAGCCCAGGGCCGAGATGGTCAGCGCCGCACCCGCCCGCCCCTGGCGCGCCATTTGATGCCCATCGATGCAGGTCACCACCGAGGAGGCCTCGCCCGGCACGTTGAGCAGGATGGAAGTCGTCGATCCGCCGTACTGGGCGCCGTAATAGATGCCCCCCAACATGATCAAGGCCGACACCGGCGGCAGGGCAAACGTGGTGGGCAGGAGAATGGCGATGGTCTGAACCGGCCCGATGCCCGGCAGGACCCCGATGAGGGTGCCGATCAGCGCGCCGACCAGGCAGTAGAAAAGGTTCATCGGAGAGACGGCCGTCTGAAAGCCGAGGGCCAGGTTGGCGAGCAGGTCCATGATACTTCCTCAGCGTCGGATTTTATTGAGGCTCCGATCAAGAGCACGGGACGGCCCGCTGAAATCGCAGCAGGCTTGAAGCTGGAAGCTGGAAGTTGAAAACGAAAAATGGATTCGCATTCTTCAAACTTTCAGCTTTGAGCTTTCAACTTTACACTATCCACATCGGCCAGACCGGCAATTGGAATTCGAGAAAGTACACGAACACCACCAGCACGATGGCGACCAGAACGGCGGCGTTCAGCAGGGCCTCCTTCCAGCGGAACTCATGGCTCGCCTTGCTGGCCAGGACCACCAGGGCAGCGGTCGACACCAGAAGGCCCAACGGCCTCAGGATCTGGCTGAAGAGAACCACGGAGACAAGTACGATCGCCAGCGGCTTGAGTTGCAGAACCGGCCAGCCGTGGATTCCCTTGGCATAAAGGACCCCCCTCAGCAGGATCACAGCGCCCAAGAGGGCCAGAAACACGCCGAGCGCGAACGGGAAATACCCCGGGCCCATCTTCGCGGCCGTGCCGATCTTCAGGCCGAACGACAAAACCACCGCCGCCGCACCGAAAAAAACGAACATCACGCCGGTCAGAAAATCCTTGGGATGCCGGATGCGCATGCATGGCCCCGCAGCACGAATCCCGCCCGACCTCTTGAAAAGTTCAAGGAGGCCAGGCGGATCGGGTTTAGAAAGAGTCTATCACCGGGCGTTCCGGGCGCCCGTCTATTCCGCCTTGAAACCGGAGGCCTTGATAATCGGCACCCAGCGCTCGCGGTCCTTCTTCAGGACAGCGGCGCACTCCTCCGGCGTCGTGCCGACGGGGTCGCTGCCCAGCCCCTGGATCTTCTCCGCCACGTCCGAGGACTTGACCGCCTTGACGATGGCCGCGCTCAGCTTGTCGATGACGGGTTTCGGTGTCTTGGCCGGCACGACGATGGCGTTCCAGCCCACCCCTTCGATCTCTGGGAAACCCTGCTCCTTGAAGGTGGGGATGTCGGGCCGCTTGCGGGAAGCGCCGGCCGTGGCCAGAATGCGGATCTTGTCCGGGTGGTAGGCGGACTGGGCGTCGTAGGCGTCGACGCCGATGGGGATCTGGTTGCCGATCAGGGCCGTCACCAGCGGGCCCGACCCGTTGTAGGAAGAGTGCACCATTTCAACCCCGGCGGCCTTGCCGATCATGAGCCCGAAAAAGTGCGGCAGGCTGCCGGCGGCCGGAGACCCGTAGTTGGCCTGGTTCGGGTTCTTCTTGATCCATTCGATCAGACCCTTGACGTCCTTGATCGGGGAGTCCGGCGGCACCGAGGCGCAGAACTGGTAGTTCTGGATGAGGGAGACCGGCGCAAAGTCGGCATCCGGGTCGTAGGCGAGCTTCGAGAAAACCACCGGCGCAACGACAAACAAGGCCGGGTTGACCACCAACATGGTGGTGCCGTCCGCGGGCTGGCCCTTGGCGTACTCCGTGCCGATGCGGCCGCCGGCGCCGGGCTTGTTCTCCACGATGACCGTCTGGCCCAGGGAATCCTTCAGCTTGTCGGCGATGAGCCGCGCGACCACGTCCGAGCCGCCGCCGGCCGGGTACGGCACGACGATCTTGATGGGCCCCTTGATCTCCTGGGCCTCCGGCACACCGGTTCCGCAAAGACCGACCATCGCCGCGACAAGCACCGCTACGCACAGTCTACGCATGACGACACCTCCTTTTGATGAGTTTTCTTGACTCTTTATTGGGCTAACGTTATACAAATAATGCTGACCGTGTCAAGCCTATTAACTTGCAGCCGTCCGTGGGTGAGCCGCCATGGCTTTCATGCCCGTCAAGCAGAACCGCATCGCCGTCGGGATCGTGAACCAACTCAAGGCCGCGATCCTCTCCGGGCGCTTCCGGCCCGGCGAACGGCTGCCCACGGAGCGGGAGCTGACCGAGCAGTTCAAGGTCAGCCGGGTGGTGGTGCGCGAAGCCGTGCGGGAGCTCGAGATCAAGGGTCTGGTGAAGATCCTGCAGGGGCCGGCCGGCGGCGCCTATGTGACCGATCTCTCCCCCGATCACCTGAACAGCGCCTTCCTGGATCTGTTTCTTTACAACAAGGTGTCGGTGGCGGAGCTGATCCAGGCCCGGCTCCTGATCGAGGGCGAAATCGCCCGCGTCGCCGCTGCGCGCATCTCAGCGGAATCCGCTCGGCGCCTGCAGGCGGCCCTCGACGCCGAACGGGGCGACAGCGCTTCCCATGCCGAATTTGTCTCCAACCGGATGATGTTTCATTACCTCCTGGCCGAACTGAGCGGCAATCGCCTGCTGCAGGCCATCGCCAGCGCCCTTTTCCGCCTGACCGGCGACGTGATCCTGGAAGTGAAGCCGGTGCGGAAAGTCATCCACCGGCCCGAGGAGCACACGGAGATCCTTCGCGCCATTTTGGATCATGATGCCGATGCGGCCGCCCGGGCCATGAAAAGCCACCTGGAGAACATGGGAAAAAGACTCGCCCGGCTGGAGGGGGTCTATCGCAAAAAGATGGTGCGAAATGGCTGAATTGCTTCACGCACCGGGTATTGGCATCACCATCGATGAAATGAAAGTGGCCCGGTTACGGCGCCCCTTTTGATCCGGCAGGCTCATGACGAACCGCTTTTCGCCCGCCCCTGATTTCGACTCCCGCATCCGGGCCAGCTTCGGCCGGCAGGGCCTGATGAAAACCATCGGGGCCCGGCTGGCAAAGGTCGCCCCGGGGGAAGTCCGGATCGAGATCCCCTTCGGAGAAGGCCTGACCCAGCAGCATGGGTTTGTCCATGCCGGCATCGTCACCGCCATCGTCGACAACGCCTGCGGTTTTGCCGCCAACACGCTCATGCCGCCGGACTGCGAAGT
The DNA here is from genome assembly GCA_964562235.1 of uncultured Desulfatibacillum sp. Lineage (GTDB taxonomy): Bacteria > Desulfobacterota > Desulfobacteria > Desulfobacterales > SpSt-501 > SpSt-501. The sequence continues at coordinate 61,965 of CAZLSV010000012.1, forward strand.
GCTCACGGTCGAATACAAGGTCAATTTCCTCTCCCCCGCCACGGGCGAGACCTTCGTCGCGATCGGCAAGGCGGTCAAACCCGGAACCACGCTGACCGTGTGCACGGGCGAGGTCTGGGCGCACGCCAAGGGCGACCGGAAGCTCATCGCCGTTATGCAGGCGACGATGATGGCGGTGAAACGGTAGTTTTTCGCTGAAGCACTCGCCAAAGATGTTGACCTGCGCCTTCGGCCCGTGGTAGAAGCTCCGCGAAAATCAGGTGCGATCGGGGTGCTCCCTTGCGGGAGAACCTTAGGGAAGCCGGTGTGAATCCGGCGCGGACCCGCCGCTGTAAGCGCCGACGAAAGCCGCAGGAGTGCCACTGGAGCGTAAGTGGTGTTGACGAAACGCTCCGGGAAGGCGCGGCCGGTAGGATGACGCGCAAGCCAGAAAACCTGCCCTTGATCGCTGGTTGAGCAACTTGGTGGAGACGGTAAATCCCCAGGCTGGAAACTTTTCAGCCCTGGGGATTTTTTATTTGGCCCGGGGCCGGACGCAAGCGAAAGGAGATGGGTATGCAAGGCACACAGCTTGAATTGGCAATCGCCGGGGTTACGACGCCGCAGATGGCCGCCGTGGCCGAATCCGAGGGTCTGGAAGCCGAGGGGGTCAGAGCCCGGATCGCCGAAGGGCAGATCGTTCTGCCCTTGAACCGGAACCGAGCCTGCCGGCAAATCGGCATCGGCCGGGGGCTTCGCACCAAGGTGAACGCCTCGATCGGAACCTCGACCGACATCGCCGATGTGGAGGCGGAAATCCGCAAGGCCCTGGCCGCCGAGGCCGCCGGCGCGGACACGTTGATGGAGCTTTCGGTCGGCGGCGACCTGGACCGGATCCGGCGCGAGGTTCTGGGGGCCGTCCGCCTGCCGGTGGGCAACGTGCCGCTGTACCAGGCGTTCTGCGAAGCCATCCGCCGCTACGGCGACCCTAACCGGCTGGACGAGGAGATGCTTTTCGACACCATCGAGCAGCAGTGCGCCGACGGCATCAGCTTCATGGCGATCCACTGCGGCATCAACCTCTACACCATCGAGCGGCTGGAGAAGCAGGGCTATCGCTACGGCGGCCTGGTCAGCAAGGGCGGGGCCTCCATGGTGGCCTGGATGAAGTCCAACCGCCGGGAAAACCCGCTTTACGCCAGGTTCGACCGCGTGGTCTCGATCCTGAAGAAATACGACGTGGTGCTCTCCCTCGGAAACGGGCTGAGGGCCGGCTCGATCGGCGACTCCTTCGACCGCGCCATGATCCAGGAGCTGTTGATCAACTGCGAACTGGCCGAGGAAGGCCGCCGGATGGGCTGTCAGATGATGGTGGAGGGGCCGGGGCACGTCCCCCTGGAGGAGATCGAGGCCAACATCATCTTGCAGAAGCGCATGAGCAACCACGCGCCCTATTACATGCTGGGGCCGCTGCCCACCGACATCGGCGCCGGGTACGACCACGTGGCCGCCGCCATCGGCGCGGCCCAGTCGGCCCGCTACGGTGCGGACCTGATCTGCTACATCACCCCGGCCGAGCACCTCGCCCTGCCGAACGAAGCCGATGTGGTCGAAGGCGTCAAGGTGGCGCGCCTGGCGGTGCACATCGGGGATCTGGTCAAGAACCCCCGCTCCACCCGCGGGCGCGACCTGGCCATGAGCCGGGCGCGCCGGGACCTGGACTGGGACGGCCAGTTCCGAAACGCCCTGTTCCCCCAGGATGCCCTGCGCATCCGCAGCGAGCGCCTGCCGGAATGCGATGCCAAGGTCTGCACGATGTGCGGGGAGTTCTGCGCCAACCGGGCCTCGAACGGGCTGTTTGCGGAGGCCTTGCGACATAGCCGGAAAGCCTGAAACATTTGAATTGCCTATTGATGACCCGGTGTGGTTTAAGATAGGATTCGACTGATACGCCGCCTGCGGCCGGCCCATCTCCAGGCCTCTGACTGGGGCCTGGGGATGGGAAAAAGCACCGCGCGTGCCGGGTTTGAAGATTCCCGCCGCAAGCCGCGGGGAAGGCACTCGCTATTGCGGTTCCACCGCCGGCGACCAAAAGGAGGAGCCGATGCCCGCCCACGTCTACCGCGATCTGTTGAAAGTCATGCAAGCCCGCCGGGGGCGCTACGCCGGCATGGACATTCCGGAATTCTACGAACTGGTCGAACACCTCTTCACCCCGGAGCAGGCCACCCTCAACAACGCCCTGCCCTCGCACCCGACGGCCGCGACGCGGCTGCGACGGCCCGCGCCCTGGAAGAGATGGCCGACCAGGGGCTCTGCATGACCTTCCTCCTGGACGGAAAGCGGGTCTACCAAGGGGCGCCCTTCATTCCGGGCATCTTCGAGTACCAGTTCATGTCCGGCCGCGCGACCGTTCGGGAGCGGCGGACAGCCGAGCTGATTCATGCCTACAAGGCCGCTTTCGATGCCGCCGCGGGCGAGCCTCGGATCACTTTCCCGCTCACCCGGGTCATCCCCGTGGAGCGCGCCATCCAGGCCGGCAACACCATCCACACCTACGACCAGGTGGCCACCTACATCGACAAATACGATTCCATCGGAGTGGGGACCTGCTACTGCCGGCACACGGCCAAACTGCGCGGCCAGGAGACCCACGGTATGCCCATGGATGTGTGCATGTGGTTCGGAAAAGGCGCCGAATACGCCATCGAGCGCCTCGGCGGACGGCGGCTCAGCAAGGAGGAGGCGAAAAAGCTCCTGGACGCCACCGAGGAGGCCGGCCTGCTGCACATGAGCCGCAACACCACCGAGGAGATCGATTTTCTGTGCAACTGCGACCGCTGGCACTGCGGGGTGGTCTCCTCCGTTCTGAAACAGCCGAAGCCCGGCTGGATCTTCAATTCGGGATTTCAGCCGGCCTTCGACCCGGAGCGATGCACGGCCTGCGAGACCTGCCTGGACCGCTGCCCGGCAACCGCCCTCGCCATGGGGGCCGCCGACCTGCCGCAGGTGGACCTGGAGCGCTGCTTCGGGTGCGCGATCTGCGCCACCGGCTGCCCGGAAGATGCCGTTCAGATGAGGGCCAAGCCGGGGTTTCCGACCCCGCCGCGCGACACGGCCCAACTGGTGGCCGCCGTGAAAGCGAGCATCGCCAAACCGGCCGGGTGAGTCCTGGCCGCCAGGCCCGATCACGGCTCGAGGAGGTGAGCATGCCTGCCTTTCTGATTGGTCACATCACGGTCAAAGACCCACTGCTCTGGAAAACTTACGTCGCCGGGGTCCAGAAATCCTTGACCCCTTTCGGGGCTGACGTCATATTCCGGGGAACGCGCGCGGCCGTTCTCTGCGGCGAACACGACCACCGGAGCACCGTCGTCATCAGGTTTTTGGACCAACCCGCGCTGCAAGGCTGGTACGCGTCAAAAGCCTACCAGGACCTGATCCCCATTCGCGACCAGGCCGCGGACGTGGTGTTGATAAGCTATGATGCCTGAGGGTGCCGGCACACGGAAGGGAGATCAGAAATTGACTTCGATCGAGTGCATCGACTCCTCACCGGTTCAGCGGGTCGTGCAATTCAGGATCAAACCCGGTTCGGATCTTCTGCAGGCGATCGCCGAAGCGCTGAAGACGGAAAGGGTTCGGGCCGGGGTTTTTGTTTCCGGGTTGGGGGCCCTTCGCAAAGGGATTTTTCGAAACCTCAAAGTGTTTCCGGAAAAATTCCCTGTGCGACCTGAAGACCGCCTCTATCTGGAAATCACCACGCCCATGGAACTGGTGTCGTTGACGGGTTGGATCGCCCCCCGGGACGATGGGGACCCGGAAATCCATGCCCACTTCGCCGCCTCCACGGTCCAAAACGACACCGTCCTCACCCTGGGGGGCCACCTGACGGAAGGCACCATCTGCGGGATCAAAGTGGTGGTCGCGGTTCTGGTGACAGGCGAGGACCGTGTGCGTGCCGTCGTGGATCCGCACACCAAATCCTTCGATATTTCCTTCGGCGAAAACGCCGGGCAAGGCTAACCGTGTCCAGGGAAGCCGTCGTTCCGAAGCGAATGCCGATGGGGTGGGCATGGGCGGGGGCGCTGCTGTGGCTTCTCAGCGCCGTGCCATCCGAGGCCTGCACCCTTTGGGGGGCGGTCGGAGATGCGGTTGAAGGCGGAGGCACGCTGGTCGCCAAGAACCGCGACTGGGCCCCCGATCACCGGCAGGAGCTGGTCGTTCTATCGCCGTCGGAAGGCTACAGGTCCGTGGCCTTGATGGCGGTCGGCAACGACGATCCCGGCATCAAGGCGGGAGTGAACGAAAAGGGCCTGGTCATCGTCAGCGCCACGGCCGGCCAGTTTCCGAGCGCCGAGCGGAAAAAAATCCAGCAGAAAAGAGAGCTGATGCGTCACTTCCTGGCCTCCTGTGCGAGCGTCGAGGAGGTCTTGAAGCATGTCGAGCTGATGCGCCGCCCGGTGTTTTACCTGGTGGGCGACCGGAGCGAGCTGGCCGTGATCGAAGTGGCCCCCGACGGACGCCGCTCGGTAACGCGCAGGGTTTCCGGCACCCTGAACCACACGAACCACTATTGCGCGATCGAGCCTCCGGGGCTCAAACGCAAACCCGGCGCCAGCAGCCTGCTGCGCCAGGAACGAATCCAGGAGCTGCTGAAAACGCCTGGAAGGCCCTTTGATTTTGAAGGGTTCATCCGCTTCAGCGAGGACCGGAACGCCGGGCCGGACAACAGCATCTGGCGCACCGGCAGCGACCCGGCCAAGCAGCGCACCCTGGCCACGTGGCTGGTATCGGTCCCCCCATCCGGCAGCCCGCAGCTCTTTCTCAGGACTGCCGACCCTGGGGAACCCGAACGCACCTGCCGCCTGTCCGTCGAAGAAGCACTGCGCCTGAAAGGCTACGACCGGATCCCGCTGACGGCCGGTCTTTGCAGCGGGCCGGCCCCAAGGACATTTTAGGGCAGACTGGCCGCGCTTTGAGCTCCGCATTCCGCCGCTTCCTCAACCCCAACCGTCGAGAGGGTGCGCCATGACCCGCCGCGACTTCGCCCGAATGCCTTTGCTTCCGAGGGTCCTGGCATTGCCGGGCTTCGTGCTTATTATGTGGCGAAAAATGTTGAACCCATCAAACGGAACGAGGAAAGCGATGAAGAATTCCCCGCATACGATCGGCAGACCAATTTGTCGGGCAGCCGTTTGGCTGGCCGCACTCGCCTTTTCCGTGTTCACGGCATCCGCCGGCCTGGCACAGGCCGGCGCAGGGGCGCCCCCCCCGCCCCCGTCCCTGGTGGTTACCGGGACCGGGGAGGTTTCGGCGCCGCCCGATCGCTCCATGGTGAGCCTCGGGGCCGTGGTCGAGGCCAAAAACGCCCTGGACGCCCAGAAGCAGATCGCCCAGGTCATGCAGCGGGTGATCAAGGAGATCAAGGCGCAGGGCATCCCGGAGGAAAAAATCCGCACCGCCGGCCTGTCCCTGAACCCCGTTTACTCCCACCCCGCCCCCAAGGTCGGCCAGGAGCCGGAAGCCCCGCGCATCGTCGGCTACCGGGCCTCCAACACGGTCCGGGTGCAGGTCGATGACATGGAACGGGTGGGCGCGGTGATCGATGCCGGCATCGGCGCCGGCGCCAACCAGCTCAACAGCCTCTCTTTCGATTTGCGCGACGACCT
>CAZLSV010000012.1:67625-69775 GCA_964562235.1 uncultured Desulfatibacillum sp.
ACGACCTCAAGTTCCGCAAACAGGCCCTGCAGCTGGCCGCCCAGGAAGCCCGGGCCAAGGCCGAAGCCATCGCATCCGCCTTGAACCTGCAGCTGGGGGAGGTGATCGAGGTCCGCGAGGAGGGCGGCCAGCCGACCTATCCGGTCGAGCGCCGCTTCGCCGCCCCGGCGGCGGCCACCACGCCGGTCCAGCCCGGGCAGGTCCAGGTGAACGCCGGCGTCACCGTGCGCTTCCGGCTGGGCCCGGTGACGAAGTAAAGGCCCCCCGCCGGATCGGCGCCGCGCAAACGCAAGGCGCGGCGGCGACGCTAACACGGTTTGCTACCCGTTGGACTGAATCGAGGAGAGCCAAATGCCAAGAAACCTGTTTCGACTGCAAGGGTGGGGAGCCCTGGTGGGGCTCCTTCTATTTTCTTGCCCGGGATTCACGCAACCCTCGGCCCTCTCCGACGACGAGTGGCGCCGGGCGATTGCCGGAACCTGGATTCAGGCACACGCGATGGGCCTGGAGGAGGAGAGTTTCAACCCGGACGGGAGTTATGTCTCCAACGCCCGGCTGCCTTTGGCCGGACGGGAATTGGACCTCCAGGCCAAAGGCACATGGAAAATAGAAAACGGCCTGCTGGCCATCGTCACCACCGAGACGAGCCAACCGAAGATCTTCCCGCCCGGCAAGGAGACAAGGGTTCGGCTTTTGTCCATAGACGGCCAGCGGCTTGTCAGCTTCCTCGAGGACCAAAAGGAGAAGGCCATCCACTGCCGCAAGCTGGAGGCGGATCATCAAAAGCTGATCGAAAAGCTCATCGACTCGATGGACGCCGGGCTGATTCAATCGGTGCTCGACTCCCAGCAGCGCCAGGTGGCCGATCAGCTGAAGCAGCTGGCCTACTCCGGGAAAAACGAGCAGAACGATCAGGTCCTTATCGACAAGGTGCTGGCCTTTCTGCGGGAGTCGACCCGACTCGAAAGCTTCAGGGCCTATTACGTCTATCTTTACGGCAGCACCTTCTCAAAAAGAGAGACCCAGGCCATGTATGATTTTTACAACTCCGAGATCGGTCGGGCCATCAAGGAAAAACAGCCCGAAATCATGGCACGGTCAATGGCCGACACCCAGAAATTCATGGCGTTGATCACTCCCGGCCTGGGTATGCTGATTCAGTCGATCCTGCGAGACTTCCAGAGCAAGAGCGGTGCCTGACCCGGACATTTCAAGAATTTTTTCGGATATGAAAACCCAAACGGCATCATCCGCATCATCCGCCCCCATCGGCCTCGACCTCGCGCTGACGTCCGCCTGCCCCCTGCGCTGCCGGTTCTGCACCGTGGCGAAAACCCCGGTCCCCGAGCTCTCCGCGGCCGATTGGCGCCGGGTGATATCCGACTTCGCCCGGCTGAGGCCGGTCCAGCTGATCAGCCTCGAGGGCGGCGAGCCCCTGACCCGCCGCGACCTGCCGGAGATCCTCGCCGCCGCGCTTGAGCATGCCGCCCGGGTGAAGCTGGTGACCAGCGGCGCCGTCCCGGCCTCGGCGCTGCCGCTGGACCTGGCACGCCACCCGCGGTTCACCTTGGAGGTCAGCGTCGACGGACCGTCCGCCGTGCACGATTTTTTAAGGGACGGCAGCTTTCAGGCGGCGTGGAGTTTCATCCGCCAGGCCCTCGCCCGGGGGATCCGCCTGAGGCTGCGCTCGGTCGTGTCGGTTTTCAACATTAGCGGCCTTGAGCGTTGGCTGGCGGAGCTGGATCAGGATCTTGCTGAGGGCGAGGCCGAGGTCGGGTATTTTTTCGACATCCTCATCGCCCCCGAAACCCTTCAAGGGTTGGGGGGGCCCCTGGAGCGGCTCGGCCTGCGCCGCTTTGAGAGCCGCGGGCTGGTGCCTTCCCCTGACCGGATCCACGCCCTTTACGAACGCCTCAGGGGACAGCGCTTCCAACGCCTCCGCCTGGAGCAGACGGAGCCGTTTCGGGGATGCGGCACCGGCCGCCTGCCGTCCATCTCCTTTGACCCGTCGGGCATTTTTTCCTTCTGCTGCGAGGTGCCTCTCGGCTACGGGTCGATCCTGGAGACACCGGCCGCAGAGTGCCTCCAGCTCCTTGACGACCGGATGCAATCCATGCCCTGCCGGGGCTGCGCCCATCTGCGGGCGGCGC
>CAZLSV010000012.1:69785-72212 GCA_964562235.1 uncultured Desulfatibacillum sp.
CTGCAACGGGTGCTGGACGGGCCAGAAATGCGGCATGGTCGGGTATTGGCACGCCCCGGACTGCATCGCGCTGCTGCAATCCGTCGGCGGATGAGCGCATTTCAAATTGATCTTTCCCGCGATTCTCGGTAAGCATCGAAGCGGTTGCTCAAACACACAATAGTTCATGTCGGCCAACCCACTTCCGGCGACTCGGCGGTGGTTCGTGTGCCGACCGCGTCCGGAGACTCGCGCCATGGCCTTTTCCTGGGACTTCCCCTACCCTTCCCGCCGCATGCCGGTCTTGGCCCGCAATGTGGTGGCCACGTCGCAGCCCCTGGCCGCGCAAGCCGGCCTGCGGATGCTGCTCGCCGGCGGCAACGCCGTGGACGCGGCCCTGGCGGCCGCCATTGCTCTCACCGTTGTCGAGCCGACCAGCAACGGGATCGGCAGCGACGCCTTCGCCATCGTCTGGGACGGCAAGACCCTCCACGGCCTGAACGGCTCCGGCCGATCGCCCAAGGCCTGGTCCCCGCAGCGCTTCGCCGGCCTCGACGCGATGCCCCCCTTGGGATGGGACACGGTCACGGTGCCCGGCGCGGTGGCGGCCTGGGAGGCCCTGTCGGCCCGCTGGGGCAAACTGCCTTTTGCCGACCTTTTTCAGCCGGCGGTCGCCTACGCGGCCCGGGGCTTTTCCGTGTCGCCCATCACGGCACAGCGCTGGCTGGCTGCCCAGGCGCTTTACCCGCGGTTTGCTGAAATCAACCGCACCTTCTTTCCCGGCGGCCGGGCCCCGCAGGCCGGGGAAGTTTTCCGATGTCCGGCACAGGCCGACACCCTCGCGGCCATCGCCGAGAGCCGCGGCGAAGCGTTTTACCGTGGGCCGATCGCCCAGAAAATAGCCGCCTGCGCCGCGGAGGAAGGCGGGGCCATGACGCTCGAGGACCTCGCCGCACACACGGCCGACTGGGTCGAACCGCTGGCCGTCGACTACCGCGGGGCCACGCTGCACGAAATCCCGCCGAACGGCCAGGGCATCGCGGCCCTCATCGCCCTGGGGATCCTTCGAAAATTCGACCTGAGGCGATACCCCGTCGATTCGGTCGACAGCCTCCACCTGCAGATCGAGGCCATGAAAACCGCCTTCGCCGAGGCGTTCCGATGCGTGGCCGACATCGACCACATGCCGGAGCCACCCGCCGATATGCTGCGAGAAGAGCGGCTGGCGTCAATGGCTTCCGCCATCCGCATGGACCGGGCGGGGCAGGCAACCACGAAGGCGCCGGGGGGCGGCGGCACGGTCTACCTGACGGCCGCCGACGAATCCGGGATGATGGTCTCCTTCATTCAGTCGAACTACATAGGGTTCGGCTCCGGCATCGTGGTCCCCGGCACCGGCATCGCCCTTCAGAACCGGGGGCGGGGTTTCGTGCTGGCGGAAGGCCACCCCAACCACGTGGGGGGCGGCAAGCGCCCCTTCCAGACCATCATTCCGGGGTTTGTCACTCAAAACGGTCGGCCGCTCATGAGCTTCGGGGTCATGGGGGCCCACATGCAGCCTCAGGGGCACGTGCAGATGATGGTCAGGATCTTCGACTATGGCCAGAACCCCCAGGCCGCCTGCGACGCCCCGCGCTGGCACGTGGCGCCCGACGGCGGCGTGCAACTCGAGCCTGGGTTTTCGCCGGCGGTCGCGGATGGGCTCAGGGAAAAAGGCCACCCGGTGGGGACCAACGCCCCCGTGTCTCTTTTCGGCGGAGGCCAGCTGATTTATCGCCTGGCCGACGGGTATGCGGCCGCCTCCGACATGCGCAAGGACGGGCAGGCCGTCGGTTTCTAGCCGGCTGCCGGGAGGGAATCGTGTCCGACGTCGAGCTGAACAACATCGCCTTCTACGACAAGGAGCGCAAGGGCATCTACCTCCACGCTCAACTGCTCCAGGGCAGCCCGTTTCAGCCCGGCGACCGTTTCACGGTGCGCCCCCGGCCGTCCGAACTGTTTTCGCTGACCATCGTCAAGGACGACAACGGGGAGATTTTTTACGACAAGCACGGCATCTTCATCGCCCGCACCCGCCGCATCGACATCCTCATGGGCGGAATCTTCGACAAATACGTTGTCATGATCGCGCCGGACGAACCCGGCACCTTGAAACTCCGCCCGTTGGACGTGATGTTGGATAACTCTCAGAAATGGTATTGACACGGTTAGTATAGAATTCAGGTCCACCCGCTCCAAACGTCGCAGAGCCAAATGCCTCTGCGACCAACCCAAAGGAGGTATACCGATGGCTACTTTCTTCATGTTCGGCAAGTACACCACGGAATCCATCAAGAAGATCAGCGCGAAGCGAACCCAGCAGGCCGTCAACGCGATCAGGAAGATGGGCGGGGAGGTCAACGCCATGCATGTGCTGCTCGGTGAATACGACTTGGCGATCTGCGTCAA
>CAZLSV010000012.1:72222-84053 GCA_964562235.1 uncultured Desulfatibacillum sp.
CCGGGCGTAGAGGACGCCATCAAGGCCTCCGTGGCTCTGGCCAAGCTGACCGGCATTGCGTTTACGACCTGCCCGGCGGTCGAGGTGGAGGCGTTCGATCGGCTGGTCGGCGGAGCGTGAGCCGGTACCGGCGGGGTGTGTCTTCCCGTACCATATTGAATCTTGGCCCGATATAATCTAAGAGGTAGCTCCGATGAAGAACGGAACCACCTCAGGGGGTTTTCCTTAGAGGCTGTCAACCAAGAGGAGGGTGCGAAATGAAAAAAATCCTGGTGGCGTATGTGAGCAGAACGGGCATCACCGAGAAGATGGCGGAGTTCATCGCCGAGGGCGTTCGTTTCTCGGGAAACACGGCCGATGTGAAGAAAGTGGCGGACATCCGCGACGAAAAGGTGCTGGCGGGATTCGACGGTTACGTCTTCGGCTGCCCGACCTACCACAAGGACATCACCGCCGGCATGAAAACTTTTCTGTTCATCGCCGAAAAGGCCAACCTGGTCGGCAAGATGGGCGGTGCCTTCGGCGCCTCCACCCACAGCGGGGAGTCGGCCCAGATGATTTACGACACCATGCAGCACGTCTTCAAGATGGACATGGTGAGCCTGGGCGCGCTGAACCTGAAGGAACAGGCCGTCCAATCGCCCGAGGGCCAGCGCGCCTGCCAGGATTACGGCAACGCCGTCGGCAAAATGTTCAAATAGGAGGTCCAACGAAATGTTAAAATTGGGTTTCATCGGTGCCGGGCCGGTCGGCACCACGTTCGGCGTCAGGCTCTCCGAGCAGGGCTACCCGGTGATCGGCGTGGCGGACATCAGCCCGGAGGCCACGAAACGGTTCGCCGACCGCGTGCAAGGGTGCCGGGTGTTCGGCAGGAATCAGGAACTGGTGGATGCGGCCGAGATGGTGTTCATCACCACTGCGGACGACTACATCGTTCCGGTGAGCTCGGAGCTCAAATGGCGCAGCGGACAGACCGTCGTGCACTGCAGCGGCGCCAGCACGGTGCAGTCCCTGGAGGCCGCCCGGCAGCAGGGCGCCCGCGTCGGTTCGATCCACCCCTGCCAGACCTTTGCCGGCATCGAGCAGGCCATCGCGAACCTGCCCGGCTCGACCTTCGCCATCGAGGCCGAGGAGCCGGTGAAGACCACGCTCACCGAAATGGCCCGGGCCCTCAAGGGCGACATCGTCTATCTGACCTCCGAGGACAAGGTCCTCTATCATGCGGCCGCCGCCATCGCCTGCAACTATTTCACCACCATCGTCAAGCTGGCGACCGACCTCTGGGGCAACTTCGGCAAGAACTCCGCCGACGGCATCAAGGCTTACATGCCCCTGCTGCGGGGGACCCTGACCAACATCGAAACCGCCGGCTTCCCCAAATGCCTCACCGGCCCCATCGCCCGCGGCGATGTCGCCACCATCCGCAGGCACTTGGCGGCGCTGGAAAAATACGCGCCGGAAATGCTGCCGCTCTACAAGGAACTCGGGTGCTTCACGGTCCCGATCGGGCAGGACAAGGGCAGCCTCTCATCCGAAAAAGCCGAAGAGATGTTGCGCCTGCTGAAGGGATAACCAAAGACAGGCCCTCTCTTCAGGTGCAGCCCTTTTTCTTTTTCGGGAGCGTTGCTCGTTACTCTATATGGTTGAGGATCCATGCTGACTGATTTCAAGGAACGCTTGATGCGCGGCGAGGCCTTCATCGGCGCCTTCATCTGCCTGCCTTCGCCTGAATCCGCCGAAATTTTCGCCGAGCTCGGCTACGACTGGCTGATCATCGACACCGAGCACGGCCCCTACGACGAGTTGACCGCCCAGCGGATGCTCCAGGCCGTGGGCCGGCGCTGTCCCTGTGTCGTGCGCGTGCCGTCGAACGAGGAGGTGTGGATCAAAAAGGCGCTCGACATCGGCTCGGCCGGCGTCCTGGTGCCGCTCGTCAACAATGCGGAGATCGCCGCCCGCGTGGCGCGCGCCTGCCAATACGCCCCCACGGGGGTGCGCGGCATGGCGGGGGCCCGCGCGCACCGCTATGGCATCGGGTTTCAGGAGTATGTCGACCAGGCCAATCAAAGGATCGTCGCCATCGTGCAGGCCGAACACATCGAGGCGGTTCAAAACATCGCCGCCATCGTCAGGGTGCCCGGCATCGACGCGGTCTTTATCGGCCCCTATGATCTGTCGGCCAGCATGGGCAAACCCGGTCAGGTAAGAGACCCCGAGGTCCAGGCCGCCATCCGCGCGGTGCGCGACGCCGTTCTCAATGCGGGCTTGAAGCTCGGCATCTACTGCTCCGACCCGGACTCGGCCCGGGACTTTGTTCAGCAGGGATACACCCTGATCGGCATGAGCACCGACTTGAACTACCTGACCACCTCCGCCGGCCAGGCGTTGGCCGCGGCCCGACAAGAACGCTCCCGTGGCGCCTGACCCGAATCGAACGAGGGGGACATGCCGGATCCGATCCTGGACAAGATGAAGCGGGGCGTTTATTATCCCGGTCACCACCTGGGGGCGCGCGAGGAACTGGACCGGCTGGTGGCCGAGGGGCTTCTCGAGCGCATGGACGCCTCCTTCCTCTGCGGGCCGGACAGCGCGGCTGCGTATTGCCTGAGCGACCAGGGGCGGCGGCGGACGGTCAAAAAGGACGACACCTGAAAAACGGCACCATGAAAGTCATCGACAGCCTTACCGAGCGCACCACGGCGGCAACGGATGTGGTTCTCAGCGCGGCCGCGGCCGCCGCCATCCTCTTCCTGCAGCTGCCGTCCGGCAATTCGTCGTGGCGGATCGGCCTGTGGTCATGGACTTTTTCCTTGATTGCCGTGTCGGCCGCCTGCGGCGCCGCTTACCACGGGCTGGCCTTGCCGGAGACGACGCGCCGGAAACTGTGGCAGGCCGTAACCGTTTGCCTGGGACTCGCGATTTCCCTGTTTCTCGTCGCCGTCGTCCACGACGCCGCCGGACCGGTTGCGGCGGGGCGCGCGCTTCCGATCATGCTGGCGGCGGGCCTGCTGATCTTCGGCATAAGCCGTGTTTTCCCCGGCCTCTTCATCGTTTTCCTCCTTTACGAGGCCTTTGCGCTTCTGATCGCCCTCGCCGTTTACCTGTGGCTGGCGGCGGCGGGAACCCTGAACGGCGCCGGCTGGCTGGCGGCCGGCGTAGGGACCAGCCTGGTCGCCGCGGCCCTCCAGCCCGCCAAACGCCTGAGGATCGCATGGGTCTGGGATTTCGATCGCAACGCTCTTTTTCACCTGGTTCAGCTGCTCGGGCTGGTTCTCCTTTGCGTGGGGCTGTCCCGGGCATGAGCCCCAGCCGCACACCGGCGACACTGGAGCGCGTGTCCGCCGACCTGGTTCAGGAGCTGAAAGGCCTGCGGTTCGGACCGCCGGTGTCGCATGTCTACAACCCTCTGGTGTACGCCGCGGGACCCCATCGAGACTACCTGCGCCGGTACGGAAAGAGCCCCAAGGAGGTCGTCTGGGTCGGCATGAACCCGGGCCCGTGGGGAATGGCCCAGACCGGGGTGCCTTTCGGTGAGATCAGTGCCGTGCGCGACTGGATGGGAATCGAGGCACCGGTCGGTTGCCCCGCGCGTCCGCACCCCAAGCGGCCGGTCCTGGGTTTCGCCTGCACGCGCAGCGAGGTCAGCGGGCAACGCCTTTGGGGCTGGGCACGAAAAACCTTCGACGCCGCCGAGTTTTTCTTCAGACGGTTTTTCGTGGTCAACTATTGCCCCTTGATGTTCATCGGTGAAAGCGGGGCCAACCGGACGCCCGACAAACTAAACGCGGTGGAGGCCCGCCCGCTTTTCGCCGCCTGCGACCGCGCCCTGCGCCGCACCATCGAATATCTGGAGCCCGCGCACGTGGTGGGTGTCGGGCGGTTTGCCGCCGACCGCGCCCGCATCGCGCTGGACGGGCTGGATGTAAAAATAGGCGTCATCACCCACCCGAGCCCCGCCAACCCGAGGGCCAACCGCGGCTGGGAGCCCATCATCGTGGGCGAGTTGAGCGCCATGGGCATCCGGGTGTGAGGTCTTATGAAAACCGTATTTCACGCTCCGGTCCTGCATGCGGTTGTGGTTTTGTTCGCGGCGATGCTCTTCTCCGGATGCGCGGCCACCCGCCCTTCCCTGCCGATGGGCGCGCCGCAGGTCGCCGCGAAGGTCGCCGCCCTCCAAGGCGACCTCAGAGGGCTCGGGAAAGAGACCGATGCCGCCGAAGCCCGCCGCGCGGCGGAAACCGCGGTGACCTATTCCCTGCGGCTGGCCGAGGAGTACCGGGTGTCGTCGCCGGCACGCTGGCACAACCTGCTCATTCAAATGGGGTTCCGGGACCGCGGCCTGTGTTACCACTGGACGGAAGATCTGATGAAACGCCTGCAGGCCTTACACCTGATAACCTACGACCTCCACTGGGGGGTGGCCTATAAAGGCAGCGATCTGCGGGAGCACAACAGCGTGGTCATCACCGCGCTGAACCAGCCGTTTGAAAAGGGGCTCGTGCTCGACCCCTGGCGGGATTCCGGCGACCTTTACTGGGCCGCGGTCGGCCGGGACAGCTACCCGTGGATGCCACTGCCGCGCAAGGAATGGTGAGATGACAGCGCAGGGAACCCAATTTCGGCGTTGCGCTGCGCCTCGTCGGCGCTGCGGCGTACCGGTTGTACGCCTCGCGCCGCAAGGCTTGCGCGCCTTGAACTTAGGCTCCCTGCGCTGCCATCATGTCAAGCACTTCTAAAACGGTGGGATAACGATGATGGAAAAATCTCTGGAAGGTCTGTTTGGGATGGTGAAGGACGCCGCCGCGCGCATGCAGGGGGTGGCAAACCGGACCCCCGTGATGACATCGCGCACTCTGAGCGAATGCCTGGGGGCCGAGGTGTTCCTGAAATGCGAAAACTTTCAGCGCATCGGCGCCTTCAAGTTCCGTGGGGCCTACAACGCCATGTCGCGGCTTTCCGAGGACGAAGGCCGCCGAGGGGTCATCACCTTCTCCTCCGGCAACCACGCCCAGGCCGTCGCCCTGGTAGGAAAATTGCTCGGCATCAAGACGACCGTGGTCATGCCCCAGGACGCGCCGGTCATCAAGCGCGAAGCCACGAAAGCCTATGGCGCCGCGGTCATCTTGTACGATCCGCAGGAAAGAAGCCGCGAGACGATCGCCAGGGAACTCCAGGAGAAGCACGGATACACGATGATCCCGCCCTTCGACCACCTCGATGTGCTGACCGGCCAGGGGACTTCGGCGCTCGAACTGGGCGAGCAGGTGAAGGGTTTCGACATGCTGCTCGTGCCCTGCGGCGGCGGCGGGCTTCTCAGCGGCTGCGCCATCGCCGCCAAGGGCATGAACCCCGGCTGCACGGTCATTGGCGTGGAGCCCGAAGTGGCCGACGACGCCACCCGCTCTTACTACAGCGGCACCCTGCAAACCGTCAAAAACCCGCCGACCATCGCCGACGGCACCCGCACGTCGTCTCTGGGCCGGCTGACGTTTCCCCTGGTGCGCCAGTACGTTGATGCCATGGCGACCGTGTCGGAAGAAGCCATCAAGGAGGCCGTGCGGGTTCTTTTCTTTCGCTTGAAACTCGTGGTGGAACCCTCTGGGGTGCTGGGCCTGTCGGCCCTTCTGAGCGGAAAGATTAAGGCTCAGGGCCGCGTGGGCATCATCCTCAGCGGCGGCAACATCGACGGGCAGACCATGCAGCACATCCTCGCCGGATAGACCCTGAAAGCATGGGGCCCTCTATTGACTTGGATGCCCGAATATTAAATTTTCTCCAAACATGAAAACGGCATGCAGCTATGCCGAACATCGTTTCGGGTAAAGGCGGCGCGGGATGCCCGCCGCGGCGAACGCCGCCAATGATCGAAAACCACGGGGGGGAATATTTCCATGAGCCTTCAGGAGAAACTCAGCACCCGCAAGACACAGTTCGTGGCCAAAGCGCCAAAGGAAACCCTGGCCATCATGCGCCGCGCGACCGAGGACCTGCGTCAGTCGGGAATCATGGAGCGCGCCCTCAAAAAGGGCGACACCGCGCCGTCTTTCGAACTTCCGAACGCGGACGGAAAAACGATTCGATCTTCAGACCTGCTCCGCCGGGGGCCGCTGGTGATCAGTTTTTATCGGGGATACTGGTGACCCTACTGCAACATGGAGCTGGAGGCTCTGCAGGGGGTGCTGTCTCACATTCGGTCCTTGGGCGCGGAACTCGTGGCGGTCTCGCCCCAGCTCCCGGAAAACAGCAGGGACTTGTCTCGAAAATCAGGGCTGACCTTCGACATCCTCAGCGACAGCGAAAATGCTTTTGCCGAAAAACTGGGAATTGCCTTTTCGCTTCCTGCGGAATTGAAAGAGCTGTACCTGAAGTTCGGCATCGATCTTTTGAAAGCTAACGGGAATGAGGCGGGCGTGCTGCCGATGCCGGCAAGGTACATTGTTGACCGAAACTCGGCTATACGGTATGCGGAATACGATCCGGACTACACGGTGAGGCCTGAGCCCGAGCACACCCTGGCCGCCCTGAAAGCATTGTGACCGCAGGCCGACAGCTCCGTTTCGGCGACGGTGGAGCGTCGGGAAGAAAGGCGGGCCATCGAACCCAAAAGGTCGGCCGGCCGGGAAGGCGCGCCGTCCAGCAGGTGATTGAACATCATGAAAATCTACACGGGCAGCGGAGATCGCGGCAAGACCAGCCTGTTCAGCGGCGAACGCGTGCCCAAGGACAACGAGCGCATCGAAGCCTACGGCGATGTGGATGAGCTCAACTCGGTGATCGGGGCCCTGATCGCCGCCCTGCCCCGAAAGTCCGAAGAGCTCCGCCCGGAGCTTGAGAATATCCAGTCCGATCTCTTTCACATCGGCGCCTGGCTCGCCACCACCCCCGGCGCCCCTGCCGCCGCCGCCCTGAAGCCGATCGACCCCGACGGGGCGGAGCGCCTCGAGCGGCGCATCGACCGTATCGAGGAAACCCTCCCGCCGCTGACGGGGTTCATCCTGCCGGGCGGCAGCCCGGGTGCCGCCTGGGCCCACATCGCCCGCACCGTCTGCCGGCGCGCCGAACGGCGCGTGGCGCGGCTTTCCGGCGACATGGCCCCGGCCGAGTCCGCAGCGCAGTTGAACCGGGCCCTCGTCTACCTGAACCGGTTGTCCGACTATTTCTTCGTCCTGGCCCGGCACATCAACCGCCGTCAGAACATCGAGGACGCCTCATGGAAGCGGTGAGCCCGGAGGCCTTCGCCCCGGAGACCTTCAGCCTTTTCAGCACACGGATCACCGCCCGCCGCCATCTCGCACCCCGAACCTTCGAACTCACGCTCGTGAAACCGCCGGGGTTCAGCTTTGTCCCCGGCCAGCGCGTGCGCCTGAAACACGGCGGCGCTGAAAGAGATTACTCCATCGTCTCGGCCCCGTCGGAGGAAGCCATCCGGCTGTGCATTCGAAAAGTCGACCGGGGGGCGCTCTCCCCGCTGCTCGCGGACGCCCCGGCGGGAACGGCCCTTGAGTTCACCGGACCGCACGGCTACTTCACGTTCAAGGCTTCGCCTCGGCCGCCGGTCTTCGTGGCCACGGGCACCGGCATTGCGCCGTTTGGCGCGATGGCCGCCGCCGGCCTCTCCGGCTTCATCCTGCTGCACGGGGTCGAGCAGGCGGAGGACCTTTACTATCGCGAACTCCTCCAACGCCGGGCGACGGCGTACGTGGCCTGTCTTTCCGCAGCCCGCCCCGCGTCCGTCGCCCACCATGCCGGCCGCGTGACCGGCTACATCGAAAGCCATTTGCCCCGGCGCGCCTGTGACTTCTATCTCTGCGGCCGCCAGGAGATGATCCGCGATGTCACCTTTCTGATCGACGAGGGCTTCCCGGGATCTCTCGTCTACTCGGAGGCTTTTTACTGAAACCAGGGAGGATTCGGATGAAATTCGAAGTGACCACAAAAGAAGCCGTCATCCTGGACCCCGCAAAGGACCTGCAGGCCAAAGCCATCCCCGTCGAGGTCCGCACCGACCCCCTCACGGGCCGGACCTCCCGCATCTGCCATTTCCGGATGCTCAAATTCGAAAAGCCCGACCTCACGCGGCTGATCGAGGCTTCTCGGGCCACCTGCCCCTTCTGCCCGGACAAGGTGCTCAAGGTCACGCCCTGCTTTCCCGCCGAGATCCTGCCCGAGGGCCGGCTGATCCATGAGGACAGGGTCCTTTTCCCCAACATCGCCCCCTATGACGGGCTGGGGGCCGTCGCCACCCTCGGCAGCCGCCACTACATCCCCATGGCCGAAATCGAACCGCAGCGGATCGCGGGGGGCATTCGCCTGGCCATGGAATTCTTCCATCGGGCCCGCGCCGCCCGGCATCCGGAAGCGGTCTATTACCTGCTGAGCTGGAACTACATGCCGGCCTCCGGCAGCTCCCTCATCCACCCCCACCTGCAGGTGTTTGCCAGTTCGACGGCCCCGAACCAGCTGCGCGAAGAGCTGGCCGCCGCGAAATCCTATTACTCGCAAAACGGCCGCACCTACTGGGACGACCTGGTCGCGGCGGAGAAAGCCGACGGGCGCCGCTACTTGGGGCGGATCGGCCGCATCGACTGGCTGGCGGGGTTTGCGCCGTTCAGCGTCGTCGGCGACGTGGTGGCCGTCGTGCAGCGATGCCGGACCCTGCTGGACCTGACCGAGGAGGACGTGGACGGGGTCGCAGCGGGCCTGGCGGCGGCCATGGCGGCTTACGACAAAATGGGCATTTACAATTTCAATGTCTGCTTCTTCCCGGGCGCCGAAAAAGATGAGTTTGCGCGGCTTCACATGGTCTTTTCACCGCGCATTTACTACAACCCGGTGCTGGCCACCCCGGACACGACCGCGCTGCGGACCCTTTACAACGAAAGCATCTGCGTGGGCTTCCCGGAGGAGATTGCCGCCGCGGTCCGGCCCGAATTTCAAACCCGAACGCCTCTGGACGGAGAAAAATAGATGCAGCATGAAAAACTGGAGATCCCCGGTCCCGGGGGGCAAAAGCTCTCGGCTCTGCTCGACCTGCCGGTCGACGGCGCGCCCGTCGCCTACGCCCTGTTTGCCCACTGCTTCACCTGCTCCAAGGACTTCAAGGCGGCCTACCACATCTCCCGCGCCCTCGCGCGGGAGCGCATCGGCGTGCTGCGCTTCGATTTCACCGGCCTGGGCGAAAGCGGCGGGGACTTCGCCGACACGAGCCTTCTGTCCAACGTGCAGGACCTGGTGGCGGCCGCCGAGTTCCTGGCCGCCCGCTTCGAAGGCCCCCGGCTGCTGATCGGGCACTCCTTCGGCGGCGCCGCGGTGCTTAAAGCCGCCTCCGCGATTCCCTCCTCCAAAGCCGTGGTGACCATCGCCGCCCCGGCCGACCCCCGGCATGTCTCACAGACCCTGGGCCCTGCCGCGCAGACGATCGACGCCGAAGGCGAGGCCGAGGTGAGCATCTCGGGCCGCACCTTCACGCTGCGGAAAAAATTTCTGGACGACCTGAAGGGGGTCGACCCCGAGGCCGTCATCCAGAATCTGAACCGTGCCCTGCTGGTCCTGCACTCGCCGCTGGACGACATCGTCGGCATCGAGAACGCGGGGCGGATTTTTCAGGCCGCGCGTCACCCCAAAAGCTTCGTGTCGTTGGACCAGGCCGACCATCTGCTGTCGAACATCACCGACTCGCGCTATGCCGGAGCCGTCATCGCGGCCTGGGCCAAACGCTACATCGCGCCCGCCCCGGCCAAAACCGCCGACCCGCCGGCCGCCGACCCCCGTATCACGGCCCGCACCGGACCCGGCGGGTTTCTCACGGAAATACTGGCCAACCGCCACAGCCTGCTCGCCGACGAGCCGGCTGCGGCCGGCGGGACCGACCAGGGGCCGACGCCCTTCGACCTGCTGGTGGCGGCCCTCGGCGCCTGCACCTCCATGACCCTGCGCATGTATGCCGACCGCAAAGGCTGGCCGCTCGAGGCCGCCACGGTCCGGCTGAAACACGAGAAGATCCACGCCGCCGAGTGCGAGGCCTGCGAGATCAAAGAAGGGATGCTCGACCGCATCGAACGCGAGATCGAGATCGAGGGGGCGCTCGACGCGGATCAGAAACAGCGCCTGCTGCAGATCGCCGACCGCTGCCCCGTGCACAAAACGCTGACCTCCGAGGTGGAGATCCGGACGCGGCTGAAGGAGGAGTAACCACCGGTATCGTCAAGGCTTGAGCTCTGAGCCCCTCGACCTTTTTCGCCTCGCGCCTGCGCCGGACCCGGGATCCGCCTTCGGGCCGGTGGGGAGACCCGCTTACACCTTCAGCCAGATATCGGCTTCATTCCCGCAATGGCTGCAGACGGAATGACCTTTGGTCCCGCCCTCAGCTTTAGACACGACGACAGGGGCGGCCGTCTGAGTCGGAACTTCCTCCAACGTGCAGGAGATCATCATTTCGGCCTCGCTTCCGCAATGCTCGCACTTGCAGACTTTTTTAAATTTCTTCTCGCTCATGATTCACCTCCTTCTCATACAGAAGGGCGGGGCCTGAACGCCAGACCCCGCCACAGATGGGTTGGATGATAGGTTGTTGCTTCGCCTCGGCCGTCCGGCCAAGTTCAGCCGGCGCTTCGTTGCCTTTCAATTCAAAAGACCTCGACGACGTTTATGCCGCGATCAGGCGAGGTCGAAGCGATCAAGGTTCATCACCTTGGTCCAGGCCGCCACGAAGTCCTGGACAAACTTCTTCTGCGCGTCCGCGCTTCCGTACACCTCGGCCAGCGCCCGGAGCTGGGAGTTCGAACCGAAGCTGAGATCGACACGCGTGCCGGTCCACTTGACTTCGCCCGTCTTGCGATCGCGCCCTTCAAAAATATCCTGGGCGTCCGACACCGCCTTCCACTCCGTGCCCATGTCGAGCAGGTTCACGAAGAAGTCGTTGGTCAGCGCTTCCAGCTTCTTGGTGAAAACGCCGTGCGGGGTCTGTCCGAAGTTGGTGTTCAGCACGCGCATGCCGCCGACGAGCACCGTCATCTCCGGTGCGGTCAGGGTCAGCAATTGCGCCCGATCGACCAGCAGTTCCTCTGCCGACACGCTGTATTTGGTTTTGAGATAGTTGCGGAACCCGTCGGCCGCCGGCTCGAGCACCTTGAAGGACGCCGCGTCGGTGTTCTCCGGCGACGCATCCGTGCGTCCCGGCGAGAAGGGAACCGTCACATCGTGACCGGCCTTCTTCGCGGCCTGCTCGACGCCCGCGCAACCGGCCAGAACGATCAGGTCCGCCAGCGAGACCTTCTTGCCTCCGGAGGCCGCGCTGTTGAACGCGCTCTGGATGCCCTCCAGGGTCTTGAGCACTTTCGCCAGCCGGGCCGGCTGGTTGACTTTCCACTCCTTCTGCGGCGCCAGGCGAATGCGTGCGCCGTTCGCGCCGCCGCGCTTGTCGGAGCCGCGGAAGGTCGACGCCGACGCCCATGCGGTCGAAACCAGCTCCGGCACAGACAGGCCCGAAGCCAGGATCTTGCCCTTGAGGGAGGCGATGTCCTTTGCATCAACCAGCGGGTGATGGACCGCAGGGATGGGGTCTTGCCAGATGAGCTCTTCGGTGGGAACCTCCGGCCCGAGATAGCGTGCGCGCGGGCCCATGTCGCGGTGCGTCAGCTTGAACCACGCCCGGGCGAAAGCATCCGCGAATTCCGCGGGGTTCTGGTGGTAGCGCCGCGCGATCGGCTCGTAGATCGGGTCGAAGCGCAGGGAGAGGTCCGCCGTGGTCATCATCGGCCGGTGCTTCTTCGAGGGGTCGTGCGCGTCAACCACCATGTCCTCTTCGGCCACGTCCTTGGCCAGCCACTGAT
>CAZLSV010000013.1:0-3408 GCA_964562235.1 uncultured Desulfatibacillum sp.
GGCGTCCCCGCCGCGATCATTTCGCGGCAAGATGCCGCTCCCACGGAAAAATTCAGCTTACTTGAAAGAGGGTTGGTTCCTCCAAACACAGAAAACCAACCACCGTTTTAAAGCGTTTTCCCGAAATGCCGGCAGACCTCGAGGGCGCTGTTCACGCCGTCCTCGTGGAACCCGTAACCCCAATAGGCCCCGGCGAAGTAGGTGTGGTTGACGCCGTTGATCTCCTTCAGGCGCCCGCGGGCCGCCAGGCTTTCCGGGTTGTAGACGGGGTGGTGGTAGAGCATCGACTTGATCACCCGCTGCCGGTCGATCGCCGCCTGCAGGTTGAGCGACACACAGAAGGTTGCCGGTGCGTCGAGGTTCTGAAGCATGTTCATGTTGTAGGTCACGGCCACCCGGCCGAGAGCCTGCTTCGGTATGTGGTAGTTCCAGCTGGCCCAGGCGGCTCGGTTTTTTGGCAGGATCGAGCTGTCCGTGTGCAGGATCGTATGGTTTTCCTGGTAGGGGATCGCTCCCAGGACGGCCCGTTCGGTTTCCGATGCATCGGCCAGCAGGCGCAGTGCCTGGTCGCTGTGGGCGGCGATCACCACCTTGTCGAAGGTTTCGGTCCGGCTGCCGGCAGCGTTGACTTCCACGCCGTCGGCCCGCCGGCGCACCGATCGCACGGCGGCGTTCAGCCGGATACGATCGCGAAACCGCTCGGTGATGGGCCGGATGTACTGGCGGGAGCCGCCCTTGATCGTCAGCCACTGGGGCTGGTTGCGTATGTTGAAAAAACCGTGGTTTTTGAAAAATTGGGCGAAATGGCGCGCCGGGAAACGGTCGAACTCCATAGGGTCGGCGGACCAGACCGCTTCGCCCATGGGAATGATGAAATGCTCGATGAAGGAGGGCGAGTAGCCCTTGCGCTTTAAAAACGCTTCCAGGGTCAGGCGGTGGTCATCGGCCCGGAGCAACTCCTCGGAATCCCGCTTGAAGCGGTAGACATCCAGCAGCATCCGGTAAAAAGAGGGCCGCAGCAGGTTTTTGCGCTGGATGAACAGCGAATTCAAAGTGCTGGGGCTGAACTCCAGGCCGGTTTTTTCGCACTGAACGCTGAAGCTCATGACCGAGGGCTGCCATTCCACGCCCAGCCGCTTCATGAGGGCCATGAAGTTCGGATACGTCGCCGCATTGAACACGATGAACCCGGTGTTCACCGCATAGGTCCTGCCCCGCCACGCGACATCCTCCGTGTTCGTGTGCCCACCGATATAATCATTGGCTTCGAACAGCGTGATCTCGTGCCCGTCGCTCAACAGGTGGGCGGTCACCAAGCCTGAAATGCCGCTGCCGACAATCGCGATCCGCATGGATGACTTGCCCTTTCATCGACGGGTGCCGGCGGCTCGTTCGGACCGGCCGCCGAGTGTCCTGTCCGGTTTGCGGACGTGCTCCGGCACCGGCCGCAAACTCCGCACGATCCCCAGTCCGGACATCAGCTTGAGCAGATAATAAGTGATGTCGATCTCCCACCAGAAAAACCCCTGGCGGGCGGAGATGGCGTAGTGGTGGTGGTTGTTGTGCCAGCCCTCGCCCAGCGTGATGAGCGCCAGGGCCCAGTTGTTGCGGCTGGTGTCGGGCGTGTCGTAGCGCCGGCGTCCGATCATGTGGTCCAGCGAGTTGATGGTCACCGTCGCGTGAAAAAGGAGCGTGGAGGAGATGAAAAAGCCCCAGATCAGCATCTGCGGGCCGCTCGTTCCCAGCTGCGGGGCATGGGCTTTGAGCGCAGCGCCGAACGCATAAAGCAGCACCGCCAGCAGAAGAGGCACGAGGGTGTCGAACCGATTGAGCCAGACCAGCTCGGGGAAGCGGGCCCAGTCTTTCACGTATTTGGCCCGCGTCGGGAAGTGACGGTCGGAGGTCAGCCAGCCGATGTGGCTCCACCAGAAGCCCTGCCGGGAGGGCGAATGGGGGTCTTCGTCGGTGTCGGCGAAGCGGTGATGGTGGCGGTGGTGAGAGGCCCACCACAGGGGGCCGCGCTGGACCGCGGAATTTCCGAGAACGGCGAAGACGAACTGCCAGAAACGGTTGGTTTGATAGGTCCTGTGAGAAAAATAGCGGTGGTAGAATCCCGTGATGGCAAACATGCGTACGAGATAGAGAACGGTCGCCGTCGCCACCGCGGCCCAACTCCACCCGACCCAGACCACCCCCAGACACATGGCGTGCAGAACAATGAAGGGCAGGATCCGCAGCCACTCCACCCGCTTGCCGGGGTCGCAAGGCTCAGCAGCGGCCGGTGCCGCCTCGGAGTCCACCCAGCGGAGAATGGCCACGAGAAATCTGGAGCGGATGGGATTGTCCAATGTAGACCGCCTCGCAAAATACGTTAACACCATCTAACTGGAATCATTAACCCACCATCTTTGCGGTTGTCAATCACCGGCACCTGCGTCTCTTGCCCCCGCAACCGGTTTTTGCCCTTTCGGGCGCCCGTGGCGGACGATACTTGACAGGGTTCGGAGCGTGAGTAATGTTCTCTGCATTGAGATGTCGCCCCGGCAGCCTAAAGAAGCAGACTAAAAACCTTAGAAGGAGGACCCAATGAACGTCGTTGACTATTGCAAAGGCATGGAGATGGAATTGACCGCATGGAAGGCGAAAATGTACGACCTCACCCGAAAGGTCGAAAGCCTCGGATCCAAAGAAAGAGAAAAAGTCCTGCCCAACATTCAGGATCTCAACATCCTTGTTTCCGACATGTCATCCCGGATCGAACAGCTGAAAAACGAGTGCCCCACCGAGTGGACCCCTCAGAAAAAAGACATCGACAAGGGCTCCGTTGACATGCGCGGTAAATACGAAGAGACGATGGACTACATCGGTAAACATTCCCCCGTGTCGATTGCCGGTTGATTCTACGAGTCGGCGGAAAGAGGGCTTGGAGAGGTTTGCTGAGCCCTTTTTTTGCTCCAATGCCTGCACAGGCAAAATTCATGAGTGTTTTGAAAAAAAAGCTGAAAACGGGTGCGCCCAACGCCTTCGTAATAATACTTTCAATTCTAACGGTCTGGGGCTGTCCGGCCATGAAGCCGATTCACACGGTGGCATCCGTCGATCTGAAGCGTTTCATGGGCGACTGGTACGTGATCGCCAGCATCCCGACCTTCATCGAGACCGATGCCTACAATGCGGTTGAATCCTACCGGCTGGCCGCAGACGGCAGCATTGAAACCACCTTCCGATTCAACAAGGGCGGGTTGGCGGGGCCGCTGAAAACCTACACGCCGCGTGGATTCGTGGAGGATCCTCAAACCAACGCCGTCTGGGGGATGCAGTTCATATGGCCCTTCAAAGCGGAATACCGAATCATTTACCTCTCCGATGGTTACGAGCAGACCATTATCGGTCGCACCCGGCGCGACT
>CAZLSV010000013.1:3427-5485 GCA_964562235.1 uncultured Desulfatibacillum sp.
AGATTACGAGCGGCTAGTGGCTTTTCTTGAGGAGCAAGGCTACGAAACGGGAAAGCTTCGCCGCGTGCCCCACGGTCCGGTTTCCCGCTGACCAGACAACGAATGTTCTCACCCGACAAATGATTGCGGCGGGATAAGTCGTCTGGCGGTAATGGGAGGAGGGGCAGGTCAGGTCGTTTTTCCGGACCTCTTGCCCGGCAGCAGTTTGGAAACAGACCGATCCAGTTCCTCCAGTTCGAAGGGCTTTATCAGGACCACGTCGGCTTTGGATTCGGTTGCCAGTTCGCTGGGATACTTCCCCCATCCGGTCATGGCGATGATAGGGGTTTGCGGGGATGTCTGTCTCAGGAAGGAAATAATCTCAACCCGCTGACCACCGGAAGGATCAGATCCGCGATGACCAGGTCGAAAGGCTTGGCCCCGAGCTCGTTCAAAGCGCTAAGACCATCGAAAGCGGTGACCACATCGAAGCGGGGGCTCAGATAGCTCCCCAACCCCTCAACGGTCGCTTCGCTGTCATCGATCAGGAGGACCCGGGGTTTTTCAGCCATGAAGGTGTTCTCTCAAAGTTCACTGCCGATCTTGCGCATACAAATCCTGGCCCGGAAGCTTGAACTCGGCCTCAACCATCCGAAAAGTGGCAGTCGCCTTTGTAACCTCCGGTCTTGAAGGGGAGCCGGAAGACGTAAACTTACCGATAATTACAGCAGGAGTCAATAGGCTGAGGGCCATCTTTGTCAGGCAAGTGGGCAATGTTCAAGATTGGTGTTGATGATCGGCGAAATCGAGCCGGGGAATGATCGCCGAAACAAGGCCAGCTGTCCGCATTTCTTAACTTGTGTTCCAAATCGGCCTCGTCCTCGCCCACGACGGCGCAGGGCTGCCGCCGGCCGTCCCGCGACACGACCTCGACTGTCCCGCCGAACCGCGCCCTCTGAAAGGCGCGGTCGAATCCCCGGCATGGCTTTGAACGGACCCCGCTCTGTAGCCGGCCTGTTTCGTTTTCAAGAGAACCTTGGGCGCCCTCAAACGGCAGCCAAAGGCTCTTCAATGTGGGCGGCGGCCCTGGGGCTCGCCGTCAGGGTGGTGTCTGCACGGGCTGCCCCCGGGGCCGGTTTGGGTGCCGGGCTTGCGGGGGCGGGTCGTTGTCCCGGTCGGGGCAGGGGCTTCTGCTGCGGCGTCGCCGGCCGCCGGCTGTCGTCCTTGGCTTTCAGGGCCGCCATGCGCTTTTCGTATTCAGATCTGATCTGGGCGAGAGCGCGCTCGCCATCCGCGGCATCGGGGACGGTGAAGACCGCATAGGGATGGTGCTGCAAAACGAGGCTCGCCATTTTCAGCTGCAGGTCCGGGTGCCGACAGTTGATGGTTTTGACGACATGGTCCATGATCACCGCAACGATCGGTGAAGTGCCGTTTCGGTCGAGATCGTAGCGAAGGGTCGGAAGCTGGCGGTAGTGGGCTTCAAATTCGCCCTTCCGGAACATCCGGCCGCGAGGAAGTTTTTCCTTGGAGCCAGCGCCCCAGAAAACGAAATCGCAGCCGACGCCGTCGATGATCCACCCCGAGCGCACGGTCTCGTAGATGGCGCAGCCGGTGAGCGTGGCCTTGCGCAGGTCGGCTTCGGACAAATTGGCCTGTTCCAGGTTGGCGTTGCGCAAATCCGCCTGGCTCAGATTCGTCCGGTGGAGGAAGGCCGCCTGCAGGTTCGATTCGACGAGGACTGCGGCGCTCAGGTCGGCACCGCTCAGGTTGGCCCCGCGCAGATCGGCCCTGGAGAAATTGATCCCGCGCAGATCTGCGTCGCGCAGGTCTGCGTTCAGCAAGGAAGCTTCTTTCAGGTCCGCACCGTGAAAATTCGAGGTGGTGACCTTGGTGTCGCCGAAATCGGAATTCGTCAACTCGGCGTTCTGGAGGCTGACCCTATAAAAGGAGGCGCCCTTCAACCTGGCGCTTTTGAGGTTGGCGGAATTCAGCTTGACGGTGTCGAGCACCGCAGCGCTGAAGTCCGCCTGGCTGAGATTGGATTGGCTGAGATCCGTCCCGGACAGCTTCAGCCCG
>CAZLSV010000013.1:5495-6619 GCA_964562235.1 uncultured Desulfatibacillum sp.
AAAATCGGCTTCGCACAGGTTCGCCCAGCTCAGATCGGTGCCGGTGAGGTCGGCGGACCGGAAGGCCATGCCGCTGAAATTGGTCCCGCTGAGCTTGGCTCCTCTGAGGTCCGCCCCCCCGAGCTTGGCCTGCCTGAAATCGCTTCTGTAAAAATCGGCCCGATTGAGACATACGCCGGTGAGGTCCGCGCCCTGCAGGTTTGCCCAACTGAGATCGGTCCGATTCAGTGTCACTCCAGTCAAATCGGCGTCCTGGAGATTGGCCTTCTGGAGATTCGTCAAACTCAGATCGGCTCCGCTCAGGTCGGCACCGACGAGCGACGCTTCGGTGAGATCCATTTCGGACAAGTCGAAGTGCCGGAGGTTCGCCCCGCTCAGGTCGGGCCGGCCCCCCGGGTGATTGAAACGCCACACATGCCAGGCGGATCTGCCTCGCTTAAGGATGTTAAGGTGCTCTGTTCTTGCCATGAGATCCCACTGCCTTTCCATATGGTTTGAAAATCGGTTCAGGTCGATCGACCGGGCACGCCTGCGGGTGAACCGCCCACCGACTCCGGGGCCGGGTATCGGCCTTTGCCGTCGCTTCCAACCGTGGATCCGCTCCTGTGACGCCGGCCTCCGTTGGCTTCCCGCTTTTCAGGGGCCGAGGGCGAGCCAAAAGGCAACATTCTTATCGGAACAAAACCCGTATTACTTAAGTATTTTATTGGGCATCGCCGCTGGTTGGTCCTGAATTATTCGGCTTCCGTTGGGGAGCCTGAGCGGACCAGGAGCACAAAGCAAGATTGATGCCGTTTGGGTCGACGGGGCCGGAAAAGGCGGGCGGGCCTGGGTTTAGGTGATGGGGTTTGAGGGCGGCAGCGGCCCCGGCATCGCCGCCCGTGGGCGGAGGTGGGGCTGTCGTCTCCTGCCGCGGCTTGCAGACTTCCGCCGGTGCTGGGTTTTGACGAGTTCAATCAGCAGTCGACCGGGCTGATGGGCCAATCAGGTCAAACGGACTGAATGAGGCCCCGGCCCGAGGGGAGATCGGGCGAAATTTCGGCCGGGCGCGGGCAGGCGTCGCTTCAAGTGCCAATTGTATCCAGCGACCGGGGTATTTTTCGGTAATTCAGTTCACAGGATCT
>CAZLSV010000013.1:6629-21959 GCA_964562235.1 uncultured Desulfatibacillum sp.
AATAAGGGAGCCCCCTCCTCATGTTCCCTACCCCCTTGCCGCCCGCTCGCCGCGCATCATGTTTTCTGTTGCGTCGGGGCGTTGTATGACGCTAATAAACGATGGAAAATCAGGCGGTGCGCGCCAGAAAAAAACAGGAGGTCAAAAGCTTATGAGGGAAGTCGATTACATGGCGGTTTATGAAGACGTGATGAAACAGATCAAGGAGGGGGCCTTTCTGACGGTCAAGGCCGGTGAGGAGCTCAACACCATGACCATCGGGTGGGCCACGATCGGCTTCGCATGGCGAAAACCCATCCTGATGGTGATGGTGAGGGATTCGCGGCACACCTTCCGCCTGATCGAGAAAGCCGCCGATTTCACCGTCAGCGTTCCCAGCGGAGAGATGAAAAAGGAGATCGCTTTCTGCGGGTCGAAGTCGGGTCGTGACGTAGACAAGTTCCAGGCGTGTTCGCTGAAAACCGCGCCCGGCCGAGAGGTCTCCTCCCCGATTCTGCAAATTCCCGGGGTTCACTTCGAGTGCCGGATCGTCTACAAGAACGCGATCGCCCCGGAGAACCTGACCCGCGCCTACGATCCGCTCTATCCCGAAAAAGACTACCACACGCTTTATTTCGGCGAAATTGCGGCCTGCTACGAGCTGAAATGAAAAAGTTGCGGCCCAAGCTATCGGGAGCGTGACGATAGGGCTGTCTGAAGCGTCAATTGCCAGCAGGAGGAGAAGCATGGCGTCTTATCTGAAAAAAGCCAAACAACAGCCAAAAGAAGACTTGACCCGGGTCCGGGAGACCGTCCGGGAAATCATCGATAAGGTCCGGTCCGAGGGCGAGGCCGGGGTGCGATACTACTCGGGCAAGTTCGACAACTGGTCGCCCAGGAGCTTCAAGATCTCGGCCGAGGAAATCAAGGCGGTCAAATCGCAGTTGCCGTCCGCCATGATCGAGGACATCGACTTCTGCCAGGCCCAGATCCGCAATTTCGCCACCGAGCAGATGAAGCGGCTTGAAGATTTCGAGGTCGAAACATTGCCGGGTGTTTTTCTGGGCCAGAAGGTCATCCCGGTGGCTTCCTCGGGCTCCTACGTTCCGGGCGGCCGTTATCCGATGCTGGCCTCCGCCCACATGACCGTGATCACCCCCAAGGTGGCCGGGGTCAAGCGGGTCGTGGCCTGTTCGCCGCCGGTCAAGGGTCAGGGGATGTACCCGGCAACGCTTTACTCCATGCTTGCAGCCGGGGCCGACGAGGTCTACTGCATGGGCGGGGTCCAGGCCCTGGCCGCCATGGCTTACGGCATGGAGGGGTTGCCCCCCGTGGATTTCGTTGTCGGCGCGGGCAACAAGTACGTGGCGGAGGCCAAGCGCCAGCTCTTCGGCGATGTGGGCATCGACTTGCTGGCCGGCCCCACCGAAATTCTGATCATCGCCGACGGCTCGGCCGACCCCTTCGTCCTGGCCGCCGACCTGCTGGGCCAGGCCGAGCATGACCCCAACTCCCGGCAGTGCCTGATTTCGCTTTCCAAACCCATCGCCGAGGCCACCATGAAGGAGATCGACCGGCAGCTCCCGACGCTGCCGACCCGGGAGGTGGCCGGGGCCTCATGGCGGGACTATGGGGAGGTGGTCGTGGTGGACACCCCCGAGGAGGCGGTGGCGCTCTCCGACGCCTGGGCCCCCGAGCATCTGGAGGTCCAGACCCAGAGCTGGCGCTTTTTCCTGGAACGCTGCCAAAACTACGGCTCCATGTTCTGCGGCGAGGAGACCACGGTCTCTTACGGCGACAAAACCATCGGGACGAATCATGTTCTGCCCACCATGCGGGCCGCCCGCTACACGGGCGGTTTGTCGGTTCACAAGTTCGTAAAAACCGTGACCTACCAGCATGCCACAAAGGAAGGTTCGCTATCGATCGCCCGTGTCTGCGAGAGGGCCTGCAACTATGAGAACATGCTGGCGCACGGGCTCAGCTGCCGGGCCAGGATTGACAAATACGAAAGGTGAGTTGGAAAAATGAAAATTTTCATTTCAGCCGATATCGAAGGAATCGGCGGCGTGGTGAGAGGCGAGCAGACCCGCCGCGAGGCCGCGGACTATGCTCAGGCCCGTGAGTTGATGAGCGCCGAGGTGAATGCGGCGATCCGGGGGGCCTTCGACGGCGGGGCAAAAGAGGTGGTGGTGACGGACGCCCACAGCATCGGCCTGAACATGGCCGCCAGCGAAATAGACGAGCGGGCCGTCCAGATCATCGGTACGCCCCGGCGGCTGGGCATGATGGAAGGGGTGGAGCTGGCCTGCGATGCCGCCTTTTTTATCGGCTACCACGCCGCAGCCGGGACCCCGCGGGGCATTATCGCCCACAGCTACCGCCGGCGGGTGGCCGAAATCCGGCTGAACGGCCAGAGCGTGGGCGAGATCGGCTTCAACGCCGCCCTGGCCGGGCATTTCGGCGTGCCGGTGGCCTTGATCAGCGGGGACGAAGCCGCATGTTCCGAAGCGCGGAAACTGATTCCCGCCATTGCCGCCGTGCCTGTAAAAAAGGGGCTGGGCGCCTACAGTGCGGCCTGTCTGCATCCCAAGAGATCCCAAGAGCTGATTTATCGCTCGGCAAAGCAGGCGTTGTCGGACCTGAACCGTTTATCGCCTTTTACCCTCAGCCGGCCGGTTGCCTTGGAGGTTCGCTTCACGACGGCCTCGGCGGTCGACCGCTGCCTGCGGCTGCCGGGCGTCGAGCCCCTGGACGGGGTGACGCTGAGATATCTGGCCCGGGACGCCGCGGAAGCCTTCCAGCTTTTCGGTGTCATGGCGGATCTGGCGGAGCTGGTGCCGCACATCTGACGGTTCTTCAAAAAATCAATCGAAAAAGGACGAAGGACGGGACCATGCGCCGGGCCGCTCTGCTACTTGTCTTCACCCTCCTGGCAAACCACCCGGCGAAAGCCTTCGACCTACCCGAGGTCCACTATCCCGACTAAGGTTTGTACTCCCAGAACTTTTTCTTCTCGATCGCCTGGAAGTAATTTTTGACATCGTGGTTGTTCACGGAGTAGGGGAGGTTCACCTGGTAAAAATGCACTCCGGCCGGCCGGGTCGAGCGGCTGACGTGGTTGTAGTCGATGTAGCCTTTGCCTTTTCCCGACACTCCGGCGAGCATGAGCGGTGTGTCCCGCACCGAGTCGTACACCAGGACCTGCGAGTTGCCCACCTGCCGTTTGATGCTGTAGATGGTCGCCACGGTGGTGTTTGGAGCCATGATGAGCGCCGTCGTGCCGGAGAGGGTGCGCCCGTGCTCCTCTTTGAGGATCCCTAACGCCTCGTTCATGACATTGGCCCCGTTGCTGTGGGTGCCGATCAAAATGTCCGCGGCTTTCACTTTCTTGGCGCCCATGGCGTAATCCATCAAATAGGCGAGCGCCTTGGCCGAGGCCGGGTTGGAGCGCCCATTGGCGGCGTCCCAAGGGCCATTCGCGTTCACCATGGAGACCGCCGTGGTCTTTGTGAATTCCTCCCAGGCCAGATGGTTTGCCATGTCCAGGGGATCCTTGTTGAGAATTCCCTGGGCCAGGAAGAGAATTTTCTCGTGCTTGCGCACGGCATCATCGATGGCGGCCACTCCCTCGAGCACCGCCGTTCCGACCTCCGCACCGTACTCCTTGATGATGGCCTCCCGCCACTTGGCGTAATCCGAACCGGGGGCGTACATGACGGGGTGCTTGTCGTGGCCCGAGGGGTCGACGTACCTCAAGGGGTTGTTCGCCACGTAGGCGTAGCGGTTCAGGCCGTCCAGGACCGGGTCGGCCGAGATCCAGCGCCCCGTCTGGGGCAGGTAAAGCCGGGCGCCGAAGTCATAAAGCCCGCTGAAGCGCTCCTTTTCCTTATCGCCGAACTTGCGCTGCGGGTCATAGCCGGAGACCGGCGTGAGCCAATCCTCGCCATAGGGCTGGTAGACCGCTTCGTGGACCACCTGCCCCAGTTCGTCGGTGACGAGCACCGAGCTGCCCACCTGGTCGCGATGAAAGAAGCGCAGCCGGCCGTCGGCTGGGTCCCGCTCGGCCCAGGCGCCGAAGCGGTGGCGGTAGGCCCCGTTCTCCAACTGGACGGCGGGGAAGGGGTAGAGCGTGGTTTGGGGCGCACCCGTGTCGGCCGGGCTTTCGCGGCGCTTCCACAGGGACTCGCCCAGGAACCACTTCTCGGCCGCGAGGTTTCCGCCGCGGAAGGTCCTGACGGGCATGTTTTCGGCATTCCATTCCAGCTGCAGACCGCCGCCGGCCGTGGTCGCCGTCAGGTTCCCGCCGGCATCGTAGCTGAAGCGGTCCGCGGCGCTGGCGGTAACCGCGTAAGGCCCCGCCAGGTTCCCGCCGTATGCCTGGTCGAGGGTGTTGACGCTCCACTGGCCTTGCGGGTTCTTCACGAGCATGGACTTGCGGATGAGGTTGCCGGTTCCCGTGTATCCGTAGAGCAGCTCCAGGCGCCCCCCGGCCGTGGCCGCCCAGGTCAGCTGATCCAGGCTGTCGTAGTCGAATTCCCAGGAGTGATCGCCTCGGCCCGGCAGGCGGTTGGCGAGCTCGAGCAGGTTCCCGTTGTCGTCCCAATTGAAAGCGAGATCCATCAACGCCGTGCCGCCCTTCAACACCTGCTTGCCGTCCAGGCGCCAGCTGCGGTTTTCGTCGTAGCTGAAGCGCGTGATTGTGCCGTTGCCGTAGGCCACCTCCAGGATGTCGTTGTGGGCGTTGCGCTGGATGCCGGCCACGATGACCTGCGGCGCGCGCCCCGGGGCCTGGGTGCTCAGCCCCGAGAGCTTGCCGTCGGTGTCGTAGGCCATGGTGAAAATCTCGCCGTCGGGCCTGAACTCGGCCAGTAGGACGCTGCCGAGCTCACCGTTCTCGCCCGCCCGCCCGGGGTAGCCGTAGCGGTAGCTCTGGTTGAAGAGCTCCCCATCGAATGCCGCGGATTCGGCGACCACCCGGCCCAGGGCGTCGTAGGCGTAACCGCGGCCGATGAGCCCGTTGGCGACGTAGGTCAGTTTGCCCTTGTTACCGGCAAACGGCCCTTCGACACTTCGGCTGCCGCCGCCCCGGCCGGTGACCGGCAGGCTGCGGGTGGACAGCGTTCGCCCGCTCTCGTTGCCGTTGCCGGCGGCGGGGGCCACGGCCGCTGCCCTTTCAATGGTCTGCGATGCAGGAATTGCGGCACCGGGAGTGGCCCCGTCGTAAGTGTAGGTCACGACCTGTTCGGTCGGCCGCGTGCCGCCGCCCGGGTCCGTGAGGGTTTTGGTCAGCACGCGGTTGAGGGGGTCGTAGGCCATGGAGACCTTCCGGCCTCTCGCGTCGCCGCGTTCGATCAGGTTGCCGAGTTCGTCGTACTTGAAGCGCTGCTCGCCGAGGCTGGGGTCGGTCAGCTTCTTGCGCCGGCCGAGGCCGTCATAGGCGTAGTCCATCTCGTGGCCGCCGGTGCCGTCGGCGTTGAGCGGCCCGATCACCGCCAGTGCCCGGCCCAGCGCATCGTAGACCGTTTCGGTGGTGCAGAAGCCGCCCTGGCAGAGGTCGCTTTCCCGGGAGACCTGAACCGTCTGACCCAAAAGGTTGGTCCCGGTGATGGTCTTCTTGCCGCCGGGGTGGGTGATCTCGGTCACCCACAGCCCCCGGTCGCTACCGTAGCGCAAGGTCGTCGGCTGGATGCCGGAGTTCATCAGATGGGTGTAAGTCGGGCGGCCCAGCGGGTCGATTCGGGTGAGGATGTACTGGAGTCCCGGCGGCGGCAGCGTGACCTGCTCGGCCGGGGTCGAGTTGTGGTAGGGCAGGTACTCGGCATCGGCCTTGCCGGTGTCGTCGTAGTCCTTGAACGTGCAGATTTCAGAAGCGCCTCCGTTCGTGGCCGGATCGACCTGATCGCAGATCTGGACAGGGCGGCCCAGGCCGTCGGAAAAAATCTTTACATAAGTGCCCTGGGCCAGTCCGTTCTTGGACCAGGTGATGGTGTGCTGGTGGGTCGGATCGCTCCCGCCCAGGCTGCTGCCGATGCGGCCCGTGTGCCGGTATTCCGACCAGGTCGTCGGCCCCCGTCCCTGGCTGCCCGGGGTGGGGCTGCCCGAGGTCGGGCATTGGTCGTCCCGGATCCCGTTGCTGAGCGTCGAGAGCCGGTCGCCGGGCAGAGCTGTTTCAATCAGGCGTCCCAGCCCGTCGTATTGCGAGCAGGTTCGGTTGCTGTTGGGATCGGTCACCGAAACAGGGAGTGCGGTGAAACAGTCCGTGCGGGTCGTCACCCGGGGGCGGCCGGTGCCGTTGCCCGGATCGGGGCCCAGGGTGGTCGTCGTGCGGATCGGCTGGGAGGCGGAGCAGCTCGCAAAATCCGCCGTGGTGGTCGTCACCCGGTTGCCGGGGGCGGTCACTTCGTAGGCCGCGCCGTTGTCGTAGTAGCGGGTGGCCGTAACGATCGAGGCCGGGAGATCCGGGTCGGCCGTACCATCGGACGCACCGGTGTTGTAGACGGTGACGGTGGTCGGGTTGCCGCGGTATTTCGATGCGAATTCCGGGTCCAGCCGGTCGTTGCGGCTCGCTTCCAACCCGAACTGGTCGTAGGCGAAGCCGGTGCGGGCCAGCAGTTTCCAGGTCCCGTCGCTCATCCCGAAAACCCGCTTTTCCGTGGGAAGCCGCACCAGGTTGCGGGCCTGGTAATCCGCGGTCCGCAGGTGGTCGGTCTGGGTCTCCAGCAGGACCTCCTGGCCGCTGATCACGCTCTTCTTGACCACGTTGCCCAGGCTCCGGTGGGTTCCGCCGTGGGCGGGGCCGTCGCGGTCGTATTCGATGACCTCCTTCCAGGCCAGCCCGTCGCGGAACTTAACGACCTGGGTCGGGCGCGCGTCCAGAGGGATGATCACCGGCGAATGGACTACCGGGACCACGGCCGACTCGGACTGCACGAACATCTGACCGACCGGGCTCGGGTCGGCCAGCGGAAGGTCCCGGCCGAGGTGGCCGTAATAGCTGGCCTCGACGAGCCGGCCGCTCTCATCGGCCGTCAAGGTGGCGATCGTCTGGCCGGAGACCTGGTCGTTATAGGCCGGGGGGTCCTGCACGCACGTGCCGCTCCAGGTGATCTTGCGCGCCGCGGGCTCCCGGCCGGAGAGCTCGCTGTGCAGGGTTTTCCGCCAGGCAACGGCCTGGCACTGGGCGGGGCCGCGGGAGCGGAAATCGACCTCAAACCATGTCAACTCCTTTTCGTCCCGGATTTCGCTCCGGTAGCCGGGGCCGCGAGGGCCGTTGGGGAAGATGGTCGTGGATTCCAGACCCCGCTTGTTCAGCTCGTTGCAGAAAAAGGTGTAGGCCGTCTCCCGGTGGGCGATCACTTCCCGCCCGACGTAACCGGCCCCCTGGACCGGCAGGCTCGCGGGCCACTGGAAAAAGGAATCCGCATCCCCGTAGGTGAAACGGTGCACGGCACCCCCCGGGGTCGTGACCTCGGTGAGCGCCCCCCAGCTTTTTTGGCCGTCGGGCAGGTCATAGGCGAGCGAATACCGGGTCCCGTCGGGTTGGATCATCGCGGCCAGGGTGGTGTAGGACATGCGGGGGCAATCCTCGAAGGCGGCCGGGTCGAAATCCAGCTCGTCGTAGATAGGGTCCTTGAACCGGCAGCGGACATCGGGCATCACCTTGCCCGGGTCCCATTGGACCTGCTGCCACTGGAGCGTCCAGACCTTCTCCAGCTCGGCGCGGCCGAAAGGACCGGGGGCACGAATTTCGGTGACGTTGCCCTGCGCGTCGCGGATGAAACGCGTGACCCGACCCAGGCTGTCTTCCACCGAGGTCTCGCGGGCCATGGGGTATTCCATGGAGATTTTCTGGTCGCCCAGGGTGATGTAGACGGTTTCGAGCTTGGACCGGAAGCGCGTCGTGTTGCCGTTGGCGTCGATGACCCGCGCGGTGAAGACGCGGCCGAAGATTCTCATCGAGGTCGTGGTGGAGGGCCGGGCCTCGGCCGGTGCAAAGATCTCCTCGAACTGGGTGGGACTGACCCATCCGGCGCTTTCCGCACCCTTGCCGAAGGTCTCGATCGTTCCGTCCGGATAGCGCATCACCGGCCGGCCGAGATCGCTCAGGTCAAGCACCACTGCTCCGGTGGTGGAGCGCATTCTGGCCGGGATCTTGCTGAGATAATAGCTCTCGTCCAGCTTGATAAAGCAACCCGTCGCGTCGCAGCCGTGCTGGGAGACGGGGATGTTCGGAGGCAGCGAAAACGCGAACTCCCCGTCTTCGGGCAGGAAGGTGAGCACGCCCCCCGGTCCCACATACCGGTACTGGAGGGTGAACAGGCAGGGCCGGGTGTTGGGCGGCGGGGGTTCGCAGTATTGGCCGGGAAGGCAGAGAACGGGCGCCGGGGCATCTCCGCTCTGGACCACGCGCAGTTCGCCCTGGAGCATCCCCGCCGGCTCGAACCGCCACCCGATCGCCGATGTGCCCGGGTACGAGAGGCTCCCGCCCTGGGGGTGGGCGAGCTCCAGCCAGGTGGTGACGGGGGTGCCGACCCGCGCCCCGTTCTGGCCTCTTTTCACGGCATCGAGGGTGAGCAGGTTGCCGCCGTTGAAGGAGCCCCAGGGGAGTTCGAAGGCCGCTCCCGAAAGCAGCGGGAAGTGGGTCCGGATCGGGTAGAACCGGGAGACGAGGTCGGCGTTGAGCTTCTGCTGGGCGATGAAGTCCAAATACCGGAAGGAGGGCAGGTTGATCCGGCTTTGAGCCGCCATTTGGGAATACATGGCGATCGCCGCCTGGCTTTCCTGGCGCCGGGCCTCGGCCTGGGCCTGCCGGCGCTGCTCCTCCTGGGCCACCCGCTGTCTGGCTTCAAAAAGCATCCGGTTGACATGGGCGGGATCCTCCCAGGGCCGCAGCCCCTGGGCCGCGGCGCCGGGGCCGAGCAAGACGGAAGCGGCCAGCACCAGCATGCCGACGGCAACACGTTTGAACAGGAATTTCGATGTGTGGTTCATGCCCTGCCCTCCATTGGGTTTGCGTCCGGTCTGAATGCACTCCGGCCGACCGGGGATGTCCCCATATGGCTGCTCCGGCCAACGGCTTTGCCAGGTTCCGACCCCTCAAGGGCCGAAGGAGCGAGGTGCCCGCCGCGGCGGGCACCTCGCTCCGTTTGAACTCGACAGGGGTTGGCCCCATCGCCGGTATGATCTTCTTTCGGGTTTCGACCTCCGGGGCTACTTTTTCAGCGCCGGCTCCACGACCTTGTGCCAGACATCGGGGTTCTGCCAGAGGGCGCTGTGGGCTTCGCCCATGGCCGGGGCGTAAAGCCAGGCGTTCAGGTTCGTCACTCCGGGTCCGCTCATCCGCCGGCCCGCCGGCCCGATTTGTCCGTAGATCGAGCCGAGCCCCCCCATCTGGGGAATGAAAGGCAGCCTCCCGCCGTTGATCTGCACCGGATCGAAGGAGCTATAGACATTCAAGTGCTGGGAGATATTGCCGCGGTTGGGTTTGTAGTCTCCGCGGATCGGGGTTCCGAGCGTCACCAGGGTGTCGATCTTTTGCTTCAGCTTGTGGCTCGCCTCGAAGGCCACGTTGCCCCCGTGGCTGTGGGCCACGATGTTGAGCTTCTCCCCGGGGTGGTGCTTCATGTGATGGTTGATAAAGTCGGCCAGCTTCGTGGCCGCTTCGGTCCGGGCGCCGTTGTTGTCCCCGCCGGACCAGAGCACGACCACGGCATCCTCGCCGAAGGTTTTCTTGACCCATTTTCTGAAATCGCTTTTGTTCCAGGCGTTGAAGTCGTTCCAGGTGCCCGGGATGATGATGGTCAGGAAGCCGTCCGGGTCGAGCTTGCTCAAGGGATTGTTGTGGGCATAGGCATACCCGTTCCAGTTATGCGGGTCCCGGA
Source organism: uncultured Desulfatibacillum sp. (assembly GCA_964562235.1). Classification (GTDB taxonomy): domain Bacteria; phylum Desulfobacterota; class Desulfobacteria; order Desulfobacterales; family SpSt-501; genus SpSt-501. The sequence goes on from CAZLSV010000013.1 coordinate 16,493, forward strand.
TGACCTGTTGGAACTTCTTGGCGTCGAGTCGCTGCAAGCCGGGAATGTTCAGGGGGTCGGTCGACGTAAACCGCCCCTGGGCGCTGGCAAAGTACCTGGCCATGAAGTAATCCAACCCTGTTTCCGCGTCCCGCTCCTTGCCCGTAAACTTCTGCCTCAGGCCGTCGCGTCGATACCCGGTGGCCGTCTCGCGGGCCCCGATTCCCGCTTCGATCTCCTCTCCGAAGGGCAGGTAGTCATGCCGGGTTATCCCCCCGAGGCTTCCGGAGTAATCCACGACCATCCGCGGGGTCCCCAGATGGTCCTTCAACAGCCACTTGAATCCCTCTTTCCCCGAAACCACCAGCAGTTCTTTATCTTGGTAGCCATATTCCTTTTCCGGGGAGGACGGCGCCGAACCGGCCCGGTATTCCGCCAACAGCTCTCCGCCGATCCCGTAGATGGTCCACCAGGTCTGCCCGTTTTCGGTGCGGCTGATCCGGCGGCCCTGGGCATCGTAGCCATAGAAGCTCAAGCCACCGGTGCCTTCCGCCGCCACGATCCGGTTCTCCGCATCGTACTCGCGCTGTCCGGCGCCGGTGATCCTGTCGTAAGTCACGTTTCCCGCCGGGTCGTAGGCCAGCTCTTGGAAGCGGTTGGTACGCGCATCCGCGGTGAAGACGATCCGGTTGATGGTCGACCCCCGGGAAGTCTCCTGGCCGTCGATGGTGCGGTTCCCATACCGGTCATACTTGAACACTTGCGAGAAGACCAGCGGGCAGGCCGCCGGGTCCGCGCTGATCGTCTTCGTCTCCCAGATCCCCAGGACCCGGTTCAGCCGGTCATACCCATACCAGGCGGTGGACATGACCCAGTTCCGCGCGCTCTCCTCCAGGGGCATGAAGTGGTCGATGCGGTAGAGGTTGCCGTTGTTGGCGAAGCCTCCGTCTCCATAGGCATAATTCGCATCGTAGAACAACCGCAACGCTCCCCGGTTCCAGGTCCAGGGGTCGGCGGCTTCCGTACCCAGCCGGATATCGTAGGGCTGCAGCCGGTTGTTGTAATGCCGGTTGTGGTACAGGGGTGTCAAGGTTCCCCAGCGCTCGCGGGTCTTCTGCCCGGCCGCGTTGTACTGAATCTGATCCGCGTACACCCGGGTCAGTCCGTCGCCCAGGCTCCCCTCCAGCCCGGTCAGCCTTCCTCCCTGGCCGTAGCGGGACTGCACTTTCCGACCCGACGGGTACACCGTCTCCTCCACCTGCCCCGCCGGGTTGTAGCGCTGCTGGACCCTGTACGCTGCCCCGCGCGACCGGGTGCCCGGAAACTCCTGGCTCTGGACAAGCACCCGGCCCATGGCGTCGTAGCTGTCGATTCTTGTTCCGGCAACCATCATCCCCCGGTTCTTCGGGTCGAAGGTCATGGCGACCCACGGCCGCCCCTTTCCATTTACTGCTCCGTCGTAGGATAGGCTGACCCCGCGGGTCGCGCCGTCGTTGTAAGAAACCGAGGTCACCCGGTTCAGATGGTCATATCCGTAGGTCGTCTCAATCCCTCGGGCGTCGACGCGGGTCTTGAGATTGCCGTTCGCGTCATATGTGTAGCCCGCGGACCACCCGCCTTTCACCCGCAGCGGATCGAAGAGGGCCAGGGCCGGGTTGTCCTCCTGCTCGGGGTTTTTGGCCCGGATCAGGCGCGAGAGCGAATCGTAAAGGAAAAAGCGCTGCTGCTCCCCCTGTCTCACCTGCCGCAGGTTGCCTATCGCATCATAGTGATACTCCGTGACGTAGGCCAACCCGGCCGGGTCTTCGATCACCCGCACGAGCCTTCGCAGTTCATCGTAAACAAACTCCCGCTGCTGGCCGGCGGCGTCGGTAACGACCGCGGAACCGTTGCGGTAGACCGTCGTGCGCCGGGCCCCATCGGGCGTGGTGACCGAGAGGGCTCTGCCGAGCGCGTCATGTTCGGTCGTCGTCCATTGACCGGAAGGGTTCAATTCCCCGAAAAGGTCCTGGGCATGGTAAGGGGTCGATACCCCGGCGGCCCGGCCCATGGAATCATACGCCGTATCCGTCACGCTCCAGGTGCCGGCCCCTACCCGGTGACCGACCCTCCAGCTCCGGCCGAGGCCATCGTTGAAGCTCACCGTGACCATGCCGTCCGGGGATCCGTCCTTCACATGTTTGACCACCCGCTGGGTTCTCACCGTGGCGCCGTTGGCCAGCGTGTGGTGCTCGTACCACTCCGACGGTTGACCGTCCGGGTCCTCGGGAAGGTAGACCTGCCGCAGGCGATCCGCTTCGTCGTAAACGAAGCGCGTCGTCAGATTGTTCGCATCGGTCTTCTCCAGGATTTTCCCGGTGTAGCAGTCGGTCACGGTTTTCGTGACGTGGGGCTGGGGGTTGCTGCTCGGGTCCGGGGCGGGCGAGGTGACCACCGTCTCCAGGGAAAGGTTGCCGGCGGAGCACGTGCCGAAATCGTACTGGGAAGAAGTCGTGTTGCCGCGGGGGTCCGTCACCTGGAAAACATTGCCGGTGTCGTAATACCGCATGCGGCTGAGCACTTCTCCGCCGGCGCTTTCCGCGGCGGCAAAGCCGATGATGGTCGTGAGGTTTCCGCGGAATTCGCCGGCCTGGGGATCAAGGTTTTGAGCACCGCTGGGACTAAGGGGCCACTCGTCGTACCGGTGCGCGGTGCGGCTTTCGATCCCTGCCGAGCCGTGCACGCGGGTCTCGCGCAGGAGGCGGATCAGATTGCGCGCCAGGTAGGGTGCGTCGTCGACATAATCCGTCTGCGTTTCCGCCAGCAGACGGCCGTCGGCACCGATGACCTGCCTTTTGGTGATGTTTCCCGAGGTGCGCGCGATGACGACGAGGCTGTTGCTTCCCTGGAACCGGAAGGTCGTGACCGGGACCGTCCCGGCGTATTCCGCGATCTCGGTGTGGTACACCCCGTCCAGAAACCGGATGGATTTATTCGAACGGATATCGACCGATCGCGGCGGACCGCCGAAGTCCGATGGCCGGTCCGTCGTGAAAAAAGGGGTCTCCGGCCGGGCGTCGGGGATGTGGCCGAGCTGCGCGAAGTACTGGGCTTCCCTCAGCACGCCGTCGCGGTCGTAGGTCTCGGTCGCAAGGGTGCGGCCCTCGAAGGATGCGTCGAACTGGCCGCCGGCCCCGGCGAACTTGCCGAGAAAGGCGCTGCCGATGCGGGTGAACGACCCGTCGGGGCGCGTCGTTCGCACCCACCGGATCGCGACCCCGCCCGGAAGCTCGGCGACCGTGTCCAGCTCGTGTTCGATAAACGTCCGGTAGCTTTCGCCGCCCAGCCCGTTCGGGTAGTCCAAGCGCTCGACCACCCGGTACTCGGGCAGATCGAGCGGGTCGCCGTTGGAGGGTTGGTCCGGCTCCCAGCGCAGCGGCGCGAAGCTTTGGCCATCCCCGGCCTTGCCGTACTTGAAGATGGTCACAGCACCCGTGGGCGTGCGGACGTAGGTCAAGTTGCCGAACCCGACCCGCGCATTGGGGTTTCTCTCGTGCTCGTAGGGATCGAGGTCGTAGCCGAAATCGTAGGCCAGGCCGTCGGGACCCTCCAGGCGCGTGAGCGTGGTGTAGGACCCCTGGCCGCATCCGCCGCCGGCCTTGCGGCCGCCCGAAAAATGCGTCATCTCGCCGTCAAAGCCCTCGAACAAGGGGTTGTCGCAGGCGAGCCGGGGGAAAACGGTCTTGAGATCCCACGTGAACGTCGCCCAGGTCATCTTCCATGCGTGCTCTTTTCCGCCGACGCCCTTGGTTCGGATGGCCGTTATGCGGCCGTCCTGGCGATCGTAGCGGATGATGTTTCCCGAAGGCGTGGCCACCGTCGCCACGCCGCCGCTGGCATACGTAAGGCTCGTGACGTTGCCGTTCGCGTCGATGCTGCGCGCCACGTCGTAGAGCCGGTCCGGGGCGACATCGAGATCCTCTCCCGGGACGTCCATCAACCCCTTGTTGAAGGGGGCATAGTTTCCGCCTTTCTGGAAGACCTGCCGGCTGCCGTCGGGATAGGTGATCACGGGCGCTTCGGGGTTTGCGACGCTGAGCGCGATCTGCCCGTCATCGGACCAGAACTCGGTGGGCATCATGGATGGCGCCTCGGCTTCGTACTGCAGGATCGCTCGCCGGCGGCACTCCTGAGGCGACAGCGCGCTGTCGTCGGGGAAGTTCGTGTAGGTGTAGTGAAAAAAGCGATAATACAGGTCGTTGCCGTGCCGGCCCTGGGTGAGGCCGCGCTGCCCGAAGGCGATGGTGCCGTCACGCCCGATGAATCGATAGCGCACGCGCACTTCGCAGGACTCGGTGAAATAGCCCGGCGAGGTGGCGGTCGCGTCGGTGAACGGGGCCGAGTAGTTGTCCATGTCCCAGCTGCGGACGAGAACGCCTGCCTGGGGCGGCTCGAAATTCCAACCGCCGCTGTGGCTGCGGTACCCGACGGCACCCGACGTGATCGCGGTCCCCTCCGGGTAGTAGCCGCCTTCGTAGATGTAAAACCGTTCCCGGTAGCCCACCAGGTTGTCGCCGCGAAACGCGCCCACCGGCACCACGTAACTGGCCCCATAGGGGTTGCCGCGCGATTCGAACTTTCTGCGCCCGATGTTGTTGTGAAACAGATAGGCATACTTGCGGTAGAAGTTCGCGTCGAAATTGCCTTGGCCGTTGGTGGAAAGACGCGTCAGTCCCTCCCGGAGGTCCTCCAGGGTCTGCGCCTGCCGGTACTCATAAAGCCGGACCACCCGCTGCATTTCGTCGGTTTGCATCTGCTCGTGCTGCGACATTTGCGCACGGCTTTCCCCTGTGAAAAGCACGAATCCAATCCCGATCGACAGCAGGAAGAGCAGCGCCGCCGGTTTGCGCCACGAAGCGTTGCAGCGATGGACCGATCGATGGGTCGTTTCAGGCGTCTCATGCATACGTCGGCATCTCCTTCTCCGCGTGGTTTTTTCGCCATCCGGCCGGAAGCGCTTCATGCCCCCAGATACGTTGCCGCTTCCGGCGAACCGGCACTGCCGGCCACATCAAGTGAGCAAAAAATGCGCCAGGCTGACGAGATTGTAATTACTTGAAGTAATTTCAGAGCGATACCTGTTTCACGGTTTTGCATTCCGCAACCGAGGCCTCGGCGCCAGCCGGTTTTTGTCACTTTTTCAACCGTTTTTGGGCAGCCGGTTCAGCGCCGAAGCCTGCTTGCTTGGCCGCGTGTCGTCAGCGCCCGATGCCGGGAGATAAGCAAGGAGGTTTGGTGCCGCATCATTCCGTTTTCGAACGCTGGGATTTTACTTCAGAACGTCCACTGTCGTCAATAAAAATTTATAGCTTTATCAGGTTCTTATAAGCTTTTACGCAGGTTGACGCCAGTTGACAGCAGTGACCGTAGATTGACGCTGGTTTACAGTTCCAAGGCCGCGATAACCGGAAGGCCTGCAGGGTATGCCGAGACAGGGGCCGGTGGTTTA
>CAZLSV010000013.1:21969-30430 GCA_964562235.1 uncultured Desulfatibacillum sp.
TCGCGTTCCGGCGCTGGTGCAGCGGGGTGGGAAGCGGGTGGTGGTGGATGGCCGGGGGGCTTTCGGTTCAATCGGCTGGCCGGAAGCGGGCGGGGTCAGCCCCCGCAGACAAGGAGCATGAAGCGCACGCGATCGCCGTCTTTGAGAAGCCGTTCGGGCAGCTCGTCGCGGGCGATGAATCCCTCGTCGTTCAGCATCACCTGCACGGTCAGGTCCAGCCTTCCATCTTGATCCAGCAGGACGCGCCGTGCCTCGGGCCCGAAGCGGCGGGTGATCCGATCGACCAGGTCGCCCAGGCTCGCGCCGGCCTCCATGTCGATCCGGGCGCTTTTGCCAAGCACGGCGGAAAGAGCTGGAAGCCCTATGGTTTCGACATTGATTATCACGATCGCTCCGCCGGATCAGCCGGGGCGGCCCGGCCTCGCGTGCCCGGGCCGCAACCCGTCTCAACACGTGGAACCATAGCACGCCCTGCCGGGCGGAGACAACCTCCAAACCGCGGGCAGGCCGAGTCCGCTTTTCGACAAGCGCCTGGAAATACCGGCTGCATGTGTGGTATTTCCAAAACCATGCACGCGCATCCCTCATCGCCAGACGCTCTCCGACGCGGACCCGACTTCGAGGCCGTTGCCGGGCTTTTCAGAGGCGCGGAGCAGGACCGGCGCGACGTTCTCTTCGAACACGAAACCTACGCCCTGCTCAAGCACTGCGGGGCGGAAATCATTCCCGGCACCATCTTCCTGGGGAAGGGCGCCCTGCCGGGGGAGGACGATCTGGCGCGGATGCCCGGGGAGAAGGTGGTCCTTAAGGTGGTCTCCCCCGCCATTTTTCACAAGACCGAGGTGGGCGGCGTGCGCATTGTTGCAAAGGCCGCCGGGGAGATCCGGACCGCCCTGGAGCGGATGATGATCGAGATCCCCGAGCGCCTCGCCGAGCGCATCCGGCAGGACCCGTCCCTCGCCCCGGCCGAGGACCAGGGGTTGCCGGGCGAGGTGCGGCCGGCGGCCATCGCCGGCGACATCCGCGGCATTCTCATGGTCGAGCACCTGCCGCCGGATTCCGAGGCATTCGGCAACGAACTCATCGTGGGCATCCGCCGCAGCCGTGAGTTCGGCATGGTCATCAGCGCCGGCTTGGGCGGCACGGACACCGAGCTTTACGCCGAGGCTTTCCGCAAGGGCCGGGCCGCGGCCACCGCCGCCACCGCGATGACCGACGGGCAGGGCTTCTTCGATCTCTTCCGCAGCACCGTCGCTTACCGGAAGATGGCCGGGTGGACCCGCGGGCGGCCGCGCGCCGTGGACAACGCGCGGCTCATCGCGTGCTTTTCCGCGTTCATTGCCGTTGCCAACCATTTTTCCCCGGACCGGGCCGATGCGCCTTACGTGATCGAGGAGCTGGAGATCAACCCGTTCGTCCTGCGCGGGTCGCACCTGGTGCCCCTCGACGGCCTGTGCCGTTTCTCGGGACCTTCCGCGGCGGCGGTGCCCCGTCCGATCCACAAGATCGACCGCCTGCTGCACCCCAGGACCATCGGCCTCGTCGGGGCTTCGGCCGGGCGCATGAACTTCGGACGCAGCATCCTGAAACGCATCACCGCGAGCGGGTTCGATCCGGAGCGGATCACGGTCATCAAGCCCGGTGCCGGGGAGATCGACGGGCTGAAGTGCGTTCCGAATCTGGCCGCGCTCTCCTTCAAACTGGATTTGCTGGTTCTGGCCGTGGATGCTTCGAACGTGCCGGAGCTGGTCGATGAGGTCCTGAAGCGGGACTGCGCTCACGCGGTGATGCTGATTCCGGGCGGCCTCGGGGAGACCGCCGGCTCCCGGGACCTGGCCGACCACCTGGGCCGGAGGATCGGGCAGGCGCATCTGACCGCCGACGGCGGGCCCGTGTTCCTCGGCGGAAACTGCCTCGGAGTCGTCTCCCGGCCCGGGAGGTTCGACACGCTGCCGGTTCCCGAGGAGAAGCTTCCCGGGCCGCGCGGGACCGGGCGGCGTGCGGCCGCGCTCCTCAGCCAGAGCGGGGCTTTCATGATCACCCGCTTGAGCAAGCGCTCGCTGCCGGACCCGGCCTACATGGTCTCCGTCGGCAACCAGACCGACCTCACGCTGGGCGACCTGATGGCCTATCTGAAAGAGATCGACGGCTTGAGCACGCTGGCGGTGTACGCGGAGGGGTTCAAGCCCATGGACGGCCTGGCGTTTGTCCGCGCCGTGCGCCGGGCGGTCCTGAAAGGCATGGATGTCGTTTTCTACAAGGCCGGCCGGACTCCCGAAGGGCGGTCGGCCGCCCGCGGCCACACCGCCGCGGTGGCCGGAGATTATCGCGTCTGCGAGTCCTGCGTGCGCCAGGCCGGGGCCATGGTGGCGCAGAGCTTCACGCAGTTCGACGGCCTCCTTTTGCTCTCCGAGCGGCTGCACGGAAAAAAAATCCGGGGAAACCGCATTGCCGGGGTCAGTTCCGCCGGGTTCGAGGCGGTGGGCATGGCCGACCGAACCCAGACCGCCGACTACACCCTGGAGATGGCCCCCCTCGCTCCGGCCACGTGTGTCGAGATCGGCGATGTGCTCAAACAGAACCGGCTGGACCTGCTGGTGGAGGTTCGCAACCCCCTGGACATCAACCCGGGGTCCGACGACCGCGTGCACGCCCGGATCGTGGAAATCCTCTCGCGCGACCCCCACGTGGACGCGGTGGTCGTGGGCATCATTCCGTTGGGCTACAACACCCGCACTTTGCCCGGTGTGAACCCCTATGGATTCGAATCCGAAGAGAGTTTCGTGAGACTGCTGCCCCCCATTGCCGCGCGCAGCGAAAAACCGGTCATCGCGGTGGTGGATTCCGGCGCGCTCTACGACCCGATGGTGGCGGCCCTGGAGGAGCAGGGGATGGTCGTTTTCCGTTCCTCGGACCAGGCGCTGGAGGCGCTCGGCCGCTACATCGGCGGCAGGATCGCGGCCGAGCGGATCCGCCTCGACGCGCGGCAGCGGGGAAATTATTGATGCTCTCGAAATCCATCTTCGGTAAGGCCTCCCGGTGCGGGCGAGGGCGGAGCGCAGCGTCCGTTTCGCCTGGGCATGAGATGCCGGACCCGGCTTGCGGGCGGCCGGAGGAATAAGGCGGCGCCTCAGCCGGCCAGCCATCCGGCCGCGGCAAAGACGCCGACCCCCGTCAGGAAGACCACCGCCGTCGGCATGAGCAGCAGCCGATAGGTTTTCCCCATGCCGGCCTCGTAGTAATTCAGGGTCATCACCAGGCAGGCGTGCATGGGGGAGAGCATGTGGGCGCCGATGCCCGCCGCTAGCCCCAGCATCACGTAGCAGGCGCCCAGCCCGTCCGGTGGGATGAAAGGCACCAGCACCGGGAAGCTGAGCCCCACGAAGGCGGTGGTGTACCCCGTGATGAAGGCGATGAGCGCGGGCAGGAGCACCACCAGCGCTAACGGGGGAATGCCCATCGCCGACAGCTCCCCGGCCATGTGGGCCATGGCGTCCGTGGCGACAAGGATCTCCTTGAAGAGCATGATGCCCCAGATCAGGAAAGCGAGTTCGACCGAGAGGTGCTGCCGCGCGAGCCCGAGGAGCCGGCTGAGCGGCAGGCGGTTTGACAGGATCATTCCCGTGGTCACCGCGGCCAGGGGATAGACGAGGTGGATGTCCAGGCCGACCGTCAGCCCGATGACCAGGAAAAAAGGCAGGAGATTCCAGGCGAACCGGGCGAGCTGCCTCCCGGATTGCAGCAGCGAGCCGGCGCCGCCGTCGAGGGGCGACGGCCGTACGCCCCGGAAACCGAAGAAAACCCCCGCCGCAATGGCGGCCAGCGTCAAGGGGGCACCGACTGCCACCAACGCGGGGATCGATACGCCGGTGATGCCGGCCGTGAGGAAAACGGCCGGGAAGGTGGGCAGGGTGTACTCCCAGACGTGGCGAAACCAGAAATTGAGAAACGTGCGGCGCTCGGCCGTCAGGTCCAGTTCATCGGATGCCTCGGCCACCAGGGGGGCCGAGAGCATGGCCCCGCCCACCACGGGCAGCAGGCCGATGACGGCGGGGATGATGGCCACGGTGAAACGGGCGTCCCGCATCACCCCGCTCAGGGCGGCGATCGCGCGGGTCATGGCGCCGTTTTCCTTCAGCACCGCGCTGAAGAGCAGCACCAGCTCGAGGGCCATGACCAGCTTCAGGTTTTCGAGACTCAGAAAGGCGCGCCCTGCGCCGTCGAGGACTTCACCGACGTGCAGCTGGAAAAGGAGCGCCAGGACGAGGGCGCTCACCATCAGGGTGATGCTCAGGGCCACTTTGAGCCGGATCAGAACAATGATGCCGGCAAGGACAGCCGCGATCTTGAGAATGTCGACCATTTCCGATAACTCCCCGGTCCGCTCCGATTGAGTTCTTGTCCGTCCACCGTCTGCCTTGCGGGCGGCTGCACGGGCAACGTTAGATGCGCCGACCTGTTTCCGCAGGCCCGGCCGACGGCTGAAAATGCGAAACACCCGCCGCACGGGCGCTCGACGACTACCGTATGGCGATGACCGTCAGCTCGACCTCGCCCGCCGGGCGTTTCCAGACCACCGAATCCCCGACCCGGGTCTCCGCCAGGGCCCGGGCCAGGGGCGAGACCCAGCTGATCTTGCCCTGGGCCGCATCGGCCTCGTCCTCCCCCACGATGGCAAACGTCATCCGGCGGCCATCGGACGTTTCCACTTCGACGGTTGCGCCGAAATGCACCTCGTTATCTGGTTGTCCGGCCGGGTCGACCAGGACCGCCCTCCGAATCCGCTCATCGCAGTAGCGAAGGTCCCGGTCGATATGCAGCAGCGGCTTTTTGTTCTCCGCAGAGACCGGGCCGGCCAGGGCTTTCCTGCGGGCCAGAAGGTCTTCGAGGCGCTCCTTCAGCTGCCTCAGCCCGTTCGGGGTCACGTAGTTGACGTGCGGGCTGTGCACCCGTTCGGGGAGTTCCTCGATGAACTGGTCGCCGTCAGGCTCTTTTACAAAGGCGCGGCTCACGGTGCCACCTCGGGCTTCCGGGCTTTCGGGCCACCGGTCAACGGCGCCGGAGGCCGGGTTCGATCTGTTGCAGGACGCGGCTGCCCGGGCCACGGTCCAGGTCGTCCAGGGCGAAGTTCAGCGCGGCCTCGAGCAGGGCCGACTTGTTGTTCACGGCGGTGCCGGCCAGTTTGAGCTGATAAAATTTCATATTGAAGCGCTCCAGGGTCTCCTCCGACAGGTAAAAGCCTGCCTTGCGCTTGGTCTCCGGCACGGCCGCGGCCCGGCGCCCCGGCTGTTTTCGATGTTTCGGGTCTGGTCCTCCGCCGATCGCGGCGTCCACCGGGTCGGGCAGGTGGTCGGCGAAAAGATCAGGCGTCGGGTTGCGTCTGGTCGTCATCGTTCATAACCCTCCTCACCAGCAGCTGATAGTCCTGGGCGGCGGTGCTGCCGAGGTCGTACTCGAAGATGGTGCGCCCGAGGGCGGGCGCCTCGCACAGCCGAACGGTGTAGTGCACCGGCGGACAGAGTTGCCGGCTGAAGTAGCGCTCCAGCTGAACCAGCATCTCCCGGCTGTGGCGGGTGCGGCGGTCGAACAGGGTCGGCAGGATGTATTTCAGCCGCAGCTCGGGGTTGAGTTTCTGGGCGGACTGAAGGTAGCGGAAAAAGGTCTTGAGCCCTTCCCGCGCAGGGCCCTGCCGGGCTACAGGGCAAATCACCTCGGTCGCCGCCATGAGCATGTTGACGCTCAACACGTCCCAGCCGGGCGCGCAGTCGAAGATCAGATAATCGATGCTCCCTTCGCGCGGGACCAGTTTCTGCTTCAGGACGGTCTGGCGCACCTCGCGCGGCTGCTCACCGAGCCAGTGCTTGAGCTCCACCAGCTGGATGCCGCCCGCCAGCACCCACAGATTGTCCCGGGCCCGGAACACGGCGTCGTTGCGGGAAACAGGGCCTCCGTCGCCGCTGCCGGTGATGAACTCCGCCAGCCCGTAGGGCGGCTTCACCCCCAGAAAACGGGCCACCTGGTCCTGGGTGTCGCAGTCCACCAGCAGCACCCGTTTCCCCAAACTTGCCAGGCCGCCGGCCAGGCTGACGGCCGTGGTCGTCTTGCCGACTCCGCCCTTGGCCATGGCCACCGCAATGGTGCGCATCACCAGGTCTCTTCTCCTTTTCTGATATTCTTCTACAGTTACTTTCTTACATTATTCTTTTCTCCTGGTTTGTGCAAGCATTATTTTCATCATTGCTGCGGCAATCAGGTCTGGCGAATTCCAGAACCCAACCACAAGGCCGCGGGGGGCACCCCCCACGACGGCAACGTATCAAGAGGTGCCTTCTTTAATTGCCGTTCGAATAACCCGGCGAACAAATACGACGTTTGATCTTTGGCCGAATCTCCAATAGAAGTGTTCGTGCGGAAATGGCACAGGGAGGGAAAGGACCGTATGCTGGGGCTGGCGATCATAGCGGACGACATCACCGGGGCGGCGGACACGGGGGTCAAGGCCCTGCCCGCCTTTGCACCCGTTTATCTCCTGGACCACCGCTTTCTCTCCCGGGCGACCCTTGAACCGCCGCCCGGGGCGGTCTCCGTGTTTACGAGCAGCCGCGGCCTGGCGCCCGCGGCGGCGGGGCGGCTCGCGTTTGCGGTCGGCCGGAGCCTCCGCGCATCCCACCCGCAGCGGGTCTACAAGAAAATCGATTCGGCCCTGCGCGGCCACATCGGCGCGGAACTCGAGGCGGTGATGGAGGCCCTGGAGCTGCCGTTGAGCTTCATCGCTCCGGCCTTCCCCGAGCAGGGCCGGACCACCGTCGGCGGGATCCACCACATCCACGGCGTCCCGGTGGCGGAGACCGAAATGCGGCGGGACCCCGTTACGCCCGTGACCGAATCATCACTGCCGAAGTGGATCGGCGGCCAGACCCGGTTTTCAGTCGCCCAGGTCGGCCTCGAGACGATGGAGGCCGGTGTCGAGGCGATCGCCGGCCAGATCGAACGCCTGCGGAGCGCCGGGGCCCGGCACATCACCTTTGACGCCACCCGGCCTCTTCATCTGGAGCACATCGCCGCCCTGGCGCTGAACCGCTACCCGCAGGCGCTGCTGTGCGGGTCCGCCGGGCTGGCCTGCGGCCTGGTCCGGCAGCTGCCGCAAGAAAGGCCGCCGGAGCCCGCCGCGGCGGGTGCCGGCATCCGGCTGGGAGAGGGGCGCTTTCTTTTTGTGTGCGGCTCGGCCTCGGAGATGTTACGGCGGCAGGTGGGGGAACTCGCGCGGGGGGCTCCTGTGGCGATTGAAGCCCTGGAGCCGGCGGCCCTGCTGAGCGGCGAGGAACCCGGCGCTTCGGCGGGACGCTTTGACCGGGCGGTTGCGGCACTGTCCGGCAGCGACCTGGCGTTGCAGCTGGCCCCGCCGGTGCGGGGGACGCGCGTTGTCGACTCTCAGGAGCTGGTGATTAAATTCGCGGAATTCGCGGCGGCGGCCATCGCGCGGGTAAAAGCGGCGGGGTTGTTTCTGTCCGGCGGGGACACGGCCCTGGCCGTGTTCGAGCAGATCGAGGTGAGCGCCGTGCGCCTGGAGCGCGAACTTTCAAGCGGCCTGGTGTACGGGACCCTCTCCGGCGGTCCCTTGTCCGGGCGGCCGGTCGTCACCAAAGCCGGCTCCTTCGGCCGGCCGGAGACCCTGCTCGAACTGCACCGCCTCCTGCGGCCGACCAAGCCCTCGTGATTGCGGCGCGCCGCGGCGGGCTCCCCGCTCCGCCTCTGCGTGAGATGCAGGGTTCAGCTTCGCAGCGCTACGACGGTCGCCCCCCAGCCACCGGCCTCAGCCGGGGCATCCGTGAACGACTGCACGTGCGGGTTGCGGCGCAGGAGCTCCTGGACCCGCTTTTTCTGGGCCCCGGTGCCTTTACCGTGGATGATGCGCACCGAGGCAAACCCGGCGCGAACACACTCCGCGATGTAGTCCTCGATCAGGTTCGGGATGTCGCGCGGCCTGAAGGTGTGCAGGTCGATGACGTCTTCGATCGGGAGGATGACCGGTTCCATGCGCTCTGCTCCTGCCGCTGAGGGGCCGATTGTTTTTGGAGCCCGGATGGATTATGAATCCGGCAGCCCGATGTGCCGGCGTGTTCTCGGTTTCAGGCGGGGCGAGCGTCCCGACGAGCCCCGGCCATACCCACAAAGGCCAACAGCCTCATGAATTTGGAGCATCCCCTGGCATACGCCCTGATGGCGGGCGCCTACCTCTTCGGTTCCATCCCGTCGGGGGTGCTTTTGCCCCGCCTCTTTTTGGCGGCCGACCCGCGCCGGATCGCGAAGCTTTCCTTCCCGCCGGTGGCGTCGGTGATCCCCTCCCCACGGCCCTACAGCTATCGGGGAAAGGCGGAATTTCATCTCGCCAGCTGCTTTATTCGTAAAGGTTATGGCTAAAATGCGCTTCGAATCATATCCTATTGAAATAAGGTATTCG
>CAZLSV010000013.1:30440-40973 GCA_964562235.1 uncultured Desulfatibacillum sp.
AGCGATAATAAAGCCGGTGGCGGGGTTTGGAGCGGCAGCGGCAATAGCGGCGCCACCAACGTGGCGCGCGTCGCCGGTCCGGGCCCGGGGCTGGCGACGCTGGCCGCGGATATGCTCAAAGGGGCGGTGCCGGTCTGGCTGGCGTTGGGCCTGGCGCCAGCGCCGGACGGGTCCGGGGCTTTTCCGGTGGTCATGGCCCTGCTGGCCTTCTTCGGGCACCTGTTCCCGATTTACACCGGGTTTCGCCGCGGCGGGAAAGGGGTCGCCACGGCCGCCGGAGGATTTGCCCTGATCGCCCCCGTCGCCGTTTTGTCGGCCGGCGCGGCGTTCGCCGTCGTTGCCGGCCTGTCCCGTCGCGTGTCGGCCGGCTCTCTGGCGGCGGCCCTGGTCCTGCCCTTCGCGGTGCATGCGACCACCGGCGCATGGGCGGCGAGCGGCGGGGCCGCCCTGGCATCGGCCTTCATCTTCATCCGCCACTCCGGCAATATCCGGCGGTTGATCGCCGGGACCGAGCCGGTCTTCCGCCTGAAGCGCAAAGAGGATGACGACTCCGCCAGATAAACATTTACAGCCGGAGCCGCCGGCCCTCGCTGCCTGTCTGCGGCAACCCAGAGACGGCCGGGGGGCGCGGCGGGGTCGCCTGAAGAATCGGTTGGGGCTCGCCGTGGCGCGCGCCCCTCTCCGCCGCCGCCGTATCAAGCGTTGCCATATTTGATGGCCGATTTTTTTAAAAAAAACCAGACGCCCGCCCCTCTCACCTCGTCACAAGCCCCCAGATCAGGGACGTCGCCCCCCCCAGTACCAGGTGGCTTTCCACCAGAAACTCCAAGCGGATGCCGGGCAGAATGAGGCCTTTTTCCCAGGCGAACAGAATAGCGAACATGGCCGCCGGGCAGAGGATCAGAAGGAAGTTCAAAGCCGACAGCGGACCCAGGGCGCCCACCAGCGGCAGCCCGAGGACGAGCACCGCCAACATCCCTTTCAGCAGCCGCAGCGAGCGCTTCTCCCCCAGCAGCGTCGGGATCGTCTCTTTGCCGACGAGCCGGTCGCCCTGCATGTCGAGGATGTCGAAGAAGGCCGTGCGCACGAAGACCAGCCCGGCCGACCAGGCGAAGATGAAGGCGTCCGGGATGCTCAAGGCCCCGAACACCGCCATCGGCGGCAGCACCGCCGTGACCACCCCCCAGGCCATGGCAATAAGCACGGTCTTGGCGCCGGGAATGTCCTTGATCCGGCGGATCATGATGCCGGACAACGCCTTGGGAATCAGCGTGATCCGGTACGAAAGCCCCAGCAGACTCATCACCAGCAGGATCAGAAACGGAAGCCCCCCCTGCAGCCAGGCGATGACCAGGCCGGCGGCGCCGCTGGTCAAGGCGACGATCGTCAGTGAGACGCGGTGGTCCTGGTAGAAGCGGGCGCGGTCGGGCTCGTTGTAGCGGTCGGCCTGGCTGCCGGTGAGGTGATTCAGGATGTGCATGGATTGCACGTAAAGAAACGCAATGAGCACGAACGGGGTGACATTGGCGATCCCCTGGAGGCGGCTGACGGTGTAACACAGCCCGGCCGCGCCCAGTGAAACATACACATTGGTGAGAAGCGCCGTGCGCATCAAGGTGTACAGGGCTTTGTGCCAGCCCGATTTGCGCTGGAAGACCATGGTCTCCAGGGTCATGACCACCTTGCGGATCACCCAGTTCGGCGTGGAGGCGCCCGCCGTGATGCCGATGGTCTGGGCCGCGCTGAGCGAGTTCACATCGATGCCGACGAGGTCGGACTCGTTTTCGACGAGGAAGGCGGGTTTTCCGGCCTGCCGGGCGATTTCAAACAGGCGCTGGGTGTTGCCGCTCTCGCGGCCGCCGACCACGACCACGGCATCCACGGATTCCGCCAGCCGCTGCACCTCCGCCTGGCGCCTTTCGGTCGAGTCGCAGATGGTTTCGAAGACCTTGTAGTGCGGTTGGTGCCGGGCCGCCCATTGCTTGACGGCGGTGAAGAGCCGGGTGTTCTGGGTGGTCTGGGCGACGATAATGGCCTTTTCGAACGCCGGCAGGCGGCGCAGTTCCTCCACGCCGGCCACCACGTGGCCGTGGGCCCCGGCATAGCCAAGGAGCCCGACCACCTCCGGGTGGTCCTTGTCGCCGACAATGATCACGGCGTGGTCCTGCCGGGCATGCTTGCGGATGATGGACTGCACGCGGACGACCCGCGGGCAGGTGGCGTCGATGACCCTGTAGCCGGCGGCCTTCAGCCTTTTTTTGGCTTCGGGGGGCACGCCGTGGGCCCGTATCAGCACGGTGCCCGTCCCGCAGTCCGGGATGGATTTCAGCGTCGAGATCTCCTTGGATTCGAGGAGTTCCAGCACCTGGGGGTTGTGGATCAAAGGGCCGTAGGTGCAGATCGGCCCGGGGTGCCGGTCGGGGGCATCCAGCACCATCTCCACGGCCCGGCGCACGCCCATGCAGAAGCCGGACATCTTGGCGACCACGATTTTCATTAGAGCTTTCCGACTTTCAGGCGCTGCTGCCGAAGCCGTTTGGGAAGCCGCCGCCCTTCCCCTTTCTTGCGGGTCGACACCCGGCGATCGAGCGGCTCCTCCGGCGCGCCGTCAAGTCCCTCCATCGCCGCGGCCATGGCCATGCGGGCCTCAAACTCCAGGGAATCGATGGCGGCGGCGCCGCAGGCCGCGGCGGCGCGCGCCACGGCCTGGTCCGAGCTCACCACCATGGCCTGCTCGCGCTCCTGGCGGGCCATGCGGGCGATGACACTGTCGGCAGAATCCCCCCCGCGGGAGAACACGATGCTGATCCCCTTTACCCGGTCCCGGGGCGGGGAAAGCTCGGGGGCGCGGGCCCCGTCAAAGACCACGGTGATGCGGTGCGGCTTGAGGCGGCGATAGGCGGCCAGCTGCCCGATGAGGGCTTCCCGGCCGAGGGCCATCTCCTGGAGGTCCAAACGGCTGAGGGACTTCGACTGCCGGATCAGGTTGTAGCCGTCGATGATGATGTGCATGCCCATGGCGAGGCAAAGAGGCTCAGGGCTTTCCCTGTCGCAGGCGCTCGATCAGCCGGTCCAGGTCGTCGTGGGTGTAGTACTCGATTTCGATGCGGCCCTGGCGGCCCGAGGCCCGGATGGTGACCTTGGTTCCCAGCTGGCGGGCGAGGTCTTCGGCCAGGCTGGTCAGGTAGGCGGCGTCCGAGCTTTTCGGGGAGACGCGCGGCGCTTTTCTTTCGGCCTTGAGCCGGCGCATCAGATCTTCGGTCTCACGCACCGAAAGCCCCTTGGCGGTCACCGCCCGCCAGGCCGTCAGCTGCTGGGCGGCGTTCTCGGAGGAGAGCAGGGCACGGGCATGGCCCATGCTCAAACCGCCGGCGACGATGCTCTCCTTGATCGGCTCCGGCAGCTGCCGCAGTCTGAGAAAATTAGCGACGGCCGAACGACTTTTTCCCACCCGCCCCGCGGCCTGATCCTGGGTGAGGTTGAACTGGGTGATCAGGCGGTGGTAGGCCTCCGCTTCCTCGATGGGGTTCAGGTCCGCACGCTGGATGTTTTCGACGAGGGACAGCTCCAGCATCTGGTCGTCGTTCACGGCCTTCACCACGACCGGCACCTGGGTCAGGCCGGCCCGGCGGGATGCCCGCAGGCGGCGTTCGCCGGCGATCAACTCGAAACCGGCCTCGCTTTTACGAACAATGAGCGGCTGGAGAACCCCCTGCTCGCGGATCGAGCTCACCAGCTCCTCCAGATCCTGCTCGGAAAAATGGCGCCGGGGCTGAAAGCGGTTGGGGCGGATCAACCCGATGTCGCACAGAAAATAATCGCCCGGGGCCTCCGCGCCGGTGTCCCCGTCGGGGATGAGCGCGCCCAGCCCCCGGCCCAGGGCGAGCTTCTTGCGTTTGGGGGTCGGATCTTCGGCTTGCGTGTGCTTGTCCATGAGTTACCTTATGAGGTCGGCGCTTTCGCGGGAGTGATTCAAAAGTTCCCGGGCCAGTTCGACATAGCTCTGAGCGCCGGAGGAGGCGGCGTCGTAGAGCAGGATGGGCTTGCCGAAGCTCGGCGCTTCGCCCAGGCGGATGTTGCGCGGCACGGTGGTCTTAAAAACGAGATCCTTGAAGAACGTGGTCGCTTCCTCGGCCACCTGATGGGACAGGTTGGTCCGGCGGTCGAACATGGTGAGCAGGATCCCGGCGATGCTGAGCCCCGGGTTGAGGGCGCGCCTCACCCGTTTGACGGTCTGCAGCAGCTGGCCGAGGCCTTCGAGCGCGTAGTACTCGCATTGCAGGGGAATGAGCAGCGAGTCGGCCGCCGTGAGGGCGTTGACCGTGAGCAGGCTCAACGAGGGCGGACAGTCGATGACGATGTAGTCGAAGCGGCTTCGCAGGGGCGCGATGAGCTTTTTCAAAATCCCTTCGCGGTCCGGTGCGGACATCATCTCGACCTCGAAGCCGATCAGCTCCACGTTGGACGGCAGGACCTTGAGACAGGCGATGCCGCTGTCGCGCAGGAGGTCTTCGACCGGGACCCGTCCGAGCAGCCCGTCGTAAAGGGTGCTCTCCAGGGCCGCCTTGTCGATGCCCATCCCGGAGGTGGCGTTGGCCTGAGGGTCGCAGTCGACCAGCAGGGTGTTTTTTTCGAAAACCGCCAGGGAGGCCGACAGGTTGATGGCGGTGGTGGTCTTGCCGACCCCGCCTTTCTGGTTGGCGATGCAGATGACTTTCGACATGGCACGGGGTGTACCACAAAAATGTTTCTTTGAAAACAATTTGAAAATATGAGATAGTACCAGAACTAAACCACAACCGCTCCGACCGACTCTTGCCCGGGCGTCCGGCAGCCCCTGTCAACCCGATTTTTCTTCGAGCCCTCCCGCTCAGAATGCCGCCTGGCCGCTCGAAAGCCGTTCGCGTCGGAAAATTGCCCATAGAGGAAGGCGAACCGATGCCGCGTATCCAATTGCACTGCACCGCCGTGCGGGCGCTCCTGCTGGTGATGATAATCGCACTGATCCTGCCCCCGCCGGCCCGGGCGATCACGTTCGGCGAAGAGGAGGAACTCTCTGCCGAGATGCTGCGGATCATCTTCAAGAAGCTGCCGGTGGTGGAGGACCCCTACGTGACCGGCTATGTCAACCGGGTGGGTCGGCGGATCCTGGCGGTCATGCCGGAGCAGCCCTTCCGGTACCGCTTCTACGTCATCAACCAGGCCGAGTACAATGCCTTCGCCACGCCGGCCGGTCACATCTTCGTTTACAGCGGCCTCATGGAAGCCATGGACGGCGAGGACGAGCTGGCCGGCATCCTCGGCCACGAAATCGCGCACGTGTACGCGCGGCACATTTCCCAGAAGATCGAGCTCGCCAAAAAAGTGGGTTGGGCCCAGATCGCCGGGATGGCGGCCGGCGTGCTGCTCGGGGCGGCCGGCGGTGGCGCGGCGGCGGCGAGCGCGGTGACCATGGGCTCGGCCGCCACGGGGGCCACCGCGCAGCTCGCCTTCAGCCGTGAAAACGAATCCCAGGCCGACCAGCTCGGTCTTAAGTTCCTGACCGACGCCGGATACGGAACCGAGGGCCTGTTGCGGGTCCTGAAGAAAATCCGCGGCAAGCAGTGGTTCAGCAAGGACCAGGTGCCCACCTACATGATGACCCACCCGGCGATCGAAGACCGCATCGCCTACGTGACCTCCTGGATCGAGGACCACAAGGCGCAGGCCCAGCCGACCCTCAAGACCGACCCGGCCGAATTCGAACGCATCCTGACCCGCCTGATCGTCGAATACAACGACGCCTCGGCCGAGCTGAAACAGCTGGAGCAGGCCCTGCAGCGCGAACCGGGCAACACCCTGGCGCGCTACCGTTACGGTCTGGTGCTGGCCCGGGCCAACCGCAGCGAGGAGGCGATCACCCAGCTCAAGGAGGTGCTCGCCCGCAACGCCTTCAACCCCTACATGCTGCGCGATCTGGGCAAGGTGTATTTTCTGGCCGGCCGGCTCGACCAGGCGCTGAGCACGCTGGAGAGCGCCCGCAGCATGATCCCGGCGGACCCCGACACCCTGTTTTACCTCGGCCGCACCCAACAGGAGCTGGGCCGCCGTGCCGAGGCGATCGCTCTTTACGCCGACCTCATCCAGAAAGCGCCGGACTACCGGGAGGCTTATTATTTCCTGGGACAGAACCTCGGCCAGCAGGGCTCGCTCGCGGATGCCCACTACTACCTGGGTCTTTATCACCTGCGGAGCCGGGACCTCAAAACGGCGGCCGCCCAGTTCAAGCAGGCCCTGCGCAACACCACCGACCCCGAGAAGCGCGAACGCGCCGAGCGGCTGCTGAAGCAGGTCGAAGACGAGATCAGGGCCGAAAAGAAGGCCCTCGAAGGATGAAATCACAGCTTCCGGCGAAGCGGTAATTCTATATGAATGAAGCAAAAACGGCCCCGTCAGGGGCCGTTTTTGCTTCATGGGCGGTCGAAGCGGGTGAAGTGCATCGAGAAGGTTCCGCGGCCCTGGGAGGCGGAGCGCAGGGCCGTGGAGTAGCCGAACATGCGCGACAGCGCCACGGTCACGGTCACGACCTGGACGCCCTGCTTGTGGTCGATGGACTCGATTTTCCCGCTGCGGGCGCTGAGGTCGCCGATCACCTCGCCCAGAAAGGCTTCGGGCACCAGGACCTCGGCGGTCATGATGGGCTCGAGCAGGAAGGGGGTGGCGCGGGAGAGAGCCTCCTTGCACGCCATGGAGGCGGCTACGGTGAAGGCGAGCTCGCTGCTGGTGTCCCGCGGGACCGCGCCCACGAGAACGACCGCCACGTCCACCACCGGGTAGCCGGAGACCGGCCCGCTCTCAAGGGCGGCCAGGGCGCCTTTGCGGGCCGCTTCGGCGAAGGGGCCGGGCAGGTTTTCGGCCGAAACCCTGGAAGCGTAGGTCGAGCCCGTTCCGCGCGGCAGCGGGGTGACCTCGATGACGGCTTCGGCGAAGTGGCGCTGGCCGGCGATATCCCGGTCGAAGGCGACGTTGGCCTGCGCCTGGGCGGCGATGGCCTCGCGATACATGACCTGGGGCTTGCCGACATTGACGTTGGTGTTGAACTCGCGCTGCATGCGGCTGGTGATGACTTCCAGGTGCAGCTCGCCCATGCCCGAGAGGATGGTCTGGCCGGTGTCCTCGTCCTTGCGAACCCGCAAGGTGGGGTCTTCGGCTGTGAATTTGGCCAGGACCTCGTCGATCTTCTCCTGATCGCTGTGGGTCTTGGGTTCGACGGCAATGGAGATGACCGGCTCGTAGGCGTCGATCTTCTCGAGCAGTACCGGGTGCTCGGCCGTGCACAGGGTGTCTCCGGTCGAGGCGTCCTTTAGCCCGATCACCCCGACGATACTGCCCGCCCCGGACTCCTCGATACGCTCCCGCTTGTTGGCGTGCATGAGCAGGATGCGCGCCAGCTTCTCCTTGCGCTTCAGCGTGGGGTTGTAGAGGTCGGCACCGGCCTTGAGCCGCCCGCCGTAGACCCGCACGAAGCAGAGTTTGCGGCCCTCCATCATGGAGACCTTGAAGATCAGCGCGGCCAGCGATTCGGAATCCCGCGGATGAACCTCGATAATCTCTCCGGTCTCGGGATGCACCCCGCGCGCCGGAGGGACATCGGCGGGGCTGGGCAGAAACTGCGCCACGGCGTCGAGCAGCGGCTGGATGCCTTTGTTGCGGAGGGCCGCGCCGCAAAGCACCGGCACCATTTTAAGCTGGATGGTGGCGCGGCGGACGGCGGCGACCAGGAGCGACTCGTCGATCGCGGCCTCCGTCACGTAGGCCTCCATCAGGGCGTCGTCGTGTTCGGCCGCAGCCGCGACCAGCCGTTCGCGGTACTCCGCGGCGCTGGCGGCCATGTCCTCGGGGATCGCGCCGGTTGAAAAAACCGTTCCCAGCGAGGATTCGTCCCAGCGGATCAGCTGCATGCGCAGAAGATCGATCACGCCGCGGAAGTCCTCTCCGGTGCCCAGCGGCAGCTGCAGAATGAGCGGGTTGGCGTTCAACCGGCTTTTCATCATTTCGACGGTGCCGAAAAAATCGGCGCCGACCCGGTCCATTTTGTTCAGGAAGGCGATCTTGGGGACGTGGTATTTGTCGGCCTGGCGCCAGACCGTTTCGGACTGGGGCTCCACGCCCTCCACGGCGCTGAAGACGCCGATGGCGCCGTCCAGCACCCGCAGGGAACGCTCGACCTCGATGGTGAAGTCGACGTGGCCCGGGGTGTCGATGAGGTGGATTTCGATATCCTTCCAGAGGCAGGTGGTCACCGCCGAGGTGATGGTGATGCCGCGTTCCTGCTCATCGGGCATCCAGTCCATGATGGCTTCGCCGTCGTGCACTTCCCCCAGCTTGTGGGATCGGCCCGTGTAGAACAGGGTCCGCTCCGTCACCGTGGTTTTGCCGGCGTCGATGTGGGCGATGATGCCGATGTTGCGGATAGCGGTGATTTTGGTCTTCTTCATCACGTAACACGGCCGGCGGCGGCGGGCCCCGACTTCCTCTGTGAACGGGTCAACTGCTTCAGCGACCCGTTTATCTAAGCCATACGGCGATGGAAGTCAAGGAAGGCTCTTTTTTTCAACTCCCTGACAGCGTGCAGCCCCGGCTGGCCGGTCCGACCATGCGGCGGTAGCGGTCCAGAAGGCTTCCCCGATCCAGCCCGACGCGTTCCGGCAGGCGCCAGTCCTGCAGGCGTTTTTCAAGCTCCGCGGCCGGGACATCGAGTTCCAGGCGGCCGGCCGGGATGTCGATCGATATGCGGTCGCCCTCCGCAACGAGCGCGATGGGTCCGCCCAGATAGGCTTCCGGCGTGACATGGCCGACGCAGGCGCCCTGGGTGGCGCCGGAGAAGCGGCCGTCGGTGACCAGGGCCACCGACGTGCCGAGCCCCATGCCGATGATGGCCGAGGTCGGCAGCAGCTGCTCGCGCATGCCGGGCCCGCCCTTGGGGCCCTCGTAGCGGATGACCACCACGTCGCCGGGCTGGATGCGGCCGTCGAAGATGGCCGCGAGCGCCTCCTCCTCCTGCTCGAAGACCCGCGCCGGCCCGCTGTGCCGCAGCATCTCCGGCGCCACGGCGGCCTTTTTGACCACCGCGCCCTCGGGGGCGAGGTTGCCTCGTAGGATAGCCAGGCCGCCGGTCGGGCTCAAAGGGGCCTTCACCGGACGGATCACGTCCGGATCCGTGATGCGGCGGCCGGCGAGGTTGGCGGACATCGTGTTTCCGGTGACGGTCCGGCAGTCGCCATGGAAAAGGCCATTGTCCAGCAACTCCTTCATCAGCGCCGGCACCCCGCCGGCATTGAAAAAATCCAGTGGAAAATGCCGGCCGGCGGGCTTGAGCAGGACCAGGTGCGGGGTCCTGGCGGCCGCTTTTGAAAACTCCGCCAGGTCGAGGGTCAGTCCGGCCTCGGCGGCGATGGCCGGCAGGTGCAGGCAGGTGTTCGTGGACCCGCCCACGGCCATGTCCACGGCGAGCGCGTTCTGGAAGGCGTCTGCGGTCATGATGTCGCGGGGAAGGGTGTTCTGGGCGTGCAGGTCCATGATCAGCCGTCCCGCCCGGCGGGCAAGCGCCATGCGGGCGCCGGAGGTGGCCGGGGTCAGGGCGCCGTCGGGCACGGTCATGCCCAGGGCCTCGGTCAGGATGTTCATGGTGTTGGCGGTGCCCATCATGGCGCAGGCGCCCGGTCCCCACACCGCCACTTCTTCAAAGGCGGCCAGCTCTTTCGGGTCCATCTTGCCGCGCTCGACCAACCCCTCCGCTTCCATGAGATCGTTGTAGCAGACGCGCTTGCCGCGGAAGCAGCCCGTGTCCATGGGCCCGCCCGAAATCAGCAAAGACGGGATGTTCAGCCGTGCGGCGGCCATCAGCATGCCCGGGGTGACCTTGTCGCAGTTGGTCAGCAGCACCATGGCGTCGAAGGCGTGCGCCGTGATCATGATCTCGATCGAGTCGGCGATCCACTCGCGGCTCGGCATGGGCATCTTCATGCCCTTGTGGCCGGTGGCCAGCCCGTCGCAGACGGCGATGGTCGGGAATTCGAGCGGGGTCCCGCCGGCTTCGGCGATGCCGAGCTTGATCGCCTGGCACAGGGCGTTGAGGTGAATGTGGCCGGGCATCAGCTCGTTAAAGGAGTTGACCACCGCCACCAGGGGCTTGTCCAGGTGCTCGGAGCGCCAGCCCATGGAATAGAGCAGGGAACGGTGCGTGGCGCGGTCGACGCCTTTGGTCATCTCGGAGGAGCGCAGCGGCCCGCGGGGGTTCTGTTGGTTTGTCACAGTCGAATCCTTTCGAAGCGCATCCGCCCCCGGGCGCGGGTGGTCCCCGGAGGCCCGGGGCGGATGAGACGTTGTCAACGGGCGGATGGCCCGAAGGGAGGGCGGCTTCGTCAATACCCGCCGAGCAGGGTCTTCGGCAGCCAGGTGCTCAGCCAGGGGATATAGGTCACCAGGGCCAGCACGATCAGGGAGACGAAAAACGGTTTCCAGACGGCTCTGCCCAGACGGTCGATGGAGACG
>CAZLSV010000013.1:40983-53650 GCA_964562235.1 uncultured Desulfatibacillum sp.
ACCCCGCAGACCGCGAACAACACCGCCCCCACCGGCGGCGTGACCAGCCCCAGCACCAGGTTGAGGCAGATGATGATGCCGATGTGCACTGGGTCGATGCCCATGGTGGCCGCGATCGGCGCCAGGACCGGGGTGACGATGACGATGCCGGGCGCGGTTTCGATCGGGATCCCGAGCACCAGCAGAAAGACGTTGATGAGCAGCAGGATCATGTAGGGCGAGGTGGTCAGGTGCGAGATCCACTCGATCAGAATCTGCGGGATCTGGTCGGCCGCCACGATCCAGGAGAAGGGCTCCGATAGGGCGATCAGCAGCATGACCATGCCGGACTCCAGCCCCGCCTGCAGCAGCACCTTGGGAAAGCTGCTCCAGGTCAGCTTGCGGTAGACGAAAATCCCCACCAGCACGGCATAGATCACGGTGACGCCGGCCGCCTCGGTGGGGGTGAAAATGCCGCTCAGGATGCCGCCCATGATCAGGACAGGCATGAAGAGCGCCGGAAGCGCTTTCCAGGCCGCCACCAGGACCTCCCGAGTCGGGGTCTTGGGGTCGGTGGGGTAGTTGCGTTTGCGGGCCACGTAGTACATGTAGACCATCAAGGCAAGGCCCAGCAGAAGCCCGGGGATCACGCCGCCCAGAAACAGGGCGCCGACCGACACGTTGGCCGCGACCCCGTAGATGATGAACGGGATGCTGGGGGGGATGATGGGGCCCATGCAGGAGGCCACGCTGGTCATGGCGGCGCCCACCTCTTCGTCGTAGCCGGCCTCCTTCATGGCCGGGATCATGACGACGCCGATGGCGACCGCGGTGGCCACGGCGGCCCCGGAGATCGCCGAGAAGATTGCGCAGGCCAGAATGGTGGCGAGGCCCAGACCGCCCTTGATGTGCCCCAGGAGCAGGCGCGCGAAACGCACCAGGTCCGGGGTGATCCCGCCCTCGTTCATGAGGTTGCCGGCCAGCATGAAGAGCGGGATGGCGAGCAGCGGGAAGGTGGCCAGGCCGCCGAAGGTGGTCTGGATCAGGGTGGTGATCGGGACGTTGCCGCTGATGAGGGCATAGGCCATGGCCGAGCCGCCCAGGGCCACGGTGATGGGCGCGGAGATGCACAAAAGCCCGATGAAGGAAAAAGCGAAAACGGCGATCATGCGGCAGCTCCTTTCGACTCCAGGCCGAGAAATGTCAGAAATTCCTCCAGCGTCAGGAAAAACATGATGAAGAAGCCCACCGGCAGCGCTGCGTAGGGGAAGCTCATGATGAGGCCGATGGCCGGCGAGGTCTGCTTCCAGTTGTAGATGGTCTGGAACAGGCCGAAACCGAACATCATGCCGAAGAAGAACAGAGACGAGAGGTAGGCCAGGAATTTCAAAGCCCGGGCCACTCCCGGGGGCACGGATTCCACCACCGAATCCATCTTGACCTGGTAGCCCCTCTTCAAACCCACCGCACCTCCGAGCATGGAGGCCCACGCCAGGGAGTAGGTCGAAACCTCCCCGGACCAGGTGCTCATGCTTTCGAACACGTAGCGGCCGATGACCTCGTAGGGAATGACGATGCCGATGACGGCCATGAAAAGAATCGTCCCCCAGCTCCCTATTTTCATCAGAAATTCGTTGAACTCCTGCAGTGCGCGCATGGTAGGATCCTTATGTGATGTGATTACCTTGTGGATTGAACGTTTAAACTCGCGGCAAGTCGCTCCGCCGCTCCGTGAAATGGCAAAATTCGCGCATTCATCAAACCGGCAATCAAATATGCCAACTCCTGTTCGGGTTCAGGCGGGCACCCCGCTCCGTTTTTGTGTGAAATGTCGAGTCTGGCATATTTTATTGCCGGAATAACTATGGCCGGTCGATAAAGAAAGGGCGCCCTTCCGCCGCGCAGAATGGGCGCCCGCTGATTTCATCGGAACTACTTCGCGTTCATGATGGCCTCGATGTCGGCCTTGCTGAACTGGCTGCTGAACTGGTCGTAGATGGGGGCCATGGCCTTCTTGAAGCTCTCGCGGTCCACGTCGCGGACCACGGTGACGCCCTTGCTGGCGATTTCCTGAATCTTGGCCTCTTCGGCGTCGCGGTTGGTCTTGCGCTGGAACTTGCCCGCCTCGTAGGCGGTCTTCACAAACAGCTCCTGGTCTTCCTTGGGCATGGCGTCGAAAGTCTTCTTGCTCATCAGGAAGGGCGACGGCGAGTACACGTGCGCGGTGAGAGAAAAATTCTTCTGCACGTCCCAGAACTTGGAGGCGTAGTAGACCGCCACCGGGTTCTCCTGGCCGTCGATGACCCGCTGCTGCAGGGCCGTGTAGACCTCGCCCCAGGCCATCGGGGTGGGGTTCAGGCCCGCTTCCTTCCAGGCCGCCAGGTGGACCTTGTTTTCCATGGTGCGGATCTTGAGACCCTTGGCGTCCTCCACCTTCTTGACCGAGACCTTGTTGTTGGTCAGGTGGCGGAAGCCGTTTTCCCAGAAGGAGAGCGCCTTGATGTTGGCCTTCTCGAAGTCGTCGAGCAGTTTGCGGCCGACGGGGCCGTCCAGCACCAGGTCCACGTGGGCGTTGTCCCGGAACAGGAAGGGGAAGTCGAGAATGTTGATCGAGGGGCTGAAGCCGCCCAGCGGCCCGGTGGAGGTCACGAGCAGGTCGATGGCGCCCTGCTGGATGCCCTCGGTCATCTCGCGCTCGCCCTTGCCGAGCTGGTTGCTGGGATAGAGTTTGATCTCGATGCGGCCGTTGGTGCGCTCCTTGATGAGGTCGGCGAACTTCTGGGCCCCGACCATGTAGGGGTGGTCCATGCTCTGGGTGGAGGCCAGTTTCATCGTGGCCTTGTACTGCGCCGCGGCCGGGCCGGCCATCGTGACTGCCATCAGCACTGCGAGACCGAACACTAGAACTTTCTTCATTTTGTTTCCTCCTTGCTGCTGAATTTGGGATTGAGTGGGGACCACAACGATGACGCCGTCGAAATTTTAAATCTATGTTGGATTGCCATGACCTGTCAAGTGCGTATTGCTGGACGGCCGGCCGGTTCCCCCGCTGGCGGCCGGTGGCTCGAACCCGAGCGTTCGTGATATCTCCATGGCCGCCTTTTTGATCTCCCCTTCGAAGCGCCGGATGGCGGCTGCCGGGAAGCGTTGAGCGGGTCCGGAAAGGCTGATGGCGGCCACCACGGCGCCGGTGCGGTTCTTGATCGGGGCGGCGACGCACTTCACCCCGAGATCGAGCTCTTCGTTGTCGAGCGCAACACCCGTGCGGCGGACAGCCTCGATCTCCTGCCGCAGCCGGTTCCGGTCGGTGATCGTGTTGCGGCTATGCGCGCTCAGCCCCTGGGCGGCGATCAACCGGTCGATGGCATCATCGTCCATTCCGCTCATGAGGGCTTTGCCGACCCCGGTGCAGTGCATGGGGTTGCGCTGTCCGACCTGGTGGATGATGCGGATGGGCTGGGAGCACTCCGCTTTGTCGATGTAAAGGCACCGGCCCTGGTCGGCGACGCACAGGTAGCAGGTTTCCCGGGTGCGGCGCACCAACTCCACCATCACCGGCCGCGCAACCGAACGCAGGTCCAGGTTCGCCTCGGCCACGTTGCCCAGGTACAGGATGTCCGGTCCCAACCGGTATTCGCTGCGCCGAGGCGCCACCTTGGACAGGAATCCTTCTTTTTCCAACGTGGTCAACAGGCGCTGCACGGAGCTCTTGTGGTATCCCAGCGCCGCCGCCATGTCCTCGGCGGTCCACAGGTTGCGCTGCGCTGAAAACAGCTTGAGCAGGCGCAGGGCCTTCACCAGCGATTTGATCGTGCTTCCCGGCTTGACGTCCTCAGACATGGGTCGCCTTGAGAATCGGAAGCGTGAGCGAGGCCTGGGGCATGACGGTGACCCGGGGCGCGCGCGCGGCGCATTTGCGGGTGGCCAGCGCGAGCGCCTCCTCGATGCCGGCGCAAACCGTAAAGCCCGTGGGCTTCAGCGCTTCGGCGTTTTCCGGACGCGTGACCAGGATGAACAGGCCCTTGGCGTTGCACTCCAGCTGTTTGAGCGCGACCCAGCCGTCGAGGTGAAAACCGGCGCGCAGGGCCAGCTCCAGGTCCCGGCTGCTCGGGTATCCGAACCACTTGAAAAAGGTCTCCGGGTCGCGCACCTGGGAGCACTCCGAAAGGATGATGGCCACACCGCCCGGCCGCATGGCGTAGCCGGCGTTGTCCATCGCCTTGCCGGTCTGATAAAGGTTGATGTCCCGTGGGTAGCCCCCGGCCGAGGCGACGACGATGTCCGCCGTCGCTTCGATCGGCACACCGAAAATCCGGTCCACCAGGCGGGTCGCCTCGTGCCAGGCCGAAGCCCAGTTGCCGGCAAAGACCCCGGCGACGCCCCCTTCGAGGGTGGGAACGATGTTGATTAGAAAATCCGGCTGGACAAAGCCGGCGATTTCCATCATGTCCTCGTGGAGCGTGTTTCCGCGGGTGATCCGCGAGGCGGACAGGGGGTTGGACCCCTGGCCGACCTCGGGGGAGAGCCCCAGGACGTGGTTCTGGCGGATCGTGTCGATGTGGGAAAGACCGGGCAGGACGCTCTTGCGGCCGCCGCCATAGCCCGACATGTAGTGGAAGATCGTGCCGCCGGTCAGGATCAACCGGTCGGACTCCATGGCCAGGCGGCTCACCCGCACCTCGGTGCCCCGGCTTGTTCGGCCCAGATAGACCATGCTTTCCAGGTTGTGGGCGTCGTGGTTGATCACCTTCACGCGGTGGCAGACGTTTTGGCCGCAGATCTCCATGTGCTCATCGGCGGTGTTCAACCGGTGTCCGCCGACGGCAATCACGATGGTCACGTTTTCGTCGGGCACCCCGGCGGCGTTCAGTGTTTCCAGCAGGATCGGCAAAGAGAGATCGTTGCGCTGCCAGACGCGGGTGATGTCGCTCACGGCAAGGGTGACCCGTTCACCGGGGCGCACCAGCTCCCGGAGCGGCGGCGCGTCGATCGGGTGCTCGAGGGCCTGCCGGTATGCCGTCTCAAAATCGACAGCCGGATGCGGGCGGCCGAGGATCTCGCAAAGCACCTGCTCCTCGGGAAGGCTGAAGGAGACGGTGCCCTTGCCGTAGTTCAGTGTGAATCGTTTCAGGGTCACGGACCGAGTCTCTCCACCGGTTTTATTTAACAGGTTTGACCAACGCTTCGAGCTTGCGGAGCTCGGACTCCGGCATCTTGTAGCAGTGCTCGGGGGCCGGGAAGCCGCCTCGGCTCACGTCCTGGGTGAAATCCTTCAGCGCGGTGACGATTTGCTCGCCGATGCTCGCATATTTCTTGACGAATTTCGGCGTGAAGGCGTCGAACATGCCGAGCATGTCGTGGACGATCAGGCACTGCCCGTCGACATGGGGGCCGGCGCCGATCCCGATGATGGGGATCTGGGCGCGCTCGGCGATAATTTTGCCAACCTCCGGGGGCACGGCCTCGAGCAGAATCATGCAGACCCCGGCCTCCTCCAGCAGCTTGGCGTCCTCGATCAGGCGCACGGCCGCGTCGACATCCCGCCCCTGCGCCTTGAAGCCGCCCAGCATGGCGATGGACTGGGGCGTCAACCCCAAATGTCCCACCACCGGCACTGTGGCGCGCAGGATCGCCTTGATCGTGTCGAGCACCTCGCGGCCGCCTTCGAGCTTGATCGCGTCGCAGCCGCACTCCGCCATGAACCGACCCGCGTTGCGGACCGCCTCCTGGGAGCAGACCTGGTAGGTCATGTAGGGCATGTCGCCGATCAGAAAAACGCTGGGCGCTCCCTTGCGAACCGCCTTGGTGTGAGGAATCAGCAGATCCATGGTGACCGGGAGGGTGGAGTCGAAGCCATAGGTCGTCATGCCGATGGAGTCTCCCACCAGGATGATGTCGATGCCGGCTTTTTCCTCGAATTGCGCCATGGGATAGTCGTAGGCGGTCAGCCAGGTGATGGGCTGTTTGGCTCTCTTTTTCTCGATCAGGGTGTGCGCGGTGACTTTTTTCACGTCGAAGGCCTTTCCGGGACAGGATTTCGATTCTTTGATGATGGGACGCAATGAACCGATTGGGCTTTTTATAGGAAAGCCGCCGGCGGGCTGTCAAGGAAAATTTCGCATTGAGAATTGGTATATCGTATTGCGAAATTTTTCAGGTTGCCACTGGCAGCAGCTGCGGGCAGCGATCAGTCAGGGGCGGAGACTCCCGCGGTTTCAATTGCCGCAAAAAAAAACAGACGGCCCACCGATAATCGGCGGGCCGTCTGTTTTTTCGGAACGAAAGCGATTTTTTCAAGCGTCCGGCGAAAGGTTCAGCCGGTTGTTTTTAATGGTGGAGCTGAGGGGGATCGAACCCCTGGCCTCATGAATGCCATTCATGCGCTCTCCCAGCTGAGCTACAGCCCCGGTCAAAAACCTTTTTTAGCTAACAAAGATGCCATACCATGTCAACAGTTATTTCATCTAAAGCTGTTGACAAAAGATGCCGCGAAAAATAAAATCAGAAATTTCTTATAAACGCAACAGCTATGATCTCGCCTCCGCCCCCAACCGGGGCATGGATCGGGCGGGATGGACGCAAGGCATGATTAACCCGTTTACCAAACGGCCGCGCGAAGCCCGGAATCAGGGCGTTTACAAGGAGTTCGACGCCACCGAGCTCTTCTGCCCGCGCTGCCGCAAGGCGGTCCCCGTCCGCAAGCGGCTGCTGCTGGTGCTGCCGGAGGGGGAGAAATACGAATATCTTTGTGCTTTGTGTTCCATCACCGTGGGGACAAAGATCAGCCGGGAGCAGAAAGCACCAAAGCTGATTCTTTGAGCCATCGCAGAGACGACGGCAACGGTTCATCCCATTGAAATATCCGGCGGAAGCGGCAGCGGAATCGGATCGGAGAAAAGACGAATGCTTGATTTTATGCGCAGACATGCGGGAACGTGGTTGATCAAGGCCTTGCTCTTTGCCATCGTGGTGGTCTTCGTTTTCTGGGGCGTCGGCAGCTGGACCAGCCAGCAGGAGGGCGTGGTGGCCACGGTCAACGGCGAGGCGATTTCACTGGAAGGCTATCGCACCGCCTACAACCAGTTGCTCGATCAGGTGCGGCAGAACTTCGGGGCCAACCTCACCGACGAACTGCTCAAGTCGCTCGACCTTCAGACGCGGGCGCTCGACCAGCTGATCGATCGCACCCTGATGCGGCAGGCGGCCGCGCGCCTGAAATTGGAGGTGAACGACGACGAGCTGTCGCAATCGGTTCGCCGGATTCCCGCCTTTCAGTCCAACGGGACGTTCGACCGCCGGCGCTATCAGCAGGTGCTGTCGATCAATCGGCTGACGCCTGAATCCTTCGAGGCGGGCCAGCGTGAAAACCTTCTCTCCGGCAAGCTCATGCGGCTGATCACCCAAAGCGCCAAGGTGTCCGACACCGAGGTGCAGGAGTGGTACCGATGGAACAACTTGGCGGTAAAGGTTGATTTCGCCTGCGTCGACGCCGAGCGTTTCAAAAACCTCTCCCCCTCCCCGGAAGAGGTCGCGCAGTTTTTTGAACGCACCAAAGAATCCTACCGGACGGAGCCGGAGGTTCAGGTCCGGTATGTGCGGATCCCCCCGGAGATGTTTGCCGCCGCCACCGTCGTTGCGGAACAGGCCCTGCAGGAATACTACGATGCCAACTCCGAGCGCTTCGTGATCCCCAAGACCGTGGAAGCCCGCCACATCCTGATCCGGCTGCCGGCCGACGCCACGCCGGAGGCGGTCGAAAAGGCGCAGGGGAAAATTCAGGAGGTCCAGAAAATGGCCCGCGAAGGCAAGGATTTCGCCGAGCTCGCCAAGCTGTACTCCGAGGATGAGGGCAGCAAGGCCCAGGGCGGCGCCCTGGGGGCATTTCCCAAGGAAGCCATGATTCAGCCTTTCGCCGACGTCGCTTTCGCGCTCTCCCCCGGCCAGATCAGCGATCCGGTGCGGACGCGTTTCGGGCTGCATCTGATCAAGGTCGAAAAGGTCAACGACGGGCGCACGCGCAGCTTCGAGGAGGCCAAGGCCGACATTCAAAACCAGCTCACACGCGAACGCGCACGCACGAAGGCTTATGACGAAGCCGACGCGCTTTACGATGCGGCCTCGACCGGAGGCGATCTGGCCGCCGCGGCGTCGGCGCGGAAGCTCGAAGTGAAAACCACCGATTTTTTTCCCCGCACGGGCGCGGTGAAAGGGGTGGCCCAGCCGGCGCAATTCGCCCAGGCGGCCTTTCAGCTGACCCCCGGCGAGATCAGCGAGGTCCAGGACCTGGGAGACGGGTTTTATCTTCTGCAGGTGGCGGAGGCCCGGCCTTCGAGGATCCCCGAGCTTTCGGCCGTGGAAGCCGTCGTTCGGCAGGACTGGATCAAGGAAAAACAGAGAGAAATGGCCCGCAAGGAGGCCGAATCGCTGGTGGCGGACGTGAAGGCCGGCGTCAGCCTGGAGCAGGCCGCCAAGAAGATCGGAGTGTCCCCGGGCCGATCGGATTTCATCAAACGCAGCGACCCCATCCCCGGTCTCGGCAATGAACCCGAAATCAATCGGGCCGCGTTTGATCTGTCCGCGGGCCGTCCGCTGGCCGCAGACCCCGTCCAGACCGCGAAGGGGTATTGCGTCCTGCGCTTCGTGGAGCTGAAGGAGCCGGCCATGGAAGGCTTGGAAACGGAACGCAGCCAGATCCGGGAGCAGTTGCTTCAGCAGAAGCAGATGAAGATCTGGGAGGCCTGGATGAGCCAGCAGCGCAACAGCAGCGAGATCGAGCGCCGAAAGGACTTCAGCCAAGTTTGACAAGGGTGTTGAAAGCGGCGCGTTCGGCCGCCGGCCATGGCGCCGGGCGACCGGGAAGGCGGCGGCTGGCGGCGGACTCGCGAGCACTGGTCAGTGCCGTGCAACGCGGGCGCTGCCGACGGCAGCGCCGGTTTCAACAGCCGTTTCGAACGACGACGAAGTAGACTTCAGGAGGTTCGATGGCCAGTTCCAAACGAAAGGGCGCCGCTGACCCGTCCCCTCACAGGCACATGACGAAAAAGTGCCCGGAGTGCTTCGTCTACCTCCCGCTCGATGCCAAGGTGTGTCACTCCTGCGGGAAAAGCGTCGGGGGGGTCACCCGGCTGGGGCTGGCCGAAAAGCCGCCGAACATCAAGGGCTACCTCATGGCCGGGCTCGCCATCGTGGCATTCGTCGTATTTGTCTGGTGGGGGTTTTTCACCGATTGAATTTTCAGGCCGGATGACGCCGGCCTGAAAATTCTATGAATCTCAAAAAAAAGGGGGGGGCTGGGGACCGATCAGGTCTCCCGCCTCCCCTTCTATTTTTACCAGCGGTACTGTGAACGGCCGGGAAAGCCGATGGAGCGTTTTTCGAGGACCTCCTCCGGGATCATGTCAATGAAGCGCGAGGGGCGGTTGAGGATGATGCCCAGACTGCGGTCGTAGACCTGGCGAGGGTAGGTGAAGACCAGACCCTCCCGCGCGCGCGTGGCCGCCACGTACATCAGCCGCAACTCCTCCTCCATGTCCTCCTCGCGCGACTGGGCGTGCAGCGAGGGGAACCGCCCGTCCAGCGCCCAGATGACGAACGCGGTGTGCCATTCCAGCCCCTTGGCCGAGTGGATCGTGGACAGGACCAGGCGGTCCTCGCCGTCGTTTTCGGCGAGAAGCCTCTCCTCCGCGCTGATGTTGGGCGGCTCGAGGGCCATGTCCGTCAGAAAAGGCTCCAGGCGGCCGTAGCGTTCCATGATTCCCAGAAGCTGTTCGAGGTCTTTCGAGCGCCGCGGGTGATCGTCGAAGCTGCGCTTGAGGATGGGCAGGTAATACTGAACCACCGCGGCTCCCAACTCCGCCACGGTCATCTCGGCGGCATCGAGGGCCCGGTAGAGCGCCTTGAGCCGCTCGATCTCCGGGTTTTTGCCTTTCAGCTCAAAAAGCCCCTCAAGGCCGGCCTTCGCCTGCACGATGGCGTCGTAGATGCGCTGAGCGCTGCGAGGGCCGACCTTTTCGATCAGCTGCAGGATCCGGTACCAGCTGATGCGATCATAGGGGTTGGCGATCACGCGCAAGTGGGCGAGCGTGTCCTTGATATGGGCGGATTCGGTGAATTTGAACCCTCCCACTTTGATAAATGGAATCCCCTCCCGGGCCAGTTCGATTTCCAGATCGAAGGAATGAAAACCGGCGCGGAAAAGCACCGCCATCTCCCGCAGGCACACGCCCCGGGCGCGCAGATCCGAAATGCGCTCCACCACAAAACGCGACTGGGTGTTTTCATCCTCGGTTTCGATCATCTGGGGCACCGCGCCCCCCCCCCGGCGGGTGAAGAGGTGTTTGGAGTATTTTTCCCGGGCGCGTTCGATGACGATGTTGGTCAGATCGAGGATGGGCTGGGTGCTGCGGTAGTTTTCCTCCAGACCGATGATGCGGGCGTCCGGGAAGAGGGATGGGAACTCCATGATGTTGCGGAAATTGGCGCCGCGAAACGCGTAGATGCTTTGCGAGTCGTCACCGACCACCATGATGTTGCGGTTGGCATCGGTGAGCAGGTAAAGGATCTGCGCCTGGATCTTGTTGGTGTCCTGGTATTCGTCGACCATGATGTACTGGTGGCCTGAGGAGATGCGGCGGCGGACATCCGGGAAGTCCTGCAGCAGCCGCTGGAAGCAAACCAGCAGGTCGTCGTAGTCCAGGAAGTGGTGTTCGTGCTTGCGCCGGGTGTACTCACCGAACATGGACACGAGGGTTTCCGTCAGCTCGGTAAAATGGGGATAGTCGGCGTAGACGACCTCTTCGATGGGAAGCACCTTGTTCACGGCCCGGCTGAAGATGTCGGCCAGGGTGTTTTTGCGGGGCAGGGGCCGGCCCGCGGGGGCGTCGGTCTCCTTGCGGATGAGACCGATGAGGTCTTCGGCGTCGCTGCGGTCCAGGATGGCGAAGTCCGGCGAAAGGCCCAGGCGGGGGGCGTACTGGCGCAGTTTGAGATTGGAGAAGGAGTGAAACGTGCCGCCGGAGACCCGCTCGCAGCGCTCGTCCAGCAGGCGGCTCGCCCGCAGCAGCATTTCCTGGGATGCCTTGCGGGTGAAGGTGAGCAGCAGGATCGCCGCCGGCGGAACGCCGGCCGACACCAGGCGGGCGACCCGGTGGGTCAGGGTGCGGGTCTTGCCGCTGCCCGCGCCGGCGATGACCAGCAGAGGGCCTTCGGTGTGCTCGACGGCGGCCCGTTGCGCCTCGTTCAGTTTGTCTTCCCATGCCGGCCGCAGGCCGGAGGGTCGGCAGGCGTCGTCGCTCAGTCGTTGCATAAATCCTTATCCGCTCGTGTCGTGAAAAACAACCGGGCCTCACGTGAGGCCGAAGTGGCAATCCTAACAGAAAGCAGGGGAGAGGTCATGGTATTTTTGGATCGGCATGCCCGGGGCCGGCAGGGTTTGAAGACCCCGCCGATGTCCGCCGGCCGCCGGACCCGGCGGGGCAAAACCTCCGGAAGAAGCAAAACGGGGCCGATCGACTTTTTCTTCCGGGCCCGATTGACTTCCGGACGCGCATGTTCTAGTGTTCCATTACTGTATTTCGGTTTTTCAACCTCTTGATAGGAGGGATTCGCCATGCAAAAAGTTCAGGATCAGCTATCCGAAGTTTCAAAGGCGCTTTCCGGGCTTTCGAAGAAAGTCAACAAGATCGCCAAGCGCATCAACAAGCTCGGTTCGGCGGACAGGGCCAAATCCAAGCGGGGAGGCCAACCGGGCCGGCCGGCGGCGGCGCGGGTGCGACAGGACACGGTGCTGGACTCCGTTTTTAAAAGCATCCGGCGCAGTCGCAACGGCATCACCATCGCCCAGTTGAAGAGCAAAACGGCCCTCGATGACCGCCAGCTCAGCAACGCGCTTTACAAGCTGACCAAGAAGGGGATGGTCTACGCCAAATCGCGCGGTGTATACGCTAAAAGCTGAGAAAGGATTGCGTTTTGCGCATGGCCGCCACATCCACTTCCAACGGTCTGCTCGACGCCATTTGGGAACTGCTGGCCTCGGTCCGACTGACCATGGTTTTGCTGCTGTCGCTGGCGACGACCTCCATCATCGGGACCCTCATCCCTCAAAACAGCGAGCCGGCCGCCTACGTGGCTGCTTTCGGAGAGACCCTCTATCGCTTTTTTTCGGTGTTGGGGCTCTTCGACATGTACCACTCCTGGTGGTTCCAGATTCTGATCGTGCTGCTGGCCGCCAACATCATCGTCTGCTCGGCCGACCGGATCTCTTCACAGCGCAAGATCCTGTTCGTTCGCAAACCGCGCTTCCAGGCCGCCCGCTTCCAAAACCTTCCGGATCGCATTGAATTCGATGATGCCAGGCCGCCGGAAACCCTGCGCGGCTTGTATCTCGCTTACTTCTCCCGAAAGGCCCGCGCCGTCCAGGCCGAAGCCGGGTCGACGGATGAGTTCCACCTCTTCGGTGAAACCGGGCGCTGGACCCGTTTTGGGGTCTACACCGTGCACCTGAGCGTCGTTTTGCTGCTGATCGGGGGGTTGATCGGGTCCATTTTCGGATTCGACGGCTTCGTCACCATTCCGGAGGGCGAAAGCGTTCAACAGGTCACCCTGCGCAACGCCGGCGAGCGGCTGCGCCTGCCCTTCGCCATCCGCTGCGACGATTTCGACGTGAGCTTTTACGAAACCGGGGCGCCCA
>CAZLSV010000013.1:53660-59604 GCA_964562235.1 uncultured Desulfatibacillum sp.
CGTCAACGACCCGCTGCGTTACCAGGGGATCAGCAGTTTTCAATCCAGCTACGGGTGGCTGCCGGCCCGGGAAGCCGTGCTGAGCTTTACCAGCCGCAGCACCGGCATGGTGTACACCCGGGAGATGAAAATCGGCGAGGAGTTCGTCATCCCCGAAAGCCTGGGAACCTTTGCGCTGGCCGACATCCGGCACAACGCCCAGTTCCGCGGGCATCCGGTCGGGGACGCCTTCACCGGGCGCCTCACGCCGCCGAACGGGCCGGCGGAGGAAGTGGTGCTGCCGATCCGTTTTCCGACCTTCGACCGGATGCGCCGGGGGGAGGTGGTGATCGCCATCGACCAGTTCAAGGAGCGACACTACACCGGGCTGCAGGTCAACAAGGACCCCGGCGTGGACCTTGTTTATATCGGATTCATCCTGATGATCGTCGGCTGCTATGTCACCTTCTTCAGGTCTCACCAGCAGGTGTGCATCCATGCGAGCCGGCAGGGAAGCATCACGCGGGTGACCGTGTGCGGGACCGCCAACAAGAACAAGGCCGCCATGGTGCGGCGGGTCCAACGGCTCTCGGCGGCGCTCCAGCAACTGAAGTGACACGCCATTTAGGACTAAACACTGAACCCAAACCGATGTTGGATTGAGATGCCCCTATGACCAGTTCTCTGATTCTGTCGGCCACAACGTTCATTTACGGACTCGCCGGGTTTGTCTATATCTTCGCTTGGGTGTTCCGGAAGGCCTCCTTCGGCCGGCTGGCCACGTGGGTGGCCATCGCGGGCTGGGTCGCCAACACGGCCGGCATGGGTTTTCGCTGGGTGGAGTCCTACCAGATGGGCTTCGGCCATGCGCCGTTGTCCAATCTCTACGAGTCGCTGATATTCTTCGCATGGACCATCATCGCCATCTACCTTTACATCGAGTGGCGCTACGGCAATCGGGTGATCGGCGTCTTCTCGGCGCCGCTGGCGTTTCTGGCCATCGCCTACGCCTCGCTTTCGCCCAACATCAGCGACCGCATCCAGCCCCTCATCCCCGCCCTCAAGAGCAACTGGCTGATCGCCCACGTGATCACCTGTTTTATCGGATACGGCGCATTTGCCGTCGCCTGCGGCGTGAGCGTCATGTATCTCATGAAGTCCGGACGGGACGAAGAGGAAGCCGGCCTGGTCGGCCGGTTCCCCCCCGCGTCGGTGTTGGACGAGTTGACGCACCAGTTGGTGATGTTCGGTTTTCTCTTCCTGTCCGCCGGCATCATCACCGGCGCGGTCTGGGCGAACTCCGCCTGGGGGCGCTACTGGGGCTGGGATCCCAAGGAAACCTGGTCGCTCGTCACCTGGTTCGTCTACGCCGCCATGCTGCATGCCCGGATGATGCGCGGCTGGCGCGGGCGGCGGATCGCCTACCTGACCCTCATCGGCTTCGCGGCAGTGCTTTTCACCTATTTCGGCGTGAACCTGCTGCCGGGTCTGCACAGCTACCAATCCATGCAATAGGGACGGCTGCCAAGGCCGTCCCTTTCCCCCCTATTTCCCCTTGACAACACGGAAACGGATAAGGTACAGAACCGGCTCAAATTCCACATCATCCCGGCCCGTAGCGGCACTGGCCTGCCCGAGTGCGCGGGCGGGATGAGGTGCACGCCGCGACGACCTTAATCAACTTCAGCGCAATGGGGTGTCCATGGAAGAACCGAAAGCGAACCTCACATCACCAGGATCCGAGCATGGCGAAAAAGAGGATGGGGCCGGCGGGCCGATCATCCTCTTTTTTATTTTGGGGCTTATCGGCAGCCTGCTCGTCGGCTGGGTGGCCTTTCCGGCCCTGCTCTACTCCCAGAAAAAGCAGCCGGTCGACTTCAACCATGCCCTGCACAACGGGCTGGTGGACAACGGCTGCGAGAGCTGCCACTTCTTCCGTGAGGACGGCTCCTACTCCGGGGTCCCGAAGCTGGCCCAGTGCGTCCAGTGTCACGAAGAGGCCAACAGCGAGGACCCCGAAGAGATCAAGTTCGTCGAAAATTACGTGAAGAAGGAGCGGGAAGTGCCCTGGCTGGTCTACTCCCGGCAGCCGGACTGCGTCTTTTTCTCGCATGCCGCCCACGTGAAGGCGGGCAAAATGGAGTGCGTCACCTGCCACGGCCCCATCGGCGATTCCGAGACGCTCAAACCTTACCAGCAAAACCGGATCACGGGATACAGCCGGGACATCTGGGGCGAAAACATGCTCGGCCTCAAGCGCAATTCCTGGGACCGCATGAAAATGGACGACTGCGCCGAGTGCCATGAGAAGGCTCACATGGCCGCCGGCAGCGTGCAGACCCAGAAAGACGGCTGTTTCGTCTGCCACAAATAACGGCCATGATGAGGTCCGGGAAGATCAAACCCATCTGTTGATTCACGAGGGGAAGGGATAGATGAAAATCGACCGACGAAGTTTCCTGTCATTCGTCATCGGCGGCGCAGCGGGCACGGCGCTTTCCCCGCTGCCGTGGAAAATTACCGATGATTTCTCCATCTGGAGCCAGAACTGGCCGTGGACGCCGGTGCCGCCGAAGGGCGAGACCAGCTATGTGACCTCCACCTGCACGCTGTGCCCCGGCGGCTGCGGGATCAGCGTGCGCAAGGTCGACGAGCGCGTGGTCAAGATCGAAGGGCTGAAGGGACACCCGGTCAACGACGGCGGCGTCTGCATCCTGGGCGCCTCCGGGACCCAGATGCTCTACGGCCCCACCCGCGTGCAGGCCCCCATGAAAAAAATAGACGGCGTCTGGCGTGAAATTCCCTGGAGCCAGGCCATCAGCGAGATCGCCTCGACGCTGAAGGAACTGCGCGGAAAGGGCCAGCCCCAGGCGGTGGCCTGGGTTTCGGACACCGACCGCGGCACCACCGCGGAGCTGTGCCGGCGGTTTCTCACGGTCTACGGTTCCCCGAACTTCATCCGCACCCCCTCCATGCAGGACGCCTATGAAATGGCGCTCCATCTGACCCAGGGCAACCGGGCCATGGCCGGCTTCGACATCGGACAATCCACCTACGTGCTGAGCTTCGGCAGCGGTTTGATCGAGGGCTGGGGGTCGCCGCCGTACATGTTCCGGGCCAAGGGCGCCCTGCAGGCCCAGGGCGGCCGGGTGAGCCAGGTCGAGGCCCGGCTTTCCAAGACCGCGGCCAAGGCCGACCAGTGGCTGCCGGTCAAGCCCGGCACGGAAGGTGCGCTGGCCATGGGCATGATCCACGTGATCCTCAAAGAGGGCCTGTATCGGAAGGGGTTCGTGGATGACAAGGCCGAGGGTCTGAGCGCGCTCAAAAAACTGGCCGGCGAAGCCTACGCACCGGAACCGGTTTCCAAGGCGACCGGCCTCGAGGCCAAGACCATCGTCGATCTGGCGAAGGCCTTCGCCGGCGCCAAGAAACCCCTGGCGATCTGCGGCCGGGGGGCGGGCCGGGTGCCGGGAAACCTGCAGGAGTATCTGGCCGTCCACTATCTGAACGCGCTCGTGGGGAGCATCAACACGCCGGGCGGCGTGATCGCCGTGCCCGAGCCCGACTACATCCGCTGGCCCGAGCCGGAAATGGACGCCGTCGCCTCCAAGGGCATGCAGCAGCCGCGGGTGGACGGGGCCGGCACCAAAAGCTTCCCAATGACGCGGTACCTGCTGAACCGCCTGCCCGAAGCCCTGTCCGCGGGGCCGACCGGGCCGGTCCAGGTGCTATTCGTAAGCAGCGCCAACCCGGCTTACAGTCTTGCGGACACCCAGAGCGTGATCAAAGCCTTCCAGAAGATCCCGCTCATCGTCAGCTTTTCTTCCTACATGGATGAAACGGCCGCCATGGCCCACTACGTCCTGCCGAGTCCGATCTACCTGGAGCGGTTCGAGGACGTTCCGGGCGCCCATGGCTTTCCCAAGCCCATCATCGGACTCGCCAAGCCGGTGGTGAAGCCGCTTTTCAAGACCCAGCCCACGGGGGACGTGGTGATCCGGCTCGCCAAGGCCGTCGGCGGCACGGTGGCCGGGGCCTTCCAGTGGGAGAGCTACGAGGCCTGCCTCAAGCAGACGCTGGGTCCTGCGTGGGAGCCCCTCAAAAAGAGCGGCTATCGGGTGGACGACAAGTTCGCCCCGGGGCCGTTTGAAACCAAAAGCCAAAAATTCGAATTCACGAACGCCGACATCGCCAAGCTGCCGGCCTATGCCGCCTTCAAGGCGCCGGGGGACGAAGCCTCCTATCCGCTGACCCTCGTTCCCTACGACTCCATGCGGCTTACCGCCGGTTATGTCGGGTCTCCGCCCTTCCTCGTCAAGTCCGTGGAGGCGACCGTCCTTTCCAAAAACGACGTGCGGGTGGAGGTCAACCCGGCGACGGCCAGGGAAATCGGGCTCGCCGACGGTGCCGAGGCCGTGCTGAGCACCCCCAAGGGCAGCGCCAAGGTCAAAGTGTATCTCTTCGACGGCATCATGCCCGGCCTGGTCGGCATGGTGCGCGGCCTGGGGCACACGGCCTACGACCGGTTCCTGGCCGGCAAAGGGGTGAGCACCAACGAACTGATGGGTCCCGTGGAAGACCCCGGGACCGGCCTGGAGGCCGGCTGGGGCATCCGGGCCAAACTGGCGAAGGCGTAGCGGATTGCATTCGGTCCTAAGACAGATTTGAACCAAATTGCCAACTAAGGGTGTTCGAATGGATCAGCAGAAGAACAAGAAATACGGAATGGTCATCGACCTGGACAAATGCACGGGGTGCGGGGCCTGCATGGTGGCCTGCATGGCTGAGAACAACGTGCCGTTCCGTGAAGACGACACCGACAAGCTGTTGAGCGTGTCCTGGATGCAGGTCTACCGGGTGTCCAACGGCAAGGCCTTTCCGAGCGCGGAGGAGTGCTACCTTCCGCGGCCCTGCCAGCAGTGCGAGGGGCACCACGGCCATTCCCCCTGCGTGTCGGTCTGCCCCGCCACCGCCACCGACTACGACATGCACACCGGCATCGTGAGCCAGATTTACACCCGCTGCTTCGGATGCCGTTACTGCATGGCCGCCTGTCCCTACCATGTGCGCCAGTTCAACTGGTGGGACCCGGTGTGGCCGGACGGCATGGAGCGATCGCTCAACCCGGATGTGTCGGTGCGCATGCGCGGCGTGGTCGAAAAGTGCGGCTTCTGCTACAGCCGCTATCAGACCGCGATGAACCAGGCCTTTTTGGAGGGCCGCCGCGAGCTCGCCGAACACGAGTACCAGACGGCCTGCACCCAGGCCTGCCCGGCGGGCGCCATCGTTTTCGGCGATCTGAACAACCCCGGCCACACCGTTCACAAGCTGGCCCAGCCGGACATGGCCCATGAGGGCAAATCGCGCAACCCCAAGGCCTTCCGGCTGCTGGAGCGACTGGGCACCAACACCAAGGTGTACTACCTGTCCAGCCGGGAATGGGTCCGCAAAGCGGGCGACAACCAGGTCAAAAAAGGCTGACCCGATGGGGGATCCCGCGCCGCGGGGCAACCGGAAGTGCCAATAACTTAAACCGGCAACGAGGTAAGAAATATGGATTCGGCTTTGATACCCAAAGGGGTGAAGCGCTGCCCGATCGGTCAGTTTGCCCTCTTCATCGCCGTGGTCGGCGCCGTCCTGCTGTGGGGGGTCGTGGCGATGTTCCTGTGCTACATCAAGGGGCTGAACCAGACCAACATGAACAACG
This sequence comes from uncultured Desulfatibacillum sp., assembly GCA_964562235.1. Taxonomy (GTDB): domain Bacteria; phylum Desulfobacterota; class Desulfobacteria; order Desulfobacterales; family SpSt-501; genus SpSt-501. The sequence goes on from CAZLSV010000013.1 coordinate 59,347, forward strand.
CCTATGGATTTGCCCTCTGGATCTGGGCGGATCTGGCCGTGATCGCTTTGGGCGGCGGGGCGTTTTTCACCGGGCTGCTGCGCTACATTATCGGCAAAGACGAACTCAAGAACATCATCAACTACGCCGTGCTCATCGGGTTCGTCTGCTACAGCTCCGCGCTGCTGATCCTGGCCATCGACGTGGGGCAGCCGCTGCGGGCCTGGTTCATTTTCTGGCACGCCAACGTCCACTCCATGCTGACGGAAGTGGCCTTCT
>CAZLSV010000013.1:59614-83806 GCA_964562235.1 uncultured Desulfatibacillum sp.
CGGCGCGCCGTGTGCTCGAAGCATTCGACTATGTCGGCGTGCTGACGATCGAGTACGTGCCCCTGGTCCTTGAGAACCGCCAGCTCGAAAAGGTCCCGTTCTTTCAGCACCTCAGCCACAACATGCACGGGATCATGGCGATCTTCGCCGCCACCGGCGCATTCCTGTCGTTTTTCCACCAGGGGTCTCTGGGCGGGGTGACCGGCGTGCTGTTCGGCCGGCCCTTCGGTTTTCGCACCGGGATCAACATCTGGCCCTGGACCTTCTTTCTCTACACCTGGTCCGCGGCCGCCTGCGGACCCTGTTTCACCATCTTCATCACCCGGATCACCGAGATGGTCACCCGCAAGAAACTGGTGAAGGACAACGTCATCGACCTGCTGGCCAAGATCGCCGGCTGGATGCTGCTGACCTACGTCACCGCCAAGATCATCGACACCTGGTACTGGGCGGCCGTGACGGCACCGAACCTGGGCTTCACCCTGATGGATTTTTACTCCAACAACCCCGGCTCGGTCTATGGGATCTGGATCCTGATCGCCGAGGTCGGCATCTGCGGCGTGCTGCCCGCGATCATTCTGGTTTCGAGCGGCATGCGCCGGAACCCGGCGCTGCTCTTCGTCGCCGTGACGCTCGCCGCGATCGGCGCGTGCCTGAACCGTTGGGTCATGGTGCTGCAGACCCAGGCCGCACCGGTGCTGCCCTTCGAAAGCTGGTTCACCTACATGCCGAGCTGGCAGGAGGTCGCCACGACCATCCTGCCGGTCGCCTACGGCATCATCATGATCGCGTTTTCCTACCGCTATCTGCCGATCTTCCCGCAAGAGCGGGAACTGAATCCGATTGAAGGAGGCAAGTAATGTTCCCGTTCAGTTTTGAATGGATTTGGGATATGAGCCACATGGTCTTTCACGGCGGCCTGTGGTACGCGCTTTCGGTCATCGGCATGGGGCTGACATACTGCATCCTCAAGGCGGCGTACGACACCGCCAAGGGCAAGGGCGGTGGCCACGGCCACGGTCATCACTGATCCGCCCGGGAAACGTTCCAGCGCTGTTTCGCCCCCCGGGGGGCGAAACAGCGCTTTTTTATTTGGGTGTTTGGGTGTATAGGTGACAGGCAAAAACACCGGGCTCCATGCACCCTGATACCTAAATACCTAAATACCTAAACACCTAAACACCCAAACACCCAAACACCCAAACACCCAAACACCCAAACACCCAAATACCCAAATGGACAAAATCGTCATTCACGGCGGCCGCCGTCTTGAGGGCACCGTCCGCATCAGCGGTTCCAAGAACGCCGCCCTGCCCATCCTTTTTTCGTCGCTGCTGACGGACGGGGTCAGCACTTATTCCAACGTACCCAGCCTGAGGGACATCGACAGCACCCTGCTTTTGCTCTCCACTCTGGGCGTGCGGGTGGAGGCCGACGGCGGCGCGGTGCGGATCGATGCCGGCGGGCTCAACCGCTGCGATGCCCCCTATGACCTCGTGCGCAAAATGCGCGCTTCGGTGCTCGTGCTGGGCCCGCTGGTCGCCCGGATGAAGCGCGCCCGGGTGTCGCTTCCCGGCGGTTGCGCCATCGGCGCCCGGCCGATCAACCTGCACTTGAAGGGCCTGGCGGCGCTTGGCGCCGAGATCGCGCTCGAGCACGGGTATGTCGAGGCGTCGGCGCAACGGCTAAGAGGCGCTGAGATTTACTTCGACGTCGTCACCGTCACCGGGACGGAGAACCTCCTGATGGCGGCGGTCTTGGCCGAAGGCACCACGGTGCTGCGCAACGCCGCCCGCGAGCCGGAGGTGGTGGCGCTGGCCGATGTGCTCAATCGCATGGGCGCGGAGATTTCCGGCGCCGGGACCCCTGAGATCACCGTTCACGGCGTGGACGCGCTCCGGGCGGTTTCAACCGAGATCATACCGGACCGGATCGAGACGGGCACGTTCATGGCCGCGGCGGCGCTCACCGGCGGCCGCATTCTGATTACGAATTGCGAACCGCGGCATGTCGGGGCCACGGCGGACAAGCTGCGCCAGGCGGGAGTCCAGGTCGCCGTGGAGGGCCGCACGCTCATGGTTCAGGGGCCGGAGAAGCTTGCCAGCGTCGACGTCATGACCCAACCCTATCCGGGTTTTCCGACCGACATGCAGGCCCAGTTCATGGTGATGATGAGCGTCGCCGACGGCGTCAGCGTCATCTCCGAGACCATCTTCGAAAATCGCTTCATCCACGTGAGCGAGCTGCGGCGCATGGGGGCCGACATCCTCGTCTCCGGGGACACCGCCACGGTCAGGGGCGTGCCACGGCTCTCCGGTGCGCCCGTGATGGCGAGCGATCTGCGCGCAAGCGCCTGCCAGGTGCTGGCCGGCCTGGTGGCCGACAACACCACCGAGGTCCAGCGCGTCTACCACCTGGACCGGGGGTATGAGGCCATCGAGCAGAAGTTTTCGGAGTTGGGCGCCGCCATCCGCCGGGTCAAGTGACGGCAACGCTGAAAGCCCAATTTCGGCGTTGCGCTTCCCCCCGCGGCGGCTGCGGCGTACAGGGAGTACGTCTCGCCCCGCGGAGGTTCGCGCGCCTTGAACTTGGGCTTTGATCGTTGCCGTCCGACAAGATTGCAGGCCGATGGCCATGCCGGCTGAGAAATTCTACCATCGCCCCGTCATCCCGCTGACTGTCGCGCTGATGGTCGGTATCGCCTCGGGCTCCGCGGCGCCGGGATTCGGGGGGGGGGCGCTGGTGGTGGCCCTGGCCTGCGGCGCTTCCGTCATTCATTGCCTGGTTCGCCGCACCTCGGCCCGACTATCTCCCCTGCTGCTTTTCATCGCCCTCGGATACCTGTCGCTGCAGCCGTGGGTCGACCCGCGGGTTCCCGCGAACCACATCCGCCGGTTTCTCGACACGGGACCCTGGCATATCGTGGGGGTGGTGGACGGCCGACCGCTGGAATTTGAAAGCCGCAAGCGGCTGGTGCTCCGGGTCGAGCGGCTGGAAAGCGACCGGGGCGTTCAGGAGGTGAGCGGCCTGCTGCGGGTGACTTTGGTCGCAGACCCCGCCGGGGTCGATCAAGGGGACCGGATCCGGATTCGCAGCCGCATCCGGGCCCTGCGCAATTTCAATAACCCGGGCGGGTTCGATTTCGAGCGCAGCATGGCTTACCGGGAGATCTGGGGCAGCGCCTTCTCCGACGGAAGGAACCTGAGCCTCTTGGAAAAAGAGGCGCAGACCGGCTGGCTGGGTTGGATCGACCGCCTTCGCAGCGCCATCGCCCGCCGTATCGACCAGGCCGGTCTGGGGCCCGAGGCCTCGGTGCTCAAAGCCCTGGTGGTGGGCGACGCCTCGGCGATCCCGCCGGATATCCGCCAGGTCTATACCCGCACGGGGACCAGCCACATTCTGGCCATCTCGGGGCTGCACATCTCGCTCGTGGCCTCGGTGGCCTTCGCCGTTTTCCGCTGGGGGTTGAGCTGGTTCCCGCCCGCGCTCAGGCACGCATGGGTGCGCAAGGGGGCCGCCCTGATGACCCTCATCCCGGTCACGCTTTACGCGCTGGTCGCCGGGTTCTCACCCTCCACCCAGCGTGCGCTTCTGATGGCCGCTGTGTTTCTGGCGTCCTTTCTGGTGGAGCGTGAAACCGATCTTTTCAATACGCTGGCGCTGGCCGCTCTGTGCATTCTGACGGTTCAACCGGCGTCGCTTTTTTCCATTTCATTCCAGCTATCGTTTGCCGCCGTCTTTTCCATCGTCTACGGGTTCAACCGCCTGAAACCCGCACGCGCGAGCCTGCCGCCCGAAGAGCAGGGGCGGATGGTCAAAACCAAACGCTCCCTGTCTGCCTTTCTCCTGGTGTCGCTGACCGCCGCCTGGGGCACGCTGCCGCTGGGCATGTACTATTTCAACACCGTCTCTTTTATCGGCGTGCTGGCCAACTGTGTCGCTGTTCCCCTGATGGGGTATCTCGCTGTCATGGGAGGGTTGATCGGGACCGTGCTCACGCTGCTGAACGGCCCGGCGGACCTGGTCTGCTACCAGATCAGCGGCTGTGTGCTTTCAGCATCGACTTCCCTCATGGAACTTATGGCGGCGCTGCCCTTTGCCGCGGCCCGGACGATAAGCCCTTCGCCGACCGAACTGGTCCTGTTTTACCTGCTGACCTGGGCGGTGCTTCATCTGGCCACCGGGCGCGAGTCGACGGCGAGTCCGCTGCCGGAGCAGGCTTCTTCCCAGCGGGGGACCGTGCCGGAGCTCGCGGGGCGCCGGCGGAGGTCGTTTTTCGAGAGAATCCGCCGCGCGAGCCCTGGGCACCGGGCGGCGCTGGCGGCGCTCGTCGTCGGCGGGATCGGGGCCTGCGCCGACGCGGGCTACTGGTTTCACCAACGCTTCGGCCGATCGGATCTGCGGGTGACGGTGGTGGATGTCGGCCAGGGCAGCGCCGTGCTGCTGGAGTTTCCCGGCGGCGACACGGCGCTGGTCGACGGCGGCGGGACGGGCGATCCGGCGGCTTTTGACGTGGGCGCCCAGGTCGTGGCCCCCTACCTGTGGCGCCGGAAAATCGCCACCGTCGACACGCTCATCCTGACCCATCCCAACAGCGATCACCTCAACGGCCTGCTCTTCATCGCCGAGAACTTCAACGTCAAACAATTGTGGACCAACGGTGAATCCCGCCCGCTGCAGGGGTACGAGAGGTTGATGGCTACGGTGTCGGAACGCGGCATTGCCGCTCCGCGGTTGGCGGAGATCCCGCGGCACAGCACGCTGAGAGGGGTCGCGCTGGAGATCCTCTACCCGCCGGGGGATTTCCTCGAGCGGGTTTCTGCCGAGCGCTGGCGACAAGATGAAAACAACAACAGCCTGGTGACGCGGGTGGCGCTGGGAGAGGTGTCGGTCCTGATCCCGGGCGACATCATGCGGCCGGCGGAAAAAGAGCTCGTCGCCCTGGCCGGCGACCGGTTGAAGAGCACCGTCCTGATCGCCCCGCACCACGGCAGCCGCACGTCCAGCTCGGAGGAATTGCTGGCCGCCGTGGCGCCGCAGGCGGTTTTCATCAGCTGCGCCGACCGTCCGGGCTCCGGCCTGCCGCACCCGCAGTCCCTTGACCGCTATGCGGCCCGGGGCCTGCCGATATACCGCACCGACCGGCACGGGGCGATCCGGTTCACAACGGATGGCCGGAGCTACCGCATAGAGCCCACCGTTGGAATTCCGCCCTGAACGGCAGGGTACTTTTTAGGCTCCTGTAATTCCATCATCCCCGCGGCGTGCGGAGGGGATGATGGAATTGATCCGGCCACCTTGAAAATCGATCCGCCACTTGGCGCCGGCATACCACGGGTACCCCTGGTCGTTGTCGGCGACGTCGTCCATGTAGTCGCAGGTGCCGACCCGGGTATGTGAAACCGAAAGAAAAATGATGGCCGAACGTTTACCCCTTGTCACAATAGGCCCGTGCGGGGCCCGGCAGAAAACAGCGGAGAAAAACATGAAGCCATCCTTCAAGGTCAAGTCGCTGACGTTGTTTGGATTTGCCGTGGCTCATTTCGGCTTGAGCCATCTCATTCTCCCCGTCACCTTGTCCGTGACCGCTCAAGGCGCAGGTACCGCGGACGGACCGGGGCTCGGTGTGACCCTGCTGGTCCGAATGACCAAACTGCTTCACTTCCCCTTGGTCACCCTGGCACTCTACCCGCGCGAGTGGTTCCCGGGAGACTGGGTCTATGTGCCGATGGCCTTGAACAGCATTCTCTGGGCGTTGGGAGTTAATGGACTGGTCCTGTTGTTTCGGAAACGCGGCTGATGGGTTGCCGGGGGATCGGGCTTCAATCGATCGCCGATAGAACCTCGAAGCCGGCCTTGACCAGGTTTTTCTTGATCAGGGAGGTCTTGCAGGCGGCGAGGCGGAAGTGGTAGACGCGCTGGCGCGCCTTTTCCAGGGTCATGATGACGTTGATCACATCCCCGCCGTTGTCGTTGATGATCTGCAGGATTTTCTTGAGGGACTCGGGCTTGTTCCCGGCGGCCACATCGAGCCGGGAGGTGGAAGAGAGGATGCCCATCATGTCGATGAAGGCGCGCAGCATGTCGGTTTCGGTGATGATGCCGACCAGCCGGCCGCTCTTCGTCACCGGCAGCCCGCCGATTTTGTGCTTGTAGATGATCTGGGCCGCGGTTTCGATGTCGTCCTCGGGCGCCACCGTGATCGGGTCGGTGACCATCAGATCCTTCAAATCCACGTCGCCCAGCATGGAGGGGATGAGCCCCTGCTTGAGATCGGCCAGGGTGACCAGACCTTCGAGCTTGCGGCCCCTGGAAACCACCGGCAGGTGGCGGATGTGGTTGGTCTTCATCAGTTCGATGGCATCGCTGATGGAGGCGTTGGCGGTGATGGCGATGGGGTCCGGGATCATCAAATCGCGAATCTTCATACCTCACCCCTGACGGGTTTGAGTTGCGGGTGGAAACCTGAACGAAGTCGAATCGAGATCAGTTTATATTGAGTCCACTTTGTTTGGCAACAGAAAAAGAAGTTGGCCGGCGGCGGGGAAGTTTTTTTCGGTGGGGGGGTTCTTGCTGGTTTTTCGCACCGCCGGTGGCGGTGCGGAAAACCAGGGTCAGCAGGCGCGATGGGGGATATGGCTGCAGAGCGGCTCCTCGGCCAGATAGTCGCCGGTGGCTTCGAAGGCCCGGGCCCGGCAGCCCCCGCACACCCGTTTGAACTCGCAAACGCCGCACTTGCCTTCCAGGCGGTCGTAATCGCGCAGGGCGGTGAAGAGTTCCGAGTGCTTCCAGATCTCGGCAAAGGAGGCTCGGCGCACGTTCCCGGCCATGGTGCCGAGGAACCCGCAGGGCTGCACGTCGCCCACGTGCGAGACGAAGCAGAAGCCGATGCCGCCGAGACAGCCGCGGGTGACCGCGTCGAGGCCGTGGGTCTGAAACGAGACCGAGCGGCCCTCCGCGGCGGAGCGCTGCCGCAGGATGCGGTAGTAATGCGGGGCGCAGGTGGCCTTCAGCTCCAGGGGCGTCTTGCCGCGCTGGTCGTAGAACCAGTTCAGGGTGCGCTCGTACTCCTCGGCGCTGATGGCCTGGTCGACGATGTACTTTCCGCGGCCGGTGGGCACCAGCAGAAAGATGTGGTGGGCGACGGCCCCCAGCTCGACCGCCAGTTCCTGGATCCTCGGAATCTGCTCGAGGTTCACCTGGGTGACCGTGGTGTTGATCTGAAAGGCAAGACCCGCGCGCTTGATGCGTTCGATGCCGCGCAGGGCGCCGTCAAAGGCGCCCGAAACCTTGCGGAATTCGTCGTGGGTCGCCGCCGTGGCCCCGTCCAGACTGATGCTCAGCCGCTGGATCCCCGCATCCGCCAGCCGCCGGGCGATGTCATCGGTGATGAGGGTGCCGTTAGGGGCCATCACCATGCGCAGCCCCAGGCGGTTGCCGTACGCGGCGATTTCGAAAATATCCGGCCGCAGCAGAGGTTCCCCGCCGGTGAGGATCACGATCGCCTTGCCCGCTTCGGCGATCTGGTCGAGCAGGCGCAAGCCTTCCTGGGTATCGAGCTCCCCGTCGTAGGGGCCCAGGGTGGCCGACGCCCGGCAGTGGACGCAGGCGAGGTTGCAGTTGCGGGTGGTCTCCCAGGCGACCAGCCGCAGGGCGGAGCGCTCGGAGGCCGCTTGGGGGGGATGGCCGGTCTTCGCTGATGGGTGTTCGTTCATGTCCGTGCCGATGGTCTCATTCGTGCCTGTCCGCCGACCGACCGCCGGTCGGTTCGGCGATGGACGCAGGGATCATTAAGGGTTGAATTCACCCATTGATTAATTTTGCCGCGTCAGCGGCAAAATAAGTGAGGATCATGTCCGCGCCGGCGCGCTTGATCGCCGTGAGGGTTTCCATCATGACGCGCGGCCCGTCGAGCCACCCCATCTTCTCGGCGGCTTTGATCATGGAGTATTCGCCGCTGACGTTATAGGCGGCGACCGGCAGGTCGAACTCCTGACGCACGCGGTGGATGATGTCCAGATAGGCCAGGGCCGGCTTCACCATGATGATGTCCGCCCCCTCCTCGACGTCCATGGTCGCCTCGCGCAGCGCCTCCAGGGCGTTGGCCGGGTCCATCTGGTAGGTGCGGCGGTCGCCGAACTTGGGGGCGGAGTCCGCCGCCGCGCGGAAGGGTCCGTAGTACGCCGAGCAGTACTTGGCCGAGTAGGCCATGATCGGGACACCGCTGAAATTGTTCTCGTCCAGGGCTTCCCGGATCTCCGCCACCCGGCCGTCCATCATGTCCGACGGGGCCACCATGTCCGCCCCGGCCTTGGCGTGGGAGAGCGCGGTGCGGGCGATCAGATCCAACGACGCGTCGTTTTCAACGCAGTCGCCCTCCACGCATCCGCAGTGGCCGTGGTCGGTGTACTGGCAGAGGCACACATCGGTGATCACGGCCAGCTCCGGCAGGGCGTCCTTGAGCGCGCGCGTCGCCCGCTGCACGATGCCGTCGGCGGCGTAGGCCGCGGTCCCCAGCGCATCCTTGCGCTCCGGCACCCCGAAGAGAATCACCGCCGGAACCCCGAGCGCGTGCGCCTCCCGCGCAGTCTTCACCAGGTTGTCGACGGAGAGCTGGAAGTGCCCGGGCATGGAGGCGATCGGGTTCTGGACCTTCTTGCCGCCGATGGCGAACAGCGGAAGGATCAAGTCGTCCACCCGCAGGTGGGTTTCGCGGATCATGCGCCGGAAGGCCTCGTTCTGTCGCATGCGTCGGGGGCGGTAGTCGGGAAATAACATTTTTTTGCTCCGCAAAAAAAAAGATTAAGGGTTGCGTTTTTAGTTTCAGGTTTCGGGGCGAATTGAATCGGGGACCGATTTGATTTTCTTAACCCTTAAAACTTGAAACCTAAACCTCCGGCTGCCCACAGCCGGAAGGTGTGTGCGTCAGCGCGATCTCCTCGTCCGTGAGGTAGCAGGCGGGGTCCGGCGCCCACACGTCGCCGGTGACGGCCTCGGCCCGCACCCGGAAGTTGCCGCCGCAGATGTCCAGCCAGCGGCACTCGGCGCAGCGGCCCGTGACATGCTTTTTCTTCTCCTTGAGCCGGCCCATGAGCGGGTGGGAGGTGTCCATCCAGATCTCGGAGAAGGGCCGATCCTTCACGTTGCCGAAGCTGACGTGGCGCCAGAACTGGTCGGCGTGCACCGCCCCGTCCCAGCTCACGCAGCCGATGCCCCGGCCGGAGTTGTTGCCCTCGTTCCACTTCAGCAGCTCCATCACTTCCTTGGCCCGCTCGGGGTTTTCCTTCAGCATCCGCAGGTAGATGTAGGGCCCGTCGGCGTGGTTGTCGACCGTCAACACCTCTTTGGGCTTGCCCATCTCGTGCAGCCGCCGGGTGCGGTCGATGATGAGGTCCAGGGTCCTGCGGCTATCCTCCAGGCTCAGGTCCTGCTCGACCAGCTCCGAGCCCCGGCCGGCGTAGACGAGGTGGTAGAAGCACACCCGCGGGATGTCCATCTCTTCGATCAGCTGAAAGATGCTGGGTATCTCCTGGACGTTGAAGCGGTTGATGGTGAACCGCAGGCCCACCTTGATGCCCGCCGCCTGGCAGTTGCGGATCCCGTCCAGGGCGGCCCGGAAGGCGCTCGGCGCGGCGCGGAAACGGTCGTTGATCTCCTGCATTCCGTCGATGCTGATGCCGACGTAGGAGAGGCCGATCTCTTTCAGGGTGCGGGCCATGGGGGCGGTGATCAGGGTGCCGTTGGTGGAAATGACCGCCCGCATCCCCTTGCCCACGGCGTAGGAGGCGAGCTCGGGCAGGTCTTTGCGCACGAGGGGCTCGCCGCCGGAGAAGAGGACCACCGGCACGCCGAAGGCCGCCAAGTCGTCCAGGAAGCCCTTGCCCTGATCGGTGGTCAGTTCGTTCGCCTCGGCGTGATCCTTGGCGTGGGCGTAGCAGTGCACGCAGCGCAAGTTGCACCGGCGGGTCACGTTCCAGACGACGACGGGCTTCTTGTCCGCCGAGAACTGCAGCAGGTGAGAGGGCAGCTGGGCGGAGTGCCTTCCGTAACGCAGGGCGTCGGAGGGCTCAACGGTTCCGCAGTAGAGCTTGGATATGCCGATCATGTTTTGTCCTTGAGGGCCGGGGTCGTCGTGATCAAGGTGCGGATGTGCTCTTCGGGGTTCAGGAGCGCATTGCGGTTGATGAAAAACCGGCTGCGGCCGGTTTTCTCCCGCACCAGTTTGAGGCCGTGCTCGAAGTGGCTGTTCAGCTTCGGGTAGACATCCTTCAGCCCGAAGGCCGATTCGACGATCATTTCCATGAGAAAGTCGATCGCATCCTCCTCGAGCACGATGTTGATGTCGTGGTTCTTGTAGAAGTACAGTTCCGTGTTCTTGATTTCGTCGCAGCAGGCCTTGATGTGCCGGATGGCGCTGCCGGTGTCCACCACGTGCTTGGAGTAGTAGCTCGCCACGATGTCGATGCGCGCCGGCGTCATGGTCAGACTGTGCTTTTCGGACAGGCTGCGGCCGTTGGCTTTAAGGTATTCCCGGATCGAGGCCTTCTCCTCGTCGGCCAGGCGCTCGAAGGCGCTGCGCACCTGCGGGTCCTCCGGGGAGGCGACCCTGCGCTGCAGGGCGGCGGCGGTGTCGGTCAGGATCTCCATCGTCACCGGGAACTGCTTGACGGACGAGGAGGGCAGGGCGCGCTCGAAGTCGAGCAGGGCTTTTTCGATCACGCTGACCAACCCGCGCGCGCCGGTGTTCTCCGCAAAGGCCAGCGCGGCCATGCGGCGCAGGAAAGCGTCCTCGAACTTGACCGCAATCCCATAGGCGGCGAAGTCGAGCTTCTTGCCGAGAACGATGGGGTTGTTGGGGTTCTTCAGGATCTGGTAAAGATCCTCCTCGCCCAGGTGGTCAAGGACGGCCTTGACCGGCAGCCGCCCCACGAACTCGCTCTCGAACCCGAATTCGATCAGGTCCTCGGCCTTGACGTGGGTCAGCAGGTCGACCTGCTCCTTGGCAGCGGTGATGCGCGCCCCGAACCCGATGCCCTGGCGGGAGAGGCGCTTTTGGATGATCGGCACCAGCTCGTTGAACGCGCCGCTCATGATGAAAAGCACGTTCTTGGTGTTCAATGTGACCTTCTCGCGCTTGCCGGTTTTGCGGAAGCGTTCGATCTCCTGCATCATCGAGACCGGATCGTGGGGCACCTTCAGCTCGACGTCGGTCTCCTCCATGGGCTTCAACAGCGCGCGCTGGACGCCGGTGCGCGAGACATCGGCACCGATGAGGTTCCGGGCCGAGGCGATCTTGTCGATCTCGTCGATGTAGATGATCCCGTACTGCGCCAGTTCAAGGTCCTCGTTGGCCTCCCGCACGAGGTCGCGCACCAGGTCCTCGACGTCGCCGCCGACGTACCCGGTCTCGCTGAACTTGGTGGCGTCGCCCTTGACGAACGGGACCCCCAGCTTGGCGGCAATCAGCTTGATGATGTAGGTTTTGCCGACACCGGTCGGCCCGATCATGAGGACGTTGTTCTTGATCCCGCCCGCCATGGGCTCGAAACGGTCTTTTTCCTGCTGGATGCAGCGGATGCGGTTGAAGTGGGTGCAGACTTTGGTGGCCAGAATCGCCTTGGCCTGGTCCTGCCGCACCACGTACTGGTCCAGGTAGGCGATCAACTCCTCGGGCTTTAGGTTGAAATTGATCTTTTTCGTGTCCCGAAGCGTTTCCTGGGGCTTGCCGGTCACCGCTTCCTGGGTCATCACAAGCGGGGAGAGCACCTTGACCTGGCCGCCGAACTTCTTGGCCAGGAATTCGCTGATTTCCTTTTCCAGTTCCTTGGGGTCCGGTATTTTTTCATTTAATTCGTTCATGGCCGGATTCTAACCACCGGGGAGCGAAAAAGCAACCGGTTGCCGTTGAGCGGCAAGCCGCATGCGTCAAGGCCTTGTTGCCAGGAATCGCTCCAGCCGCTGCATGGCATCGGACAGCCGGGCAGAGGGGTGGGTCAGGGCGATGCGAAAATAGCCTTCGCCGTACTGGCCGTACATCGAGCCGGGGATCATCCAGACCGCCTCCTTCTCGAGAAGGCTGAAGCAGAACTCCTTGGAGTTGCCGCACCCTTCGGGGACGGGCGCCCACACGTAAAAGGTGGCCTTGGGCCGAGCCGCTTTGATCCCCAGCCGGCTCAAGGCGTCCACCACCACATCCCGCCTTTCCGTGAACATCTTGTTGCGGCCTTCCATGAAATCGATGGGGCCGTTGAGCGCGGTCGTGGCCGCCACCTGGATGGGGTAGTAAATACCGCGGTCCGAGTGGGACTTGACCTTCAGCATGGCGGCGATGATCTCCGGGTTTCCCAGGGCCATGCCGATCCGCCAGCCGCAGCAGTTGTAGGCCTTGGACAGGGAGTTGAACTCGATGCCCACCTCCCGGGCCCCGTCGGCCATGAGAAAGCTCGGCGGGCAGAAGTCGTCAAAGCAGATCTCGGAGTAGGGGTTGTCGGCGATCACGGCCACGTCGTAGCGCTTGGACCAATCCACCAGCTGCTGATAGAAACCCAGGTTGGCCTCGGCCGAGGTGGGGTTGTTGGGGTAATTCACCCAGATCATCTTGGCCTTCCGTGCCACGTCCTCGGGAATGGCCTCCAGGTCCGGGAGGAAGTCGTTTTCCGCCAGCAGGGGCACCTTGACCGCCACTCCGCCGGCGATCGCCACCCCGGCGGCATAGGCGGGGTAGGCCGGGTCGGGCACCAGGGCCACGTCCCCCGGGTCCAGCAGACAGGTGTGAACGTGGAAAAGCCCCTCGGCCGAGCCCAGCAGAGGCAGGACTTCGGTCTCCGGGTCCAGGACCGACCCGAAGCGCCGCTGGTACCAGCTGGCCATGGCCTCCTTCAAGGGCCGGGGAGAATAAAAACTGGGGTAGTGATGAGAGTTGACGTCCAGGCAGGCGTCGGCCAGCGACCGGCGCAGATGCTCGGGAGGCTGAACGTCCGGGTCCCCCAGCCCCAGGTTGATGACGTCCTTGCCCTCGCTCCTCATTCTGGTCAGGATGAGGTTCATGGCCGTGCCCAGGTAGGCGTCAAAGCTCTTCAGACGATTGGATAGCTGCATGCGTTATTAACAGCGGCCTTAAACCGCCCCTCCCTCTTCGTAGACGTTGCAGATGCAGCAGAGAAAGCTGGCTTCCTCTGTCTCGCTCAGGTTTCGCATGCCGTGGGGCTCCAGTGAGGGGATGTAGACGGAGGTCCCGGCCGGGCAGACCACTTTTTCCGCCAGTTTGTCGGTTTGGGGATCGAACTTCCAGCACTCGAAGGAGCCGCTCAGGATGTACATGGTCTGATGGTAGAAATGGTTGTGGATCGGGATCTCCCCGCCCGGGGCGGCGGTGAACAGCCTCAGTCCGTATTCCGGGTAGCCGTGGCCGTCGTCACCGGTCTTTGACAGCCAGCGGACGCTGATCCCCTTGACGTCGAGCAGATTGCCCTTGTAGGGGAACTTGTCGATCTTGACCGCCGTGACGTCGGTCGCCTTGATTGCATCCATGCGCTCACCTCTTCCGTTGCGGCCCGGACCGCTATAATAGCTGGGCCTTCAGTTTGTTGATGAAATACTGGACGTGTTCCTCGCCCAGCCGGCCGGCCACCTCGGCCTGCCTCTCTTTCAGTGCCATATAGATCGACTGGAGCTGTTCGACGATGTCCGTCAGCGAGGCCATTGTTCCCAGGGAGGAGTTCCATAACCTGGCGCAGCGGCTGTGAAGGTTTTCCAGAAACTCCCCCAGGATGGGGTTTTGACAGGCCTGATAGATTATCTCGTGGAATTTGGCGTCCAGACCGATGAGGGTGCGCTGGTCGGACTCCGTTGACCCCGCCATCCCCTGAATCTCCCGGATCACCCCGGCCAGCTCGGCCAGCTTGTCGGGCGTGATCCGCCGGGCCGCGGCCGAGGCCGCCAGCCCCTCGAGCCTGATCTTGACCTCGAAGGCGCAGCGGATCTCGTTGATGTCGATGGCTGAAACCTGAGTCCCGTAGCGGGGGATGACCAGGGCCAGGTTCATCTCCTCCAACTTGCGGATCGCCTCCCGCAGCGGGGTCCGGCTCACCTTGAACTCCTCGCACAGCTCCTTTTCTATCAGGGGCATGCCGGGGGGATACTCGAGGTAGACGATCCGGTCGCGGAGGGTCGCGAAGATATCGGTGTGCAGGCTTTTCTTTCGAATACCCATTGATATCGTTAAAAAGATATTATTGATGCGATTTGTGATATTTCAGTATCACGGCCCTCCGGACGTGTCAAGACACGACCGATCGGGGTGCGCAGTCCCAGGGGCGGCAGCCACGCGCTTATAAACAGCATGCTGAGGCTTGGCTGGATTCTGCAGCATAACATTTGCGGAGGCAGCTTTCCCTTTTGGCTGCGAATAAACCAAAAACCAATAGCCCGACATTGGCCTCAATGAAAAGCCCTATGATGAGACCCGTCCAGAACATTTTCACACCTCCGGTTGGGTTTGGGGGGAATCTTCTGGATGCTTGAAAAGCAAGGCTAATCATCTTGGGTTACTTGACAAGTGCAATTCAAGATGCTGGAAGAAATGCCCGACAGACGCACGGGGACCGAGCGAGGTTCGGCACCTTTTCACCTGCAAGGGCAAACCCGTGAAGAATAGCGGACAGAAAAAAGAGACCCGGCCGAAGCCGGGTCTCTTCCTTCAATCTGCTGATTTTAGAGATGGTGCCCAAGGCCGGACTTGAACCGGCACGGGTCTCCCCACTACCCCCTCAAGATAGCGTGTCTACCAGGTTCCACCACTTGGGCAAAAAGCGTATTGATCAACGTACCGGCTATTGGGACTTGGCCGGTGCGTCGGGTTTTGTTTCGGTTGCGGCCGGCGCGGGCGCGCTGCCCGGGGCCGGCGGGGCTTCCGGGGCCTTGGTTTCGACGGCTGCCGGGGTATCGGTGACGATCGAGCTTGACTGACGATGGCTCGTCAGGTAGGCGAGAACCAACGATGTCAGCATGAACACGACGGCCACCACCGTCGTCGCCTTGCTCAGAAACGTGGAGGCACCGGTGGTGCCGAAGAGCGTGTTGCTGCCCCCGCCGCCGAACGCAGCGCCGATATCGGCGCCTTTCCCGGTTTGCAGGAGCACGATCATGATCAGCGCAACACAAACGACTACATGGATGATGACTAATAGAGCTGTCATAAGCCGGTTGAAACCACCTCTCTAAAGAGCTGCCCAAAAACCATGCTCAAGGCCGCCAACGGCCCCGGCCCGGTGTTTTGAACCGCTTCTGTCGCTACGTGAATTTAACAATTTTACCGAACGCGTCCGGGCTCAGGCTGGCGCCTCCGACCAGGGCACCGTCGATGTCGGCCATGGCCATGAGCTCGGAGGCATTTTCAGGCTTGACGCTGCCTCCGTAGAGAATTCGCATCGCCGCCGCCAATTCCGGCCCGAAAAGCCCTTTGACGAGGGACCGGATGTACGCGTGCGCCTCTTCGGCCTCGGCCGCCGTGGCTGTCTTACCGGTGCCGATGGCCCAGACGGGCTCATAGGCGATCACCAGGGGGCCCAACTCATCCGCAACAAAACTTTTTAATCCATCCTTGACCTGCTTGTCAAGAATAGAAAAGGTTTGTCCGGCCAGGCGTTGTTTTTCGGTTTCGCCCACGCACAGGACCGGGACGAGACCGGCCTTGAGGGCCGCCCGGGTCTTGCGGTTGACCGTGTCGTCGGTTTCACCGAAATGCTGCCGGCGCTCGGAGTGGCCGATGATGACGTAACGGCAGCCGGCGGCGACGAGCATCCCGGCCGACACCTGGCCGGTGAAGGCCCCCTCGGCTTCCCAGAAGAGGTCCTGGGCGCCCAGGTCGACCCCGCTGCCCTTGAGCGCGGCGGCGACAGCCTCCAGGCCCGTGAACGCCGGGGCGATCATGACGTCCCGCCCGGCCGTCCCGGAGATCAGCGGCAGAAACTTTTTCACGAAGTCGACGGCTTCGGCAGAAGTTTTGTACATCTTCCAGTTTCCCGCGATTAATGGCCGTCTCGATGGCATCGAGTGCTCTCCTATAGAGGGTGCGGACAATTTCAGAAACGAAAATGAACCGATGGTTTCGTAAAAGGCGCCAAGTTCAAGGCGCGCGAGCCGCGCGTCACGAGGCGTACTGTTGGGTACGCCGCAGTGGCCGCGCGGCGAAGCGCAACGCCGAAATCGGACCTTTTACGAAGCCATCAGAGCTGGTCGCCCATCATCGCGGCAAGATCCACCATGCGCGTGGAGTAGCCGGTCTCGTTGTCGTACCACGCCAGCACCTTGACCATGTCGTCGATGGCGTAGGTGTTGGGGGCGTCGACGATCGAGGAGAGGGCGCAACCGTTGAAATCCGCGGACACCAGCGGGGCTTCGCTGTAGCCGAGGATCCCCTTGAGCGCGTCCGCGGAGGCCTGCTTCAGGGCGGCGTTGACCTCGGAGACGGTGGCCCCCTTCTTGTCGATGCTCACCACCAGGTCGACCAGGGACACGTTCGGGGTGGGCACGCGCACCGCCAGCCCGTTCAGCTTCCCGGCCAGCTCCGGCAGCACCAGGCCGACCGCCTTGGCGGCGCCGGTGGTGGTCGGCACCATGGAGAGTGCCGCCGAGCGTGCCCGTCGCAGGTCCTTGTGGGGGAAGTCGAGCAGCCGCTGGTCCCCGGTGTAGGAGTGCACGGTGGTCATGAGGCCGTGTTTGATCTTGAAATGCTCGTGCAGGACCTTGGCCACCGGCGCCAGGCAGTTGGTGGTGCAGGAGGCGTTGGACACGATGTGATGCTGTGCGGGATCGTAGCGGTGGGAGTTCACGCCCATGACGATGGTGATGTCCGGGTTGGTGGCCGGGGCGGAGATGAGGACCTTGCGGGCCCCGCCGGCCAGGTGCTTGGCCGCATCCTCGCGCTTGGTGAACAAGCCCGTGCATTCGGCCACGATGTCGACCCCGAGCGCTTTCCAGTCGATTTTTTCCGGGTCCTTCACGGACCGGATGGTCACGGCGTTGCCGCCGACGTCGATCGTGTCCCCCTTGGCGGACACATCCATGTCCATCGCGCCGTGCACCGAGTCGTACTTCAAAAGGTGGGCCATGGTCTCGGCGTTCGTGAGGTCGTTGATCGCCACGATCTTCACCTTCGGGTTTTTCAATGCCGCCCGGAACAAGAGTCTGCCGATTCTGCCGAATCCGTTGATGCCGATCTTAATCGTCATAAGTACTCCTCCTTCATGTCCAGTTTCAAGATGAGCGCATCTTCCCGACTGTCGCTGTAATACCCCGGTCGCGTGGCGATGACCTGGAAGCCGAATTTGCAATATAGCGCGACGGCTTGCGCATTCGAGGACCTGACTTCCAGCAGGGCGGCCGTAACGCCCCGGCGGCGGGCCGTTTGGAGGCATTCACCGACCATCCGGAAGCCGATCCCCTGCCGCCGCCACTCCGGACTTACCGCGATCCGAAAAATGTGAACTTCGCCGGCGATAAACCGGTAGAAAAGGTAGCCGATCAGCGCTTGCGTTCCGGAAGGCGCCATCGTCCACGCCAAGAGGCTGCTGCCGTCCCGGGATTCCAGCTCGCCTTCGAAGGACAACCGCCCCCATGGCCAGGTGAAGCAGCGGGTCTCAAGGGCGGTCAGCGCTTCGATGTCGGCCCTCGTCGCGGCGGTGAGATGCCAGGGGGCCAACCTCAGCTCCGCTTGTTGCCCTTCAGGATCCCGCTGGCCAAGGTGATGCTCTTCCGCCCGAACGCCTCCAGGGAGGCGGCCAGCTCGCCGATCGGCATTTTTCCCCGATGGTCCAGGGCTTGCACCAGCACCGGCAGGTTGACCCCGGAGAGCACTTCGACCCGCCCCGCCTCAAGAAAGGAGTAGCTGATGTTGGACGGCGTGCCGCCGAACATGTCGGTCAGGATCAGCACCCCCTTATCCTGACTGACCTTCTTGATCCCGGCGGCCACCTTTTCCCGCAGCCGGTCCACGTTCTGGTTGAGGTCGATGGAAACGGAAACAGCCCCCTGCGGCCGGCTGCCCAGGATGAACTCCGCCGCTTCCAGGAGCGCTTCCCCCAGGCGGCTGTGTGTAACAACGACGATTCCAATCATAGCGTTTCTTCACCCCTTCGGGCATCGGCCGGACGGCGGGCCGCTAGTGGGGCTGGCTGATGTCCCGGTGAATCAGTTCCACGCCGCCGCGCCCCGTGGTGATGTGATCGTGCAGCGCGCGGGCAACCGCAACCGATCGATGCCGGCCGCCCGTGCAGCCCACCGCGATGCTCAGGCGGGTCTTGCCCTCCCGTTCGTAGAGGGGGATCAGAAAATCGAGCAGCTCGATGTACTTCGCCATGAAGGCGGACGCTTCGGGGGATTTCAACACAAACTCCCGGATGGCCGGCGTCTCCCCGTCCAGCGGCTTGAGCTCCGGCACGAAGTGCGGATTGACCAGAAACCGCACATCGATCAGCATGTCCGCCTCGGGCGGCAAGCCGTACTTGAATCCGAACGAAATCAACTGAATGAGCATGGGCCTCAACGATCGGTGCGTTTTGACCGCTTCGACGACCTTGGCCTTCAATTCGTGCACGTTGAGGCGGGTCGTGTCGATGACCCAATCAGCGGCGCTGCGCAGCGGCTGCAGCAGCTGCGCCTCCGTTTGAATCCCCGCCAGAAGCCCCCGCTGGTGGGCCAGGGGGTGCTGGCGCCGCGTGGCGCTGAATCGCTGGACCAGGATCTTCTCGTCGGTTTCCAGAAAAATGATTTCAAAGCGGAAACCCTTCTGCCGGAGATCGCGCAGCACCCCCTCTTGCCGCGACACAAACCCTTTTTCTCTCAGGTCCATGACGAATGCGAACCCGGACCACCCGGCGTCGCTCTGGATCGGCAACTCCAGGAATTTGGGCAGCAGGTCCACCGGCATGTTGTCGACACAGAAAAAGCCGACATCCTCCAGGGCCGCCCCCGCCGTGCTCTTGCCGGACCCTGAGAGGCCGGTGATGATCACTATTGGCAAATGCTTCATGGCCTCGCGCCCCGTGCGTACGAAACTAGAACTCTTCGTCCTCCTCCTTGACGATCTCGTAGATCTCATCGCTGTCGCGGGCCTGGAGCAGCCGCTCTCTGAAGGGCTCGTTCTTGAGAACGCGCGATATGCGGGCCAGCATTTTCAAGTGCAGGCCGGTTGAGTTCTCCGGAGTGACCAGGAGAAAAAAAATGCGGGCCGGCGCACCGTCCAGGGACTCGAAGTCGACCCCCTTGCGGCTCAACCCGAAACCGATGATCAGGTCTTTCAGGTTTTTGAGCTTGCCGTGCGGAATGCCGATTCCCCCACCGATCCCCGTGCTCCCCAGGCGCTCGCGCTCGAGCAGCACCTTGACCAGTTCCTCGCTGTTCACTCCCGCCAGACGGGCAACCGGCACCACCAGCTCCTCGATCACCTCTGTCTTGGTGCGCGATTGCAGGTCCGGGAGGATCGCTTCCTTTTGGAGAACGTCTAGAATTTTCATGGCCTGTCAGCCCCATGCGCAGGGCGGCTTAGCTGCGGGGTTGTACCAGCCCGTAGTGCCCGTCTTTGCGGCGGTAGATTACGTTAATCATCGAGGAGCGGGCGTTGGTGAAGACCAGGAAGAGCTGGTCGTTCAGGTCCATCTGCAGCACCGCCTCCTCCACGTCCATCGGTTTGGCGGTCAGGCTCTCGGTCTTGACCTCGCGGACGAAGTCCTCCTCCGCCCGCGGCGGGGGTTCTTCGCGGATGGTTCGGGTCTGCCCCTTGGCGCCGGCGCGGTGCTCGCGAATCTTTTGCTTGCTGCGCTTGATCTGCTTCTCGAGCTTGTCGAGAACCATGTCGATGGCGGAGTACATATCGCCGGTTTCTTCTTTGCCGTTGATGGTGAGCCGGTCGCCCGTGATGTTGACCTCCGCGATGTGGCGGTGTTTTTCCACCACCAGCACCACTCCGGCCGATGCCGGATTGTCCAGCAGTTTGTCGAAACGGTTCAGTTTCTCGCTCACGTATGCCTTGAGATGCTCGGAAGGCTCCAGGTTCCTGAAGGACACCGATGTCTGCATATGAAAGACCTCCCTATATTTCCTTGCGTTTGTTGGATGGCAGCACCCGCATCATTTCGCGGTACTTCGCCACGGTGCGGCGGGCAATGTTGATGTTCTCCTGCTTGAGCACCTGGGCGATCTTGTCGTCGCTGTGCGGATGCTTGGGGTTCTCTGCGGCGATGATCTGGCGGATTTTCTCCATGACGCTGGCAGAGGCGATGGAGCCGCCTTCATCGCGTTTGATGGAACTGTTGAAAAAGTACTTGAGTTCGAAAATCCCTTGCGGGGTGTAGGCGTACTTGTTGGTGGTGACTCGGCTGATGGTGGACTCATGCATGCCGATGTCCTGGGCCACGTCCCTCAGCACCATCGGTCGGAGGTGGGCGATGCCTTTATCGAAGAACTCCCGCTGGAACCGCAGAATGCTCTCCATCACCCGATAGATCGTCTTCTGGCGCTGGTGGATGCTTTTGATCAGCCAGGCGGCCGAGCGCATCTTGTCCTGGATGTAGTCCTGGGCGTCGTTGGGCATGCGCCGCCCCCGGCTGACCGAGCGCTTGAAGAGCGAGTTCACCCTGAGCTTGGGCATGCCGTCGTCGTTCAGGACGACGACGAAATCATTGTCCATCTTGTGCACGTAGATGTCAGGGGTGATGTACTGCGGGTTCTCGTCGCTGAACTGCCGGCCCGGCCGCGGTTCCATGGCCTTGATGACGGCGACGGCCGACACCACTTCGTCCAGGCTGGCCTTGAGCGCCTTGCAGATGAGCTTGTAGTTCTTCTTTTCCAGGTTGGGCAGGTGGTCGGCGATGATGTCGGTGACGATGGTGTTGTCGACACCGAGGTGCCGGGCCTGAATCAGCAGACACTCCCTCAAATCGCGGGCGCACACCCCGATCGGATCGAAGGTCTGCAGCAGGGCCAGGACTTTTTCCACCGCCTCCGGGGCCAGGTTGTTGGCGGAGCAGATCTCTTCGACGGGGACCACCAGGTAACCGTCCCGGTTGAGGTTGCCGATGATCAGGCTCGCGATGCCCTCGTCCTCCCGGTTCGGCTTGGTCATGAGGAACTGCCAGAGCAGGTGATCGTTCAAGGACTCCTTGCGGGTGATGAAGGCCTCGTATTTGGGGGCCTCCCGGTCCTCGCTCTCCACGGTCACCCGCGAGGGGGTGCTGAAATCCTCGAGAAAACCGGCCCAGTCGATGTCGTCGTGGATTTTCTCCTGGATGGTCACTTCCTGGTTGGCGGGCATTTCGGCCGGCGGGGCCGGCGCCGCTTCGGCGCCCTCGCCCAGGGGTTCGTCGCCGGCGGAATCGATCACTTCCTCCAGCGCAGGGTTCTCTTCAAGCTCCTGGCGAATGGTGTCCACTAGCTCCAGCCGGGATAGCTGCAGGAGCTTGATGGCCATTTGCAGCTGCGGCGTCATGATCAGCTGCTGGGTGAGCTTCAGTTGTTGTCGCAGTTCCAATGCCATGTCAGAGCTTGAAATCCTCTCCGAGATAGGAGCGGCAGACCGCTTCGCTGCACACGATCGTCTCCGGCGGGCCGGATTCGATCACGCGCCCGTCCACCATGATGAACGCCTTGTCGCAAACCCCCAAGGTCTCGCGCACATTGTGATCCGAGATCAGGATCCCGATGCCCCGGTCCTTGAGGTGGACGATGATTTTTTTTATGTCGGCGACGGCCAGCGGATCGATTCCCGCGAAGGGCTCGTCCAGCAGCATGAACGACGGGTTGGTCGCCAGCGCCCGCGAGATTTCCAGCCGCCGCTTCTCGCCGCCGGACAGAACGTTGGCGATCTGGTCGGAAAGGTGCCGGATGCCGAGTTCCTCCAGAAGCTGATCCGCGCGTTCGCTTCGTTCTTCTTGCGACAGGGGGAAAAGCTCTAAAATCGCCATTATGTTCTGGCGGACCGACAACTTGCGGAACACGGAGGTTTCCTGCGGAAGGTACCCAAGCCCCCGCCTAGCGCGAACGTGCATAGGGTAACCCGTGATCTCTTGCCCGTCAAGAAGTATGTGGCCGCCTTCCGGCTTCACCAGGCCGATGGTCATGTAAAAACACGTGGTTTTTCCGGCGCCGTTCGGCCCCAGAAGACCGACGACCTCGCCGCTCCCCACCGCCAGGCTGACGCCGTTAACCACCTGGCGGCCATTGTAGGCCTTGAGCAGGTCCTGCGCGATCAGAATGGCCATCGGCCCTGCCGTCGGGAAGGCGAATTCGTCCGGAAATGGATTCGATTGCTCATGCGCATCGTGCGTTTTATACGCCGCCTCCTGTTCGATCTTTCAAACAACCATCTTATTTGGTCCGCAGCGAAAAATCAACCGTTTAGCGCCGGTCCGCCGACGGGGCTACAACGACCCGCACGCGTTCCGGAGCCGTTCCGGCTCGCTCGGGGGCGTCGGCGGCACCGGCCGTGCTCGGGGCTGCGGCGGGGCGGGGCGCCGCGGTCTTTTCACCCCAGAGAGCGGCCCGCCCGGTGTCCGGTTCAAACTCCCCCGCGTCCCCGCCGGCCGTGAGGTTCTGGGTCCGGACGACCACCCGGCCGCGGGCGACCATCCGCGATATGTCCTTGGCCGAGGCGGCGCCCGCCATGCGGCGTTGGCCATCGGCCCCAGGCTTGAAGTGAACCGTCAGGCGGTCCGCGGTGGTCGTATAGACGTCGTCGACGACGCGCACCTGGCCGCTGAATTCCGCCGTATCGGCGTTCATGTCGGCCGCCAGTTCTTCGGACTGGATGCGCAGCGGGCCCCGGGGCGGCGCGCCCTTGGCCTCGGCCGGGGACAGGGTCCCCCGGACATGGCCCCGCATCACCAGCCGGTTGGTATTCAGATCCATGACGAGTGCGTCGGCCGTGATCTCGCCGGCCTGCCCGGTGATCTTCACCGGGGTGTCGGACGTGATCCGCCGCGACGCCTGCTCGTAATTCATCTGCTCGGTTTCCAGGCGGTAGAGGTCGTTGTAAACGACGACGTCGTCCCGAGCCTCCATGTCGTGCGAATCCGTCCTCACCGTGCCGTTGCGGGCGGTCAGGTAGACCGTCTGCCCGTCGCGGGTGAAGAAAGTGACGAACAGATCCTGCAGGAGCACTTTTTTTTCGGACAGAAGGTACTGCGCCGATCCCGCTTCCAGGTTCCATTCGGTTCGGCCGTCGCGGGTGGCGGATTGGTGAATGCGCTCGGCGACCATGGTCTCGGAGCCGGCTTTGGGCGCGGGCCCCGGTTCGACCACGGCGATCAGCCGCTGGCGGATGAAGTACGCCGCCGCGGCGGTCGCGACGATGACAATCGTCACCGCGAGAACCGCCCGGGTCAGCCGCCGCCGGGTGGCTCGCTGGGGTATGGGCATTTTTTGCAGTCTTCTCGTCTCGATAGGGGGCACATCGTCGAAGGAGCGGGGAAAGGGTCCCGTCCTCCGATTCTCGAATCAAAAAACCTACTGTCCAGGGGCGCAAAAGTCAAGTTGACTATCCTGAGGTGAATTGATAATAATTTTCGTTCATTTGGTTGACGGAGAGGAAAGGATCGGATCGGGTGGATAAAGCATGGAAAACACGAGCGCGCTGGCCGCTGGCCATTGTGGTTGCGGGCGGTCTGACCGCGTTGATCTGGTGGGCCGTCGTCCGCCTCGAGGGCCAAGGCCCGTCGGTTGCTCTTGACGGGACCGCCCCCACCTTCATCGGCAGGTCGACGGAGCTGACCCTGGAGCTCGCGGACCCGGAGAGCGGCCTGCGCCAGCTCCGGGCCGAGCTCAGCAAGGACGGCAAGGAGGTCGTGCTCGCCGATGTCGCTTTCGGCGCCTCCGGCTTTCTCGGGATGGAACGCGTCCGCAGCGCGACGCAGAAACTCAAAATCGATCCGGTGGCCCTGGGGCTTTCCGACGGCAAGGGCCTTCTGCGGATCACGGCCACCGATGGCTCCTGGCGCAGCTGGTGGCACGGCAACCGCACCGAGCTCCAGCGCGAAATCGTCATCGACACGAAGCCCCCCGGCATCGAGAACCTGAACCCGCAGAACTACGTCAACCAGGGAGGGGCCGGGGTGGCGGTCTATCGCCTGTCGGAGCCCTGCCCGAGCAGCGGCGTGCGCGTGGGAGGTACGTTTTACCCCGGCGCCAACGGGTATTACG
>CAZLSV010000014.1:0-7478 GCA_964562235.1 uncultured Desulfatibacillum sp.
ACTAACTAGCAAATATGAGAGCGCTTTTCAAGACTTATTTGGGCAACAGCCCGTCAAGATTTGACACCCTTATCCTTTGCGTCAAGATTTGACACCCTTATCCTTTGGGCCGGATCGCCCTCACACGTGTTCATTCAATCCTCCGCAAATCGCCAAATAGATCCGATACGATATTATTGGTTAACAGGTGAAAATCATCAAACCGCACCACTGAGTCGGCTTTGGTCCACAATCCGACGTATCCTGCCAGGGTGCGATCCGCTGCATAGGTCATGACAGGTTCGTCATCTATTGAGGCGCTCAGCTGCCTTTCTTCGATGTGAACTTTTAGCCGATACGATCTCCCGGCCTCAAGCGGTTTAGACACGGATTGACGCTCAATCCTCCGACCGTTCACGTACTCGAATAATATCAGGTTGTCCTCCAGGCTGTTCAGCCGGAACACAAAATAGTTCCCGATGTTTTGGATACCGAAGGCGATGCCACCCGCCTGGTCGATCAATCCGGCTACCGGCATAACCCCCGCTCTGACCTCGCCGTTTGAGACAAATCCGTCTTTCGCGATCGCCAGAGGAAAATAAAAATAGGCCTGTATGTTATCCAAAAACTGTTGGTATTTGGCACCGATCATACGGTCCAAACGTTTGGCCAACGCCAATGAGAATCGGCTCGCCCACTTAGCGCCGTCCTGGATCAGCCACACCCCATCAATATCGCTTTGATGCGTCCAGTCACCTTCCGGCACATAAAAACCCGGCAACGCATAGGCCTTGCCCATGTTCATGTAGTCGTATTCAGTTCTGAAAAAAGCTTCCGTCAAACGGTCGGTGTCCTCCTGGTTGCGGATGCCGACATCCAACAGGCGACTTGATGCGAGCAAACGACCCAGTTGATCGAGAGCCTCCTCCTGTGCTAGCTGATCCAGTCCCTTGAGAGACGCGGAGATCGTGTCGCCGTTAGCGGTCACGACAAAGCCTAGCCGCGTCAGGACCCTCGACAAGAAATCGATCCTTAGCAACTTGCCGTAGTAGGAACCGACGCCGCCCGAAAACTGCATGGTGACGTAATTCTGACCGGCGTCCTGGCCGCACAGGCTGTCTATGTTGCAATAATGATAGCCGAATTTTATGCTGATGTTCGCATAGTCGTGCGACACCAGCGCATAGCTGTTCCCGCCAGGCAGGCCGTCTCCACCTGTGCTTGCCGACATCAACGTCGCCAAGTTTCGCATGTTCAGCCCTACGGCGCTCGACCAGTTGATCCCCGGGTGAGTCAACCCCCGCCAGAAGGCGTTCATGGGAGCCGAACGGATGCTGTCCGGCGTGATTCGGTCACAGGAGGAGAGCCCTGCCTGCAGGCCTCCGCCGAGGTCAATGAAATGAAGACTGATGGGGATATTGAAGCTAAGTTTTTCAGAAACCGCCGTTTCCGTCGCATCGCCGACCAGACCGAACATGGCCTGCAGAGAAATTTCGTGGCAGAAACGCACGATGTCGTGAACGGTGTGGCAGCCCGCCGGTGAAAAGGAGCTGTCCTTCGGGTCTTTGAGGTTTAAAGGAGTGATCAGGTCCAGCGCCCCCCTCAGCCGCTGGAACATGGGGCTTTCAAAGATGGGACTGCGCGTTTGAGGGGGGATGCTGTCGGCCTCGTCCAACCGTCCTTTGTAGACCTTGCAGCTGTCGGCCACCATGGTGACGCTCTCGCCATCTTCCAGAAGCCGGGTGGCGTTTTTCGCGTCCACGATGGCCGGGACGCCAAACTCACGAGCGACGGTGGCCAGGTGGCTGGCCGGGCTGCCGATATCTGTTATTAGCCCCTTTATATCCTTCATAAACCGGGTCAAATCGATGGAGGCGCTTCGCGCGACCAAAATGGCCTCTTCCGGCAGAGAATCTGTTTCTGCCGGAGTTCGGCATACAGTTCCGCTCGCAATCCCAGGAGATGCCGTCAGTCCTCCGGAAAGCAGGACCGGATTATCCTTGAGATAGGTTTGTTCGATCGAGGCGAGCGATTGGCTTTTATGAAGGTTAAGGGGTCTTGATTGAAGCACAAAGATATCGCCACGGTCATCCATCGCCCATTCGATGTCCTGCGAGGCGGCGAAATACGCCTCCAACTCTCCGGCCATCCGGCACAGGCGCATCAACGCCTCGCTATCAACGGCTTTGGAAATCCGCTCGTTGTCTTCTGCGGATTGGCTCTCCTCGGTTTTCACCACCCGGCCAGTGGTTTTTTCAATGTAAAAGGTGACCGGCGATGCCTCGCCGCTCACCAACCGCTCACCCATACCGGCAACCGTTGCAATGCGCAGAATACCCGAATCGGGCTCAACCGGGTCGAGGGTGTAGATTACTCCACTCGCCACGGCATCGATCATCCGCAGGCAGGCCACGCCCATGGGAGTGTCCTCCTCCTCAAAGCCGCAGCGGCGACGGTATTGGATGGCTCTGGGGGTGAACCTGCTGGCGATCACCTTCTTGTATGCTTGGATGAGGCTGCCCCTTGAGACATTCAGCTCCGTGTGGTACTGCCCGGCAAATGAAGAGGCGGTATCTTCGCCCACGGCACTGCTGCGCACCGCCACCCGCACATCCTTGCCAGCTGACTTTTCGAGTTCCTCGAAGGCTGCAAGAATCTCGGTTTCGAGCTTTTCAGGGAGCTTCGAAGCTTCTATTCGGTTGCGCAGATCCGAGGTCAGTTTCTCTGCGACTGCACCGTCCTCCCGATGAAGGCGATCAAGGGTCTCCCGAATGGCGCTCTCTATCCCAGAGCCATTCAAAAAGAACTTTTCTGCGGCCGTGGTGATCGCAAATCCTTCCGGGACGGGAAGGCCGATCGAGTTTGTTATGATGGACAGATTCGCCGCTTTCGAACCAACCGCTGGGGCCGATTGGGATGCCAGACCTTGCAGCGGAACTGTGAGGGGAACCTGCAGGCGTTCGGGTTTCGGTTCTATGTGTTCGAGGGCTTCGGCGAAGATCAAATCGGAGAGGGCGATAAGCTCGGGATATCCACCGTTCGAAAGTTTGTTTAAGGATTCGACCAACGCGCTGGTTTCACCTTTAAGCCGATCGAGCAGGTTTTTGACTTCCGAACGATCAAAGCCTTCGCCGCGATAATAAAGGTTCTCGGTATACGATATGAGCTGCAGGCACTCTCGGTTATGATTGAGAAAAGCCTTGAAGTGGCGATATTTTTGAACCACGCTCTGCTGTTCATCGACCAGCAGTCGGCAGGATTTTTTCTTTGATTTGATAATGGAGGCCATGGCCACCCCCAACGGATGCGAATGGACCGTGTAGCCATTTGGAGCTACACGGTCCCGAGGTTGTTGCTTTCAGTCACGGAAGTTTTGAGGGCTCAGTTACCTCGCAGCTTCCACCAGGACAAAAAATATCAAGCCAGAGACTGTGATCATGCTTCGGATGCTCACAGAACACCGGGAGCTTGATCCGTTCCTCTTCAAGGAGGCAAACGTCATCTGGGCAGAAAATCTCAAGCCAAAGGCCCTTGTCCTTGCACTCCTTGGCGAAAGTCTTTTCCCTTTCCGATAAAGAGTCCATTTCGTCCTGTGAAAGAATCCGTGCCTTGGGTATAAAGACTCTCCGAGGGCCTTCCATTTCCTTCTTTATTTTATCGTCATTGTGTTTCATTTTCGCCCCCTTTCCACGTCACCGTAATTGTTGCCGGTGGGTTTATCCCCGCTCGTTGATGGAACAGGATTTTAGCTGGTTGGCAGTGATTGTTTTATCGGAAACTGTTCCGCCAAGGTGAACAGCAAACAGCGGGAGTACGGGGCTTTTCGACAGCGTGGAGCTGAAGATGGCGAAAAGCCCCGCCGCACACATCAATTTGAAAGGGCTCAGATTCATGAATTGCCCATCAATGCCTGGATCTCACGGTGATAGCCCAGATAGCGCTTCAGCGTGATGTCGTTTTTCCCGTACTTGATGTTGGTCGTGAGGATCTCCTCGAAGCGCTGCTCGGCCTCCTCCTCTGCCTTGACCACACCGTCCGTGATGATATCAATCAGCCTGTCGGCATAGATCACGATCTTCTCCTCGATGCGGTTCAGCCGGTAGTCCTTGGCGGGCAGCCCGAGTTCGGTGGCTTCTGCCTCGGTCAGGCCGCCACGAATATGTTTTTCCATAATGTCGGTGATGGCGGCGGGAAGTCCCAGCTTTTTCCCCATTTCAGCCCCGAGCTTGCCGTGCTCGATGGCGTGGGTTTTTGACTTTCCGAGATCGTGGAACAAGGCCCCGCGCCCGATCAGCTCGAAATCGAGTGCGGCTCCGGAGCGATGCGCGATCTCAAGCGCCTTGGCCGCCACCGCCAAGCAGTGTTGGATGTCGTCCTCGCTCACCCCGGCCTTCCGGAGAAGCGCGACATCCTCAGCGGCCACGCGATAGAGGCGAACGTTTTTGCCCTCGGCAATTCCGAAGTAATCCAGGATGCCCTTGAGTTTGCTCTCGGCTTCCGAAACGAGCGTGTTCAGTCTTGAGCCGAGCTGTTCCTTGGAAGTGTCTCCGTTGGACACCTCTCCCGCTTGCTTCTTCAGGGTCCCGATGAAGTCCCTGAACTTGCACTGGATATCGTCGTGGATGTGCTGGACGAACTCCTGGGCGGCCTCTACGCCGTATTTGGCCTCCATCAGATTGCTGTAGTCGACCATCTTCGTGACATCGTGGCGTTCGGGTTTTTTCCGTTCAAAATCCACAAAAGCGTGCACCGCCTGGTGGGTCTTGCCGGTCTTCTTCACACTGGCTTCGATATGAACGTCCGTTTTAGGCATTTTGTCCTCCTGGTGTCGATGCCGCGTGGGCACCTGTGGTTGGCTGCGTTGGTGTATTCGACGGCCACTACGCTTTGACCTGATGCTTGTAATGCTCGAACAGATCGTCCAGGATTTTACCGCCGATCTCGATCCGGTCCTGGTCGGCGGGGTGTGCGGTGACGATTGCTGAAAAGAGCGTCTTTATGCCTTCCGTCTCAGGCCTGCCGAACTTCTCGTCTTTCAAATCGATGTCGTGAACGATTTCCGCAAGGGAAGTGAAAAGCTTCTGATCCAAGCCGCAGCGCCGGATCATCACCTCGAAGGAACACAGGTCCCCGTCGTGGGTGTACTCGGCGTCGAACATGTCGAATCGCAGCTCATTCGGCTGGGGCCTGTACTTTTTAGCGCTGACCAGTTTGAAACGGGCGGCCGGATCGATAAAACGGCGGATCAGCCAGGCGCAGGCCATGCGGTCCACATAGACGTTTTCTCTGGTGACCCAAGTCTTGCCGGTCAAATCCCGGCGGGGTCTGCCCGGCGCGGATTTACGGGTTTTGGCGCCCTTGAGCTGCTCGGACAGATTCGAAAGCAGCACCTCGGCCACACCCCGGTCAGGGCATTCGAAATAGTCAATGGCCGTCAACTCGACCATTTTTTTCTGCAGCCGGGCAAGTTGTCCGCCTGCGTGGGCAACATCTTCCATCTGCGCCTCAGCTCCGTCGGGCAATTCGGCAAGAATCAACCGGGTCTCCTTGATGATCTCCTCGTAATCGGTCTTGCGGGCCTCGCGAAACGTGGCGACGATCTGCTCATCGGTTAGCCCATCGATGAACGCGGCTTCGCATAATGACACTTCACCTCCGCCGTCCTTGATTTCGCGAAGAATCCAGCTGAAATCCTCCAGGGCCTGCTCGTTTTTTGGCAGGACATAGACCGATTGCTTGATGGGGAGGGCCCCCACCTGTTGGAGCCTGCGCCAAATCTTGACCCTGAAATAGCTTGGCTTCGGGGGGATTTGGTGAATCAGCAGCAACCATTTGGTCTCGGCAGCGTCCTTCATTGTCGGCCTCGCATAATTTTGTATCATTAATACTATAACAACTGTTTTTTTCGTCAAGGGGATTTTGTATTATGTTTACTTTTTTATGTTTAATCAGATTGTTATGTGATGCCGGGACGGCCGGTTGGGTTGTGAAAGGGGGAGTCTTGAGGGAAAAAAGCGTTTGTTACGTATCGTTCAGGGGACCGATCCCGGCTCGGAAAAAAGAGGCTCGGCACCAAAACCCCTTATTATTCTCAACAGTCTATCCAGGCCATCACCTCCGCCACATATTCATCCGGGCTGGCGATTGACAGCCAGCGCCGCTGCAGGTGGGCATCGGCGAAACTGATGTTGTGTTTTTCGGACGCCTCCCGACCGGGGCCGTCCTGCCACAGGACAATCTCGCGGGCGGAGGCCGGGGCATCGATCAGAACCCCATCCAGGTCTTCGAACCCGTCCAAATCTTTCAGCTCCGGCAGCGCGGGTTTGCGCCACCAGAAGGCCTGCCGCTGCATGTCGCCCTGAAACCGCACCTGCGGGTCCGCCGAGACCAGAGTGAGCAGAACCGCGCGGTTGCCCGGTCTTGCGAAAAGAAAGCGCAAGTCGCCGTCGAGGAAATGCGGCCGCTGCAGGTGGACGGCGGCAAGAAGCTCCCTGGCCCGGGGGAGCGCGGCCGGCTCGAAAAAAACGATCTCCAACGGCGTGAACGGATTTTCGGCCGTAACGATCGTCAAGACGCTTTTCAAATAAGCGCCATCGACCCCCGGCGCGACCAGCAGTTGATACGGATGGGTGAGCCGTCGGGCCAGATGCCGGATCTCCTCGATCGACCGTGGCCGGTTCAGGATCAGCTTGGCCACGTACGCTCGGCCGCCCAGCGGCACGCAGAGATCCGAGGCCGTCGCCAGGTCGCGTCCCGCGCCGCCCGTGCGCCAGGAGACATCCAGGTCGGGCAGGGGAAAAAACGCGGTGTCGAGACGGGTCTCGGCATAGTCGTAGGCCAGCAGGAAATCCTCGTGGCCGAACCCCCGGTTCGCGGTCACCGTATAGGGTGGCTGTGGGTCAAACCGCAGCCCCAGCTCACGGCTGCGCTTCCGGAAATCCGTGCCCGGAAGCACCGCCAACGGAAAAATCTGCACGTCGTCCTGCAGGCCGTGGTCGGCCACGAAATCGACGCTGCGCATGAAGCCCTGCAGGTCGTCCCCGGGCAGACCGATGATGAGATCGATGCTCGGCGTGATCCCGCGCGCCTTCAGCTGCTGGGCCCCTGCGACAAAGCGCTTCAACTCGGTCGGCCGGTTCATCAGTTTCAGGGCTTTCGGGTTGGTGCTCTGCAGCCCGATCTCAAACCAGTAAAACCCGGCCGCCGCCAGCAGGTCGGCCAGTTCCTCATCGACCGCCTCCGCCCGTATCTCGCTGAACAACCGGATCGCCCGATCCGCGTTCAGCCGGGCGATCTCAGCCAGCAGCGCCTTGAGCCGCGGCCGGGAGTTCAGGGAGGGGTCCAGGAGGTAGACCTCGGCGATCCGTCTTTCAACCGCCCAGGCCACCGCCCGCAGAAGGTTTCCCTCCTCCGCGAAAACGAGGCCCTGCCGCGATTTGTTGTAGAAACAGAACCCGCAGCGGTAGGGGCAGCCGCGCTGTGTCTCGAGGAGCATGAGG
>CAZLSV010000014.1:7488-11910 GCA_964562235.1 uncultured Desulfatibacillum sp.
GAAGCCGATGAACCGGTCCTCGGCCTCCAGCGCGAGAACTCCGCTCAAGTAGGGGCTTTGCGCCGCCCGGAAAATGTCGGCCGCGCTTTCTCGGCCGCTGCCCGTTTGCCAGCGCTGCGGCTCCGTCAGAAGCCTCTGGAACAAGGCTTCGCCCTCCCCGCAGGCCAGGAAATCCACGTTCGCCGAACGGACGAGGGGGTTGTCGGGAGTTACCTCCGGCCCTCCGAAAACGATCCGGGGGCCCCAGGCGGACTTGAGTTTTTCAGAGAGGTAGAGATTGCGCTCCAGGTTCCAGCTGAACGCGGTGAACCCCAAAACATCGGGCCGGTGTTCGCTCAGAAGATCCAGCAGGGCCGCGTCACCCAGGTAGGAGGCCAGGCGTTCCGGCAGGATGTCGACCCGCAGGTCGGAAAGGCCCCGGGCCGCCTGCTTCAGGCAGGCCGCCCCCAGCGGGATGTTCCCGGTCTTGCGCCCGAAGCTCAGGCGGGGGATTGGCAGCTGCAGCAGAAGGATATGGTTCATTGGCTGGGCCCGTCGAAAAAGCCGGCCGCGCATCGGCGCAACCGGGAACCGGCTCCTTGCCGGAAACTGGTTACTTGGCTACCAGGCCCAGAGGCCGTTCGTCAACAGGTGGTTGTTCTTTGGAAGCGCCACACCCCGCCCCGGGGGGCGGGGATTTATCCGAAAGTAACTTCAGTTTTGTGGGAGCGGCGTCCTCGCCGCGATCATCTCGCGGCAAGATGCCGCTCCCACCGGAAAAATTCAACTTACTTGAAAGGATAAGCGGTCGTTTGCCGGCAGGTGGCTCCTAAGCCCATAAAAACAGAAGGCACACCAGCATGATTTCCCAGACGATCACGCTCCCGAACGCGATCAGCGCGTAGGGGAAGAGCCGTTGGGCGCGGAATTTCGAGCGCGGGACAACGCTGTTGACTACCAGCAGCAAGATGACGACGGCCACGCAGGTGAGGGCATATTTGGCGACGGTAAACAGCAACGGACCCTTTGCCAGAAAATAGTCCATCACCGGGTTCAGTTCGGTGGCGCCGTGTTCGATCAGGAAGAGGGTCAGGACCGCGTCGAGCAGGCTCAGGAACAAAATCCCCACGATGGACCCGAAAAGCTTGGGGCTGTACCGGTCGAAGACCACGATGCGCTCCCGGTCCCCCGAGCGCCGCACCTCCCGGCGCCGGCCGCCGGCCATCAGGTAACGCATCGTGGGAAACGTCCGTCGGCGGCGATCCGGCCGAACACGCAGCTCCTCCTGGCCGCTGACCCTGATGGCGCTGCGAACCCCTTTTTCCTGCTTACCTTCGTCCAACCTGCTCGCTGCCTTTCAGGGCCGGTTTCGGCTCTTTGCAAGATTGGCCGAACAGATCATCCCCGTCCCAAAGGGCGGGGATGATCTGTTCGGCGGAACGATAGAATTCATATGATCAAGTCGCGGTCACAACCCGGCGGTCGTTTAATTCTTATCGGCTGCCGGGCTATCGGACTTGAACGGAATGTTTAACAAAAACCCGCCTTGAGCGACGCCCCGGCGTTTTGAGGCTCTCGCCACGGTTCGTCCATAACGCCACGAGGCGGTATGCTTCGCGCCATACCCGCCGGCCGACACCCCGATCCTGAAAGCCGGAGTAGGGCGATGTTGACATTCCCTCGCGCCTCCGATAGGCACGCAGGGAGTGGCAGGCAGGCGCTGAGCCGACGGAAACACGCGCACGAAGATTCGAGGAAACGATGAAAGCCGCCCCCATCGAGATCACCGGCATGGACCTTCTGGCAGACGCCGACTGGCTGCGCCTGTTCCGGCTACACTACCGAGCGAAGAGCGGCCGGCAACGGTCGTGGGTAATGGCCACCCGGCTCCCGGTTCCCCGATGCGCCAACGGGCCTTTCGATCGCCCGGATGCCGTGGTCATCGCCGGGTATCACGTCGGCCGGTCGAAAATCGTGGTCACCCGCGAGTACCGGGTGGCGCTCGGAAATTATGAATACGGATTCCCGGCCGGCCTGTTGAACGCGGGGGAAACCATCGCTGAAGCCACGCGCCGCGAACTGAAGGAGGAAACCGGCCTCGATCTGGTTCGATTCATCCGCCAAAGCCCGCCCGTGTACTCGACCGCCGGGATGACCGACGAATCCGTGGCGATGGTCTACGTCGAATGCGACGGAGAGCCGTCCGCGGAAGCCAATGAGGAGTCGGAAGTCATCGACGTGCTGTTTGCCTCGCCGGCGGAGGCCGGACGCATGTGCAGAGACCCCGAGCTCAAGTTCGACGCCAAGGCGTGGCTGGTGCTCGATCAATTCGCCCATTCGGGTCGCATGTAACGGGTCCACCCGACGCTTCAGCCCTTCTGCGTCGGCTCCGACTCCGCGGCGGCCAGTTCGCCGCAATCGAATCGCTCCCCGCAACCGCCGCAGATCAAAGGCTTGCCCTCGGCTCCCTTGATTCTGGGAACCTTGAGCGGCCTGTGGCAGCCCGGGCATTTGAGCTCCAGTCCAGGGCACACGTTTTCAGGATCGTTCTTCGCCATGGGGTCGATGTTCCTTTCCGTTGATCGGTCGTAGCGCCGTTGCTCGCTCCTGCGCGAATTATAAGTCGTCTCGAAATAGGATAGACCGAGAGCGGCCCCTTCCCCCTGCCCTCCCCCCCAGGACTGGGAGAGAGGGCAGGGGGAAGGGCTGTCCGTGACTATGCAAATATGTAGATCCTATTAATGCATGCCTCCCAGGCTGTCCATCCCGATTGAAATCATAGTTGACTGCACTGGATTAATTCTATACGCTTTGAGGCCGCCACGGATACAGGGTTTGAGGGTTCGGGGCTCGGGTCATCCGCGAGGAGAGGCACCATGGCCATGGCCTCCTTCGAAGCGGACACATCCGGCCACGATTTCTCCCCTGGACCTATAGACCTAACGGCCTGAGTCGTTTCAGGCACTGGAACGATCGTCGGAAAAAGATAAAGGAGGACGTCGATGAAGCTCTCCACACGCAGCAGGTACGGTACGCGCCTGATTCTGGACATGGCCCAGCACCATGGCAAAAACCCCATCCAACTCGGGGAAATCGCCAGGCGTCAGAACATTTCGCTGAAGTATCTGGAGCAGATCATCCGCCCGCTCAAACGGGCCGATTACATCAAGAGCTTTCGGGGATCCAAAGGCGGCCACATGCTGAACAAACCCCCGGAAGAGATCACGGTGGGCGAGGTGGTGGCGCTCATGGAGGGGGGATCGTTCCTCTCCTTCTGCTCAAAAGACCCCCAGGCCTGCGACCGCTCGGATACCTGCCCCACGCGCTTTTTGTGGATCGAGGCTTCCAAGGCCTTCTTTTCCCGATTGAACCAAATCACCTTCGCGGACCTTCTCTCCGAAGGCAAGGATTCACAGGCGGATATTTGCCTTTCTCCGAAATAATAAATCGGCAATTTATATGCCAAGTTCCGCATCCTACGCAGAGGCGGAGCGGGGTGCCCGCCGCGGCGAGCCGCAACCAATTTTTCAGGCGACTCTGCCACGCCCCCCAGCCGTCTCAGGGATACCTCAGACAGGCAGCGGCGGCTGGCGGCTCCGTGAGAAACTGTCCTCCGGGGCTGTCCGGGTCGGTATGGAGCGGGCTGGCTGCCGTGCGGTAGGTAGTTGAACGGGTGGTTGCGGCGCGCCGCGGCGGGCACCCCGCTCCGCCTTCACCCGAAAAGGAGTTGGCATATTCAATTGCCGGAGTGATAAAATAGGGTGAATGCCTTTCGGCATCCACCCCATTTGGAGGAGAGAGAATACCACCTTCAAACTGGTTTAAAAGTCCTGGGCAGCTCTAAAAGGAGGTGTAAAATGAACCACCCAGGAGATGATCATCCTGGTGCGGGAATGATCATTTCTTTTAAACCGTAATTATAGATTCGCTGGCCGCCAAAACGTTACAAAATGCCCAAAGACCCATCAGCCGTGGACAACCGGTTCCGGTCCCTTCTCCAGAAGGCCGTCCGCCGCGGACACCCCGAACTGGTCTTTACGATCAGCGCCCTCATCGAAAATCTCAACCTCCACTCGCGGGCCTGGTTCGAAAAGCGCGCGGCATTCATCGTTTTCAGCGAGTGCTGGCCCTTCGGCCGTGAAATGGTGTTCACCAAGCGCTTTTCCAGCAAAGTGGCCGCCCTCATCCAGGTCGCCTGCGCACACAAGGACCGGGACGCGGCCGGTCTCGGCTTCCTCGCGTACGCACTGGCCCGGGGGGACACGAGCGCGCTGGATCAGTCGGAAGACGACCGGGCCGTCAAGCTGATCGCCAAGGGAATCCAATATCCCGCGGATTTCTGGGAATGGGTGGCCAACCAGGACGCCGAGCCCCGCTGCCGGGCCCTGCTCTCCAACGCCACCCGCTGCCGGGACGGCGGACGCCCCCACGACAAGGCGGTGG
>CAZLSV010000014.1:11933-13264 GCA_964562235.1 uncultured Desulfatibacillum sp.
CGCAGCTCGAATGGTGCTTTTTCTATTTCGAAGGCGCCGCCGCCAACGCCGAGACGCCCTCTCCGTGGTGGCAGCGCTACTGCCGATGGCACTTCGCCCGGGTCGGGATGCGGGAGGAGGAGTCCCGCCTGCTGTGGGAGCCATCGCGGGCGCAGATCGCCGATGCGCTGGCCGAAGATGCCCGTCTCCTCCGAAACGAAATCTACCGCTGGAAGCTTTCCAACCTGGAGCCCGTCGACGCGCTGAAACGCGAAGTCGAGCGGTTCACGAGCGCCATCAAGGACCTTCCCCGGGACCAGTCGCAACTCTTTTAGCCGGAAAGGAGCCCGCCATGTCGAAAATTGTGGACAACCCGGAAGCCTATTTCAGCCAGTTTGCCCGGAAAGACGACCCGCTGCTGCAGGAGCTGGAACTGGAGGCCGAAAGGGAGCATGTCCCGATCGTGGGCCCGGTGGTCGGGGAACTGCTGTTCATCCTGTCGCGAGCCGTCGGCACGCGTTCGATCCTGGAGCTCGGGACCGCCACGGGCTATTCCGCCATCTTTCTCGCCCGCGCCTGTGCCCTGAATTCCGGCGCCTTGACGACGGTCGAACACGACCCGGCCTTCGCCGCCCGTGCCCGAAAAAACCTGGACCGTGCCGGCCTCGCGGACCGTGTGCAGGTCGTCTGCGGCGACGCGTTCGCCGAACTGGCACGGATGACGCACGAATTCGACCTGATTTTCATGGATATCGACAAGGTGGACTATATCCGCGCCCTGCCCGAATGCCACCGGCTGTTGCGGCCGGGAGGATTGCTGGTGGCGGACAATGTGGCCTTTCCGGAGGCGGATCCCTTCAATCGGGCGATATTCAACGACGGCGGATTGCGGCCGGTGTCCCTGCTGGCGTTCCTGCCGGGTCATTCCCCGGAAAGAGACGGACTGTGCCTGGCGCTGCGCTGCTGAGGCTCCCGATGCCGTGGCCTCCCATCACTTCGGCGCGGCCGGCAGGGGGCGGCCCGTCTTCGGGGCCGGTTCCTCCATGGCCGGCAGCGCCTTGCCTGTCTTGCCGGCATTTTTGGGCATTTCCGGTCTGAGGAAGGGCTTCTGGCCGGGCTTGCCCGGCAGAGGTATTACCGGCGGATGGCCCGGCCTGAGAGGCTCTTTGTAGTAAAGGCTATTGTTTTCGCGATAATATCCCCGGTACAGGTCGGGGCTGCCGGGCCGGCCACGATACGCGCGGCCGCTGTAGACCGGGTATCCCCCGCAGGCGCCGTACCTCAGGTAGTCGTCGTCATCGCAGTCGTCATCTTTGGACGGTTCGCGTGCCTGCTGCTCCAGTTGCTGGGCC
>CAZLSV010000014.1:13274-80105 GCA_964562235.1 uncultured Desulfatibacillum sp.
AGCTTGAGCTGCGCCTCACGCTCACGAGCGGCCGTATCCGCCCGGCGCTCCTCCACGTCGAGCTTCTGCCGCTCGAGCCGCAGCCGGCGCTCCTCTTCGATCCGCTGGCGGTCGGCCGCCGCATCGTATGGCGTTTCTTCGATCTTCTCGATCACGGCCACACCGTCCGGGGGCGGTTGATTGCTGAAATGCATGACACCCTGAGCGTCCTTCCAGCGGTAGATATCTGCGCCCACCGCCGCGGGCACGGAAAGAAACGCCACCCATCCCAGAATGATCGCTTGCCGTATCATGACGCCCACCCGTTGCGGTTGGTATTGCTTTAAGCTTTCCATCTTTTTGACGCTGTAAACAGCGATTCGGTTTACCGCCGGCACTTTTTTTCAGCCTTCCGCCGGCCCGGCCTGCAGAATTATCCGCCAGGCCGCCTCCGCCGTGTCCACGTAGCGGAAGAGATCGAGATCCTGCGGTGCGATGGTGCCTTCGTCCACCAGGTTCTCGAAGTTGACCACGCGCTCCCAGAACTCCTTCCCGAACAGCAGCACCGGGATCGGGAGGACCTTGCCGGTCTGAATCAGCGTCAAGGTCTCGAACAACTCGTCGAGCGTGCCGAAACCGCCGGGAAAAGCGATCAGGGCCTTGGCCCGCATGACCAGGTGCATCTTGCGGATCGCAAAGTAGTGGAACTGAAAATTGAGATCCGGCGTGATGTAGGGATTCGGCATCTGCTCGTGGGGCAGGACTATGTTCATGCCGATGCTGAGCGCTCCGGCCTCGTGGGCGCCGCGGTTGGCGGCCTCCATAATGCCCGGTCCGCCGCCGGTCATGACCACGAACCGGTGGTCGTCGGAATGTGTCGCAATCAGGCGCCCCAGCCGGCGCGCCTCCTCGTAGTAGCGGCTGTTGGCCACCTTGCGTTCGGCGATGCGCAGGCTGCGCTGCAGCGCCGGGTTGGCGGCATCTCTCTGAAGTGCCTCCCTTGCCGAAGCCAACCCCTCTGCGGCCGACTGCGGGTCGGGTATCCTGGCGCTTCCGAAGATGACGACCGTGGATTCGATCTGATGTTCCTGGAGGATCAGCTCGGGCTTGAGCAGCTCGAGCTGAAGGCGCACAGGCCGCAGTTCGTCCCTGAGAAGAAATTCCGGGTCCTGAAACGCCAGGCGGTAGCTGGGAGACTGGCAGTGGGCCGCCTCGGCCGCCTTGCTGGCGATCCGGGCGTCTTCCTGGGCGGAGGAAAAAATCCGTCCGCGGGGCGGTTGAACCGTCATTCGGGTCTCCTTTCCTGTGTATAGTGGCTGTCAAAATAACGCTCCGCTTGTCGGGCGTTATTTTGTTACAACCACTTATCCCGCCCTCTTTTTTCCGGGAACATTTTTATGACATGCGGGATAACGCCAGCGGCGGCGTTGGCGCTATTGGCCGGGACCGACTTTAGCAGAGCCGCTCGGGCCGGCGCAACAGGATTAGAGATGGCAAACCTTCGATCCCCCCATAGACGATGCATGGCGCTCGAAACGGGCAGGCCAAGTTCTCGGCGTTCAACCGACGATGTCCAGCAGGTGACCCAGGACCTCATCCTGAGCCTTTACGGTCTTCAGGTTGGCCCGAAACCCGTAGACGGAGGTGATGAGTTCGGGGATTTCCTCCTCGAGGGCCACGTTGGAGCTCTCCCGGGTCGCGCCTTCGCTCGCGGCCTCCTCCTCCAGGGGTATCCCCGGGGAGTTGACGCGCTGCTCGCTGACCGTTACCTCGCCGTTGCGGCCCTCTTGAAAAACAGCGCGCGATTTCTTGAAGCCGTCGGTGTTGACGTTGGCGATGTTCCCGGCCGTCAGGCCCAGCTTCTGCCCGAACGCCTGCAGGGCTGAAAGTGCGGAATCGAGGGACGCTACCATGGTGGCCTCCTTTGCGGCATGTCAAAAAGGAAAACTTCCCATGATGCCGTTGTTCCTGACGGTGCCGTCCTCCAAGTTTTTAAGTTGTGAGAGACCGTCGGGGAAGATGCACGCACACCTGAGAAGTCGTTGATGAAAATATTCAACATCCATGCCAGAACCCACAAAAAACGACATTCAATATAGTTTCAAATAGTTGTCAATGAATCATCAAATCGGCGGAGGCGCGAGGTGCCGATTTTCGTCAATTTTTCGTCCGAAAAATGTCAACCGTACGCTTCGTCATTGAATCCCCCCGCACGGAATGCTATCGGTGAGGGGTCAAACCAGGAAAGCATCTGCGGCTCATCGCCCATGCCCACATTCAGTCAAACCCCGAGCGGGTGGAGGCGTTCCGTGCAGTTCGAGTTTGCAACCGCAACCCGCATCGTCTTCGGACCCGGATCGGCCGGCAGCTTAGGCCGGGAGGCGGCGGCGTCCGGGCGGCGGGCGTTCGTGCTGACGGGCGCCGACCCGCGGCGCGCAGGGCCCCTGCTGCGGGATCTTGAAAACCACCATGTCATGCGCGCGGAGTTCCGGATCGTGCAGGAGCCGACCACCGACCTTGTAACGGAAGCCGCCCGGGAGGCCGGCCGCCGGGACTGCGACGTGGTCATCGCCATCGGCGGCGGCAGCGTAATCGACGCGGGCAAGGCGGTCGCCGCTTTGCTGGCCAACGGCGGCGACCTCCTGCAGTACCTGGAGGTGATCGGCGAGGGTCGACCGCTGCTGCGCCCCTCCGTCCCCTGCATCGCCGTGCCCACCACCGCCGGCACCGGCGCGGAGGTCACCCGCAACGCCGTCCTGGACTCCCCCGCCCACAAGGTCAAGGTCAGCATGCGCAGCCCGTTCATGCTGCCGCGGCTGGCCCTGGTCGACCCGGAGCTCACCTGTTCCATGCCGCCGGCCCTCACCGCCGCCACCGGACTCGACGCCCTGACCCAGCTGCTGGAGGCCTTTGTCAGCCGCAACGCCACCCCCCTGACCGACGGGCTCTGCCGTGAAGGCCTGCACCGCGCCGCCCGCTCCCTCTACCGGGCCTTCGCAGACGGCAACGATCGACAGGCCCGGGAAGAGATGTGCCTGGCCAGCCTGTTCGGCGGCCTGGCGCTCGCCAACGCCCGGCTGGGGGCGGTGCACGGCATCGCCGGGCCCTTTGGCGGCGCTTTCCGGGCCCCCCATGGCGCGGTGTGCGGACGACTGCTGCCGTTTGTCGCGGCCGCCAACATCAAAGCCCTTCGCGAGCGCGACCCCGACGCCCCCGCCCTTGGCCGCTTCCGGGAGGCGGCGAGAATATTGACGGGCGACCCCGAGGCCGGCGCCGAGGCCGGAAGCGCCTGGCTGCAAGCCCTCTGCGACCGGCTTGAAGTACCGGCGCTCTCCAGCTACGGCTTCTCCAGCCAAAAGGCGCCGGATCTGATCGCCCACGCCACCCGATCCAGCAGCATGAAGGGCAACCCCATCGACCTGACCGCCGGGGAGCTGGAGCGGATCCTGGAGCAGGCTCGGTAATGCCAACGGATCCCCCCCTGCCAGCGCCGGTGAACCGCCCCGTCCCCCACCGGGTCCACCGGGCCGCATAGGGTCCCACCGTCGGCCGCGTCGGTCCGGCAAGCCCCGAATCCCGATGATTTCCCAAAGCCGGCCTTTCCTAACGCGCAGGGATGGCTTATAGTCACCGTGTGGGAAACAGGAAGAGGAACTGGAAAATGATTCGGAAAAGCATATCTCTATTGGCCGCGCTTTCCGCCGGCCTGACGATGAGCGCGGCGGCCCTGGCCGCCGAGACCCAAACCCCGCTCGTCCGGCTGGTCAAAAAAATCCAACCGGCGGTCTCGACCGTCATCGCCTATGACATCGAACGCAACATCGGGAACATCGGAACGGGTTTTTTCGTCAGCCCGCAGGGCCATTTGATCACCAATTTCCACGTGCTGGCCGGCCGGTACGCCGCCGACGTCCGCACCGCCGCCGGCAAGTCCTACCGGGTCAAGGCCGTGCTGGCGGAGAACAAGGCCGCCGACCTGGTGAAATTGGAAGTGGACATCCCCCCGGAAGAGGTCTCCTGGATCCCGCTGGACGACCGCGTGCCGGAAATCGCCGAACGGGTGGTCGTCGTCGGCAGCCCCATGGGCCTTGAGCAGACGGTCAGTGACGGGATCGTCTCCTCGGTGCGGGATATCCCGCCGGTCGGCACCGTTTTCCAGATGTCCGCCCCCATCTCCCCCGGTTCCAGCGGCAGCCCGGTCGTCAGTATGAAGGGGCGGGTGGTCGGTATCGCCACGTTCCAGTTCGTTCAGGGGCAAAACCTGAATTTCGCCGTAACCTCACTGCAGATCCAGTCCCTGCAAAAATTCGACTCCGCCAAAACAATCCCGGAATGGGGCTACGGCCACCTGGGAAACAAGCCGAGAGCGGCCGAGGCCCTGTGCCAGAAAGGCTTCAGCTTTTCCGTCAACGGCGAGGATCAAAAAGCACTTGAGTATTTCAAGAAGGCGACCGAATCCGACCCCTCGGATTCAGAGGCCTGGAGCGGCCTGGGATCCTGTTACGCCGGCCTCAACAACCCGGATAGCGCCATCGCCGCTTACAAACAGGCCGTTGAGGCCAGCCCGCGGGAAGCCGCCTCCCATTTCCACCTCGGCAACTATTACGGCAAGCTCGGCCGTTTCGAGGAAGCCGTCGGCGCCTACCGCGAAGCGATCGTCCTCAACTCCCGGTTCGAGGCCGCCTACTACAACATGGGACTCGCCCTGACGCGGCTGGGCCGCTTCGACGAGGGACTGGAGGCGTTCGAAAACGTCACGCGCATCAACCCGGACGCGGCACCGGCCCATTATAACGCCGGCATCGCTTACAGCCAGCTGGGCCACTTCAAGGAGGCGGTCAACGCCCAGCGAAACGTCATCCGCCTGAACCCGGATTTCGCACCGGCCTACTTTGCCATGGGCGAGGCCTTCTACCGCCTCGGCCGCGAAGCAGAGGGCGTCGACGCTTTCCGGGAGGCGATCCGCGTGGACCCGGATTTCGCACCGGCGCACCATATCCTGGGGACCGTCATGCTTCACAAAGGGGACAAAAGCGGCGCGCTCGAGCAGTTCAAGATCCTGAAGAAACTGGACGCGGAGATGGCTCAGAACCTTTTCGAACAGATCTATCCCAAAGATGACCCTGCCAAAAAACCTAAAAGAGCTGCCAAGCAGCCGAAACCATAACTGCTTCGGTTGCAGCCCCACGAACCCCTCCGGCCTGCGGATGCGGTTCCTTACGGACGGTGAGGCCGTTTACTCGCGGGTCAAAGTCCCTGAGCACCTCTGCGGCTGGAGCAACATCGTCCACGGCGGCGTGCTCACCACCATTTTGGATGAAATCATGAGCTGGTCGGCCATCCACCTGCTCAAGCGCATTGCGCTGACCCAAAACATCGCCGTCGAGTTTCTCAAGCCGGTCCATGTGGGCGGGGAACTTCGGGCCGAAGGCCGCATCCTGGAGATTAGCTCAAAGAACGACGCCTTCACGGAGGGCGCGCTCTACGACTCACGGGGGGAGCTCTGCGTCCGGTCGAAAGCGGGTTTCAAGGTGTTCTCCCCCGCGGTCGCGCGCCGCCTGGGCATCGCCGACAACGAAACCATTTCGTGGTTCGAAGGAATTTTCAAGGCATGAAATGAAACCACGGCCGCGCCCGGCTTTATTGGACCATCACGGCAGGAATGAAAAGGGCGGTCGAGATGTCGGTTTCCCGGCAGCACGCACACGACGTGATCACACGGGATGCCGGCGGCTTCCGCGGTGCGTTATGCGTCTCTGGACGCTTCATCCCAAATACATGGACCCGCGCGGTCTGGTCGCGCTCTGGCGGGAGGGGCTGCTGGCCCAGGCGGTCCTGAACGGCCGGACCCGCGGCTACACCCGCCATCCCCAACTCAATCGCTTTCGGGGCTCCCCCTCGCCCGCGGAAGCCATTGCCCTCTACCTGCGCGCGATTCATGCCGAATCCTGTCGAAGGGGCTACTGTTTCGATGCCGCCAGAATCGGACCCGCCGGCCGGGTCGAACCGATCGCGGTCACGCGCGGGCAGCTCGGCTACGAATGGGCCCACCTGCAGGCCAAGCTGAGGGCCCGGTCCCCGGAGTGGCTGGTCCGGTTGAAATCGATATCTTCCCTTAAACCGCACCCTCTGTTTCGCATCGTCCCCGGCCCGGTGGCGGAGTGGGAGGTGCTTGAGACGGGCAAAAGGCTTCCGCCACAGCAGGGGCGATCCGCCCTGCGTTTAACCGGAAAAGCCGTGAAAAAAATGTGAAGATGCCGGACCTTGTTGCCCGTTGATAAAGGAGGCCCGAGTCCAATGCGCGCCCATTGCCTGCAGCATGTCGCCTTCGAGGGCCTCGGCCGTATCGGCCCCTGGTTGGAGGGCGCCGGTTACGAGGTCACGTTCACGCGCTTTTTCAATTCCCCCCTCCTGCCGGCACTGGAGGATGTCGATTTTCTCATCGCCATGGGCGGCCCGATGAGCGTCAACGAGGAACTTGAATTTCCGTGGCTTTCCCGCGAAAAGGCGTTCATTCGAAGCGCCGTCGAAGCCGGAAAGCCCGTCCTGGGGGTCTGCCTGGGAGCCCAGCTCATCGCCAACGCCATGGGCGCCCGCGTCTACCCGAATTCCCAACGGGAGATCGGCTGGTTCACCGTGCAGGCGGCCGGGCCGGCCGACGAGGCCTCTTTCCCCGTCTTCCGCTTTCCGCCCGAAGCCAG
Source organism: uncultured Desulfatibacillum sp. (assembly GCA_964562235.1). Taxonomy (GTDB): domain Bacteria; phylum Desulfobacterota; class Desulfobacteria; order Desulfobacterales; family SpSt-501; genus SpSt-501. The sequence goes on from CAZLSV010000014.1 coordinate 19,955, forward strand.
GGTCTTCCACTGGCACGGGGAGACCTTCGATCTGCCGGCCGGGGCCATCCATCTCGCGCTCAGCGCGGGATGCCGGAACCAGGCCTTTCAGCTCGGGCCCGCCGTGATCGGCCTGCAGTTTCACCTTGAAACAACACCCGAATCTCTGCGGCAGCTCGTCGAACACTGCCGAACGGAAATCAGGGTTTCCCCCACCGTGCAGCCGGAAGAGACGATCCTGGCCGAAACCCAGGCCACTTTTGGATCCATCAACCGCCTGATGGCCGAGGTGCTTGCCTTCCTGCACACCAACCGCCGCACCGTCTGAATCCGTCCCGTCTCCCGAAAGTCGCGCAAGACGCTTTGCCGGGCTTTTCCAATCATGGGCGACAGCCTCTTTTTTGGGCTGGAAGCGATGCGCTCGTTGTATTATGATTCGTTGAAACTGTTTATTGGCCGGAGTATTGAAAATCCATTTCGACAAGGAGGTCGCTATGCGTCTCAGCGCCAAGAAAATCGCATTTCTGGTGGCCGAGGGGGTCGAGGACCTGGAATTTTACGTGCCCCTCATGCGTCTTCAGGAGGAAGGGGCGGAGGCCATCGTCGCCGGCCTGGACCTCAAGTCCGTCCGTGGAAAAAACGGGCTGGAAATCACTCCCACCGCACGCATTGACTCGCTTCAGAGCGGCGATCTGTTCGCCCTGGTGGTGCCCGGAGGGTGGGCGCCCGACAAACTGCGCCGCTACGCCGCGGTCAAAAAGCTGGTCCAGGAGATGGACGCTTCCCAAAAAACGCTGGGGTTCATCTGCCACGGAGGGCATGTCGCTATTTCCGCCGGGATCGTGCAGGGCCGGCGGGCCACCGGCACGCTGGCCATCAAGGACGACCTTGAAAATGCGGGCGCCACGTGGGTGGAGGAACCCGCGTTCCGCGAGGGGCATTTCGTCTGGGGCCGGGTGGTGGCCGACATTCCGGCGTTCTGCCGCGAGTTGGTTGCCGCGCTGGTGGAGCAGGCGGGACGCGGATAAGGAGCCCGAGATGAACGGCCAAAAAGGTTTTGACCAGTGACCCGAACTTTTCTTCGAAAAATCTGTTTATCGCGTGACCGTTGAAAAAACTGTAAAATTTTCCCCGCGCGCGGCCTTTCGCAGGGGAGGGCCCCCGGCGGTCCGCCCCAAACCATCTTGAATTGAGGATTATTATCGCTTCCAACATGGCGCTCTGAAAAAAAGGACGGCGATGGAAGCGGACCGGAGGGCCCGGCCGAACACACCTTGGCCGAGGTCTTGAAAAACTCTCTGCGCGACTCAGCCGCCGGCGGCGGCCTCGGCCATGCGCAGCACCGCCTGTAGCTGGGCGCGCAGCGGGTGCTCCGCCAGCCCGTCCACCGCCGCCATCTCTAGCTGCAGCCGATCGAGGGCGCGGGCCGTGATGCGCTCGGGACCCGCCGTCAGGCGGATGAGAGCCTGCAGCGCCAGAAAGCTCAGCATCAGCGCAATGGCGATGACCCAGAACGCGTGCAGGAAATAATCCCCGGCGAGATACTCCGCGCTGAAAAACGTCTTCACGGTGACCCAGCCCACGTAGCCCAGGATGCCGGTGACCGGCGCATTCATCAGAATCTGCAGCCACCCCCCACCGAGGCGCCGGGCCATGGCGTCGACCTCCTGCTCGATGGCCCGGTCCCAGAGGCTCGAGAGCTGCTCCTGGAACCGGCCGGCCGATGCCATCGGCGCGTCGAGGCTCCGCACGGCCGAATCGAAACGCCCGCGGACCAGCAGCTCAGCCGCCTCCGGCCAGCGTCCGATCAGTTCGAGCCGGTACCGCCCGAGCGCCGCTTCGAGGCCGTCGGCCCCCGCCGGCGCCGATCCCTTGCCCGCTCGCCGGACAGAAAACACCCCCCCGAACGGGCGGCCCAGGCGTAAAAAAGCGGCGATACCGCTGCCGGCGGCCATCAGGCGCGTCCAGACCGCCAGCACCCATCCCACCGGGCCGACCCACCGCATGCAAAGCTTCTGGTACACCGCGGCCCCCGGGCCGCCGGCTCCCCGCCGGGAGTCCTGACCCCCCAGCGCCGCGGCGGCGGCCGTCATCGCTTCCGTCTGGATCCGCGCCAGCGCCTGCTGCGCGGCCTGGAGCGCCGGCCGGTCCGCCGCGAGCTCGCGGCCGGCCTCGTCCAGAACGACCGCATGCAGCTTGCGGGCGTTGTCCACGCGCCGGTCGACCACGAGACTCCCACGGCCCGCGAGTCCGAACACCAGGCTGCGCAACTCCTCGAACTGATCGAAGTCGTGGCGCGGACCGGCCAACGGGTCCCAGGCCGGCGCCTGCAGGTGCCGGCGCGCACAGACGCACAGCGCCCGGTCGACCGCCCCCTGCCATCCCTCCTGCAGGTAGCCGCGGAAGTCGGGCAGAATGTTCTCCTTCAGATCCGCCTCCTCCAGGCGGTCGCACTTGTTGAGGACCGCCACGAGAGACTCGCCGTCGAAGCGCGCCACGAACGGCGCCAGAAAATCCGCGTGATCGCGGCGCTTGGGGTTTTCGGCATCGAAGACGCAGATCAGCACGTCGGATTGGGCGATGGCGCGCTCCAGCGCAGGGACGTGGCGACGGAAGGCCGTGGAGTCGGTGTCGGGGGTGTCGATCAGGCACAGCCCCCCGGGCAGGCGCGTGCCTGCCGCGGCCGCGACGACGACCGAATCGCTGCCGAGGTCGCGGGTGAGCTCCGCCGCGTCCTCCTTGCCGGCGCCGAAGACCACCAGCGTTTCGGTGGTCGGCCGGCGGCGGCCCGTCGGCGAGAGCTCCGCCCCTCCCGCCAGCGCATTGACGAGGGTGGACTTGCCGGACCCGGACGGGCCGATCAGCGTCACCACGAGGCTGCGCTCGAAGCGGGCGGCGATCGCGCGGATCATCCGGATGGCCTCCTCGCCTTGCCGGGCCAGCGCGGCGGCAGGCCGCCACAGCGGCACCGCCTCCAGGCTGGATTTCAGCAGGCCGAGCTCGGAAACCAGGGCCTCGATGCGCCCGACGCCCTTGAGAATCGCCGCGCGCTGCTCGCCTCTCCTCACCGGACCCCTCCCTTTGTTTCCCGTGCCAGGCAGCCGTCGGCGGCGGCGATCCCCCGTTCGGCGTCGCCGGCCGCCTCTTCCAACGCTCGCAGTATCTCGCCCGTGATCTCCTGCTCGAAAATTTCACGGAGGATTTCGAATTTGCGGTTCAGCCAGGTTTGGGCCACCGGCCCGAGCATCTCCTGGAGCTGCTTCCGGTCCGCCTGCTTCAGCCCGCGGGTGACCGGAATGGCCACCAGGGCGTAAAGATCTTTCAGGCCGAAAAGCCCGGCCAGCTTGACTTTGATGGTGGCGCCGCCGACGGGGTCCCCGGTCGAGAGGACGTAGGTCACCGCGGCGGCCGCCGGCAGCACGTTCAAGAAGGCCCAGAAGGTCTGCGAGACCTGGTCCCAGACCCCCATCCGGCGGCGGAAATGCCCGGCCAGGCGGCTGAGCTCCGCCTCCATGTCGGCGCCGACCTCGCCGATCTCCTCCCGGCGGTCGAGGATGGCCTGCAGGATGGCGCTGAAATCTTTTTGCTCCAGCCGCTTTCGACTCGGCAAGGCCGCGGGGTGCGCGCTTATCGCACCCGGCGGCTGCGCGTCGCCGGCTTCAGTCCCCGCGCCCGGTGCGATATGCGGGCTCAGCACCTGCTGATGCAGGTCGGTGGCCGCCGTCACCAGGTTTTCCTCGAGCTTGCGGGCAAACAGCCGGGAGGGCTTTTCGGACGGCGGCTCTCCGGAAACCCTCGCGCGCGCCCAGCCCGCGACCCCGACCAGGGCCTTCAAGGGCAGCTCGATCAGGCTGCCCGTGCGCCGCATGAACTTGACCGCCGGCGGGTCGGTCCGCGCCCAGATCTTGGCAAACCGCCGCATGACGCGTTCCACCGGGAAGTGCCGCAGCGCCTGCTGGAGAGACCGGTTTTGCACCTCCCGCACGCCGGCCGCGTAGCGTTTCAGCTCGGCCAGGGACTCCCGGCCGCGGCCCAGGAACACCTCCGCCTGCGCCATGACATCGGAGAGCATGGAGGCGTGCAGCTCCCGGCGCAGCCGGGTCGCGTCGATCGCCGCCAGGGCCTGCTCGAAGGAGGCCCCTTCCGGCCGCACCGGCTGAAGGCGGAGGCCGCGCTCGCCGGCCGCGACGCGGTTGTCCTCCTCGGCCCGGAAGACCCCGAGCACACACTCCTTGGCCGAACCGCCGTAAAGGTTTCGGGCCACGGTCGCGGCGTGCTCTTCCACCTCCGCGGCCGTGAAGCTCGGGTAGCAGCGGTAGACGAGAAAGCATTTGCGGCGGCCGATGCCGGTCAGCATCCGGCCGATGAAGTCGGTGTTGTCGCGGTTGTTGTAGTTGGAGTTGGTGAAGATGTAGATCAGGATATCGGCCGCCTCGAGGGCGGCCTGGGCGCTGGAGCGGTTGGCGTAGTGCCCGCGGCTGCCGGTGTCGAAATCGGGGGTGTCCATTAGAACCAGCGGCGGGGCGCCCGGACCGGTTTCGATGAAAAGCGGGCCCCCGGGCTCGAGGAGCTCCTCCGGCTGCCGCAGCGCTTCCGGGGCGGCCCCGAAAGGCTCCACCAGCGCCGCGATGAATCCGGATTTTCCGGCCATCGTCCCGGGGACCGAGAAAAGCACGCGCCGGTTCATGCCCGCCCGCCCTCCGACGGGCGCGAATCGGCCGCCGGCGAGGGAGTTGAAAAGGGTGGACTTTCCGGAAGAGCCCCCGCCGCAGATCGCGGCCACCAGCGGGAAATCCGGGTCGAAGCGGCTCAGCAGGCGGCTGTCCAGGGTCTTGCACCAGGCGGCGAGCTCCGGGGCGGCCTCCAGCTTCAAGGCATCCGCCAGAAGGGGCAATTCCAGGCGAAGCGTTTTCAGCCTCTCATGCAAAGAGGCCGGCACGCCCATGCCCACCGCCGCGGTATCGGAAACATTCATGAACGACAACATAATACGCCTGGGCTGAAATAAAACCGAATGCCCCTTGTTATTGCTCCGACAAACAGGTTCAACGTGAACCGGCGCCTGGCGGATCGGGGCGTCCGCCGCGGCGCCTCTGCGTGAGGTGCCGAATTGGCACATAATCAACCGCCGGTGTAATAGCACACCCTCCCGCTGAAGACCATCCCGCCCCCGTTGCGAGGGCGGAAGCTTTTGTGATAAAGACCCCACCAGGGTCAACCGAAGGGGGCATGCATGAAAAGACTCTCCCGCACCGGGTGCCGGGTGCTGCTCGCTCTGACCGTGGTGCTCATCGGCCGCGCGGGAGCCTACGACCTTCTGCCCTGGATGAAATCGCGTCTCTTTCCCGCGGATGTGCCCTTCCTGGAATCGACCTCCGGCACCTTCCGCGTGGAGGTCCTCGCCGAGGGGCTGGTAAGTCCCTGGGCCGTCGTCCCGGCGCCCGACGGGCGGATCTTCATCACCGAACGCCCGGGCCGACTGCGGGTGGTGGAGAATGGGAGGTTGTCCCCCGCCCCGGTGCCCGGGGTGCCGGAGGTGGCCTACCAGGGCCAGGGCGGCCTGCTCGACATGACCCTGCACCCGGACCATGCGCTCAACCGCCGGGTCTACCTGGCGTACACCGTGGCTACCGACAAGGGCTTGATGACCCGTGTGGCCCGTTTTGAAGAGACTCCCGACGGATTGAAAGACATGCATGTCGTCTTTCAGGGTTTCCCCGGAAGCGACCTGCCGAAACACTTCGGGTGCCGTATCCGTTTCGGCGCGGACCGCAGGCTTTACATAACCCTCGGGGAGCGCGGCGAAGGGAATAGAGCACAGGACCTGATGGATCTCAACGGCAAAACCCTGCGCCTGAACGACGACGGCACGGTTCCGGCCGACAACCCGTTTGCCGGCCGAAGCGACGCGCGGCCCGAAATTTTCACGTACGGAAACCGGAACTCACAAGGGATGGCCGTCCATCCGGAGACCGGTTGGATTTTTCAAACCGAGCACGGCCCCTCCTGGAACGACGCCCCCGGCGGGGGCGACGAAGTGAACCATATCGTTGCCGGCGGCAACTACGGCTGGCCGCTCGTGCATCACCGCGGCACGCGCGCGGGCACCATCGCCCCCCTGGCGGAGTACACCCCGGCAATCGCTCCGGCCGGTTGTATGTTCTACACGGGTGCGGCCTTCCCGGCCTGGAAGGGTGATTTCTTCTTCGCCAACCTGGTCGGGAAAATGCTCGTGCGCCTGAAGCTCGATGAAACCAACATCGTCGGGCAGGAGCATCTGTTGAAAGCGGCTTTCGGCAGGCTGAGAGATGCCGCCCAGGGACAGGACGGTTCGATCTACATCATCACTTCGGACACGGATGCCTACGGCCCCGGTCGCGCCGGCGGCGACCGGCTGCTGCGGCTTTTGCCGACGAAATAGGAAGGATTCGAGTCGTGAATTTCACGCCCCTTTTCAAACCCCGCAGCATCGCCGTTGCGGGCGTGTCGCTCGCCAACGACCGCCACCCCGCCAACGTGATCTACAACAAGATCCACCTGCGCTACCCGGTCAAGGTCTACCCGGTGAACCCGAAGGGCGGTGTTTTCAAGCGCGACCGCGTCTACCGGGGAATGGAGGAGATCCCCGGACCCGTCGATCTGGCCGTAATCGCCGTGCGCGCCGATTTCGTGCCGGAAACGCTCGCCCAGTGCATCCGCAAGGGGGTGGGCGGCGCGGTGATCATCTCCGGCGGTTTCGCCGAAAGCGGCCGGCCGGACCTGCAGGAGCGGATCACCGCAATGGCCCGGGAGGCGGAGTTCCCTTTCATCGGGCCCAACTGCCTCGGCATCTACTCGCCGGGAAAATTCGACACGTTTTTCCTGCCGGGCGAGCGCCTGGTGCGGCCGAACCCGGGCAGCGTGGGGTTCGTCAGCCAGAGCGGCGGCGTGCTGGTCGATCAGATGGTGAAGTTTGCCGAACAGGGACTGGGGCTCTCGCTCGCGGTCAGCATCGGCAACAAGGCCTTGATCCGTGAAACCGATCTGCTGCGCTACCTCGCCGAAGACCCGGCTACTAAGGTCATCGCCTTCTACGTGGAAGGCTTCGGCCGCGGTGAAGGGCGCACCTTTGTGGAGCTGGCGGCCGGCTGCCGAAAACCGGTGGTCGTGCTCAAGGCCGGCAAGACCCTGGAAGGCAGCCGCGCCGTGAGCAGCCACACCGCATCGCTGGCCGGCGACTACAAGGTGTTCTCCGATGTGCTCGCCCAGTACGGCATCGTAGAGGCCCGCAACGAGTTCGAACTCACCTGCTTCTGCGAATCGCTCAACCACTACCCTCGCGCCATCGCGGGCAAGGTCGGGGTCATCACCGTGAGCGGCGGCCACGGCGCCCTGGCCACGGACATCTGCGCCGACCTGGGACTGCAAGTGCCGCGGCTTTCGGAGGCGGTCAGAGCCGAGATCCGGGCCGGCCTCTCGGCCAACGTCCGCGACATCGCCTCCCTGGAGAACCCGATCGATCTGACGGGCAGCGCCGTCGACGAGGATTTCGAAGCGGCCGTCGGCGCGCTCGGCCGGGCGCCCGAGGTGGACTGCCTGCTGCTCCTGCTGCTGCCTTACTCCCCGGGGATCAGCTCCGATCTCGGTGCCCGGCTGAGCTATGTGCACCAGCAGACCGGCAAGCCGCTGGTCGCCTATGTGCCGCACATCGAAAAATACCGGATTCTGTTCGAGGGCTTCGAACTGAACAACGTACCGGTCGCCTCCTCCATCGACGGGGCGGTCTTCATGGTGGAAGCCATGCGGAGGTGCAGGCCATGCTGAGCCAGGAACTGATGAACATTGTCGATGCCGGCCGCGAACACGGATGGGTGCTGGAGCCGGAGGCCCTGCGCCTGCTGCGGGCCTCCCATGTTCCGGTCCCCCGGTTCGCATGGGCCCGGTCGAAAACCGAGGCGCTCGCCGCGGCGGCCGCCATCGGCTTCCCGGTGGTCGCCAAGGTGGTGTCCCCGCAGGTCCTGCACAAGTCCGATGTGCAGGGGGTCCAGCCCGGCGTCCCGGACCCGGAGAGCCTGGCCCGGGTCTATGACCGGTTCGGCGCGCTGCCCGGTTTTGAAGGGATGCTCGTCGCCGAAATGCTCTCGGGACACGAGCTCATCGTCGGCGCCAAGATCGACTACCAGTTCGGACCGGTGATCCTGCTCGGGATCGGCGGCACGGCCGTCGAAATCTACAAGGACACGGTCACGCGCATGGCGCCGCTCAAGCCGCGCGACGCCGAATCCATGCTCACCTGCCTGCGGGGCAGCCGACTGCTCACGGGCCACCGGGGCTTTGCCGCCGTCAACATTCCGAAACTGACCGAGATGATGCTCGCCTTCTCGGGTCTCGTCATGGAACTCGCCGACCGGATCGACTCCATCGACCTCAACCCCGTGTTCTGCTCTCCGGAGCGCTGCACGGTCGCCGACGCACGGATTATCTTGGCCGATAATGCAAAGTGATGATCCAGTATTTCATGAGCGCGGAATGATGAACATGGGGAAAGGCTGATTGAGAGATAATGGACCTGCGGCGGCTCCGGAATCGACCGTACAATCTTGATGCACCCCGAAGGTTGGGGACCGTGTCACTCAAAAACTTTTCGAATCTGTCGTTCCAGTTCGGGGATGTTCTTCACAATGGTTTCCCAAACCCGGTCAAGATCAATCGTGTCATATTCATGGATCAGCACATTTCTCAAACCTACGATTCCGCTCCACGGAATCTCCGGGTAGTGACCGCGAAAATCATCCGGGAGCCTATTGGCCGCCTCTCCGATCACTTCGAGACGCCGAATCACTGCATCCTGTTTTTCCGATGAAGCCATGAAGTCGGCTCTGCTCAATCCAAAAGTGTACTTTTGAATCGCCTTGATGGAGTCGTAGATATCATCGATATGCACCAAAGGGTCTTTTTTCATAAGATCCGGCGGCTTTCCTTTAGAACCCGGTCTTTGAGACGAGGCTTCAAATAATCCCTTGAAACCAAGTCAACTTTAACGCCCAAGATGCTCTCTAGTTCATTTTTGAGACCCACAACATCCAACAGGCTGACATCGTCACGGTACTTGACTAAAAGGTCTAAATCGCTCAGGGAACTGGCATCTCCCCTTGCGATGGACCCAAACACCGATGCCTCAACAACGCCGCGGTTCATTAATACGGGAACGATGCGTTGGGCGATCTCATGGATTTCGATATTCATGCCTACACCCCTATTCAAAAGGGAAGAACAGCATTTCAGAAAAAATAGCAGATACCTGAATCTTAAGCAATAGAGCGAGAATGGACAAGATGATCAAACAACCAGCCGGGGATTTTCCCAAAAACATCTTACCGTACCTGATTCTCAGCGTCGCCCCGCTTTGCTGGGCGGGGAACATCGTGCTGGCCCGGGGCGTGGCGGAGCTCATCCCGCCGGTGGCCTTCGCCTTCTGGCGCTGGACCCTCGCCTTCGCGCTGATCCTGCCCTTCACGCTGCGGCAGCTCGCCCGGGACCGCAGGGAGATCGGCCGGCGCTGGAAGATGATGTTTTTACTTTCCCTCCTGGGGATATCGAGCTTCAACACGCTGCTTTACACCGCGGTCCACACCACCACCGCCATCAACGGCGCCCTGATCCAGTCCATTATGCCCGCGGTGATCGTGCTGCTGAGCCTGATGCTCTATCGGGAAAAGATCGCATCGCGCCAGCTGGCCGGCGTGGTGCTGTGCATCCTGGGCGCCGCCCTGATCGTGCTGCGGGGGGATCTGAAGACGCTTCTGGCCATGTCCTTTGTGCAAGGCGACCTGCTCATGGTCATCGCCGTTTCGGTCTATGGGCTCTACTCCGTGCTGCTGCGCCGGCGCCCGGCCATCCACCCCTTGAGTTTTCTGACCGCCACGTTTGCCTTGGGCGCCGCCGGTCTTTTCCCGGCTTACCTGGCGGAGCTGGCCGTCACCGGCCCGTTCGCACCCGGCCGGGACATCGTATTGAGCATCCTGTACGTGGCCGTCTTCCCCTCCATCGTCGCCTATTTCTGCTGGAACAGGGGAGTGGAGCTGGTCGGCCCCAACCGGGCCGGACTCTTCATCAACCTGATCCCGGCCTTCGCCTCGCTGCTGTCCGTCGGCCTTTTGGGCGAGTCGATCCAGCTCTATCACATCGGCGGCATGGGGCTCATCGCCGGCGGAATGGCGCTGTTTTATCTGGTCAACGCCTGAAGGATGCACCCGGTTCATTGACGCGAATCGATTATACATCAACCCCATCGGACCGGCGCGAGCTGCTCCATCACAATTCAATCCCGGGAAGTAACGGTTCATTTTCGACCGAGGCCTGATTTTCAGGTCCCTACCATAATCCCCGCCGAGCAACCAATGTCGGGCCTCGCGGCCACGCGTCGACAACCGCAACATGATGGTCGTATTTACCCGCTCGCTATCCAACCGTTTTTCCATGCGATAAGCAGCATAAAATTAGCTTGCGCACGCTTACACCAACATCGAACGTTTACATAAATAGTTGTAATCGCTAACATATTTAACATTAAAGGAGAAAATAAAGATTGACTTTTTTTATGCCTCGAAAGAAAATCGCCCGGGAATTGATTATAAACCGAAACGGATGGGAGGGCAAAATGAGAGCGGCGAAACTGATTCCTTCGTGTCTGCTGATCGGTGCTGCGGTGGCGTTGTTCATTTCGGGTTGCGGCGATTCGGGTGGCAGCGACATGTCCAACCTCAGCGGGGCATGGCAAGATCCTTCGACGAAGCAAAAATTTCAGATTGACTTCAGCAATAACAAAACCATCATTACTTTCGGTGACGCCATTTTACCGGCCACGATTAAACCACTCACATCGGACAGCTATTCGGTGCGTGTTTCAGACAAGGGCTCGGGGGAGAAGGAGTGGAAACTTTCCCGAGTTTGGGACGACAAGAAAAAATCCTTCACGCTGAAACTCGAGCACGACAGCGCGACATCCAATTTAGAGCGCGTAAAGATTTAACCCTCCGAGTGCCTGTCACACCTCAAACCAAAATCAAGGACCGGGTCGACAAGCTCGGTCCTTTTTCCTCGCCCGTTCGCCATTGCGGCTGCGTCCATCCCATGAAACGCATTCGGAATTAGACCCGCCCCCCGACACCGCCGGACGCCCGTGGTGTCATATGAAACCCTGCGTCTTCCGCGCTGGTGACCCCGCTGGTAACCCATGGATAAGGGCGGCGTCGCCGCCGGCACGCCTTGATAGGAAGGCGGCCTCGAGCGAACGTTTCAAGGCGGCTGCGCCAGGAACGTCGCGAGGCCTTCTACCAGCGCGGCCATGAAGCGGAAGTCGAGGGTTTCCATCCTGTCGGTGGGCAGGTGGTAGTGGGGGTTGCGAAAGAAGGCGGAGTCCGTGATCATCACGGCCTGGAATCCCTGGTCCCAGAACGAGGCGTGGTCGCTCAAACGCACGGCCGGCATGATCCAGCCGTTGAAGGGCACGGTCAGTTTGACAACCGCCAGGTCCGGGTTTTTCTGGAAACTGTCGGAGATGCTCCCGGCCAGAGCGCGCGAAGCGAAGTTGCCCACGATCCCGATGAAATCGCCCTCCTTGGGGTAGCCGAAAAACATCAGCGGAAACGGGTAGGACTGGCAGCCCGGTTCGCGGCAGGTGTAGCCGACCATCTCCAGGCACAGCATGGCGTCGATGCGTTCGTTCCGCCGCCGGGCCTGCCTCGCGTAGACCCGGCTTCCCATGAACCGCGTGCCGTAGGCCGGCGGCTCTTCGAGGGCAAAGGAGACGAACACGACGGACAAACCGAGATTCTTGTCGCGGCTCAACGCCGCTATCTGCCGCGCGGTTTCAAGCTGCACGGCCACGGCGCTGGCGTTGTCGTCGGCGCCGACGGTGCCGGCGACCGAGTCGTAGTGGGCACCGATCAGGATCCGCCGGGCGGGGCTGGGGCCGAAACGGACCTCGGCGACGACATTGGCAACCTCGAAGCCTTGACAGTCATAATGCTCCAGGCGCGCCTCGATCCCGTTCCCCTTGTAGAAATCCCGGATGTACTCCGCCGTCTTGGTGAGGTTGCCCGGAACCCGGACGCTGCGCTCTCCGATCTCTACCGTAAGCGCCCGGAGGTGGTTTCTCAACCGGGCTTCCGTTGCGGGAATGTCGACCATCGCCGCCGCTCCCCAAGCGCGTGTGTCCCCGGCATGCAGGCTACCGGCCTCGATGTCCGGCAGGACAAATCGGCCCAGCGCAAACGCCAGGCATGCAATCATGTAGACCCTAATGCGCATTGCTTTTGCGGTTTTAAAAATTCTATACTATGACTCGGCCTGTGTGAACAAGGCGCACCCATGCACAGAGGGGAACCGATCGCGAATGAAAAATAATTTCATGAGATGCTGGCTCGTTATGGCCGTCCTGCTTCTGGGCGGATCGGTCCTGGCGGCCGACCCTCCCAAGACCGAACCCGGTCCTCAAAGCCCCACGTTCGCCGTCACGGAGAACATGGGGGAAGCCATCATCAAGGAGGCCGGGCAGGTCAAGGAAGAGCTCCAGCAGCAGGTCGTGGTGCTTGCGCGCTGGACCCCTCTCGGCTGGAACCTGAAAACCATCGACTTCCTGTACAAGTGGCTGCTGACCCTGCCTTTGCGAATCCCCGAGTTCATGCAGGTGGTGGCCGCCCAAAGCCGCGTCCTCGGCATCGCCGGGTCGCTGGTGATTTTCATCTTCCTGGCCGCCGTCCTTTACAGCCTCTTCGGCCGCAACCGGGTCATGCGCCGAATCGAAACGGCCATCCAGCCGGTTCGCTACCGCATCCCCGAGCCGCTCTACCCCTTTTTCATGGCCGCCTTACGGGTGGTAGTGGCGGCGGCCATCCCACTGCTGCTGCTCGCGGTTTACTCGGCCATCGGCGCCATGATCACTTACAAGGCCGTCTGGTTCGCGCTCGTCGGCGACCTTCTCCTGCTGTGGTCGCTGGCGGCCCTGACGATCGCCCTGCTGCGGGAGTTGCTGACCCGCGACCTGTTCAAGATCACCCAGGCCTACGGGAACCGGGTGTTTCAGATCGCCCGGCTGGTGCTGCTCTACGGGCTGACCTGCATCGTGCTCTATTGGGCCGCCGAGGCGTTCCGCTTCCCCAAAGACGTGCTCGCTTTCCTGCAGTTTGCCATCTCCGTGTCGGTGGTCTGCGTCTTTCTGCTGCTGATGCTCAACAAGCGGGCGCTGCTCTCCTTTCTCCCGCCCCTGCCCTACCGCCGCTACAAGGACTACGTCCGGATACTGAACCGCTACTACTACCCGCTGATCGGGGCCTCCTTCGTACTGGCGCTGCTGTGGTGCTTCGGCTTCCGCGAGGTCGGTCGCCTGCTGCTGGTGAAGATCTGGTCCACGGTCGGCGCCCTGATTCTGCTCAGCCTCCTCTATCACATGCTGCGCATCTGGCTGCACCGCTGGGCCGAGCGCCTTCCGGCGGGCGAGGACTCCGCCCAGTCTCTGATCGGCACGGTGCGCTCCTTTCTGATGTACGCCACGGCCGTCGCAGCGGGGGCCGTGCTGCTCAACATGATCGGTTTTCTGGAGCCGATCGAACGCGTGCTCTCCTTCCCGGTCGCCAAGGTCGGCAAGACCGGCATCACGGCCTGGGTCGTGATCAAGGCGCTCCTGATCCTTTTCTTTTTCATCTACACCTCCCGTCTGCTGCAAGCCTACCTGGACTACAAGGTCTACCCCGCTTTCGGGGTCGAACCGGGCACCGGCTTCGCCGTCAACACCATCATCCGGCTGGTCTTCTTCGGGGTGGGCCTGCTGATCACCCTCGACACGGTGGGAGTGGACTTCGGCTTCCTGCTGGTGTTCGCCGGCGCCATCGGCGTCGGCATCGGCCTCGGCCTCCAGAGCATGGCGGCCAACCTGATATCGGGCTTCATCATCATTTTTGGAGGCAAGGTCCGGAAAGGCGACTGGATTAAGGTCGAAGAGGGCCTCGGTGTCGTCACCGATATCGACATCCTATCGACCCGGGTGCGCACGCGTGGCAACGTCGAGTACCTCGTGCCCAACTCCAACCTGGTGTCCAACACCATCGTCAATTATACCCTCTCCGCTCCCACGATCTGGATCTCTCTGCCCGTGGGCGTCTCGTACGGCTCGGACCCACGGCAGGTCGAGCAGATCCTGTTGGAGCTCGCCGGCAGGGAACCCATGGTTTCCCAGCAAGAAAAACCCCGCGTCATTTTTTCGCAGTTCGCCGACAGCTCGCTCAATTTCGACCTCATCGTCTGCATCGACGTCCGGGCCTATGCCGAACGGGTCGTCAAAAGCGCTCTTTATTTCGCCATCTTCGATGAGTTCAAAAAGGCGGGCATCGAGATACCGTTCCCCCAGCGCGACCTCCACATCCGCACCCCGGAAAAAGGAGGGCTCTCAACGGTTCAAGCCTGAAACCGGCGCATGAAGGAGCGGTCCAGATAATCCTTGAGGAAAAAGCCGAGGCGCCCGTCGAAGACAAGCGTTTTCCAGCGCACGACGGCAGTGCCGTCGCCCATGTTGAAGGCCAGCAGATAGTCCCGCTGGGGAGTGAAGGGCATCAGATCCCCGCCGCCCAGGGCCCGCTGCAGGTTATTAAGCAGAACGGGGTTCTGGCGCACCGCGTAGACTCCCACCTTGGCAAGCGGCCGCGGCTCGAAACAGATGCAGTCCCCGCCGCCGAAAATCCCCGGATACGCCACCGACTGCAGAAAACGGTTCACCAAAAGACCGCCCTCCTCCCCGGCCGGAATGCCCGAGTCGCGAAAAAGAGGCGAGGGCTTCACCCCGACGGCCATGAACAGGAAATCGCAGGGTCGGGATTCGCCCGAGCTCAGCCGGACGCAGCGACCGGAGGCGCTCTCGACCTTCCGGCCCTCGATCAGGGTGACGGCCAGGCGGGCAAGGCCGCGCTGCGCCTTGCGCCGCACCACCGGATCGAATCCGGCCAACAAACGCTCCCCCGCGACCAGGGCGATCTCCGCCGCCCCCGGTGCGTCCTTCACCAGCCGCCGCAGGTTGGCGGCAATCTCCAGACCGGCCGGGCCGCCGCCGGCCACCACGATGGACAGCCCCCGCTGCCGGAGCGCGGCGAGGATCCGGTGGCGGGCGTCGAGCAGTTTTTCAATCGGTTTGACCGGGACCGCGGCTTCATGGGCCGATATCGGCGCGTCGATCGGCACGCCGCTGCCGGTGTTGAAGGAGGCGACGTCGTAGGCGACCCGCTCCCCGCCCTGCAGCTGCAGCTCCTGGCGCGCCGGGTCCACTCGCACGACCAGATCCTCGATGAAGCTCGCCCCGCCGGAGAGGGCCATCTGCTTCACGTCGAAGCGGATCTCCTCGGGCCGGTAAATGCCGGAGAGCATGCCCGGGCCCATGCCGGAGTAGTAGTGCAGGGGACCGGGGCCGATCACCGTGACGCGGTGTCCGGCCGCCGTGAAGTCGGCCAGGCGTTTGAGGACCGTCATGTGGGCATGCCCGGCGCCCACGAGAACCAGGTGTTTGGTCATAGCAATAGATGGTGTTTGGGTATTTGGGTGTTTGGGTGTTTGGTGGAGCGAAATACCGAGATACCCAAACACCCAAATACCTATCCCTTCTCGTTCATCAATTCTTCTATCTCGTCGGCTTCCCGCGGGATGTCCGCCATGAGGTCGACCGGGTCCCGGTCGGTGACCAGGATGTCGTTTTCGATCCGCACCCCGATCCCCTCCTCGCGGATGTAGATGCCCGGCTCGCAGGTGAGCACCATGCCCGCCTCGAAGGGGCGGAATCTGTCGCCGTAGTCGTGGACATCCAGGCCGAGATGGTGCGAAGCCCCGTGCGGGAAGTACTTCTTGTACAGCGGCTGATCCTTCGGCTGCTCCTTGACCTTTTCCGCGTCCAGCAGGCCCAGGCCGATCAGCTCCGCCTCCATCAACCGGCCGACCTCGGCGGTGTAGGCCTCCAGGGTGTTCCCCGGCCGAAGCATCCGGATGGCCGCTTTCTGCACCCGCAGCACGGCCTCGTAGACCGCCCGCTGCCGTGGGGTGAAGCGCCCGTTCACCGGCACCGTGCGCGTGAGGTCGCCGGCGTAGTTGGCGTACTCCGCGCCGAAGTCGATCAGCACCAGCTCCCCGTCCCCGCACGGCTTGTCGTTTTTGACGTAGTGCAGGGTGCAGGAATCGGCGCCCGAGGCCACGATGGTCTGGAAGGCGGGGCCGCGGGAGCGCGCGCGCAGAAATTCGTGCCAGATCTCGGCCTCGATCTCGTATTCCCAGACCCCCGGCCGAATGAACCCGAGCAGCCGCCGGAAAGCCCGACCCGTGATGCCGGCCGCCTGCCGGATGAGCTCGACCTCCAGCGGTAATTTGACCACCCGCAGGTTTTGCATGATCGGTGCCAGGCGCCGGTAACGGTGCAACGGGAAGGCCTCCCGGCACCATTTGCCGAAACGCGCATCCCGGGTCTCGACGAGCGCTTCCGCCCGCGGATGCTCGTTCGAGTTGAGGTAGATCCGCTCGGCCTGGAGCGCCAGGGGCCGGAACACGGAATCGAATTCCGCGTTCCAGCAGACGCTCTTCACCCCGGAGGCCGCCGCGGCCTCCTCTCTGCTGTGTTTCTTCCCCTCCCACAGGGCGATCTTCTCGCTGGTCTCCCTCAGAAACAGGACCTCGCGGTGCTTCTCCTCCCTGGCCTCCGGGAAAAGAACCAGCGTGCTCTCCTCCTGGTCGATCCCGGAAAGATAAAGCAGATCGGTCTGCTGGCTGAAGGGGTGGACCCCGTCCGCGCTCTTGGGCATGACGTCGCTGGAGTTGAAGACGGCGATGGCGGCGGGCTCGAGCTGCGCCGCCAGCCTTCTGCGGTTTTCAATGAAAAGCTGCGGATCGATCGGATCGTAGCGCATCGGCAACACCCGGTAAGCGGATCACTCCTTGTGCTTCAGGCCGTAGGCCGCTTTGAAATCGTGCCACTCGTCATGGTCGAGGACGCCGTCCTTGTTCAGGTCGATGGCGGCAAACGCCTTTTCATCCGCCTTCGGAAAATAGGCCTTGAATTCCGGCCAGGTGACCTTGCCGTCTTTGCTGGGGTCCATGTCGCCGAAGTGGGCATTGTAGCTCTTTGCGTCGGGAATGTTGTACGTTTCTTTGGTCGGCGGGGAAGCTGCATGGGCCACCGCGGAAACACCGATAGCCGTCAAAATCAACAAGGCAAACCACTTCTTCATGAAGGCCCTCCTGGAGGTATTCTCACCATGACCGAATTTTGAAGTATTCTACGCATCCCTGCCACGGCGTCAACCCGAAATTTCAAAGCGGCCCCGCCGGGGCCGTTTTGAAATTGAACGCCCGCGGATTTCGTGGTAGGCCCGTTTCACAGAACCCATCGCGTCGGCAACGGAGACACGTCATGACCGAGCCCCCACGGCCGGAAAATTCCGATGCACCCGCCGGCCGCCTCGCCGTGACGATCGCCGCCAGCATCGTCTGCCGCACCGCGCTCAACACGGCGCGCCGGTTCACCTACCCTTTTGCGCCCGACCTCAGCCGGACGCTGGGCGTCCCCCTCACCTCCATCACGGCCCTGATCGCGGTGAACTGGGCGACCAACCTGCTCGGGATGGTGACCGGCCCTTTGGCCGACCGCTTCGGCTACCGGGGGATGATGCTGATCGGCATGGGAATGCTCGCGGCCGGGATGATGATGGGCGGGCTGTTTCCCCTCTTCGGCGTCCTCATCGTAGCCCAGTTCTTGAGCGGTCTCGGCAAAAGCCTCTTCGATCCGGCCCTGCAGGCCTATGTCGGCGCCCGCGTTCCCTACCAACGCCGGGGCCTGGTCGTCGGTCTCCTGGAAACGGCCTGGGCCGCCAGCACCCTGGTCGGCATCCCCGCCATGGCGTTTCTGATCGACCGCGCCGGATGGCGCGCGGCCTTCCTGGCGCTCGGCGTCTGCGGCCTGGCGGGGCTCTGGATGGTGAAAGCGGTGATCCCGGCCAAACGGCGGCTGGCCTCGCCGTCGCATGCCGGGCCCGATCTCGGCCGCCGTCTGCGGGAAGTCCTTGGCCACCGGGCGGCCCTGGGGGTGGCCGGTTACACGTTTCTATTCAACCTCGCCATGGACAACCTGTTCGTGGTCTACGGGGTCTGGCTGGAAGAGGCCTTTCAGCTGAGCCTGTTGGCGGTCGGGCTGAGCACCGGCGTCATCGGTGCGGCGGAACTGGCCGGGGAGTTTCTCACGGCGGGACTCGCGGACCGGGTCGGGCTGAAACGGGCCGCCGTCGGCGGGGTCGCATTTTGCACCCTGACCTACGGGGTGCTGCCGTTCGCGGCCACCACCGCCCACCTCGCTCTGGGGGTGCTGTTTGTGCACTTCTGCATTTTCGAAATGACCATAGTGACCATACTGTCGCTGACCACGGAGCTCCTCCCGCAGTCGCGTGCGACCATGATCGCAACCTATTATGCCGCGGCCGGGCTCGGCCGCGTGGCCGGGGCGCTGTTGGGGGGCCCGGTCTGGCTTGCGTCCGGAATTGTTGGAACCGGCGTCACGTCGGCCGCCATCTCGGCGCTCTCCTTAGCCTTCCTGCTGTGGGGGTTGAGCGGCTGGCGCAAGGGCTGATCCGCGGACCTCGGCCGGCCGCTTGCCTAAGTATCCCTTGAGGGTTTCCAGCACCAGCAGGGACTGCATCTCCTCCCGGCTCAGCCCTTCCCAATAGCTCTCGGACCAGAAGGCCTCCGGCAGGTGCTTGCGCGCACCGCCGTTCAGCTTCTCCCCACGCGCGGCCAGGTGCCGTCGGTAGGATTTCATTTCCTCCCGCATCGCGGCGTCCGAAAGCCCGGCAATTTTCCGGCAATCCTCCTCCAACGTCTGCACGGCGGGCAGACGCGGGGATTCCAGGACTTCCTTGAACGCCCGCGCGAACCGCTCCAGACCCTGGTGGATGTGCTCGTTCTGGACCATGTTGATGTTGGACCAGCCGGCCCTGAGCCATTTGAAATTGGCGATGCGCACCCGCCCGGCGTCCGGCCCCGCCTCGGTGTAGACGGAGAGCCCGGCCGAGTCGTACATGTAGGACTTGACCCACCCGAGGCCCGTGACGTTCAGGCCCGCCTCCCCGGAATAGAAGTAAGTCCAGTCGTCGTCGTTTCCGATGATGTAGCCCTTGCGGCCGACATCCGACACGTCGGCCTGCCTGGAAATCGAGATCACGGTCCGGCGCGACCCGCTGGTGAGAACAATGAGCGTCCGGTAAAGGCCGTAGCGGTAGTAGCCCCCGGTGGAGAGGTCCGGCGTGTTTTCAACCGTTTCGACCCCGCGGATCACCACCGGGGAGTCTTCCGCGCCGAACAGCTCCCACAGCCGCGGAAGCTGCGGCCATGGCTTTTCGGTCTGCTGCCAGGAAGTGCTTCGCAGCGAAGCCGGGCTGGTGGCAAACCAGGGAATCGCCGGGTTGAAGGAATATTTCAGCACGTCGACCAGCCGTGCGCGCACGTCCGCCTCGTAGTAGCTGGATGAAAACCCGTGGGCGGATCCGGCCGAAAAAATCTCACCGTCCTTCTTGTTCCGGGCGACGAAGTCCATGAGCCCCGCAATGAGCTCCGGCTGAAATTTTGCCCCGTTGCCGGAGCCGACCAGGCTCAGCAGGTGCTCGGTCCCGGATAACAACTCGGGTGGAAGGAGCTTGTCGTCCGCGGCCCGGCTGCCGGCCGGGAACAGAACAAAACAGACCGAAAATAAAACCAGGGTCTGCAGATGGTGGATCAACTTTTTCATGGCGTCTGTCCTTTTGATGGAGGGCCAAATAATAGACACCCCTGCGGCCTTTCGCAAGCGGGGTCGTCATGTTTGCAAAACCCCTCCCACGGGATTACCTTAGCACCCAAATGAAAAACGACACGATTCGGATATCCGGCGCCCGCCAGCACAACCTGAAGAACCTGAACCTGGAGATCCCGCTCAACCAGATCACCGTCGTGACCGGGGTCAGCGGCTCGGGGAAATCGTCGCTGGCCTTCGACACCCTTTACGCCGAGGGCCAGCGCCGCTACATCGAAACCTTCTCGCCCTACGCCCGCCAGTTCATGGACCGCATGGACCGGCCGCACGTCGACAGGATCGAGGGCATCCCGCCCGCCATCGCCATCGACAGCAAGGACCCGGTGCGCACGTCGCGTTCCACCGTGGGCACCATGACCGAGATCACGGACTACGTGAAGCTGCTCTACGCGCGCCTCGGCCGGCTGCACTGCCGCTCCTGCGGCCAGCCGGTCGAGCCCGAGACGCCCGAGCACGTCTGGCGACGGCTGCAGGGCCTGCCGGAGGGCTCGCCGGTCGTGCTCACGTTCCCTTACCCGTTGAACGGCGCCGGCGCCGAGGAGCTGCGCGGGGCGCTCATGCCGCTCGGGTTCGACCGCCTGTACCGGAACGATCGGGTCGTCTCCATCGAGGAGTGGCGGCCGCAGGGCGAGGAGCGGGAGGTCGCCGTCGTGGCCGACCGGCTGCGCTTCCGGCCGAAGGAACGAAAGCGGGTGCTCGACTCGGTCGAACTCGCGTTTCGCTTCGGGGCCGGCCGCCTCGATGTGTGGGTGCCGCCGCACGGCCGCCACGCCTTCAGCAGCAAGCTGGAGTGCGCGGCCTGCCGGGTCGCCTACAGCACCCCGCTGCCGAGCCTCTTTTCCTTCAACAGCCCCCTCGGCGCCTGCGACACCTGCCGCGGGTTCGGCCGCACCATCGGGATCGACCTGGATCTGATCATCCCCGACCGGGCGCGCTCGCTGGCGGAGGGGGCCATCAAGCCCTTCGGGGGGCGGCCGGAGGGCCGACCCGAGTTCGAGGACCTGACCCAATTCTGCCGGAAGCGCAACATCCCCCTGGACAGGCCTTTTGAAAAACTCTCGGCCGCCCAGCAGCGGTCCCTCGTGGCAGGGACCTCTTCCTACTACGGGATCGAGGGCTACTTCCGCTGGCTTGAAAACCGCACCTACAAGATGCACGTGCGCGTGCTCCTGTCGCGCTACCGCAGCTACGACATCTGCCCCGCCTGCAACGGCACGCGCTTCAAGCCGGACACCCTGCTCTACCGCCTGGGAGATTTCACCATCGCCCAGGTCTATGCCCTGAACGTCAACCAGGCGATCGATTTCTTCAACCGCCTGCCGGTCTCCGAAACCGACGAGGCCGGGTGCATGCTCCGCGATGAAGTCCGCAGCCGGCTCACCTACCTGCGCGACGTGGGCCTGGGCTACCTCACCCTGGACCGGCAGTCCCGCACCCTGTCGGGCGGCGAAGTCCAGCGCGTCGCCCTGACCTCGGCCCTGGGTTCCTCCCTGGTCAACACCCTTTACGTGCTGGACGAGCCTAGCATCGGGCTGCACCCCCGCGACAACCACCGCCTCGTGCGCATCCTGAAAGGGCTGCGGGACCTGGCGAACACGGTCGTGGTCGTGGAGCACGACCCGGAGATCATCCGCGAGAGTGATTTCATCCTGGACCTCGGGCCCAAGGCCGGCGCGGAAGGCGGCCGGCTGATGTACTTCGGGCCCACCGCGCAGATCAACGGGTCGCTGACCGGCCAGTACCTGCGCGGGGCGCGCCGGATCCCGCTGCCCGCCCGGCGGCGGGCGCCGGACGGGCGCTGGCTGACCCTCCGGGGCGCGGCCGAAAACAATCTCAAAGGCATCGACGTCGCCATCCCGCTGGGGCTGCTGGTCGGCCTCACGGGGGTGTCCGGCTCGGGCAAGTCCACCCTCGCGGAAGAGATCCTCTTCAAGGCGGCCCGGCGCGCGCTCGGCCAGCCCGAGGGGAGGCCCGGCCAGCACCGTGCGATCGAGGGCATCGAGCACATCGACGAAGTGCTGCTGGTGGACCAGCGCGCCATCGGGCGCACGCCCCGGGCCAACCCGCTCACCTACACCAAGGCCTTCGATCCCATCCGCAAGCTCCTGGCGGCCACCGAGGACGCCCGCCGGCGCGACTTCGGTCCGGGCCATTTTTCCTTCAACGTCGCCGGCGGGCGCTGCGAGACCTGCCGGGGCGAAGGGTTCGAGAAGGTGGAGATGCAGTTCCTGTCGGACGTCTATCTCCCCTGCCCGGAATGCAACGGCCGCCGGTTCCGGCCGGAGGTGCTGGAGGTCGCCTACCGGGGCAAGAGCGTCACCGACATCCTCGAACTGACGGTGGACCAGGCCATCGGGTTCTTCGGCGGCGAGAAAGCCGTGGTCTCGGCCCTGCAGCCGCTCAGCGAGGTGGGACTGGGCTACATCCGACTTGGCCAGCCCATCAGCACCCTCTCCGGCGGCGAGGCCCAGCGGCTCAAGCTCTCCCGCTACCTGCGCTCCGACGACGGCAGCGGACGGCGCAAGCTGTTTATCTTCGACGAGCCCACCACCGGCCTGCATTTCGAGGACATCCACACACTGCTGGTCTGCCTCCAGCGCCTGGTCGACGCCGGGCACACGGCGCTCGTGATCGAGCACAACATGGACGTGGTCAAGACGGCCGACTGGGTCATCGACCTGGGGCCGGAAGGGGGCGAGGCCGGCGGGGAGGTCGTGGCGGTCGGCCCGCCGGAGCGGGTCGCCGCCGACGGGCGCTCGCACACGGGCCGTTTCCTCGCGGCCTATCTCAACGGCCGGGGCCGTCTCAAGCCGGCGGTTTCTGCCGACGACCGGGTGGCCGAACCCGCCGCGGGCTACCACGCCCGGCCGGCGGCGCGGGTGATCGAGCTGAAGGGCGCCCGCGAGCACAACCTCCAGGACCTCCACCTGACCCTGCCGCACAACGAACTCGTCGTGCTGACCGGGGTTTCCGGCTCCGGCAAATCCACCCTGGCCTTCGACATCCTTTTCGCCGAGGGCCAGCGCCGCTACCTGGAGAGCCTGGCGCCCTACGTCCGCCAGTACATGAAAGTCCTGGAGCGGCCGGATGTGGACCTCGTGACCGGGCTTTCGCCGACGGTGGCCATCGAACAGCGCATCAGCCACGCCAGCCGGCGTTCCACCGTGGCCACCCTGACCGAAATCTACCATTTCCTGCGCCTGCTCTACAGCAAGCTCGGCACCCAGCACTGCCCGGGCTGCGGCCGGCCGCTGGCCGCCCAGACCCGGGCCGCCATCGTCGAGCAGGTCCGCGGCCGCTACGGCCGCCGCCCGGCCCGCGTGCTGGCCCTCAAGGTGCTGGGCCGCAAGGGCTTCCACAAGGAGCTCCTGGAACGCGCCGTGAAGAAGGGCTTCCGCGAGGCGCGCATCGACGGCACGCTCACGCGGCTGACGCCGGGCATGGCCCTTTCGCGCTACCACGAGCACACCATCGAACTGGTCACCGGAAGGCTTCCGGCCGAAGACCTCGAGGGCCTCATTGCCGGCAGCCTGGAGGAGGGCGACGGCCACATCAGCGTCATCGACGGCCGCGGCCGCGAGGAAGTCTTCAGCCGGCACGGCATCTGTCCGGGTTGCGGCATCGGTCTGGAGCCGCTCGACCCGCGGCTGTTTTCCTTCAACAGCCGGCAGGGCGCCTGCCCGGCCTGCAAGGGGCTCGGCGTAAGTGTCGACGAGGAGGAGGAAGCGGCCGCAGCGCCCCTGGTGTGCCCCACCTGCGGCGGCAGCCGGCTCAAGCCCCAGGCCCTGGCGGTCCGCATCGGCGGCCGCTCCATTTGGGAGCTGATGCAGCAGCCCGCCGGCGACGTGCAGGCGGTCATTCGCGGCTTCCGGTTCCCCGTTCACCAGAAGCCCGTGGCCGAGCCCGTGGTCTCCGAGATCCTGACCCGCCTGACCCTCCTGAACCAGCTGGGGCTCTCCTACCTGTCGCTCGGCCGCAGCGGCAACACGCTTTCCGGCGGCGAGGCCCAGCGCGTGCGCCTGGCCGCCCAGCTGGGCTCCAACCTCACCGGCGTGTGCTACATCCTGGACGAGCCCACCATCGGCCTGCACCCCCGGGACAACCACGTCCTCGTGGAGGCTTTGAAGACGCTGCGCGATCGCGGCAACACCATCATCGTCGTCGAACACGACGAGGAGACCATCCGGGCGGCCGACACCATCATCGACCTCGGCCCCGGCGCCGGCCGCGACGGCGGGAAGGTCGTGGCCTCCGGCACCCTGGCCGAGATCCGGCGCGCGCCGCTGTCCATGACCGGCGCCCTGATCGACGGCCACGACCACCGCATCACCTCGCGGCTGCGGCCCTGGCGGGGCGAACCGGCGATCCGCGTGTCGGGGGCCTGCGCCAACAACCTGCGGGGGATCGACGTGGACTTTCCCCTGGGCCGCCTAATCGCCGTCACCGGGGTCTCCGGGTCCGGCAAATCCTCGCTGCTCAAGGAAACCCTCTTCAAGGGCCTGCGGAACCGGCTCTCCGACCGCCGCGAACCGGCCGGGGCGTGCCGGGAGATCAGCGGGTGGAAGACCGTCGGCCGCGTCCTGGAGGTGGACCACAGCCCCATCGGCCGCACGCCGCGCTCGGTGCCTACGTCCTACATCGGCTTTCTGGACGACATCCGCCGGCTGTTCGCCATGACGCCCGCCGCTCGCGCCCGCGGCTACCGGCCCGGCCGCTTCTCCTTCAATGTCTCCGGCGGCCGCTGCGAGGCCTGCCAGGGCCAGGGCCGCCCCAAAGTCGAAATGAGCTTCCTGCCGGACGTCTATGTGCCCTGCGAAGTCTGCGACGGCCGGCGCTTCAACCCCGAAACCCTGGAGGTACTCTACAAAGGCAAGACCATCTCCGACGTGCTGGCCATGACGTTCGCCGAGGCCGTGGTGTTCTTCGGCGCCGTTCCGCTCATCCGCCGGGCGGTCCAGTTCGTGTGCGACGTGGGTCTGGGCTATCTCACCCTGGGCCAGCCGAGCCCGACGCTCTCCGGCGGCGAGGCCCAGCGCATCAAGCTGGCCGAACAGCTGGCGAAACCTTCCAGCGGGCACACCGTCTACATCCTGGACGAACCCACGACCGGCCTGCACCTGGCCGATGTCCGCCGCCTGATCGACGTTCTTCAGGCGCTGGTGGAAGCCGGCCACACGGTGGCCGTGATCGAGCACAACCTGGAAATCATCGCGGAGGCCGACTACATCATCGACCTGGGGCCGGAAGGCGGGTCCGCCGGCGGGCGGCTGGTAGCCTCCGGTTCGCCCCGGGAGCTTCTGAAATTCGCTCGGACCTCGCACACGGCGCGCTGCCTCAAGGAGTACCTGTCGGAAAAGAGAAAAGTGATGAGTCAGAGTAATGAGTCAAGAGTTCAATGAAAAATGATGGGTTTACATCAGCGGATCGTGTGCACTGCTCACAGGGGTCCAATGGTTTGCTTTTCCCCGACTCTTCAGGCTATTCCCTTCACTCATAACTCATCACTCATAACTCATCACTTAAAAAAGAGGCTTGGCTCCATGAAATCGCTCACGATCGCCGCGGTCCAGTTCGCGCCCCGGTTCGGGGAAAAGGACGAGAACTTCCGCCGGATGGAAGCGCTGACCGCCGATGTGCGGGCGGACCTCATCGTCTTCCCGGAATTGTGCACGACGGGCTACTTTTTCACGTCGCGGGAGGAGGTGGCGGAGGTCGCCGAAGCGGCCCGCGGCGCAACGGGGGAGTTCTTCCGCGCCATGGCCCGGCGTCACGACGCCGTCGTGGTGGCCGGCTTTGCCGAAGCCGACCGGGGGCGGCTTTTCAACTCCTGTCTGGTCGTCGTTCCGGAGCGCAAGAAGGCCTTCGTCTATCGCAAGACCCACCTGTTCTGCAAGGAGAAGCTGTGCTTCGATGCCGGGGACACGGGCTTTTTCGTGGTCCCCGACGCCCGGCGGGAGGTGCGCATCGGGCCGATGGTGTGCTACGACTGGCGCTTCCCCGAATCCGCGCGGGTGCTGGCGCTTCTGGGGGCCGATCTCATCGTCTGCCCGGCCAACCTGGTCACCGAGGCCTGGCACCTGGTCATGCCGGCGCGGGCGATCGAAAACAAGCTCTACCTGGCCCTGGCCAACCGCGTCGGCACCGAAGCCCGGGAGGGCGAAGAGTTGACGTTCAAGGGCCGGTCCGTCATCTACGACTGGAGCGGCAAACCCCTGGCGCAGGCGGGCGACCGGGGGGAGGCCGTCGTCACCGCCGCCATCCGGCCGTCCGAGACCCGCGACAAGTCCTTCAACCCCATCAACGATGTTCTGCGTGATCGCCGGCCGGAGCATTACGGACCGATCACCGCGAGGGATCGATGATCGGGAGCCGGCCCGGTGCCTGTTTCGGCGCCGGGTACGGCGCGCGTTGAGCGCGGGGGCCGGGTCTTGGGCGAAGTTGTCAGCCTTCCGCAATTCGGGTAGACTGAGGGAAGGATCGACCGGCTGCGGCCTGTCATGACCTCCCACGGAAGGAGCCTTCGATGCCCAAGCGCCTGGAACTCAAGCCGTCCGAACTCCGCCGCGTTTGCAACCCCTCCCAGTTCGCCTTCAAGGACACCTCGGAGCTGGCCTCTCTGGACCTGGTGATCGGGCAGGAGCGCGCGGTGCACGCCATCGAATTCGGATTGGACATGCGCAGCCCCGGCTACAACATCTTCGTCACCGGCGCCGAGGGCACCGGCAAGTCCACCATCGTCAGGGACCTCACCGCGCGCTTCGCGAAAACCCAGCCGGTTCCGGACGACTGGTGTCTCGTGAACAATTTCAGCGATGAATTCCGGCCGCGCGCGGTCGCGCTGCCGCCCGGCCGCGGGCCCTCCTTCGCCAAGAAGATCAACCGGCTCGTGAACGACCTGAAAAAGGAGATCCCCAAGGCCTTTGAGACCGAGGCCTACCTGAAAAAGCTCGCCGCCGTCAAATCCCGTTTCAGCTCCCGGCAGCAGAGCATTTTTCAGAAGATCGAACGCTTCGCCACCGAGCGCAGCCTGCACATCGACTCCTCCCAGAAGGAGTTCCCCGTCGTGCCCGTCGTCGAGGGCAAGATCCTCTCCGCGGAGGACTACCAGAAACTGCCCGACGGCGTTAAGGCGGAGATCGACGAAAAAGTCGCTCAGATCCAGGCGGAGATGGAAAGGTCCGGCCGCAAGATCGAAAAACTCAGCCAGCAGCTGCACACCGACATCGAGCGGCTCATGAGCGAGGCCGTTCTGGCCCCGGTGCAGAAACGTGTCGATCCGCTCCGGGCGGATTTCAAGGAGCGCGGCGAGGTCCGCGACTATCTGAACGCCCTGCAGGCGGACATCGTCGAAAACTTCGCCTCGTTCATGCCGGCCGAAAAAGGCGAACCGCCCGCCGCCGGCGAGTGCCCCCAGCCGGCGAAAGCCCCTTTCCAGAAATACCAGGTCAACGTGCTGGTGCACCGCGAGGTGATGAAGGGGGCGCCGGTCATCTACGAGACCAACCCGACCTTCTTCAACGTGGTCGGCCGCATCGAGAAGCGCGCTTACATGGGCACGGTGAACACCGACTTCACCCTGGTGCTGGCGGGCTCGCTGCTCAACGCCAACGGCGGCTGCCTGATCATGGAGATCGAGCCGCTGTTGATGCACCCCTACGTCTGGGAGGCGCTCAAGCGATCGCTGCAGACCAAGCGCCTGGACATCGAGGACGTGCCCGAGGAGTCGGCCTTCGGCACCACCTCGCTGCGGCCGCAGCCGATCCCGCTCGAAGTCAAGGTCATTCTGCTGGGCAGCTACGAAGCCTTCGAAATGCTTCAGAACTACGACTCCAAGTTCAACAAGATTTTCAAGGTCCGGGCCGACTTCGACCAGGAAGTGGCGCGCACGCCCGAAACCGAGCAGCTTTACGCCCGGTTCATCGCGCGCGTCTGCCGGGAGGAAAACCTGCTGCCGTTCAACCCGCGCGGCGTGGCCGCCATCGTGGAGTTCGGTGAAAAGTACGTCTCCGACCAGAACAAGCTCTCGATCCGCTTCGGGCCCCTGCTGGGGGTCCTGAAGGAGTCCGATTACTGGGCGCGGCGCCAGCGCGCGAAGGTGACCTCCGAAAAACACGTGGTGCGCGCCTTCCAGGAGCACCGCTTCCGCTACAGCCTTTACGAACAGAAGGTCCACGAGTCCTACCGGGACGGCTCCATCATGATCGACGTCACCGGGGCGGTGGCCGGTCAGATCAACGGCCTGGCCGTTTATCAGATCGGCGAATACTCCTTCGGCCGTCCGGCGCGCATCACGGCCGAGACCTTCATGGGCAAAGGGGGAGTGGTCAACATCGAGCGCGAGGCGGACCTGAGCGGCAGCACGCACGACAAGGGGGTGCTGATCCTCTCGGGTTATCTCGGGAGTGTCTTTGCCCAGCACCACCCGCTCAGCCTGGCGATCAGCATCACTTTCGAGCAGAGCTACAGCGACATCGACGGCGACAGCGCCTCTTCCACCGAGCTTTACGCCATTCTCTCCAGTCTCTCCGGCATCCCGATCCGGCAGGGCATCGCCGTCACGGGTTCGGTCAATCAGAAGGGCCGGGTCCAGGCGATCGGCGGCGTCAACCAGAAAGTCGAAGGTTTCTTCGAGGTCTGCCGGGAGAAGGGCTTGACGGGCGAGCAGGGAGTGATCATTCCTATCGCTAACGTTCAGAACCTGATGCTGCGCAAGGACGTGGTCGATGCCGTCCGGAAAAAGAAGTTCCATGTCTACCGGGTGTCGCGCGTGGAGGAAGGCATCGAGATTCTGACCGGTGTGCGGGCGGGCCGCCCGGACGCCGAGGGCCTCTACCCGCCGGGGACGGTTTTCGGGGAGGTCCAGAAAAAATTGAAAGCTTACATCGACCGTGCCCGGCGGGCCAAGGCTGAGGCGGGCGAGGACACGGAATAAGCAAGGGGAAGACCGGATGAAAACCGATATCGGAAAAGTCATTGCACGGATCGGCGAGGATTTCAAAAACGAAATCCTTCCCAACTCCCGGTTCTATCGTGAAGTGAGCATCGGCGAGCGGGCCAAATGCCTCGGCTTGACCGGGCTCACCGGGCACTACCGGGACGTATTCGCCATCGTCCCGTTGAAGGAATCCGCGGACGGCATGAAAGTCCGCATCGACGGCC
This sequence comes from uncultured Desulfatibacillum sp., assembly GCA_964562235.1. Lineage (GTDB taxonomy): Bacteria > Desulfobacterota > Desulfobacteria > Desulfobacterales > SpSt-501 > SpSt-501. The sequence continues at coordinate 48,936 of CAZLSV010000014.1, forward strand.
GCACCTTCGTGAACTACGCGCAGTTCGAGTCCGGTGTGGTGGCCCCCGGGTATGTGGCCGCGGATACCGGGTTGCCCCACAAGCCCTTCGTGCCCAACGACAGCATGATCCTGAACTTTGTTTGAAATGAAGCGGCCGAGGGCCGCTTCATTTCAAACAAAGAAGATGAAGGCCGGCCTCACAGCATCCATGTATGAAAACACTCCAGTTGGCTGAGCAAGCGCGCATCGCCGATATTCTTCACGCCCCCGGCAGCCTGACACAGCGGCTGCGCGATTGCCAACCCGGGAATTCGCGGCGGCGGCACGGGAAAGGCAACGGTTCGCTGAACGTGTTGCACCTGCTCTCCCAGCAGCCGGGGAAAACCGGCAGCGGGGTGGCGCTGCTCGAACTAATCCGCCTCGGGGCGGCGGCGGGGTGGCGACAACGCGCCCTCATCGCTCTGCCCGGAGAAGCGCCGGTACCGGACATCCCCCCGCTCTCGCCGGCCGACATCACCCCCGTGCGCTTCGACCGGCCCCCGGCCCCCTTTGCCCTTCCCGGCATGAGCGACATCATGCCCTATGCCTCCACCCGCTTTTCCAGCTTCACCCCGCAGATGCTCGAGGGCTACCTGCAGGCCTTCGCGGCCGCCCTGACGGACGCCGCCCGCGGTTTCCGGCCGGACCTCATCCAGTCCAACCACCTCTGGCTGCTGACCGCCCTGGCACGGACCCTCTTCCCGCAGACGCCCATTTGCGCCTACAGCCACGGCACGGAGTTGCGCCAACTGGAGAACGCCGCCCATCTCGCCCCTCTGGTCGTGCCGGCCTGCGCGGACGTAGACCGGGTCTTTGCCCTGCACGCGCACAACCGGGACCGAATCATGGACGCCTACGGCATCCCCGCGGCGCACATCCGCGTCGTGGGGGCCGGGTTCCGGAAAGAGGTGTTCAAGCCCGGCGCGGCCGGCGCGCGCCCCGCCGACCGCGCGGAACTGACGATCGTCTACGCCGGCAAGATCAGCGCGCCGAAAGGGATCCCCTGGCTGATCGAGGCCATGCGCCGGGTGCAGGCCCCGGGGGGCCGGCGGGTGCAGCTTCTGCTGGCCGGCGCGGCCGGGGGCACCGGGGAGAAGACCATCCGCCGCCAGGCAGCGGACCTGCCCAACGTGGTCTTTCTCGGCGCTCTGCCGCAGGAAAAGCTGGCAGCGGTGCTGCAAAACGCCGACGTCTTCGTCCTGCCCTCTTTTTTCGAGGGCCTGCCTCTGGTCGTCGTCGAGTCGCTCGCCTGCGGCTGTCGGGTGGTGATGACGGACCTGCCCGGGGTGGACTCCTGGATGCCGGAGGGGTTGTGCACGGAGGGGCTCGTGGAACGCGTGCCCCTGCCCCGGCTGGCCGGCCCGGACGCGCCCCTGCCGGCGGACCTGCCGGCCTTCGTCGAGCGGTTGGCCGAATCCCTCAACCGGCAACTCGCCCGCAGCCTGGAATGCGGACGGGCAGCGGAGCCGGACCCCCGGTTGAAGGCGCTTTCCTGGTCCGGGGTCTTTGACAAAATGCTGGCGGGATACCGGGAACTATCCGAATCTTGAATCCGGCAACACTTTCCGTCACTGGGGCTTCCGGTTTCGACGTTATCGTGCGTCTCCGTCTTTGGTATGTTTCCAATTCCTTGTCAGCTGCTTGAACCGAAACCATGCACCCGGCCGGCCACATCCTCGGCTCGGCCCAGGTGCGGCTGGAGCGAGACGCCGAGGCCCGCAAGAAAGATGAGTTCGCCGAGGCGCTCGTTCTGGCGCCGCCCGCGGCGGACGGCTCCACCTGGATGCGGCGCTGGGTGCACGCCCGCCGGGCGTATGCGTCCGGCTGGATGCAAATCCGCGGCCTTCGCCGACGCCGGTCTCTGGACCGCGGCTTCGTGCTCTCCGACCAGGCCGGCTGGAAGGCCCTGCTGGGCACCGTGGAGGAGTGGCAGGCCGAGTGGAAATGGGACGGCCTACGACCTGCCGGCGGAATCCGGTCACATGGCCGACCTCACGCTGCGCGCGCGCAAGCCGGTCGTGTTCACGGGCTCCATGCGCTACTACAGCGAGACGGGCTTCGACGGCATCCGCAACCTGCTGAACGGCGTCAAGGCCTGCTTGCTTCCGCTTTCGGAGGATACCGGCGGGGGCCTGCTGATGACCGGCCGGATCTTCGCCGCCCGGGAGATGACCGCGGTCAACTTTCTCAACACCGGCACCCTCGGCAGCGTGAACGCGCTGCTCCGCCATCCCCAAGAGGCGCTCTGACCGCAGGGAAAACGCTTCCGCGTGCCTCCTTCACGGGCGAATTCCACTCTCTAAAATCCACTTGACGGCGCACACCGGAAATGGTTAATGGACAAATATCCGAAACTTAATTTCTCTCATAGAAACGCCGTCGATCCGCGTCGCAAAGGATCTGGCCGCAGGCCGGATCCCCCGGCGCCCCGGGGCACCTCCCTGATGAGCATTGACCGAGTCCTGCAGAAAAAACCCGGCAAGTCGGAAACTCTGGAAAAGGGTTTCAAAATCTGGGAATTGTTCAGCGGCGACGAAACGCGCTTCAGTCTGGCCGAGATCGCACGGCGTGCAGGCATGAACAAGACCTCGGTGCTCCGCTATCTGGCCACCTTCTGCGAAAAAGGCTATTTGCAGAAGTACGAGAAAACCCGGCTTTACACCATCGGCGTGCGGACCATGGCCATGTCCTACGGGTTCCTTCAGAGAGCCGACATCGTCCGGCGCGTCAAACCGCTGGCCGATGAGATCCACAAGCGCTGCGACCTGCACATCGACGTGGGCATTCTTCAAGGCGACGCGATCTATCTGGTCTACCGTCGCGAGTCCAAGGACACCTTGGCCTTTCGGCACTTCACCACCGGTTCCGGGTTATACTACCTGGCCACGGGCAAAGCCGCCATGGCCTTCTGGGAGGCCTCGGAGCTCAAGGCGTTGCTCAAGCGCCTGCGGCTGGAACCCAAGACCGACCGCACGATTACCGACAGAAAGCGGCTTCTCGGGGAACTGAAGGAAATCCGCCGGCGGGGATATTCGATAAACGATGAGGAATTTGTCCCAGGGCTGGTGGCCATCGGGGCGCCCCTCTTTAACCTGCATACGTCCAAAGTGGTCGGAGGGGTGAGCTTCGACTCCTCAACGACCCAATTTTCCATCCAAGAACTGGAAGACCGGCACGCCGCATTGCTGATGAAACTGGCCAAGAAGATCTCAGCCGCGGTCTCGCATTAGGCCGGCTTGGGAAGCACTGGCAGAGGAGAACCGACACCGTTGCCACCCGCCTTGCTGAAAGTAGACGGACTCAGAAAGCATTTCGGTGGGGTTGTCGCCCTGGCCGATTACGCCGTCGAAATCCGCCACGGGGAACTGCTGGGCCTGATCGGCCCCAACGGGGCCGGCAAGACCACGGTCTTCAACCTTCTGTCCGGGGTGCTGCAACCGGATCAGGGCCGCATCGCCATCGAGGGGAGAGACATTACCGGCTCCTCCCCGCACCGGAACGCGGCCCTGGGGATCGCCCGCACCTTCCAGAACATCCGGCTGTTCAACGATCTATCGGTTATCGACAACATCAAAGTCGCCTTGCACATGCATCTCGGCCGGGGGTTCTGGCAGACGATCGGCCATTCCCCCGCATTCCGGCGTGACGAGGCGCGAATGGAAGACAAGGCCCGCGAGGTCCTCGACCTGCTCGACTTGAGGGAGGTGAGCATTGAGGAAGCCCGGAACCTGCCTTACGGCCTCCAGCGCCGGGTGGAAATCGCCCGGGCGGTGGCAGCCGATCCCAAACTGCTCCTGCTGGACGAACCGGCGGCCGGGCTCAACCCCACCGAAACCGGGGAATTGATCGCGGTCATCCGCCGTATCCACCAGGACTACGGGTTGGCCATCTTTCTGGTCGAGCACGACATGAAAGTCGTCATGTCCATCTGCGAGCACATCCAGGTGCTGGACCACGGCCGGGCCTTGGCGTATGGCACACCGGCGGAAATCCGCGGCGACCGGCGGGTCGTCGAGGCATACTTGGGCAAGCCCAACGGGGGTGCCACGTGCTGAGGGTCGACGACCTCCATGTCTACCGCGGACGCACGCATGTGCTGAAGGGAATCAGTCTCGACATCGTCCGGGGGGAAATCGTCGCCCTGATCGGCGCCAACGGCGCCGGGAAAACAACGCTGCTGAGGACCCTCTCCGGGCTGCTGCGGCCGAGGCAGGGCGAAATCCGGTATCAAGCACACGCAGACGGCCGGGAGGCCGACCTGACGGGAGCCCCGGCCGAAGAGATCGTCGGCATGGGCATTTCGCATTGCCCGGAAGGCCGAGGCATCTTCGCGCAGCTAACCGTGCGTGAAAACCTCCTGATCGGCGCCTATCTGCGCAACGACCGCCGGGGGATAGACGTCGACTACCAGCGCATGTGCGAGCTCTTTCCCATACTGGGCGAGCGGCCAGGCCAGGCCGCCGGAAGCCTCTCCGGCGGCGAGCAGGAAATGCTCGCGCTCGGGCGGGCGCTCATGAGTCGTCCCAGGCTGCTCATTCTGGACGAGCCTTCCCTCGGGCTCGGTCCCATCGTCGTCGCCGATCTCTTCAAGATCCTGGAAGAGGTCAACCGGCAGGGAGTGACCCTGCTGCTCGTGGAACAAAATGCGGTAGCGGCCCTGAATCTCTCGCATCGCGCCTATGTCCTTGAAACCGGACGGATGGCGCTGTCCGGATCGAGCTGCGAGTTGCTCAACGATTCGAACGTCCGCCGCGCTTATCTGGGGGGCACGCCATGACCTCCGGCTACATCGCTCAGCAGATCGTCAACGGTCTCATCCTCGGCAGCATGTACGCCATGGTGGCGATTGGTTTTTCGATGATCTACGGCATCGTCCGGTTGATCAATTTCGCCCACGGGGACATCGTCATGATCGGGGCCTTCGTCACCTTGGGACTGCTGCAGTCGCTGGGCGCGCCTTTTCCTGTCGTCGCCATCGGGGTGCTGTTGGCGGGCGGCCTCATGGGCGTCATGATCGAGAGGGCCGCCTTCCGGCCCATGCGCGGCGCCCCCCAGGTCACCGGATTCATCGCTTCGCTGGCGGTGTCGATCATGCTCCAGAACCTTGGAATTCTGATACTGAGCGCTCAGCCGCGCAATTTCAGCTTTCCGGGCCAGCTGCAGGAGGTGATCCACGCCGGAGCCGTCAGCTTCCGGGTAATCGACCTCGTGATCATGGCCGTCGCCGTTTCGCTCATGTGCGCCCTGATTCTTCTGATACGCAAAACCAAGATCGGCATGGCCATGCGGGCCACGGCCGAGAACATCGACGCGGCGCGCCTGATGGGCATCAAGATCAATCGCACCATCATGGCCGCCTTCGCCATCGGCAGCGCTCTCGCGGGCATCGCCGGGTTGATGTGGGGCGGCAAGTTCGGTCAGATCGACCCGCTTCTGGGGTACGTGCCCGGGTTGAAATCTTTTGTGGCGGCGGTGATCGGCGGGGTCGGGTCGATCCCGGGGGCGATTCTCGGCGGATACGTTCTCGGCCTGGCGGAAGTCCTTTTTGTGGGCCTGCTGCCGCCGATATACGCCTCGTTCCGCGACGCCTTCGTGTTCGTGACGTTGATCGTGATTCTGCTGATTTTACCAAACGGGATCCTTGGACGAGCGACGGAGGACCGGGCCTGATGGACCTTCGACAGCCGCGATGGATTCTCTTGGCGCTCGCCCTGGCAGGGCTGGCGGGGGTGGGGCTGGCCCAGGCGGTGCTGGACGATTACATCCGGTCCATCATCAATTTTATAGGCATTTACGCCATTCTGGCCGTCAGCCTCAATCTGACCAACGGATTTGCAGGTCTGTTTTCGCTCGGCCATCCCGGTTTCATGGCCATCGGCGGTTACGTCACGGCCATCCTGACCTTCCCGGTCTCCCGCAAGGCCATGTTCCTGGAGCTGCCCGGGTGGCTGGCGGGGTTCGAGCTTCCGTTTCTGCCGGCGCTGCTGGCCGGGGGGGCCTCTGCGGCGCTGACCGCTTTCCTGGTCGGCCTGCCGGTGCTGCGACTGCGCGGCCACTACCTGGCGGTGGCCACCATGGGTTTTTTGATCATTGTCCAGGTGCTCATTGAAAACTGGGAGAGCGTCACGCGTGGGCCGCTCGGTTTGAACGGTCTTGAAGCCCTGACGGATCTCTGGTGGGTCTACGGCTGGATGCTGGCAGCCGTCTACGTGAGCTGGAAGATCAAGTTCTCTTCCTACGGGCGAAGCATGCTGGCCATGCGCGAGGACAGCCTGGCCGCCCAATGCCTGGGGGTGAACCTGTTCCGGACGAGGGTCGCCGCTCTGGCCATCGGCGCTTTTTTCGCCGGGGTGGCCGGCGGGCTGTGGGCCCATCTGGTAACGGCGATTACGCCCGGCGCCTTTTCACTGATCATGGCCTTCAACATCGTGGTGATGGTCGTGATCGGCGGAACGGGAAGCATCACGGGCGCGATCGTGGCGGCCGTCGTCTTTTCGGCTGTCACCGAAATCTTCCGGCCCCTCGAAGAGCGTTTCGATGCGTACGGAATCGCCGAAGTTTTGATGGCGTTGATCCTGCTCTTGATCCTGATATACCGACCCACCGGGCTTTTCGGAAGCCGTGAGCCTGGTTTCCTGACGACCAGGCCCACTCATAACCCGGGAAATCATCCCGAAACCACAGAAGGAGGTCGAACATGAATCGGTTGAAATGGGGACTCGTTGCACTGGCGCTTGTTTTTCTTTTTGGCGGCGTGGCCTGGTCGGCGGCCGACACCATCAAGCTGGGGGCCTTGTACAACCTGACCGGGGGCATGTCGTCCATCGACGCCCCGGCACTGAACGGAGCCAAGCTGCATGCGAAGCTCATCAACGAAAAAGGCGGAGTTCTCGGCAAGAAGCTGGAAGTGATCGGGATCGACACCAAGACCGACCAGAAAGCCGCCGCGACCGGAGCGCAGAGAGCCCTGTCGGCGGGGGTCATCGCCGGGCTGGGTTATGGAGACACGACCTACGTCATGGCCGCGGCCCCGCTGTTCCAGAAGAAGGGGCTGCCCTTTGTGACCTCGGGTGCGACGCACCCCGAGCTGCCCAAATGGGTCGGGAACTACATGTTCATGGTGCCGTTCGGTGACGACGATCAGTCTTTCGCCATCGCCGATTTCACGGTCAAGAAACTCAACGCCAAGAACGTGGCGGTCTGGACCGACAACTCGATGGACTTCACCAAGGCGCTTTCCAAGTTCTATATGGCCCGCATCAAGGAACTCGGCGGCACCATCATCCTGGAAGATTTTTTCAAGATGGGGGACAAGGATTTTTCGGCCCAGATCGCCCGCCTCAAGGCCGCCAACCCCAAGGCGGACGCCGTTTTTGTATCGGCCATTCCCAATGAAGCCGGCCTGAGTGTGAAGCAGATCCGTGAGGCCGGGCTCGATCTGCCTATCGTGAGCGGCGACGGCTTCGACACCGAGCTGGTCACCACGGTCCCCGGGCCCAAACTGGCCAACGCCGTCTACTTCTCGACTCACACGTACCGGGAAGACAACCGCCCCGAGGTGCTCGCGTTCGAGAAGGCTTATGAAAAAGAGTACAAGCGGCCGCCCGAAAACGCCTTTGCCGCGCTCGGCTTCGATGCCGTCGGCCTGATCGCCGACGGACTGAAACGCGCCGGAAAGGTCGATGGGAAGGCCCTGCGCGATGCCTTGGCGGCCACCAAGGGCTACAAAGCCGTCACCGGCGAAATCACCTATTCCCGGCCCTCCATGGTGCCGGCCAAGGGAGTCTCGATTATCAGCGTGATGAACGGAAAATACAAGGTCGAAGAAGTCTGGATGCCTAAACCATAGGACTTGTCGATGCCCATCCCTGTGCTCTGGGGATGGGCATCCCATCGACTACGCCTTTGCCATGAGGATGCGAGCATGAAAAAAATCAAGCTTGAAGAGTACACCGAATTCACCTTCAACCAGAGCGGCGTCGATAAAGCCCTGATCGCCATCGGCTCGACGGAGAGCCACGGCGAGCACCTGCCTTTCGGCTGTGACACCTTTGTCGCCTACGACATCGCCATCGAGGTTGCCCGGCGCCTCGAGCGCACGGTGGTGATCCCGCCGCTGTGGTACGGCATGAGTCTGCACTACAGCCACAAACCCATGTGCATCAGTCTGACGAGCGACACCCTGACCCAGGTGCTGCGCGAAACCATGGAATCGCTGGTCCGCTGGGGAGTCAAGAAAATCCTGGTCATCAACGGGCATGACGGCAATATCGCCTCCATCGAAATCGCCGCCAGGGACATGAAGGTCAAATACCCCGACATGGGTCTGGCGGTCCTGGACGCCTGGTGGGTCACCGCCGGCAACCTCCTGCCCAAGGACACCTTCGAGGTCTGGGGCGGGCTCGGCCACGGCGGCGAGGGGGAGACCTCCATCGCGCTCGCCATCTTCCCGGAGCTGGTGGACATGCCGCGGGCCAAGGGCATGATTCCGGACATGGACCCCAACGTCAAACTGATCTGGAACTTTCAGGAACTAACCGATTACGGGGCCAGCGGAGCGCCTGAAAAAGGCACCGTGGAGAAAGGACAGAAGATGAAACAGGTCCTGGTGGACTACTTGGTCGCCTTTGTTCACCGCATGGACCGGCTGGGTTGGAAATATGCCAAGGCGTGACGGCAGACGGACGGTCGCTCTTTTCTTCACCGGCGGCACCATCACCATGCGTCCCGCCGCCGACGAACGCGGGGTGGTCCCCGGCAACGAGTTCGACCGGCTCTTCGCCGAGCTGCGACCGCATGTCCGGGATGTGGATTTCAAACCGCTGCTGTGGTCCAATCGGCCCAGCCCGCACATGACCCCCGAGCACATGTTCCGCCTCGCCCGGGACATCGACCGGGCGCTGACCGTGCCCTCGGTGCTGGGCGCGGTGGTTCTCCACGGGACCGACGTGTTGGTGGAATCCGCCTACATGGCCGACCTCACGCTGCGCTCGTGCAAACCGGTCGTGTTCACGGGCTCCATGCGCTACTACAGCGAGACGGGCTTCGACGGCATCCGCAACCTGCTGAACGGCGTCAAGGCCTGCCTGCTTCCGCTTCCGGAGGATACCGGCGTGGGCCTGCTGATGACCGACCGGATCTTCGCCGCCCGGGAGGTGATCAAGGTCAACTCCCTCAACATCGACGCCTTCGAGGCCCCCGAGAGCGGCCCGGTGGCCTACGTGGCCGGCGAAGAGGTCCGGCTCACACGGCACGCGTCCCGCGCGCAGAACATCCGGCGGCCACTGATCCGGACCCATCGGATCGAGCCGGATGTGGCGATGATCTCCTGCTACACCGGCATGGACGGAACGCTGATCGAACACCTCCTGCGCAAGAAAGTGGCGGGGCTGGTGATCGAGGGCTTCGGCGCCGGCAATGTGCCGCCGGGGATTGTCCCTTCCGTGGAAAAGGCGATCTGCCGCGGGCTGCCGGTGGTGTTGACGACCCGCTGCCCCGAGGGGGGCGTGTGGCCGATCTACGCCTATGCCGGCGGCGGGGCCGATCTCGCCAGGAAGGGAATCATTTCAGGCGGCCGGCTCTCGGGCCCCAAGGCGCGCATCCTGCTGATGGCGGCGCTGGGGGCCACCCGGAACATCGGGAGGATCCGGCAGCTCTTCGAACGAAACAGCTGACAGGAAAAGGGCCATGAAACGAATTCTGATCAAGAACCTGTTGAACAGCGCCGCCGCGGCCAAAAAAATCCGGGTCAGCGGCTGGGTACGCACCCGACGCGATTCCAAGGGCTTCTCGTTTCTCGAAGTCAACGACGGCTCCTGCCTCAAGAACCTGCAGGTGATTGTGGACGAGAGCGTCCCGGCGTTCAGCGAGCTCAGGGACGTGTCCACCGGCGCCGCCGTGGACATCGAGGGGGCCCTGGTGGAATCCCCCGGCGCCGGGCAGAAGTGGGAGGTCCGGGCCGACCGCCTGCGGCTTCTCGGCCGCGCCGACCCGGAGACCTTCCCCCTTCAGAAAAAGCGGCACACCGACGAGTATCTGAGAACCATCGCCCATCTGCGGCCACGGACCAACAAGTACGGCGCTTTGTTCCGGATCCGGTCCGAGGCCGCCTTCGCCGTCCACCGCTTTTTCCGGGAGAGCGGGTTCTATTATCTCCACAGCCCCATCCTCACCGGATCCGACTGCGAGGGCGCCGGTGAGATGTTCCGGGTGACCACCCTGCCGCCCTGCCCGCCTCCGCCGGCCCCGGGCGAGGGTCCGTTCGCCTCGGATTTCTTCGGCAAGGAGGCGAGCCTGACGGTGTCCGGACAGCTCGAGGCCGAGCTGTTCGCGTGCGCCCTGGGCAACGTCTACACCTTCGGCCCCACCTTCCGGGCGGAGAACTCCAACACCCCGCGCCACGCCGCCGAGTTCTGGATGATCGAGCCCGAGATGGCCTTCGCCGACATCAACGACAACATGGACCTCGCCGAGGATCTCGTGAAGACCATGACCACCCACGTGCTGGAGAACTGCCGCGAGGACATCGAGCTGTTCGCCAAGTTCGTGGACAAGCACCTGATGGGGAGCCTTGAAACCATCGTCGCCGAGCCCTACGTGCGCCTGCCTTACGCCGATGCCGTCGAGATTCTGAAGAGCGCGGGGCGCACCTTCGAGTTCCCGGTCGACTTCGGGGTGGACCTTCAAACCGAGCACGAGCGCTTTCTCTGCGAGGATCACTTCAAAAAACCCGTCATCGTCTACAACTACCCCAGGGAGATCAAGGCGTTTTACATGCGATTGAACGACGACGAGAGGACCGTGGCCGCGATGGACCTGCTGGTGCCCCGGGTGGGAGAGCTCGTCGGCGGCAGCCAGCGCGAGGAGCGCTACGAAACGCTCGAACGCCGCATCCTGGAAAACGGCATGACGCTTGAAACGTACTGGTGGTATCTCGACATCCGCCGCTTCGGGTCCGTCCCCCATGCCGGCTTCGGCCTGGGCTTCGAGCGCTTCCTCATGATGGTGACGGGCGTGACCAACATCCGGGACGTGATCCCGTTCCCGCGTACGCCCAAGCACCTGGAGTTCTGAGTTTATGACTGTGGAGATTTTCCCTTGTGATTAAGAAAAAGCTCTTCGGGAACAGCGTCAAGGAACAATACCGCGCCAGCGCGCGGGACCGGATCGCCGTCTTTGTGCTCGCGGCTGGCCAGGTGCGGGGCGCCCTTCTGAACGGCACCCGTATGGTGAACGAAATGCGGGCCAACCACGGGCTGGGAATCCTGGAAACGCTGGTTCTGGGCCGCGCCTATCTGGGCATCGCCCTGATGGCCTCCGGCCTGAAGGGCAGCGACCGGGTGGCGATGCAGATCAACTGCTCGGGACCGATCAAGGGGCTCAGCGTGGAGGCGAACGCCTTCGGCGAAGTGCGCGGATATCTCAAACGGGTGCCCATCCCGGTGGCCGCGCCGCTCGAGGACTTCGATCTTTCCCGCTTCTTCGGGGCCGGGCTTCTTTCGGTCACGCGAACCCTCCAGAACGCCAAGCAGCCGTTCACCGGCCAGGTGGAGCTGCGCCACGGAAACATCGCCCAGGACCTGGCACATTACTACTTGGCGTCCGAACAGACCCGCACGGCCTTCAACCTGAGCATCAAATTCGACAGGGACGGGGAGGTGACGGGGGCCGGCGGTCTTTTTCTGCAGGCCATGCCCCGGGCGGAGGAGCCACTGACGGCCGAGCTGGAAACCATCGTCCACAACTTTCCTTCGCTGGGGGAGGTGTTCGCGGGGGAGCAGACGCCCGATCAGGTGGCCGCGGAGGTGTTGGCCGCCTACGCCCCCAAACTCCTGTCCGACCGGAGGGTGGAGTTTCTGTGCCACTGCAGCCGGGAGCGGCTGCATCGCCTGCTCGCCATGCTGCCGATCGAGGACCTCCGGGACCTGCGCGACAACGGCCCCTTCCCGGTCGAGATGCGCTGCCACAACTGCAACACCCCCTACGAGTTCAGCCGGGAAGAGATGGAAGAACTATACGGCCGCCGCTATCCGAGCAACTAGCGTTTGTGCGTTGATAGCGTCCATCGCGTCGGTCGCGTTATTGCTCCGGCGAATAGACCAGTACAACGGGAGCCGTTGCCGGGTGGCGCGAGGGGCCACCGCTTCAAACATAACGCGCCAACGCGATACACGCGGTCGCGTCGGCGGCTGAACGCTTCTTTATTTCTTTTCGGCCGGCGGGGCGGCCTGTTTTTTCAGCCCCTGCAGCATCTGGTCAACCGACATCCCGCCCGGGGCCATGGCCGTGGGGTTGATCTCCAGCAGCCCTTCCCAGGCGCGGATGGCGCCCGGGGCGTCCTGCAGGTCGTGGAAAAGAACGATTCCCTTGTTGAGCCGGGAGACTTCGTGTTTGGGGTTGACGGCGATGGCCTGGTCAAAGGCCTTGATGGCATCCTGGGGCCGCCCGTCCTTGCGGTACATGACCCCCATGTCCGTCCAGACATCGGCGTTGTCCGGCTTGAGCTCCAGGGCTTTGCTGTACGCCTGGATGGACTTCTTGGGCTGGTCGGTGTCGAAATACGCGTTGCCGAGCTCAATCCAGGCCCCCACGTTCGTGGGATTCTGCGCAGTTTCCTTCTCCAGGGCCGCGATTTGCCCCAGCAGCTCCTGGTGCGCCGAAGGGGCGCCGGCCGGCATCCCTTTAGGGCTCGGCCCCGACTTGTAAATGCCGAAAAACACCCCTCCGAAGAACCCCACCGCCAGCGCCACCAGGGCGACCAGCAGCGCGGTCTCCTTGCGCATGTAACTCTTCATGTCCGGTTGAGCGGTCTTGGCCATTTTTTCGCTTTCTATTTGAAAAATTGATCGGTTATTCCGAAAGTCACCCCGCAAGTTAACAGTTCTTGTTGCGCAGTCAACCCGGATTTAGAAAGCATCAAGGTCTTCGTTGCTTGGTTAGGGATAGGTGAGAAACGGGCGACTTCGTCCGAGGGCCAAGATCAAGGCGCGCGATTCCCGCCGAACGAGGCGTACGCCAGTACGCCGCAGTGCGCGCGGGATGAAGCGCAACGCCGAGCTTGGCCCTCCGACGAAGCCGCCCTGTCAGCGGCGGATGGTGCGCGCCTGGATGCCCTGCCCCGCCAGCTCGCGCTGCTGCTCTTCGGCCGCCGCCTGGGTGGGAAAGGCGCCGACCAGCAGCTGGGTGTCGCCCCCCGCGCTTTTGACGATGTAGGGGAACAGGCCTCTCCGGGACAAGCGGCCGGCCGCCTCGACCGCCTCCCGCTCAGAGGGATAGTCGCCGAGATGATTGGCGAAGGGGGTCTTGACGACCGCCGCCTCATCGAGTTTCATGGCTTTTTTGGCCTGGAGCGCATCCTCCAGGCTGCGGTAGTGACCGATGAGGGTCCGCCACCACTTGCCCTTATCGCCGAGATCCGTGTGGACGATGTAAGGTGCAAGCCCCTGGCGCTGGTAGCCGGGCAGCGTCGACAACGCGCTCTCACGACCGCGGTTGCTCGAAAGAAGAAGCGACAACGGGTAGACGCCGCGCTCGCTCTTTGGCGGCTTGACGACGGTCTTAGCCGGTTCGGGCTTCTTCGGCGGAACCGGCGCGGCCTGCGCCACGGGGGGTGTCGGCAAAACGGCCGGTGCAGACGCGGCGGCCGGGGGGGCGGTGGCCGCCGGCGAGGGTTCAGCGGGCTTCGCTTCGATCGGCTTTTCCGGGATCCCTTTCAGGGCCTCCGACGCGGGAGGGGTCGACGCGACCGCCGGGGCTGGCTCCGTCGCCAGGGGTTGGGGTTCCTTGGGTGTCTCCGGCACAGCGGCCACCGGCGCGGGGGCCGGCGCCGGAACGGCCGGCGGCGGCTCCACTTTCGGAGCCGGCGGCGGCATCGGGGGCAGTTTTTTGCGGATGACAGCGGGCGGCTGCCCCGCGGCGGCATGGGCTTCGCTCGCCACGGATCCTGAGATCTTCTTGGTGACGACGACCGACTGCGGCTGCAGGGTGGGGGGCTTGGCGTCCCCCCGACGGGCGGTACGCGTGCCCTGCATGAGCATGCCGGCATGCCAGAGCAGTCCAAGAACCAGCAGGATCATCACCCCTGCGATCAGGAAAAGCCTTTTCTTGCGCTGCGAGGAGACCATATGTCGGCCCTTTTTTGTTACAAGTGGGGTTGAACCATGGGAGGGCGAAAACGCTTATGCTTCATATTTATACCTCAAGACCGTTGAAAGGTAAAGCAAAAGCCCGCCGGCATGCACCAGGGTCTTGGTTGCGTTCGGCGGAAGTCTGTTTTTGACAACCCGGATGTGGTAATTAGATTTAAGCGTTTAAATTTACCGCCGCGACAAGGTTCAGACGACTTCACATGCGCGTAATTGAGACAATCAAAGTGGGCCGGACGGCTCGGGCGTTAATTCTCGGTCTCGCGCTGATGGCCGGGACGGCCGCCGGGGCGTCCGCCGCCGCGCTGGAGGTCGAGCACCGGCTCGACGTCGAACTGATCCCGGCCGCCCACATCCTCGCGGGGCGGGATGCGCTTCACATCCGCGTCGACGACCGCCGCAAACTGGTGTTCGCGCTTTCCGAGCGGGTCGCCCAACTGCGGGTCGAGGTGGAAGGCCAGCCGCGAACCTTCAAGTTCACGAACTCGGAGCTCGAGGTCCCGCTGGAGCCGGATGAACGCCACCGCATCATCGATGTGGTCATCACTTATGAAGCGAGTTTCAACGATCCCGTGCCGACGACGCCCGTGAACAGCGACAATCCCGGTTTCGGCGTCACCGCCTCCATAACCCCGACCGGCACCTTTCTGCTGGCCGGGGCCGGATGGTATCCGGACCTGATCGACGGCCGCGACACCTTCCCCCGGCTGCGGGTGAAGGCACCGGAGGGGGTTCTGGCCGTAACGTCCGGGCTCGGCCTCGGCCACACCACGCAGGATGGGGCCACGTATTCGGAGTGGCGGATCGACAACCCGCTGCGGGGCCTCGCCCTCTCCGCCGCGGCCTATGTGGTTCAGGAAAAAAAGGTCGGAGACGTTGTCGCCGCCACCTATTTTCTCCCCCACCACCAGGACCTGTCCGCCGCCTATATCGATGCAATCGCAGCCCACCTTAAACTCTATTCGGAACTCTTCGGGCCTTACCCGTTTCCGAAATTCGCGGTGGTGGAAAACTTTTTCCCCACCGGCTACGGTTTCCCCTCTTACACGCTTCTCGGGGGCAGCCTCCTGCGATTGCCCTTCATCCTGAGCACCAGCCTCGGGCACGAAATCGCCCACTGCTGGTGGGGAAACGGCGTATTTGTCGATTACGAACGCGGCAATTGGAGCGAAGCCCTCGCCACCTACGTGTCGGACTATCTGTTCAAGGAACGGGAGTCGGCGGCCGCCGCCAGGGACTTCCGGCTCCAGGCCCTGCGCAACTTCAGCACGCTGGTCTCCCCGGCCAAGGATTTCCCCCTCGCGCGCTTCACCGGCCGCGTGGACACGGCCACCAAGGCCGTGGGTTACGACAAGGGGATGATGGTCTTTCACATGCTCCGAACGGCCGTCGGGGATGAGGCCTTCTGGGGGGCGCTGCGCGACGTCTACCGCGAACGGCTCTTCCAGCCGACCTCATGGGACGACCTGCGCCGCGCGTTTGAATCGAAATCCCAGCGCCCCCTCGATGCCTTCTTCGACCAGTGGGTGGAACGCAAGGGGGCGCCGCGCGTCCGCCTCGCGGACGTCCAGCGCGACCGGGCGGCCGAGGATTGGAAGGTCACCGGCCGCCTGGTGCAGGAGAAGCCGTTTTTCCAGGCCGAATTCGAGCTTGCCCTGGATGGCGCTTCCCGACAGATTTCCCGGCGTGTCGAGATCTCAGGGGCATCCACCGCCTTCGATATCGCCGCCGTTTCCGAACCAACGCAGATCGTCGTCGACCCGGATTACCACATCCTGCGCCGGCTCGACCCGTCCGAGATTCCGCCGACGGTCAACGCCCTGAAAAGCTCGCCGTCCACCCTTCTGGTCCTTTGCGACCCCGCGGCCGAAAGCGGGCCGAAGGTGGCGGAGACGCTGGCCGGGTCTCTCGGCCTGCGCAACTACGCCGTCGTGGCGGAAGCCCAGGCGGACGCCAGCCGCTTCAAAGGCCAGGACGTCATCCTCGTGGGCTACCCGCGCACGGTCGAATGGCTGAGCACGATGCCCGCCTCCCGGCACCTGTCCAAAGAGGAAGGCCGCCGGGGGGGCGCACCGGGCGCCACCGCCGACGACGTATTTTTAGGGGTTTTCCCCAACCCGTACGAGCCCGGCCGGGTTCTGGCCGTTTTGCACCCGCTGGCCTCGCCCGACGCGGCAAAGGTGGCCGCCAAGATCACGCACTACGGCCGCTACAGCTATCTCGTATTTCGCGACGGCCAGAACCACGAAAAAGGCGCATGGGAGCCGGCCGATTCGCCGGTGGGGTATCGATGGAAATGAAGCCCGGACACCTGATCTTGGCCCTCTGGATCCTGTTCGCCGCCGGTTCGCCGCCGGCCCGAGCCGCGGACCCGCTCGTCTACGACCTTCGGCAGGGCCGCCGCCTGGCGCTCTCCGAACTGGCGCCGGAGCTGCGCCAGAACCGCATCGTCGTCGTCGGCGAGCAGCATACGGACGAGGAGCACCACCGGGCGCAGCTCAAGGTGATTCAGGCCCTCGTGCAGTCCGGCGCCCGTGTCGCTGTCGGCCTGGAGATGTTTCGCAGGGACAGCCAGCAGACGCTCGACCGCTGGACGGCCGGCAAGATCGGCCCGCGGGAGTTCGAAGCGGCTTACTACGACAACTGGAACTACCCCTGGGACGCCTACCGCGCCATTTTCGAATACGCCCGCGGCCAGGAAATCCCGATGATCGGCCTCAACGTTTCGCGGGACGTCACGCGCCAGGTGGCGCGCGGCGGCTTCCAGTCCCTCACCGAGGCGCAGCGGGGTCAGCTCCCGGAGGTGACCTGCAGCATCGACGAGGAGTACATGCGCTACATCCGCAGCGTCTACGGCGCGCACGCGCACGGAAACATGAATTTCAATTTTTTCTGCGAGGCCCAGATGATTTGGGATGTGGCCATGGCCGTTCACGCGCTGGACTATCTCAAGGCGAACCCTGATGCCACGGTGGTGATCCTGACCGGCGTGGGCCACGCTCAGAAAGGCGCCGTGCCCCGCCAGATCCGTTTGCGCTCTCCCGTGCCGGTCGCGGTCATGCTGCCGGAAGTCCCCGGCAGCATCGATCCCCGAACGGTCGATGCACAGGACGCCGACTATCTCTTGCTGGGTGCGAAATGAAATTCTGCAGCAGCTGCGGCCATGGCCTTCACCTCGCCATCCCGCCGGGCGATGATCGGGTCCGCTACGTTTGCAAGGCCTGCGGGACCGTTCACTATCAAAACCCGCGGGTGGTGGTCGGGTGCATACCGGCGCACGAAAGCCGTGTGCTGCTCTGCCGCCGGGCGATCGAACCCCGCCACGGGTTGTGGACGCTGCCGGCCGGCTATCTGGAGAACGGAGAGACCCTGGCGGCCGGTGCCGAACGCGAGACCCGCGAAGAGGCGGGGGCGCGCATCGAAGAGATGGTTCCGTATCTCATGTTCAACATCTGCCACATCAGCCAGATCTACCTGATGTTCAGGGCCCGGTTGAGGAACCTGGACTTCGCCGCCGGACCGGAGAGCCTGGAGGTGAAGCTGTTCGCGGAGGAAGAGATCCCCTGGGACCGAATCGCCTTCAGGGTCATCTCCGAAACCCTGAAGGCCTACTGGAAAGATCGCCGCCGGGGATCGTTCCCGTTTGCCGTCGGCGACATAGCACTGCTGCCGGAAATGGGCGTTCCACCACGGCGATGACCGACCTGGAGGCCGCAAAACGATGATGAACGGAAGACCAACATCCCGATGGCGCCGGCCGGCTCGCCGGGCCGCAACGGTCCTGTGCGCATGCCTGTTTCAGTTCATCCTGTCCTGCGGAGACGGCGGGGAACCGGCCGGCCGCCCCGCGCCCCGGACCGGACCGGAGAGCTTCACTTTTTTCGACGTCGGACGTAACTCGGTGTTTTCCGATAACACCCGCCGCCTTCTGGCCGAAGGGCTGGGAAACGACGCCATCGAGCGCCGCAGCATCATCGACCTGGAAATCAACTACCCGGGGTTTCTGATCGACCACCTGCCGGAACTCGATGCCCTGAACCGGCAGTTCAACCACCCGCCGGGCGAGCGCGTCGAACACGACGTGATCCGGCTCATGTACCGCTACGCCCGCGGCAAGAACTCACCATTTGATTTTGTGGAGCTGATCTTTGACGGGGCCTCGGGCAGCCCCTTGGTGTTCAACATGCGTTTCAAGGTCGACGGGGCCGGCGCGGTCGAGTCGCTGCGCACGAAATACGGCCCGCCGGACCGCGTTCACTGGAAAAGTGCAAACGGGGAATCCTTTGTGTGGCGCAAGGAGCGCGATGTGCTGGCGGTCTCCCTGGTGCCGGACCAGTTCGGTGAGCCGGTCTATCACATCAACCTGTATTTCACCGACAACCTGAAACGCCTGATCGCCGCCGAGCAGGCCCTGAAAGAACCGACGTCGAGGGGAAAATCGCAATCCAAGAGATTCGCTTTTTGACGCCCTGCCCCGGGAATGGATTCCTTTTTCCGAACCCGGCGGTTCTTTCTTTGTGGCCACCGTCAAGTATGATAAGATGCCGAAAAATGAAAACGACGCAGTGCGCCGTGCCGGTTCGGCGATCCGGGTTTGTTTCGAGGCTTCTTGAACGCCTGATTCAGCTCGTGGGCGTGATGGGGTTCTGGAAAGGCTATTCCGCCCGCCGTCTGGCCAAGGTCATCGAAGCCCACCAGCTGTGGTTCAGCTCCCGCCAGAAGCAGGGCAGCCGGGCCATCCTGAGCGACGCCCACCTGAAAGGCGTGAACCTGGCGGAAACCGACCTGCGCGGCGCGGATCTGAGCCGGGCCAGTCTGAACCTGAGCCTCATGAACATGGCCGACCTCCGGGAGGCCGACTTGAGCAGCGCGAATCTGCAGAAAGCCCAAATGCGCGACACCGACCTGCGCGAAGCCAACCTGAGCCAGGCCCACCTGGCCGATGCGGATCTGACCCGTTCCAACCTGATCATGGCCAACCTCAGCCGGGCCATGATGGAAGGGTGCATCCTGAGAGAGGCCAATCTCTTCCGCGCCTACCTCAAGGGGACCGACCTCGGCCGCGCCGACCTGCGGGGGGCCGACCTGCGGGAGACCAATTTGAGCCAGACGGACCTGCGCAACGCCGATTTGAGCCATGCCAACCTGATAATGGCCAACCTGAGTCTGGCCAACCTGAACACGGCGGACCTCAAGCACGCCAACCTTTTTCGGACCTATCTCCGCCGGGCGGACCTGCAGCGCGCCGACCTGCGGGGCGCGGATCTGTCCGGGACCAACCTGCGCGAGGCCAACCTGAAGGGCGCGTTGCTCGACCCCGATCAACTGGCGTCGGCCATCCTCGACGAGACCACCGTCCTGCCGGACGGGTCCAACCCGAAGAACAACTGAGAAAGACCTGGACCCAGTGAAACCCAATATATACCAAGGCTATTTCCCCGGAGTGGTGGGAGAGATCACCGCGGCGCACGCCGTCTACTATCACACCCACTGGGGGTTCGATGTCCGCTTTGAAACCCAGGTGGCGCGGGAGCTTTCCGAATTCGTCACCGGCTTCGACCCCGACCGCGACGGTCTGTGGACAGCCCGGTGGGAGGGCCGCTTTGCCGGCTCCATCGCGATGGACGGCCGCGACGCCAAGACCGCCGGAGCCCGGCTGAGATGGTTTATCGTGGACCCGGAATTCCAAGGCGGCGGCACCGGCATCCGGCTGCTCCAGCGGGCCGTGAGGTTTTGCCGGGAGCGGGGTTATCCAAACATTTACCTGTGGACCTTCGAAGGCCTGACGGCCGCGCGGCGTATTTATGAAAAAGCGGGATTTTCATTGTGTGAAGAAAAAACGGTGGCCCCATGGGGTCCGTCCATTCGTGAACAGCGGTTTGAAATAAATCCCAACCAAGGAAAGGAAAAACAATGAAAAACGTAATGGCAGTTCTAATGGTAGCGGTGACGCTTCTCTTTTTCCTGGCATGCTCCGCCGACAAGCCAGAGCCCAAGGCGCCCGAGATTACGACCTTCGAACAAAAGATCAGCTACGTGTTCGGCCGGGAAATCGGCCAAAGCTTCCAGGAAGCACCGACCAAGGTCGATCTGGATGCCTTCATGCGCGGCATTCAGGATGCCATGAACAAACGCCCCACCCTCATCAGCGCCGAGGAAGAAGAGAAGGCCAAGATGGAATTCTCGGCTAAAATGCAGGAAGAGCAGGCCAAGCGCGCGGCGGCGGCCGCCGAAAAGAACCTCAAGGACGAAGAGGGCTTCCTGGCCAAAAACAAATCCGAACAGGGAGTGGTGACCACGGCGAGCGGGCTGCAGTACCAGGTGATCCAGGAAGGCACGGGGGACACCCTCAAGGAAACCGACCGGGTGAAGGTTCATTACCGCGGCACCCTGATCGACGGAACCGAATTCGACAGCTCCTACAGCCGCAACGAGCCGGCGGAGTTCGAAGTCGGCGGCGTCATTCCGGGCTGGACCGAGGGGTTGCAGCTCATGAAGGTCGGCGGCAAGTACCGCCTCTGGGTCCCCTCGAAGCTCGCCTACGGCGCGCGCGGGGCCGGCCGGGTGATCGGGCCGAACACCCTGTTGATCTTCGAGGTGGAACCGCTGGAGGTTGCGAAGTGACCCGATTCCTTGCAATGTGTCAAAAAGTGACTAGATTCTCGGCAACCTAAACCCAAATGGAAGTTCGGCAAAAGGAGGCCCGCCCATGAAAGAGAAGCGCAATTTGCACTTGAAAGTCCAGGAGCTTTGCGATTGCTACGCCACCACCGATCCCTTGAAGGAGATGTCCGTCGTGGCCAAGGACAAGGACCAGGAGGAAGCCGCCCTCAAGTGGCTGGCCCTGGCGGCGCTGCACGGCGTCACCGACAACGCCAAGGAGATCACTATCCGGCGGAACAAAAAAGGCGAGGTCAAGGTGCTGGCCAAATACCGCAAAGCCGAGCTGCCCTCCCCGGGCGCCGACGTCGGCCAGAAGATCATGGCCGCCGTCCGCGACATCACCCACATCGAGGGCGACAAGGGCAAGACCCTTCTGGCGTTGGGAATGCGCAACGACAGCCTGGAGCTGAAGGTCAAAATCAAGGTGCAGGGCGCGCACGAGAAAGTCCGGATCGAATTTCCCAAATAAACGGGAATCACCCACAAGACAGAAAGGGGGCCGAACTGCCAAAGGCCCCCTTTCTGTTCCCATTCGCCTAAGCATGCGCGCTCCCCCCGGCCATACATCCCGCTGCCCTCCGGAAGATCCTGTTGATCGCAGCGCACATCTGGTATAAAAAAGGCGGACCGCCGGATGTCCGGAGGACGGATGATTCGGCCGGCGAGGGTATGCCGGGTTCGGCCGCTCCGCCTCTACGCGAGATCCGGAATTTGGGCATAATTATCAAGGGTTGCATATTTGTATAGACACGGCCCCCTTCCCTCCCCCTTCCCGACACCCCCAGGACTGGCGGAGAGGGGGCCGCTCTCGGTCCATACGATTACGAGACGATTAATAACCATCGGATTAACAATAGCGTTTAACAGGAGAACCACGGCATGAGCGATCAACCGAACAAGATCATCTATTCGATGATCCGCGTCAGCAAATATTACGACAAGCGGCCGGTGCTGGAAGATATCTCGCTTTCTTATTTCTACGGCGCCAAGATCGGGGTGCTCGGACTGAACGGCTCGGGCAAGAGCTCTCTGCTGCGTATCCTGGCCGGCGTGGACAAGGAGTTCGTCGGCCAGACCGTGATCTCACCCGGGCTGACCGTCGGCTTTCTCGAACAGGAACCCCGGCTGGACGAAGCCAAGACGGTGCGGGAAGTGGTGGAAGAGGCGGTCCGGGGCACCGTGGACCTCATCGAGGAGTTCAACCGGAT
The DNA here is from genome assembly GCA_964562235.1 of uncultured Desulfatibacillum sp. GTDB lineage: Bacteria > Desulfobacterota > Desulfobacteria > Desulfobacterales > SpSt-501 > SpSt-501. The sequence continues at coordinate 70,971 of CAZLSV010000014.1, forward strand.
CAACGAAAAGCTCGCCGAGCCCATGTCCGACGAGGAGATGAGCAAGACGCTCGACCGGCAGTCGGCGATCCAGGAAAAGCTCGATGCCCTGGACGCCTGGGACCTCGATTCGCGCCTCGAGATGGCGATGGATGCCCTGCGCTGCCCGCCGGGGGACACGCCCGTGAAGGTGGTCTCCGGCGGTGAGCGCCGGCGCGTGGCCCTGTGCCGGCTCCTGCTGCAGAAACCGGACATTCTGCTGCTGGACGAACCGACCAACCACCTGGATGCCGAGACCGTCGCCTGGCTGGAGCACCACCTTCAGCAGTACCCGGGAACGGTCATCGCCGTGACCCACGACCGCTACTTCCTCGACAACGTCGCGGGATGGATCCTCGAACTCGACCGCGGCCGGGGCATTCCCTGGAAGGGCAACTACTCCTCCTGGCTGGAGCAGAAGCAGGCCCGGCTGAAGCAGGAGGAAAAATCCGAAAGCAAACGCCAGAAGACCCTCGAGCGCGAGCTGGAGTGGATCCGCATGGCGCCCAAGGCGCGCCAGGCCAAGTCCAAGGCGCGCATCACGGCCTATGAGAAGCTTCTGACCCAGGACACGGCCAAGCGCGTGGAGGATCTCGAAATCTACATCCCTCCCGGGCCCCGGCTGGGCAACCTCGTGGTCGACGCTCAGGGCGTCTCGAAGAGCTACTCGAACCGGCTGCTCGTGGAAAACGTCTCCTTCGCCCTGCCCCCCGGGGGCATCGTGGGGGTCATCGGCCCGAACGGGGCCGGCAAGACCACGCTGTTTCGCATGATCACCGGCCAGGAGACGCCCGACGCCGGCACCATCCGCATCGGCGACACGGTGAAACTCGGCTACGTCGACCAGAGCCGCGACAGCCTGGACCCCGACAAATCCGCCTGGGAGGTGATCGCGGACGGCCAGGACCTGATCGAGCTGGGCAAGGTCCAGGTGAAATCCCGCGCCTACGCCGCGCGCTTCAACTTCTCCGGCAGCGATCAGCAGAAGAAGGTGGGGATGCTCTCCGGCGGGGAGCGCAACCGGGTGCACCTGGCGCGCATGCTCAAGTCGGGGGCCAACGTGCTGCTGCTGGACGAGCCGACCAACGATCTGGACGTCAACACGCTCCGGGCGCTGGAGGAAGCGCTCGAGGGCTTCGCCGGGTGCGCGGTCGTCATCAGCCACGACCGCTGGTTCCTTGATCGGATCGTCACCCACATCCTGGCCTTCGAGGGCGAAAGCAGCGTGCTCTGGTTCGAGGGCAATTACTCGGAATACGAGGCCGACCGGCGCAAGCGTTTAGGCGCCGAGGCCGATCAGCCGCACCGGATCAAGTATCGGCACCTGACGAGATAGGAGCCCGTGTTAAGTTTTACGTTTTAGGTGTTAAAAAAAAACGATTGTGTTTTGCCAGAGACAGCCAACGTGCCTCTACCTCTTTTGGCTTAACACTTAATCACTTAAAACTTAAAACTGTCCTTTGAGTAGTCCTCCCAGTTCCAAAACGGTGACCCGGGCGTTTCAAGCCCCGGCCAGGGCCAGCCGCTGGGAAGCGGGGCATCGAAGGCAAGCGTCTCGCCCCGGGTGGGGTGCTCGAAGGCGATGCGGCTGGCGAAAAGGGCGATCGCGCGGGACGGCAGGGCGCACGGGGCGCCGTAGCGCACATCGCCCACGATCGGGCAGCCGACGTGGGACAGCTGCAGCCGGATCTGATGCTTGCGGCCGGTCTCCAGCTCGATTTCAACGAGGCTGCGGCCGCCGCCGGCATCCCGCACGCGGTAGGCGAGGCGGGCCTCGCGGCCGAGCGGGGTCGCGTGCGGCACGATCCGGACCGCCCGGTCCCGACGCTCGAGGCAATGCATCAGCCGCCCTTCTTCGGAGGGGGGCCGCCCTTCGACCACCGCCAGATAGACCTTGCGCATCCGCCGGTTTCGGATCTGCGCGCTCAGGCGGGCGGCCGATTTGGAGGTGCGGGCAAAGACCATGGCGCCCGCCACCGGGCGGTCCAGGCGGTGCACCAACCCCAGAAAAACCCGGCCCGGCTTGTGATGACGCGTTTTGATCCAGGCCTTGGCTAAATCCAGAAGGTTGGCCTCGCCGGTCTCGTCCCCCTGGGAGAGCAGGCCGGCCGGCTTGTAAACGACCAGCAGGTGGTTGTCTTCGAAGAAAACCGGCCAGCGCTCATGCAGAAACGGAATCATGGATCCACCCGCGCGTGGGTTGTTGGAATAGGGCATTTGCCGGAGTGATTATTAAACTGTCATTAAATATGCCAAGCTCAGCATCTTGTGCAGAGGCGGAGCAATAAATGCAGCCGTCTCCATCTTCACACCGCGCTCCTCCGGACATGGAGCAGATGAACGCCGTTTTGCGTTCCTGCGACATTCGACTCTCCCAGCTTCAACTCCGGCAGCTCTGGGCCTATCACAGCCTTCTGCGCGAAGGCAATGCCGATTTGAACCTGACGCGGGTCCACAATTTCACCAACATGGTGACCAAGCTCTACGTGGACTCGATGCTGCCGGCGGACCTTCTGGAGCTGCCCTCGCCGCTGCTCGATCTGGGCACCGGGCCCGGCATGCCGGGAATCCCGCTCAAGATCTACCGCCCGGCGCTCGACATGGTCCTCGCGGAGACCCGCGGTAACCGCGTGGAGTTTCTCAGCCGCGCGCTCGAGCATTTGGCCTTGAAGGGAATTCGCGTGGTCGGCGGCCGGGTCACGGCGCGCTTCGAGGAGCCGGTGGCCGGGGTGATCACCCGGGCCGTCGAGACCATCGACAAGACCCTGGAGCGAGTGGCCGGCTGCCTGGCCCGGGACGGGCTGGTGATTTTCATGAAGGGCCCGCACTGCGATGAAGAGATCGAGCTGGCCCGGACCCGCTTCCCGGACACCTACGCGCTCCTGATCGACCGGCCGTACAGCATCCCCCGCACGCGCCATGCCCGCCGGCTGGTCGTTTACCGACGCCTGGACGATCCGCTCTACCGCCGCCGCGCGAGAGCCATGGAGGGCCATTCCGTGCGCACCATCAGCAGCGACCAGAACCCCGTCTTCAAGGACCTCAAAAAAAGCCTGACCGGCCGTGGCATCCGCAAGACGGGCCAGGCGCTGGCGGCCGGTGAAAAGCTGGTGGCCGAAATTTTGGCGGCGCACCCCGAGGTCTGCCTGGCATGGGTGAGCGGCCATGATCAACCGCCGCCCGATGCCGCCCCCCGCCTCCACTGGTATCAGCTGACCCCCGAGCTGCTGGGGGAGCTCGATATCTTCGGCACCCGCGCCCCGCTGCTGCTCATCCGCCTGCCCGAGATGCCGGTCTGGACGCCGTCGGAAGTGTTTCCGGCCGGTGCCAGTGTGCTCATTCCCTTTCAGGACCCGGAAAACGTGGGTGCCGCCATCCGGTCGGCGGCGGCTTTCGGCGCGACGCAGGCGATTCTGCTGGCGGAGAGCGCCAACCCTTTCCACCCGAAAGCCCTGCGCGCCTCCGGCGGCGCCGTGCTGAGCCTGCCGCTGCGCCAAGGGCCCGCCCTCGATGCCATCCCGCACGAACTGCCCGTAGTCGCCCTGTCGGCCGAGGGGACCGACATCCGTCAGGCGGCGTTCCCACCCGCCTTCGGCCTGTTGCCCGGCCTGGAAGGCCCGGGCCTGCCGGAGCCCTGGCGCCGCCGCGCCGTGCGCATCCCCATCCGACCGGAAGTGGAGTCGCTCAACGCCGCCGCGGCGACGGCGGTGGCCCTCTATGAGTGGAAACGACGAATGGACGCTGGAACATGAACCCGATCGCGCCCAGCCACCTGAAACCGCCGGAACCCCTTGTCCCCGGCGGCGTGTACCTCTGCCAGGTCAGCGACACCGTGTCCTGCGGCGCCTGCTGCGGCCTTTACAACTGCCCGGATGCCTCCCGGGACCGGCTGCATGCGCTCCTGGTCTACCGCACCGAAACCTTCCGACCGGTTGCGCGCGACATCGACGCCATCGACGCCTTCCGGCTGGAGACGGAACGCCGCGAACAATGCGCGCGGCCGTACCTTGATTTCTACGCGTGCCCGTTTCTCGGACTCATCGGCCCTCGCGGCTCGCGGCCCGGCTGCCTGCTCCACCCCCTGGCCGACGGAAACGGCGGGATCGACTACCGCGGGTTGAGCTTCTACGGCGGACTGGCTTGCCGCGACTACTTCTGCCCTACCTACCGGAACCTGCCGGCCGCCCACAAAGAAATCGTTACGGCGGCTTGCGCGGACTGGTACCTCTACGGGCTCGTGATCACCGAGGAGCGGCTGCTGGCCGCGCTCTTTGGGCATATTGAACACCGGTTGGGCCGGCCGCTGGCCCCGGCCGAGGTCAACGCCAGCCAACCGGCCCGGGACGCGCTGCGGGAGCTGTTCGGCGCCAAAATCAACTGGCCCTACCATGGGCCGGACTGGAAAGGCCCCGGCAACTACTTTTTCAACGACGGGCTTTACCGGCCCGCGCCCATCGACTACCAGCGGATCGACGCCCGGCCGTCCGTTCACGACGGCATTCTGCGCGAGCTCTCTTCAGTGTTCGAATCCGCAGCCCACCTGGCGGCGGCCGAGGCCCGGGTCGAAGATCTCCTCTCCCGGGTGCTCAGCGGCGTGGATGCGCCGAGTTCCGGGCCGGGCTATTGAACTCGGCGGCCCGCCTGTGATATAGATAGTCTTTTAACCACAGCAATCGAATTTTACCGGGAGGAAAACGAATGGGAAAAGGTGATCGTCGCTCCAAAAAAGGAAAAATCTGGCGTGGGACCCACGGCAATGCGCGCCCCAAGAAGAAAAAAACCAGCGAGAAAGACTCCGCGCAGTCCTGATTTACGTTATTGTCCCGGCCGCCAAAAATGCCACGCCTCGTTCGGGCGAGGGCGCAGCGGAGTGCCGGAACAATAAAATGCACAAAGCAGGCCGGCTGTTTTACGAACATTCGTGTCAGGAAGGCCCCCGCCGTGGACCCACCACCGGGCGGCATTTGACCCGCGAGCGTTTGGTCGTGAAAACGCCGGCCTTTCTTTTTTCTGTAAAGGAGCCCGCATGAACGCGAAGCCGTCAAACCCACGTACCCCCGACTGGGACATCGACAGCATGTTCACCGACCGCTGGTCGCCCCGGGCCTTTGCATCTGACCCGCTCTCGGACCGGGAGATCCAGACGCTCTTCGAGGCCGCGCGCTGGGCGCCGTCCTGTTACAACGAGCAGCCCTGGCTGTTCGTCTACGCCACCGAGCCGGAGCAACGCGGTCGGCTCGCGGCCTGCCTGGTCTCGAAAAACCAGGTTTGGGCCGGCCGGGCGCCGCTGCTGATGTTCATCCTGGCTCGGCGCCATTTCCAAAAAACGGGCAAGGAGAACCGCCACGCGCCGTACGACGCCGGCGCCGCCTGGATGGCGCTGGCGCTGCAGGCGCGCAAACTCGGGCTGTATGCGCATGCCATGGCCGGCTTCAACCTCGACAAGGCTTACGAGGCGCTGGGCGTTTCGCGGGAGGAGTATCTCGTGATGGCCGCCATTGCGGTGGGCCGCAAAACCGAAGACTCCGGGCTGCCCGAGGATTTGCGCACCATGGAAAGCCCGAACACCCGCAAGCCCCACGCGGAGGTGGCCACCTGCGAATTCCCGTTGTCGCGCCCCGCTTAACATACCCCGACCTTCGAGGAGAAAATCGCAGTTGATTATTCGGCGGGAGTGGCTTCCAGCCACGATCTGATGCGGTTGATAGAATCACCTTCTCGATCGCGGCAGGATGCCGCTCCCACAAGACAGAGACCCACTTTCTATCGCAAATGAACTCAATTCTCCTCTCCCTCGTCGACACCCACGCCCACCTGTGCAGCCCGGAATTCGATCACGACCGGGACGAAGTTCTCGCTCGGGCATACGCGGCGGGCGTCGGGGCCGTCATTGCCGTCGGCGAAACCCTGGCGGATGCGGAAGGAAACCTCGCTCTGGCCGGAAAATTCCCCATGGTGAAACCCGCGGCCGGGCTCTATCCCACCGTTCTCGACGGTGATCACGCCGCCAAGATGCATACCTTCATCCGCCAGCACCGTGCGCAGCTGGCTGCCATCGGCGAGGTGGGCCTGGATCACTGGGGGGTCCAGGAAGAACCGGACCGAGAGGTGCAGCGCGAGATTTTCGCAGGCTTCATCCGCCTGTCGAAGGAGCTGGACCTTCCGCTGAATGTGCATTCGCGTTCGGCCGGCCGGCCGGCGGTCGCTTTGCTGCTCGAAGAGGGCGCCACCCGTGTGCAGCTGCACGCTTTCGACGGCAAGGCCTCGACGGCCCTGCCGGCGGTCGAGGCCGGATATTTCTTCTCCATCCCCCCCTCGGTGGTGCGCTCCCGGCAGAAGCAGAAGTTGGTCAAGCATCTGCCGCTCACCTGCTTGTTGGTTGAAACCGACAGCCCCGTGCTGGGGCCCGAACCCGGCTTCCGCAACGAGCCCGCCAACCTGCCCTTGGCCATCCGCGCCATCGCCGAAATCAAAGGCCTCTGCGCCCAGCAGGTGGTCGAAGCCGTTGACGCCAACACGATGCGCCTGTATGGGCCTCTGGTGCATTGACAAATACCCTGTAAAAAGACGGAAGGGCTCCTTGCCTGGGAGGAAGAATCACCCCGAACATTCCCCTCCCCGTGCGGGAGGGGCCAGGGGAGGGGGAATTTGGCATCGCCCGTGACAACTTAGATCGGCTGAGCCTCGCCAATCGCCTGAAAATGCTTTATAGTGCAGCCGAACGATTTCACCCCGTCGCAAGGAGACACTAAAGATGCTCGCCTACTTCGTCCACGACCCGCGCAAAACCCAGGACACCATCTATCTGCCCGACCTGGGCTGTTTCGTTCCGGTCGACCCGAAAGCCATGGAACGTTTCATTTCGGTCAAGCCCGACTTCGCCAACTGGACGGGCCAGGCCTGCGCCGTCGTCACGCCTGAGGAGTTCGGGACCGTGATCGCCACCCGCGACGACCAGGGGGACGTCTGCATCGTCCGCCAGGAGTTGTGGCGCGAACGGATGCTCGCCAACCTGGGGAACCCCTTGGACATGAGCCGACAGTAATTTTACCATACCGGGAAAAGGAGCTGCCTCCCATGGGTTCATCCTCGTTGCGCGAATACATGGAGTTCGCCGTCCAGACCGCCCATGAAGCCGGCCGGCTGACCCTCGGTTATTTCCGGACCGAGCTGCAACCGGAGATGAAGGCCGACGACTCGCCGGTCACGGCGGCCGACCGCAAGGCGGAGGAGCTGATCCGCGCTCGGATCGAACGCCGCTTCCCCGGGCATTGCATCGTCGGGGAGGAGTTCGGCGCAACCGGCGCCGACGCATCCGCGCCCTGCTGGTGGATCGATCCCATCGACGGCACCAAGGCCTTTGTGCGCGGGGTGCCGCTTTACGGGGTCCTCATCGGGTTGGAGATCGAAAAACGCATCGTCGCCGGGGCGGCCTATTTCCCGGCCCTCGATGAAATGATCTATGCGGCCGACGGGGCCGGGTGTTATTTGAACGGCCGGCGCTGCCGGGTCAGCGGCGCTCAGCGCCTGGCGGCCAGCATTATATCCTTCACCAACGCCGCCAATTTCACGGCGGCCGGCCGCGAAGCGTCATGGAAGCGGTTTGTCGATGTGGCCTATCACAGCGTCGGCTGGTCGGACGCCTACGGACACGCCCTGGTGGCCGCCGGCCGCCTGGAGCTCATGCTGGACCCCATAATGAACCCTTACGACTGCGGACCTTTTCCGGTCATTTTGCGGGAGGCCGGCGGCTATTTCGGGGACTGGTCGGGCAATGAAACCATCCACGGCAACGAGGCGCTCAGCACGAGCCGTGAGCTCCTTCCGGAGGTGCTGGCCCTGGTACGGGGGGACTGAAGGCTGGCGCCCCATCCGATATGGCCTATTCAGGCGAATCATCTGCGCGAGCGCCCTTGCCGAAACGATGCGATGCATTAATGTTTTTGTATTTATTACTCCGTCAAATAAATAGGTACAACGGCAGCCGTTGTCAGGGGGAGCGGGGTGTCCGCCTCTGTGGGAGATACGAGAACTATGTTTATTCGGTCACCGAAGTAATAATCGGCAGAGGAAGAGAGGCTTCCTTTGCGTCTTGGGGGGGAAACCTTAAGGGGAAACCTTAAAAGGAGGTGGATCATGTTCAAGGAGTTCAAAGAGTTTGCCATGCGCGGAAACGTTCTCGACATGGCTATCGGAATTATCATCGGCGCGGCTTTCGGCAAGATCGTCTCTTCCTTCGTGGCCGACGTCCTGATGCCGCCCATCGGCCTGCTTCTGGGGAAAGTGGACTTCTCCAATCTCTTCATCAATCTCAGCGGCCAAAGCTACCCGAGCCTCGAGGCCGCCAAGGCCGCCGGCGCCGCGACCCTGAACTACGGCATGTTTTTTAACACGGTCATCGACTTCCTGATCGTGGCCTTTGCCATCTTTATGCTGATCAAGCAGGTCAACCGCTTAACGGCCAAGAAGGAAGAAGCCCCGGCGGCCCCGACAACCAAGGACTGCCCGCGCTGTCTGTCGCAGATTCCGATTAAAGCCACCCGCTGCGGGCACTGCACCTCCGATATATAAGCTGCGCATGACACCCCCTTTGTGGGCTTGGGCTGAGGTGGCCGGGGGAGGGGAACCTTCCGTCATTTCCCCCGGCCGGCTTCGCCCTGAGCAAGCTGGCAGGCGACGCTTGAGGGCATCAGCTGCGACCATCCCAGCTTCGCTTTCGAAGGCCCATCGTCTAGAGAAATGCCATGAACATCAAGCTCATCTGCGGCTCCGACATCGTGATCAGCAGCTGGCCCGGCGAGACTCCACGGACCATAGAACAACTGCTGAAAACTGCCAAAATTACACACCCGCAACTGGTTATGGGTTGGCACGAAGAACAGGGGCGCCTGAAGGAGTATCTGCCGGTCTTCATTAACGGCGAGCACATTCGCTTCCGTCAGGGGCTTGAGACCGAACTGAAGGATGGGGATGAGGTGTACGTCATTCCGTTGATCGCGGGGGGATGAATCGACGGAAGACGGTGTCGGCGCAGCGCGATCCTGCTTCCAATCAAGTTGAATTTTTTCCGTGGGAGCGGCATCTTGCCGCGAGATGATCGCGGCGGGGACGCCGCTC
>CAZLSV010000015.1:0-562 GCA_964562235.1 uncultured Desulfatibacillum sp.
CTACCTTTTCGAGATGGCCAACATCCGCAACCAGGACTCCTGGGTGCACGCCAACGATCACGAGGCGGCCACCCGCAAGGCCAAGGATCTCGTGCGCATGTCGGCGGCGCGCGCCGCCACGCTGAAGATGCTCAAAAGCAAGACCGTGTCCATCCACAAGCAGGCCCTCGTCATCGGCGGCGGCATCGCCGGCATGAACGCCGCGCTGGGGCTGGCCCGGCAGGGCTTCCCGGTGGTGATCGTCGAAAAGGAGGCCGAGCTGGGCGGTTTTGCCCGGCGGCTGCACCACACCATCGAGGGGGCGGACATCCAGGCGTACCTGAAACAGCTCACCGCCGAGGTGGGCGCGCACCCGAAGATCCGGGTCCTGACGGAAGCACGGATTGCGGCGTTCGAGGGCTTCAAGGGCAACTTCCTCACCACCGTTGCCCTGGGCGGGGACGGGCGCTCCGAAAAAATCGAGCACGGCGCCATCATCGTGGCCACGGGGGCCGTCGAGTACCGGCCGACGGAGTACCTCTACGGGCAGGACCCGCGCGTGATGACGCAGGTGGAGTTCGGC
>CAZLSV010000015.1:572-1302 GCA_964562235.1 uncultured Desulfatibacillum sp.
GGCGCGGCGGAGTTGCAGAGCATCGTCATGATCCAGTGCGTCGGCTCGCGCAACGAAAAGAACGTGAACTGCTCGCGGATCTGCTGCCAGAACGCGGTCAAGAACGCGCTTTCGCTGAAAAAGAAAAACCCCGATGCCCAGGTCTACGTGCTCTTCCGGGACATGCGCACCTACGGGCTGCTCGAGGACTTCTACACCGAGGCGCGCAAGCAGGGCGTCATCTTCATCCGCTTCGAACCCGAGGCGGCGCCCCAGGCATCCGCCAACGGGGAGGGGATCGTTGTGCGGGTGAAAGACCACGTGCTGCAGCGGGAGATCGAGATCCTGGCGGACCGGCTGGTGCTGAGCGCCGGGGTGGCCGCGGCGGACACGGCCGAGGTCAGCGGGCTGATGAAGTTCAACCGCAACCCGGAGGGCTTCTTCATCGAGGCCCACGTGAAGCTGCGGCCGGTGGACATGCCGAGCGAGGGGGTCTATCTCTGCGGCACGGCCCACGGCCCCAAGCTGATCTCCGAGACCATCGCCCAGGCCCAGGCGGCGGCGGCGCGCGCCTCGACCCTGTTGTCCAAGGATTCGATCAAGCTGTCGGCCATCACGGCCAAGGTCGACCCCGATCACTGCGTCAAGTGCCTGACCTGCGTGCGCACCTGCCCCTTCGGCGTGCCGCAGTTCAACGACGCCACCAAGGTGGTCGAGATCAACGAGGCCCTGTGCCATGGCTGCGGGGTGT
>CAZLSV010000015.1:1312-21018 GCA_964562235.1 uncultured Desulfatibacillum sp.
TCGCGGCCGGCATCGTTCTCAACCTCGTCTTTGTCTTCGTCCGCTGATCGGAGGCCCGGATATGTTCGACGCTTACGCTGTCAATACGCTCGCCTACAACCCGGAATTGTGCAACGGGTGCGCCATGTGCACGGCGGTCTGCCCGCGGCAGACCATCAACCTGAGCTTCTACGAGGACGAGCAGATCGTGTGCAAGATTGAAGCGCTGCTGAATGAGGAGGTGGCCTGATGCCCGACTTCGAACCCACCATTATCGCCTTCTGCTGCGAATACTGAGGGTACTCGGCCGCGGACCTGGCAGGTTCGATGCGACTGAACTACCCGTCCAACGTGAAAATCATCCTGGTGCCCTGCACCGGGAAGGTGGACGTGGTCCACATGCTGACGGCGATCCAGAAGGGGGCCGACGGCGTCTACTGCGTGGGGTGCCTCGAGGGCGCCTGCCACTACAACGAGGGCAACCTGCGCTGCCGGGAGCGGGTCAACCACGTGCGCTCCCTGCTGCAGGAGATCGGCCTGGAGCCCGAGCGGGTGAGGATGTACAACCTCTCTTCCGGCGAGGCGCCGACCTTTGTGGCCTACGCCAAGGAGATGACGGAGAACATTCTCAAGCTCGGGCCCAATCCGCTGAAGAAGAAGGCCGCGGCGTAGGAATTGGTGTTTGGTGTTGAGTGTTTGGTGTTTGGGCATCTGGGGTTGGGGGATCAACCTCGAATCTCAAATCTCAGATCTCAAATTTCAAATTTGACGTCCTGGAGGCAACATGATCGTAGCCAAGCGCAAACCGTTCGACGAAATCCTTGATCTGGTCAAAGACCACAAGAAGGTGCTGGTGGTGGGCTGCGGCACCTGTGTCGCCGTCTGCCTGGCCGGCGGCGAGAAGGAGGTGGCGGTGCTGGCCACAGAGCTCGACATGGCCCGCAAGCTCAAAGACAATCCCATTGAGCTGCAGTCCGCCACGCTGGAGCGCCAGTGCGACCGCGAATACCTGGCCCAGCTGGACAGCCGGGTGGGGGAGGTCGACGCCCTCATCTCCCTGGCCTGCGGGGTCGGCATTCAGTTTCTGGCCGAGCGGTTCCCCGACAAACCGGTCTACCCGGGCGTGGACACCTGCGGCCTGGCGGTGAACCAGGATGTCGGCTGGTACGAGGAGCGCTGCCGCTCCTGCGGCCGCTGCGTGCTGGGGATGACCGGCGGCATCTGCCCGGTCACCATGTGCGCCAAGGGTCTTTACAACGGGCCCTGCGGCGGGACCAACAAGGGCAATTGCGAGATCAGCGCGGATCAGCCCTGCGCCTGGAACGCGATCTACGAGCGGCTGAAAGCCCAGGGCCGTCTGGACGGCATCCTGGAGCTGACCCATCCCCCGGAATGGAAGGACACCACGCCGCGGACGCTGATCCAACCCGGCTACAAGAAACCGGAAAAAGCCAAGGCCTGATCCCGGATCGTATTCAATCAAACCTGCTGGAAGGGTGCGTATTATGAAATCAGGAAGCAATCTGGAAAAAGTTCTCAGAGCCGGTCACTTCGCCTTCACCGGTGAGCTCGGCCCCCCGCGCGGCGCCCACGCGGAGGAGGTCCGCAAGAAGGCGGCCCACCTCAAGGGCAACGTCGATTCCGTGAACATCACCGACAACCAGACCGCCGTGGTGCGCATGGCGAGCTGGGCCGCCTCCCTGCTGCTCATTCAGGAGGGGCTGGAGCCCAACTACCAGATGGTCTGCCGCGACCGCAACCGCCTTGCCATGCAGGCCGACATCCTCGGGGCCTCCGCGCTGGGCATCCGCAACATGCTCTGCCTCTCCGGCGACCACTGCCAGTTCGGCGACCACCCCACGGCCAAGGGGGTCTTCGACATCGACTCCATGCAGCTGATCGGCATGGTCCGGCAGATGCGCGACGACGGAAAATTCCTGGGTGGGACCGAGGTGGACGGAAAGCCCCAGATCTTCATCGGGGCCGCCGCCAACCCCTTTGCGGACCCCTTCGAGTGGCGCGTTCACCGCCTGGCCAAAAAGGTCAAGGCCGGCGTTGATTTCATCCAGACCCAGTGCATCTACAACATGCCCAAATTCCGCGAGTTCATCCGCCAGGCGAACGACATGGGGTTGACCGAGAAGGTCTTCATTCTGGCCGGCATCACCCCGATGAAGAGCCTCGGTATGGCCAAGTACATGAAGGCCAAGGTGCCGGGCATGGACGTTCCGGATGAGACCATCGCCCGCCTGCAGGGAGTCGCGCGCGACAAGCAGGCGGAAGAGGGCATCAAAATCTCCCTGGAGCAGATGGCGGAGCTCAAGGAGATGAAGGGTGTCGCGGGCGTCCATCTGATGGCGATCGAATGGGAGCACCGTGTGCCCGAAATCGCCGAGCGCGCCGGGATGCTGCCCCGGCCCAAAGTATAGGGAAAACCGCCAGGAAACAAAAAAAATCAGGGGGCCGGGCGAAAGCCGATCGTACGGCTCCCTGAACGATTGCCACCATCAAACCCTCGTCGATCTGAAAAGATCGGACGGGGGTTTTTTATTGTCGGTTCGTGAGGCGTGCCAATCCTCAAGCAACAAAGTGAATGATCGTTCATAGTTTTAATATGGTGATCAAGAAAATGTCGCGCCGACCCGTTTGATATTATTATGTGTAATATCAAATTGTAAATGATGAAAATGGTCTCGCGATTAAGCTTGACAGCGTTTTTTTGGACTGATATATAAATGAATACTAATTCATAATACCCCGGTGGTTCAAATGGACCCACAAGACGCAAAAGACAAGAATTCTAAATATCATCGAATCCTTGAGGCGGCGGTCAAGGTTTTTGCACGCCATGGTTTTCGCCAGTCCACTGTCGCGCAGATCGCGAAGGAAGCCGGGGTGGCGGACGGGACCATCTACCTTTATTTCAAGAACAAGGACGACATCCTGGTCCACTTCTTCAGCTTCAAGGCCAAGCAGGTGTTCGACTGTTTCCGCGCGGAGGTCGGGCGCGGGGCGGACAGCGCCGAGAAGCTTCGCAACCTGGTGCGCGTGCACCTGGGCGAGTTCCAGCGCGACCCCGACATGGCCGTCGTCTACCAGATCGAGACCCACCAGAGCAGCCGCCTGGCCGAGGAGCAGATCCGGGAGATGGCCAAGATGTACCAGGACATCCTTGCGGAGATCGTCGAGCAGGGCCAGCAGGAGGGCGCCATCCGCAAAGATCTTTACGTGGGGCTGGTGAAGCGTTTCATTCTCGGGGCGGTGGAGGAGACCATCGGCACCTGGCTGCACTCCGGCCGCAGCTACGACCTGGTCTCCATGGCCGACCCGCTGGTCGATCTGTTCATGCGCGGTATCGGGATTCCGGAAAAAACGGATTTACAAACTCAGGGCAAACCTTAAGAACGAGGAGATTGCACCCATGGCGCAAGTGATTGCCGACCGCAGGGATGTCGATTTTGTTCTGCACGAGCAACTGAAGGTCGAGGAGCTCGCCCGGCACGAACGCTTTGCCGAATTCAACCGCAAGGCGGTGGACCTCATCATCTCCGAGGCGCGCAACCTCGCCGTCAAAGAGCTCTTGCCGACCCGCCAGGAGGGCGACCGTCAGGGGGCCCGCTTCGACGGCGGCAAGGTCTTCGTGCCCGAATCCTTCCACAAGGCCTGGAAGGCCTTCAAGGAAGGGGAGTGGCTGGCCATGACCGAGGACCCGGCCTGGGGCGGGCAGGGCATGCCGCGGGCGGTGGCCATGGCCGCCGCCGACTACCTGAACGGCGCCAACTTCGCCTTCATGATGTACGCCGGGCTCACCCACGGTGCCGGCAAGCTCGTGGAGAGCTTCGGCACCGAAAAGCAGAAGAAGCTCTTTCTGAAGAAGATGTACTCGGGCCAGTGGACCGGCACCATGCTGTTGACCGAACCCGAGGCCGGCTCCGACGTCGGCGCCCTCACCACTTCGGCCGTGAAGAACCCCGACGGAACCTATTCCATCACCGGCAACAAGATTTTCATCTCCTCCGGCGAGCACGATCTCGCCGAAAACATCATCCACCCCGTGCTGGCGCGGATCGAAGGGGCTCCGGCGGGAACGGCGGGCATCTCGCTTTTCCTGGTGCCCAAGATCTGGGTCAACGACGACGGCAGCCTCGGGGAGCCGAACGACGTCGTCTGCACGGGCGTCGAGGAGAAGATGGGCATCCACGGCAACGCCACCTGCTCTCTGGCCCTCGGCGGCAAGGGGCGCTGCCGCGGGACGCTGCTGGGCGAGGAGAACAAGGGCATGCGCGCGATGTTTCTCATGATGAACGAAGCCCGCCTGCTGGTGGGCTCCCAGGGCCTCGCCTGCGCCAGCCCGGCCTACCTGTATGCCCTCGCCTATGCGCGCGAACGCCTCCAGGGGCGGCATCTGCTGCAAGCCCTGGACAAGGAGGCGCCGTCGGTGCCCATCATCCAGCACCCGGACGTGCGCCGCATGCTGATGCTCATGAAGGTCTATGTCGAGGGCATGCGCAGCCTGCTCTTTTACGTCGGGCACCTGGAGGACTGCCTGCACACCGCCGCCGACGCGGCGGCCATGGCCAAATACCAGGGCATGATCGATTTTCTGATCCCGATCGCCAAGGGCTACGTGACCGATCGCGCCTGCGATGTCTGCAACCTTGGCATCCAGGTGTACGGCGGGTACGGTTACATCCGCGAATACCCCATGGAGCAGCTGCTGCGCGACTGCCGGATCACTCCCATCTACGAGGGCACCAACGGCATCCAGGCCATGGACCTGCTGGGCCGCAAGCTCGGACTGAACAAGGGCCGGCCCATGATGGACCTGCTCGGCGAGATCCAGGCCACCCTGGCCGCCGCCAAGAAGGTCCCGCGCACGGCACCCTACGCCGAAACGGTGGAGGGGATGCTGAACAAGCTGGGCGAGGTCGCCATGCATTTAGGGGCGGCGGCCATGTCGGAGAAGGTGCTGACGGCATTTGCCTTCGCCCACCCCTTCCTGGAGGTCTGCGGGGACGTGGTCATGGCGTGGATGTTGCTGTGGCGCGCACGCATCGCCGCGGAAAAACTCGCCGCCGGCGCCAAGGACAAGGAGGCGCTCTTCTACGAGGGCCAGATCAAGAGCCTCGAGTTCTTCGCCACCACGATCCTGCCGGTGACCTTCGGCAAGATGAAATCGATCCTGGCGGCCAACAGCGCCGTGGTGGAGATCCACGAGGACGCCTTCGGCGGGAAATAGGCCGACGCCGGCGGACGCGGGGCCGGCGGGGGGAGGGCCCCGCGCCCCCCGCTCCGACCGCAAGTATAGCATTGTTCTGAACGGCCGTTCATGCTATAGGCACAGCTTCGGGGACCCCCAGGAGAGACGGCGGTTCTGGCGTCTCTCGCCCGCCGGACATCCCCGCAGATTCGAGTGGGCCGGTCGAGCGGCCGGCCCGCGATTCCACAGAGAGAAGGTAAAGAAGGAGAGCGATGCAACCGGCCCTGATTTCCCCTGCGTCCGCGTTCTTCCTCGGCATTCCCGCGGCGGTCATTTACATCCTCATTCCCCTCGCCGGCATCGGGGTTTTCGCCTACATCATGAAGCGCCGCGTCGCGCCGCTGCTCAAGGCCGCGCCGGATGAGCGCTTCAACCGCTATGCCGAGCGGGTGCGGGCGGTTTTGAAGATCTGGCTCGCCCAGTGGCGGCACCCCCGCTACATGCTGGCCGGCATCCTGCACATCGTCGTCTTCTTCGGGTTTCTGACCCTGGCCGCCCGTTCGACCCAACTGGTGATCCTCGGGTTCATCGACGGGTTCACCCTGCCGGGGTTCGGCGGCGGCTTCGGGCATTTCTACAACGCGGTCAAGGACTATGCCGGCACGGCGGTCTTCGTCTGCGCCGTCGTTCTGGCCGTGCGCCGGATGGCCTTCAAGCCCGCGCGCTACGACGTCCCCGAGCGCTACGGCAAGGACCACACGCCCGAGGCGATCCTGGTGCTGGTGCTCATCTGCACCCTCCTCGTGAGCGAAAGCCTCTTCGACGCCAGCCTGGTCGCGGCCCAGGCCGCCGCCGGACAGTCGACCCACTGGCTGCCGCCGCTGACCCTCGGGTGGTTTTTCAGACACGTGCTGGGCGGGGCTTCGACCGGCGCGCTGCAGGGCCTCCACCTGGCCGCCTACACGATCCACGACCTGGCCTTTTTCTTCTTCCTGTGCTTCCTGCCCATGGGCAAGCACTTCCACGTGATCACCTCGATCTTCAACGTGTTTTTCATGCGCCTGGACTACGGCAACGTCAAGCCCGTGCGCCACGGCGTCGACGAGAGCCAGCTCGACGAGCTGAAGTCCTTCGGCGTGAAGAAATTCGAGGACTTCACCTGGAAGCACATGCTGGATTTCTACTCCTGCGCCGACTGCGGCCGCTGCTCGGACCGCTGCCCGGCCAACCGCGTCAAGCGGCCGCTTTCGCCGCGGTTCATCTCCATCAAGGCGCGGGACTGCTGCTTCCGGCTCTACCCGCTCTGGGGGGGGAAACCGGAGGAGTCCCAGCCGCTGATCGGCGGCATCTACTCCGAGGACGAGATCTGGTCCTGCACCACCTGCGGGGCCTGCGAGCAGGAGTGCCCGCTCGGCATCGAGTACATCGACAAGATGGTCGACCTGCGGCGCGGCATGGTGGATGAGGGCATGGTGCCCCAGTCGCTGCAAAAACCGCTCAGCGCCCTTGAAAAACGCGGCAACCCCTGGGGAAAGCTGGAGAAAAAGCGCCTCGACTGGGTGGCGGGGGTCGGGGAGGGCTGCCGGGTGAAGCTCTTCGAAAAGGGCGAGGCCGCGGAGACCCTTTACTTCGTCGACAGCATCACCTCCTACGACGACCGCATGCAGAAAGTCGCCCAGGCCACGGCCCGGATCCTGTGCGCGGCCGGGGTCGACTTCGGCGTGCTCGGCAAGGACGAGAAGGACAGCGGCCACGAGGTGCGGCGCTTCGGCGAGGAGATGCTCTTCCAGACCTTGAAGGAACAGAACACCGAGGCCATCAAGGCCGCCGAGGTCAAGCGCATCGTGACCGCCGACCCGCACGCCTACAACGCCCTGCGCAAGGATTACAGCGGCCTGCCGCCGGTCCAGCACGTCAGCGAGATCATCGTGGAGGCGGTGCGCGCGGGCCGGCTCAAGCTCTCGGCGGGGGACAACGGGTCCAAGACATACGTCTATCACGACCCCTGCTACCTCGGCCGCCACAACGCGCTCTACGATCTGCCGCGCCAGGCCATCGACGCCATCCCGGGGATCCGCCGCGTCGAGATGACGGCCGACTGCCGCGACCGCTCGTTTTGCTGCGGCGGAGGGGGCCTGATGCTTTTCTACGAACCCGAGGAGGAGCAGCGCATGGGGGTCGTGCGGGTGCGGATGGCCAAGGAGGCCGGCGCGGACGTCGTGGTCACGGCCTGCCCCTTCTGCCTGGTCAACATCGAGGACGCCATCAAGGTGGCGGGGCTTGAAGGTCAAATGGAGGCCGTCGATCTGTGCGAGCTGATCGACCGGCACATTCAGCGATAAGCGCGATAAAAAGCCATTGATAGCAAGGGAGGGACGTGATGGAGATTCTGGTATGCGTCAAACGAGTCCCGGACTCGGCCGAGAACGAGATCGAGGTCAAGGGCGACGGCTCGGACATCAAGCGTGACGACCTGGTCTACTCGGTGAACGAGTGGGACAATTACGCCGTCGAGGAAGCGATCCAGATCGTCGACCGCGTCGGCGGTTCGGTGACGGTGGCGACCATCGGCGGCGAGGACGCCGAGGAGGTGGTGCGGCGCGAGATGGCCATGGGCGCCAACAACGGCCTGATGCTGACGGACCCGGCCTTCGAGGGCTCCGACGGCCGGGGGATCGCCGCGATCCTGAAAGCGGCGGTGCAGAAGGGCAGTTACGACCTGGTGCTCTGCGGCGCCCAGGCCGACGACGGCGCGGCCCAGGTGGGCGGCATGCTCGCCGCCCTGCTCGACTGGCCGTACGCCTCGCTCGTGAACAAGATCGAGACCCAGGACGGGAAGAAAATCAAGATCGGCCGCGAGATCGAAGGCGGCAACCAGGAGATCAGCGAGATCGAGCTGCCCTGCGTACTCTCGATCCAGACCGGCATCAACGAGCCGCGCTACGTCGGCATCCGCGGCATCCGCAAGGTGGCCTCGGTGGAGATCCCTGTTTTGAACGCGGCGGCCCTCGGGGTGGATGCGGCCGCGGTCGGCCAGGCGGGCGCGCGCGTGAAGCGCCTGGACTACTTCGTGCCGCCGGCCGGAGCCGGAGCCGAAATGCTGCAGGGCAGCACCGATGAGATTGCCGCCAAGCTGATCGATCTTTTGAAAGCCAAAGGAGGGCTCAAGTGATGGCCGCGCAGGTATTTGCTTTCATACTTCACAAGGACGGCAAAGCGGACGACTCGGCCCTGGAACTGGCGGCCGCCGCCAAGAAGATCTTTCCCGACACCGCCCCCGTCGCCATCGTGACCGGTGCGGGGGCGGGGCTGGAGGCCGTGTGTCAGGAGGCCGCCGCTTCCTACAAGGAGGTCTGGAAGTTCGCCGACGACGCCCTGGCGTATCCCAACGCCGAGCTCATTCGCCCGCTGCTGCTCAAGGTGCTGCCCAAAGGGTGCGTGCTGCTGCTGCCGCACACCACTTTGGGGATGGACCTGGGGCCGGGTCTTGCGATCAAGATGGACGCGGTCTTCGTGCCGGACGTGGTGGCGGTGGACGGGCTGGAGGGGGCGACCCTCAGGGCGGTGCGCCAGGAGTTCAACGGCCAGGCCAGCACGCACCTGGCCTGCGACATCTCCGCGGGCGCGGTGCTCAGCCTGCGCTCCGGCTGTTTTGCGCCGGAGGAGTCCGGGTCCGCGGCGGGCCAGGTGGTGGACAAATCCGGAGAGGCCCAGGGCCTCACCGCGCGTCGGCGTTTTGTCGAAGTGCTCCAGGCCGAGGTCGGCGACGTCGACATCACCAAGGAGGACGTCCTAGTGTCGGTCGGCCGCGGTTTCGGGGACAAGGAGAATCTGCCCATTGCCGAGGACCTCGCCAAGAGCATGGGCGCGGTGGTCTCCTGCTCGCGGCCGGTCGTGGACGCCAAGTGGCTCGACAAGGGCCGGCAGGTCGGGACTTCAGGCAAGACCGTGAAGCCCAAGGTCTATATGGCGCTCGGCATCAGCGGCTCCTTCCAGCACATGGGCGGGCTCAAGGGCAACCCCTTCATCGTCGCCGTGAACAAGAACCCCAAGGCCCCCATTTTCCAGGTGGCCAACGTCGGGGTGGTGGCCGACGTGCTGGAGTTCGTGCCCGAGCTGACCGACAAAATCAAAGAAGCGAAGTAATAAAAGGGGTTCAAGGGGCCAAGGGTTCGACGTAAAACGCGAACCTTGTTTTCATGTGTTCCGTTTCGAGCCTGCCGTGTCCTTGAACCCTTTTTATAGAGAGGAGTTGCTATGAAGAAAAAAATATCCACGGATAAGGCGCCCCAGGCCATCGGGCCCTATTCCCAGGCGATTCAGCTGGGCCAGTTGCTGTTTGTCTCGGGGCAGATACCGATCGATCCCAAGACCGGCAACCTGGTGCCCGGCGACATCGAGGCCCAGACGAAACAGGTGATGGAGAACCTCAAGGCCGTGGTCGCGGCGGCCGGCATGAGCCTGGCCGATGCGCTCAAGGCCACCTGCTTTCTCAAGAGCATGGGGGACTTTGTCAAATTCAACGGCATTTACGGCGACTATTTCGGCGACACGCCGCCGGCGAGGGAAACGGTGGAAGTGGCACGGCTGCCGCGGGACGTGCTGGTGGAGGTGTCGCTGATCTGCGGGAAATAGCCTTTCTTGTCATTTGGCGCTTTTTCGGCTAAAATTATTACTGGCCCTGGCAAGTGAATCGGGTAGGTTCGGTACCGGACCCACCTTCGATTGCCGGTTTAAAAACTGCCGGATGGATGGGTTCTGGCGTTCACCTGACGTGGAGTTTGAATGCGGATTGTCACGCGACCGGACTTCGACGGGGTCGTCTGCGCCGTCCTGATCTCCGATGCCCTGGAGATCAGAGAGCCGGTCCACTGGGTCGAACCGAGCAAGATCAGCCAGGGGGCGGCCGGCATCCAGGCCGGCGACATCATCGCCAATCTCCCCTACGATCCGCGCTGCGAAATCTGGTTCGACCACCACGCCACCAACCTGCCGCGCGTGCCCTACAAGGGCCTGTTCCGGAACACCCCCTCGGCGGCCCGCAACGTCTTTGACTATTTTCACGGGCGCTTTCGACGCGATTACGACGAACTGGTGTACTGGGCGGATCGCATCGACTCGGCCGATTTCAGCCAGGAGGAGGTCCGGTATCCGGAAAAGCACAATTACGTGCTGCTCTCCATGACGGTGTCCGGCGAGCATGGCCAGGAAAAGGCCTACTGGAACGAACTGGTGCGCCTGCTGCGGGAGTCGGACATCCAGCGGATCATGGCGGAGCCGGAAGTCGAGACCCGCTGCCGGCGGGTCATCAAGGAAAACGCCGAATACGCGGACTGGCTCCAGAAACACACGCGCATCGAGGGCCCGGTCGCCATCACCGACTTTCGTTCCCTGGACCATCCCCCTTCCGGGAACCGGTTCCTCTCCTACTGCCTTTTTCCGGAAACCGTCGTGAGCCTGCGCATCCGCTACGAAGACCGCCACAAAAAGACCGTCGTGGTCAACGTCGGCCACAACATCTTCAACCCCCACTGCCGTGTCCACGTCGGCCGGCTGATGGCCGAGTTCGAAGGCGGCGGCCACCGCGGCGCCGCCTCCACGCGCTTCCCGGCCGCCCAGGCCGAGAGCTATCTCCCGCAGATCATTTCCGCCCTGGTGAAGAACCAACCGAACCCCAAACCGAATTGACCTCGCCCGCCGCCGCCGCGAATTGATCCGGCCATTTTTCAACTCGCTGTTCTTGAAAAATTCGTCACCCCTTTTCCCTGAAAGCCTTAATGACATAATCGGCAAAACAGGACACGGTTTCAGGCACGGGGGCTTTCACCGTGTGCAGCACAATTTTGGAGATCGGGAGAACCGGAAGGCCGCGTTCCAACCCGAACGTTGTGAGGCCCGTCGGGACATTGCTTTGAACAACCGGTGCAATGGCCAGTCCTGCCCGGACAGCGTCGAGGATCCCCGACATACTGTGGCTGACATAAATAATTCGGTGAGGGATACCCGCTTTTTTCAATGCTTTCAGAGCCCAGGCCCGGAAGATGCAATCTTCTTCGAATACCGCCAGCGAAAGGCTTTGGTCCTTTGGAACCAGAAAGCCGGGATGGGCGACCCACACCACCGGGTCATGATAAATAACCTTTCCCCCTTTATGAATCTGGGTGCAAAGCCCGATATCAAGTCTGCCCTCGTCAACCGCCCTTTTTATCGAATCGCTGTTTTCACAGCGCATCTCAACCCGGACTTCAGGATAGGATGACGCAAAACGTGCCAGCAGTTTCGGCAATAGACCGGTGGTGTAGTGCTCCGGGGAGCCGAAGCGGATCACCCCCCTTAACGCCGGTTTGGACAGGGCCGTTACCGCATCGCCATGCTCCTTGACGATGCGCCGGGCGTAACCGATCAACAAATGGCCCTCTGCGGTCAATTTTACCGTCCTCCCGATCCTTTCAAAAAGCGGTTTGCCGACTTCATCTTCCAGGCGCTTGATTTGCATGCTCACGGCGGATTGAGAGCGGTTGACCTGTCGGCCCGCCCGAGTAAATCCGCGGGCATCCGCTACGGCGATGAAGGTCTTAAGAAAATCAACAGGCAGGTGCATAGCATCACAGAATTTGATTGAATCTATAAAAACAATTTATTGGACAAATAATCATAGCAAGCTTAACTTGCCTGTCAACGGCGAACTGATTAATTCAGACACCACCCATTCAGGTAAATCAAAGCGGAGGGAAAATGAAGATTCTGATCATCGGAGGCAACGGGACCATTGGAAAAAAGGTCAGCCAGCACTTTTCAAAGAAGCATGCGGTCATCGTCGCCGCAAGACAATCCGGGGAAGTAACGGTGGACATGACCGACAGCCGATCGATCGAAGCGATGTTCGAATCCGTCGGCCCGGTCGACGCCGCTGTCTGTATCGCCGGTGAGGCCAAATGGGCGGCCTTTGAGGCCATGACCGAGGCGGATTTTTATATCGGGTTGAAGAGCAAGCTGATGGGGCAAGTGAACCTGGTGAGAATCGGCCAAAAGTATCTGAAGGACGGCGGCTCGTTTACGCTCTCCACGGGGATACTGGCCGATCACCCCGTGGCGTTCACCACCAGCGCCGCCATGGTCAACGGCGGCCTCCACAGCTTTGTCAAAGCGGCCGCCCTGGAGATGAAAAAAGGCATCCGGATAAACGTGGTGTCGTCAGGGCTGGTTGAAGACGCCGTCGAAAAATACGAGGCCTATTTCCCCGGCCACAACCCCATCCCCATGACGAAAGTGATCAACGGGTATGTCAAAAGCGTTGAAGGAAAGGGAACCGGCGAGATCATCCGGATCTATGACAACTGTTGAAAAGGAATGCACGGCGGTGGCCCCCATAATTTGGACAGTGTGCTAAGCTCTGATTCAGCCCCCGAAGGGAGGATCGGAGAGGAGCAAGAAACGCACAAAGCATAGCGTCCAATTCAAGGCCAAGGGTGCCCTGGCTGCCTTGGCGAACGAAGAAACCACCGCACAGCTGGCCAGCCGCTTCGAAGTTCACCCCACTGTGATTTCCACCTGGAAACGGGATCTCCTCGACAACGCCGCAGCAGAACTCTGCGATAAAAACAACAACTCTCGTATCCGCGTAGAAAAAATACTTGACAGGGAGGAACGGTATCGATAAATTGTTAACAATAAATTTAACATTTTTGAAAATACTTATATTAACAAATTAAAACAGGGCTGTCGGTTAATGGGATCAAGGTACAAAATTCTAATGTATGAACAGATGCACTCGGAAGGCACCTCCTTGCTGGAAGAGGCATGCGAGCTGGTCTACGCACAGTCCCTGGACGAAGACGTGCTGAAGGCCCAAGCGGCCGAGGCGGATGCCATCGTCATCCGCGCCAACGGGGCCGTGTCGCGCGACATCATCCAGGCCGCGCCGCGCCTGAAGGTCATCGGCCGGCACGGGGTCGGGCTGGATGCCATCGACCTGGATGCGGCCCGCGAAAAAGGCGTGCGCGTCGTGTACACGCCGACGGCGAACACCGAAAGCGTGGCCGAGCATTTCGTGGCTCTGGCGCTGATGCTGGCCAAGAAAATGAGACTGGCGGACATCGCGCTGCGCACCGGGGACTGGAAGGCCCGGTACGAGCTGATCGGCGCCGAGCTGCACGGGAAAACCCTGGGGGTCATGGGGTTCGGGCGGATCGGCCAGCAGACCGCCCGGATTTGCCGCTTCGGGTTTCGGATGCCGGTCCTTTACTACGACGTCACCGGCTACCCCGATGTCGAGGCGGAGCTGGGCGCCCGGCGCGCGGAGCCGGAGGAGCTGTTCGCGCGCGCCGACTTCATATCCCTCAACCTGCCCCTGATCGCGGCGACAAAGCATGTGGTGAACTCCACGTTGCTCGGTCTGATGAAGCCCACCGCCTTTCTGATCAACATGGCCCGCGGGCCGGTGTGGCGGGAGGCGGACGTCGCCGCCGCCCTTCAGAAGCGCAGCATCGCCGGGGTGGGTTCGGACGTTTTCGAGGTCGAGCCCGTATCCCCGGACAACCCCCTGTTGAAGATGGACAATTTTGTCGGCACGCCCCACATGTCGGCCCACACCGAAGAAGGCATGATCCGCATGAGCCTGGTGGCCAGGGATGTCCTGGCGGTGCTCGCCGGGGGCCAGCCCGAGTATCCGATCGTCTGAAACTGATGGACTCGTAAAAAGTCATCGAAACCGGAGCAAACATCGAAGGAGAAGAGTGCATGTCCAAGGTGACGATCCTGCCCCAGAGCTGCAAGGGCGTCGAGCAGTGCGGCATCTGCGAATATGTGTGCCCCAAGGGGCTGTTCCGCAGCTCCGGGGAAATGAACAGCGCCGGCTACGTGCCGCCGGTGATGACGGACGAGGAGGAGTGCAACGTCTGCGAGACCTGCATGATCAGCTGCCCCGACATGGCGATCGTGGTGCAAAGAGAGGGCAAGGAGCCAAATTCCGATGGTGAGGACGGACAATCATGAATAGCGCGAACAAGGTCTTGACCGGAACGCACTTCGAGATGGGCAACTGGGCCTGCGCCGAAGGGGCCATCGCCGCCGGCTGCAACTTCGTGGCGGGCTACCCCATCACGCCCGCGAGCGAAGTCGCCAACCATCTGGCCAAGCGCCTGCCCCAGGTGGAGGGGACTTTTTTACAGACGGAAGACGAGATCAGCGCCCTGTGCTCCGTCATCGGCGCCTCGTGGGCCGGCCGCCGGGCGCTCACGGTGACCTCCGGCCCCGGGATCAGCCTGATGCAGGAGAGCATCGGGTTCGCCGTTTCGACCGAAACGCCCATCGTCATCGTCGACGTCCAGCGCCTGGGGCCTTCCACCGGCGTGCCCTCGGTCGGGATGGCCGGGGACATCGTCCAGGTGGCCCGGGGCTCCCACGGGGACTACCAGATCGTCGCCCTGAGCCCTGAGAGCCCGCAGGAGATGTTCGACCTGACGGTTCGCGCGTTCCATCTTGCCGAGACCTACCGGGTGCCGGTCTTCCTACTGGCCGACGGGTTTATCGGGCACATGCGCGAGCAGATCCACATCCCGCCGGCGGACCGGGTCTCCACGGTGGAGCGGCGGCTGCCCACGGAAATGGACCCGAAGGAGCGCAGGGACTTCCTGGACGTCGACGTCGCCCCGATGCCGGTTTTCGGAAAGGGCTTTCAGGCCCACGTCACCAGCTCGTGTCATGACGAGCACGGCATGCGCAACCTGACCGACCCTGCCACGATGCACCGCTACGTGATGAACCCGATCGAAAAAATACTCAAGCATCGCGACCGCATCTGCGAGGTCCATGAGGATTACGCGGAAGCGGACCTGCTTCTCGTGACCTACGGCACGGTGTCGCGCTCCGCGCGTGCGGCCGCGCGTCTCGCCAGACAAGCGGGACTGCGGGTGGGAACCCTGCGGCTGGTCACGATCTGGCCCTTTCCCGAGGAAGCCATCCGCAAGGCCGCCGAACAGGTGAAGAAGATGCTCGTTCTGGAAAACAACGCCGGTCAGCTCTTCCCCTATATCAAAGCCGAGGCGGCCCACGCCAGCCGGGTGGAGTTCCTGGGCCCCCAGACACTGGGGCAGATCCATGATCCGGACTACATACTCGAGAAGATCAAGGAGATGATCGCATGAGCACCCCGGTTCACCCTTTGCGAAAATTCACCCGCCCGCAGGTCACCCGCACCACGACCTGCCCGGGCTGCGGCAACGGGATCGCGACCCAGGCCATTTTAAGGGCCATCGAGGAGCTGGAGCTGGCCATGCAGGATTTCGTGTTCGTCTCCGGCATCGGCTGCTCGGCCTGGATCCCGAGCCCGCTTTTCGCCGCGGACACTCTGCACACCACCCACGGCCGGCCGGTGGCCTTCGCCACGGGCGTCAAGCTGGGGCTGCCGGACCAAAATGTCATGGTGGTCAGCGGCGACGGCGATCTCACCGCCATCGGCGGCAACCACCTCATCCACGCCGCGCGCCGCAACATCGACCTGACCGTCGTGTTGATCAACAATGGGATCTATGGGATGACGGGCGGTCAAGCCGCCCCGACCACCCCCCGCGGCACGGCCACCGTCACGAGCCCCTACGGGAACCTGGAGCACAGCTTCGACATCGCGCCCATGATCGCCGCGGCCGGCGCGGCCTACGTCGCGCGCTGGACGACCCACCACCCGCGCCAGCTGACCAAGGCCGTCCGCAAGGGCATTGCCAAGAAGGGCTTTTCCCTGATCGAGGTGGTCTCCCAGTGCCCGGTGCAGTACGGCCGGGTCAGCAAGCTCGGCGGGGCCGTCGACATGCTGAAGCACTACAAGGACAACAGCCTGCGGATCGACAAGGCCCGCAAGATGACGGCCGCGGAGCTGGAAGGCAAGATCATCGTCGGGGAATTCGTGGACATCGAAAAGCCTGAGCTGGCCACGGAATCCAGCCGGCTCATCCAAAGCATGCGGGAGGGGCGATCATGACACGGACCGAAATCACCATTGCCGGTGTCGGCGGCCAGGGCTCGATCCTTGCGGGCGTGATGCTGGGCAAGGCCGCGGTGGCCTACGACGGGAAGTTCGCCACCCACACCCAGGCGTACTCCTCGGAGCTCAGGGGCGGGTTTGCGGCCGCTTGGGTGGTCGTATCCGACGGGCCGGTGGAATACCCGCGCGTGATCCGCCCGGACATCCTGGTCGCCCAGGCCCAGGACTCCATCGACCGTTTCGCGGCCTCCATCAAGGCCGGCGGCATCCTGATCATGGACGAGGACATGATCACGAAGGCGCCGGATCACAGCGGCCCGATCTTCCGGGTCCCTGCGACCTCCATCGCCCGCAACGAGATCAAGGAGCCCGTGACGGCCAACATCGTGATGCTGGGGGCCTTCTGCAAATGCACGAACCTCGTTGCCCGCAAGGCGCTGGAGACGGCCATCGCCGAATCGGTCCCCAAGGGCAAGGAAGGCAAGAACATGGAAGCGTTCCGCCTGGGGTATGAACGCGTGACAAGCCTCTGACAGCCCGCGGGGTAAAGGCGGCCGGAACGCAGTTTTCGCGAAAAAGGAGAAAAAACGACATGGGTCTCAAGACCAAGGAAGAATATATCGAATCGCTGCGGCGGATGAAGCCGACGGCGTACATGTTCGGCGAGAAAATCGAAAACGTGGTCGACAACCCGAGGCTGCGCGCCGGCATCGAATCCACGGCGGCCACCTACGAGATCGCCCATCTCGATGAGTTCAAAAGCATGATGGTCACCCAAAGCCCGCTGATCGGGGAGCCCGTGAACCGCTTCACCCTTCCGCCCGGCTCCGTCGAGGACCTGGTGGCGCGGGTGAAAATCAACCGTGCCCTCGGGCGCCGGGTGGGCACCTGTCACCAGCGCTGCACGGGGCTTGACTGCCTTTCGGCGCTTTCGATCGTCACCTACGACATCGACCGGAAGCACAGCACGGAGTACTTCAAGCGGTTTTCGGACTTCCTCAAGCACGTCCAGAAAAACGACCTCACCTGCAACGCCGGCGTCACCGACGTGAAGGGGGACCGGTCGCTCGGGCCGAAGGAGCAGGCCGACAAGGACATGTACCTGCACGTCGTGGAGCGCCGCAAGGAGGGCATCGTCGTGCGTGGGGCCAAGGCCCACCAGACCGGTTCCCTCTCCTCGCACGAGATCATCGTCCTGCCCACCCGCGCCCTGCGCAAGGGGGACGAGGACTATGCGGTGGCCTTCGCCATCCCGACGGACACCCCCGGGCTGATCCATGTCGTCGGCCGCTCGAGCCTCGACAGCCGCGAGCTCGAAGGCTGCGACATCGGAAACGTCTGCTACTCCAAGTACTGCCCCACGGTCATCTTCGACGACGTATTCGTCCCCTGGGAGCGGGTCTTCATGTGCGGCGAGGTGGAGTTCGCCGCCGAGATGGTGGTCAAATTCTCCTCCTACCACCGCCAAAGCCACGGGGGGTGCAAGTCGGGGAAGATCGACTGCATGACGGGGGCCGCCCTGGCAATGATGGACTACAGCGGGACGGAGAAGTCCAGCCACCTGAAACAGAAGGTCATCGACATGGTTCACCGGGCGGAGACGCTCTACGGATGCAGTCTGGCCGCCTCCTACGAGGGCAAGCAGCAGCCCTCCGGGGCCTTCTTCATCGACACGGTGCTCGCCAACGCGTCGAAAATCCACGAAGGCAAGGAGATGGCCGAAGCGATCCGCCTGATGGTGGACATCTCCGGCGGCTATGTCGCGGACCTGCCCTCGGACAGGGACATCGAGAACCCGGAAATCGGGCACCTCCTGAAGAAATATCTCAAGGGCAAAGAGAATGTGCCCGTCGAAAACAGGATCCGGATGTACCGGCTGATCGAAAAAATGGCCATGGAAAGCGCCGACACCATCTCCGACATCCACGGGGGCGGGTCCCCGGAGGCCCACCGCGTGACCATTTTCCGCGAATGCGACCTGCCGGCGCGTAAGAAGGCGGCCCTGCGACTGGCCGGCATCGAGGAAACCCCGAAAGGATAGCCCGGAGGACGTTTTACGGTGTTTGACAAGCTGTTCGAAATCGCACCTCTCGGAAACCTCGTCCTGAAAAACCGGCTGACCATGACGGCCATGTCGACCTGTTTTTCCGGCCCGGCCGGCCAAGTGACCGATCGCCTGGCCGAATACTACGCAGCCCGCGCGGCCGGCGGCGCCTCCCTGATCACCGTCGAGGAGGCCTACATCCACCCCCAGCTGCCGCACGTCAAAAGCGCCCTGGGCGCCTACGCCGACCATCTCGTCCCGGGGCTCGCGCGCCTGACCCGGCGCATCCACGAGGAGGGCGCTCTGGCGGCCCTTCAGCTCGGGCTCTATTTCCGTCAGCAGTTGAACGGCTTTCCCCGCTATGCCCCCTCCGCCGATGCCCCCGACTGCGGGGCGGGCTGCAAAGAGCTCCTCGCCGATGAAATCGACTACATCACCGGCCTTTTCGCCGCGGCCGCGGAGCGCACCCGCCAGGCCGGCTTCGACGCGGTCGAGATCCACGCCTGCCATGGCTGCCTGATCTCCGAGTTCCTCTCCCCGTTCTGGAACCACCGCGGCGACGAGTACGGCGGGAGCCGGTCCGGGCGCTTCCGGTTCGCACTTGATATCCTGAAGGCCATCCGGGCGCGCCTGGGAGACGACTACCCTGTCATCTACCGGATCTCCGGCAGTGAATTCACCCCGGAAGGGTTCACGCCAGAGGATGCGGTTGCGCTCGCCTTGGCGCTCGCGGCCGAAGGTGTCTCCGCGATCAGCGTCTCCGGCGGCCTGGGCCACGTCAACCACGTGGCCATACCCCCCGGGGACGTCCCCCGCGGGCTGCTCCTGCCCATCGCGCAGGAGATCAAGGCGGCTGTCCGCGTGCCGGTCATTGTCGGCAACTCGATGACGCCTGCGATCGCCCGCGACGCCGTGGAGAACGAAAAGGCGGATTTCGTCGGGCTGGGGCGACCCCTGATCGCGGATCCGGAATGGCCGCGCAAGGTGGCCGAGGGGCGCCTGGATGAGATCCGTCACTGCCTGCGCTGCAACCAGGGTTGTTTCGGGGCGGTGCGCGACCCCCGGCGCCCGTGGATCAGCTGCATGTACAACCCCGTGGCCGGAAAAGAGTTCGAAAACCCGATCACCCCGACGCGGGAGCCCAAGCGCGTGGTGGTGGTCGGCGGGGGGCCTGCCGGCTGCGAGGCGGCGCGCGTCAGCCGGCTCAGGGGGCACCGGGTCACCCTGGTCGAAAAGGGGACGGAGCTGGGCGGGCAGATCCGCCTGGCCTGCGTGCCGCCGACCAAGGGCGATTTCGGGAAGATGGTGGCATTCTACAGTCAGGAGCTCATCCGGCTGGGGGTCGACGTGTGCCTGGGGACCACGGCGGATGGGGCGTTATTGCATTCCCTGGATGCCGACGTTTACGTTTTCGCCACGGGGCTCGAGGCCTCCAAGCCGGCTTTGCCCGGAGCCGATCGACCCTATGTCGTCACGGCCTGGGAGGTGCTTTCGGGGAAAATAGA
>CAZLSV010000015.1:21028-22456 GCA_964562235.1 uncultured Desulfatibacillum sp.
CGAAAAACCGGCCGACCCGGTGGTCGTCATCGGCGGCGGCGCCTCGGGCCTTGAAACAGCGGACATGCTGGCCCAGCGGGGCCACCGGGTCACGGTGGTGGAAATCCTCGACGTGGCCGGCCGCGACATCCAGGCCGGAATCGGTGTGCGCGAAGGCCTCATGCAGCGGCTTGAGGAAAACAAGGTCCGGATTCTCAACGGTCACCGGGCGGTCGAGATCACCGCGGAATCGGTGCGGGTCTCGGACCGGCCCCTGATCGGCGGCGGGCGCGCGAGCGTGCTGCCGGCGGGGACCGTGGTGCTGTCTCTGGGGGGGAGACCCCGGCTCCCCATCGACGTCGCGGCGCTTCCGAAACAGGCGCGTTGCTATTCAGTCGGGGACTGCTTTAGCCCTGGCAACGCCTTGGATGCCATTCACCAAGCGTTTGCGCTGGCGGTCAAGATCTGAGGCCGCCGGCGGTCGCGCCGCAAGGTTCGCAGTGCAAATCCAAAAAGGGAGGGAACCAATGAAGTTGAAAACCGCTTTGAGATCATTGATTGCAGCAGTGTGCCTCTGTGCCGTGTTCGTTTTCGCAGTCGACGACGCGCTCGCCGTGCAGCGCATCCGGGTCGCCACGGTGGCCCTGCCCGAGACCACCATCGGTCAGGGGCTCGTCAAGTGGAAAGAGCTCCTGGAGAAGCGCTCTGCCGGAAAGATCGAGCTCAAGATCCTGGACCGGGCCGTGATGGGAGGGGACCGTGAAATGATCGAAGCCTGCCGCCTGGGCACGCTCGACAGCGCCATCGTCAGCGGTTCGGTCATCGCCAACGTGGTCCCGGAGTTCTTCATCGTCCCGCTGCCCTACCTGTTCAACAACCACGAGGAGGCCAATGCCTTTTTGGACGGGCCCATGGGGCAGAAGCTCTTCGGCCTGCTGGGACCCAAAAACCTCGTGGGCCTGGGTTGGTCCACGTGGTCGTTCCGGGGGATCTGGAACGTGACCCGGCCTATCACCAAGCCCGAGGACCTGAAGGGGTTGAAGATCCGGACCGTGGAGACCCCGCTCGACATGGCCACCGTCAATTACATGGGCGGCGTCGCCACCCCCATGGCCTGGAGCGAGGCCCTGCTCGGCATGCGGCAGGGGACCGTGGACGGGATCTCGACGACGTACGGGCTTGGCTACCATCTCAAGCTCTACGAAATGTCCAAGTTCGCCAGCCAGACCAAACACTACTACGAGACGGCGCCGCTGATCATGAGCAAGGCTTTCTTCGACGGGCTGAGCGCCGCCGACCAGAAGATCGTCAAGGAGACCGCGGCCGAGGCCATGCTGTGGGCGCGCAAGGAGCAGGCCCAGTACGACGAGAAATCCGGGCCGATGCTGGAGGAGAAGGGCGTCAAGGTCAACACGCTTAGCGCGGAGGCCTTCGAGGCCTTTCGAAACC
>CAZLSV010000015.1:22466-35989 GCA_964562235.1 uncultured Desulfatibacillum sp.
CGGCCGACCTACGACGAGTTCCGGCCGAAAATCGGCGAGGCCTTCATGAAGGAGTCCATGGACTTCATCGAGAAGTCGCGTAAGAAATAGGCGGCGTCAACCCGCGGCGAGGCGGCCCGGCGGGCCGCTTCGCCGCCTCTAAGCGAGGTCCCCATGCTGAACAGAGTGTTGAACAGCGTCGACCTGATGCTGAAGGTTGCCTGCGGGGCGTTCTGCGGGGTTCTGGTGGTCATCCTGTGTTACGCGGTCGTCATGCGCTACGTGCTCCACGCCCCCCCGGCCTGGACCATGGAGTTCGGCCGCTTCCTCTTCCTGTGGATGGTCATCCTGAGCGCGGCCATAGTTACCCGCGAACAAAGCCACATCCAGATCACCATGTTCGTGGACATGCTGCCGCCGCGGGCGCGCATCGTCTGGGCGAGCATCCTGAAGCTGCTCATGATCGGCTTCTGCGGGATCCTGGTGCGTCAGGGGTTTGCGATCCTGCCGCTGGTTTCGGAAGCCTCCACCCCCACGCTCGGCATCTCCATGGGCTGGCTTTATGCCTCCATCCCCGTCGGTGGGCTTCTGATGGGTGTGGCGGCCCTCGAGACCATGGTGCGGTCCATTGTCGACTACCGCCACACCGCCTCCGGAGGGGAGC
The DNA here is from genome assembly GCA_964562235.1 of uncultured Desulfatibacillum sp. Taxonomy (GTDB): domain Bacteria; phylum Desulfobacterota; class Desulfobacteria; order Desulfobacterales; family SpSt-501; genus SpSt-501. Next base: position 23,110 of record CAZLSV010000015.1, read on the forward strand.
CCGCGCCATGCTGATGCTATCCGTTTTGTTGTTGTTCCTGTTCCTGACCCTCGCCGGGATGCCGCTTTATTTCTCCTTCGGTCTCGCGGCCACCTACGCGTGCATCGCCGGGGACATCTCGCTGCGGATCATCGCGCAGCAGATGATGATCGGCATGGATTCCTTCACGCTCTTGTCCATACCGGGGTTCATCCTGGTAGGCGAAATCATGTGCCAGGGGGGCATCGCCCGCCGGGCGGTCGAATTCGCAAACTCCCTCATCGGTCACTTCAGGGGCGGGCTGTCCATGGTGGCGGTTTCGACCGGCATGGTCATGGGCGGGATCTCGGGTTCGGCCGTCGCCGACACCGCCGCGGTGGCCTCGGTGATGGTCAAGTCCATGGAAGCGGAAAACTACCCCCGGACCTTCTCCTCGGCGGTGGTGGGGACCGCCGGTCCTTTAGGGAACATCATCCCGCCCTCGATCCCGATGGTGGTCTATTCCATGGTGGGGGGGTTGTCGCTGCTCGACCTCTTCCTGGCCGGGTACGTCCCGGGGATGATGATCGGCTTCAGCCTGATGGGCCTTTGTTATTTCATTTCCAAAAGGAAAGGGTACGGCCCCACGGTGGCCTCCCGATTTTCGTTGCAGACGGTGTGGGTGACGTTTAGGCGCTCGATCCTGGCCATCCTGACGGCGGTGATCATCGTCGGGGGGATCGTCAGCGGGATGTTCACCCCCACGGAATCCGCCATGATCGGCGCCGTCTATTCGATGCTGGTCGCCATCGTCGTTTACAAGGAGATGCGCTGGGGGCAGATGCCGAAGGTCCTTTTCGATTCGGCCAAGACCACCGCGAAGCTCGTCATCATCATCGCCTCCGCCTCGGTCTTCTCCTACATCACCATCAACGAGGGCATCCCGGACATGTTCCGGGATCTGATGATGGGCATATCCGACAACAAAATCGTCATCCTGCTCATCCTGAACGTCATCCTGCTCCTGGCGGGCTGCGTCATCGACATCCTGGTCGCCACCGTCGTGATCGTGCCGGTGCTGATCCCGCTGGCCGATGCCATGGGGATCAATCAGCTGCACATGGCCATGATTTTCGTCCTGAACATGTCGATCGGCCTCCTGACCCCGCCGGTGGGCTATTGCCTGTTCATCTCATCTGCCATCGCCGGGGTCCCGATGGAGCAAACGGCCCGGGCCGCCATCCCGATCCTGATCACCATGATCGGCATCCTTCTGCTGGTCACCGTGTTCCCGCAAATAACCCTTTTTGTCCCCAGCCTGGTACATTGAACCGGGTAAAGGACGAACCGAAGGAGGGCAGTGCATGCACATCGTCAAGGAAAAAGAGGTCACGGCGCTCAACCTGCCGGGCCGCGACTGGAAGAAGCTGATTGCCCCGGATGCGGGCGGGTGCCAGAACATGATCATGGGCCTGGTGAGCTTCCCCCCCGGAAGCAACCCGGGACAGCACAGCCACGCGGTCGAGGAGGAGATCGTCTACGTCGTCTCCGGCCGGGGCGAGACCCGGATCGGAGACGATGTCTACCCGCTCGAGCCCGGGATGGCGGTGTTCACGGAGCCCGGCGTGCCCCACGGCGTCAAGACCCTGGGGGACGAGCCCCTGGTCCTGATCTCCGTCTTCAGCCCCCCCGTGAAGCCGGGCGCCTACGACAAGAAGAAGACCGGTGACGCACCGGCGAACAAGTAAAACTCTCAGGAGGACGATCATGACCAAGGAAGAATTGCTCAAAGAAGTCACGGATTACTTCGCCGGCTCGGATCACTGGCGCCGCCTGTGCGCCGCCCTGCACGGGGACACCGACCCCGAGGGATCCCACGTCCACGCCTACGTCGAGACGACGGTGCACCCGGACTCGCTCGAGGCCATCATGACGGGCTACTTCGCGCGCATGGGGTGGCCCTCCTCGCGCAAGATCGACCACATGGCCCCCAAGGCCGGCATGGGCAGCCTGCACGGGGTCGAGCCCCAGGGCAAGCCCCACTTCGACTACCAGTGGTTTTTCAACAAGGACGTGGGGCTGCGCGCGCTGAACGGCGGCGAGTCGGGCTGCAACCTGCTGGTCTGGAACCGCTGGTACATCAACCAGTTCTATTCCCAGTTCCCCTTCCGGGACGTCGGCCCGGCGGAGGAAAAAACCCTGGAGGCCTATTTCCGCTCCGCGCATTTTCTGAACGGGTTGAAGTTCCCGGTGCTGCCCACCACGAACCACATGCACATCAACGTCAATGCCAGCGTCCACCCGGACCACATCCAGAAGCATGCCGAGGCCGCCCTGGCGCGCGAGGGGATAAATCTTTACTACACCTGTCCGAACGTCTATCTGGCCGACGGGAAGAACTACCGCGGCAAGCTGGTCTTCATGTGCCGGAAGCCTGAAGTGGTCTTCGACATCGGCTGGAAATTCACCCCGGAGGTCGTCATCGAGCCGGCCACCGAGCCTTGGATCTTCAAGGACAACCCGGGCTACGACGTCTGGACCTCCTCCATGCTGGCGGATGTCATGAACGCGGACTACGTGCGCCTGACGGAGGCGGAGATCCGCCTGGTCCTCGACGCCTGCACGTTTCCGAAAGGCGCGCTGTAAGGAGGGCGGTGGCCCATGGGTGTCAAAACGCCACGTGAAAACGGGTTTCCGGGTTTCTTCCGGGTCACCCAGCATTGTGACGGCACTACCGTCGGAGACCCTGCGGAGGCCGTGTACCGGGAGTTCGCCCTGCGCCCCTTCGCCGGCGCCTTGCGCGCCGGCGGGAGGGTGGCCGTGGCGGTCGGCTCCCGGGGGATATCCGGTCTGGCCGGCATCGTCGCGGCAGTGGTGGACTGCCTCAGGTCTCAAGGCCTGGATCCGTTCATTCTCCCGGCGATGGGGTCTCACGGGGGGGCCAGCGCCGAAGGCCAGACAGAGCTTCTGCGCGACCTCGGCGTCAGCGAGGCCACGGTCAATGCCCCCGTGGTCTCCAGCATGGAAGTCGTCTCCTTCGGGCACCTGGAAAGCGGGTGCGAGGTCTTTTTCTCCAAGGATGCCGCCAACGCCGATCACATCTTTGTGATCAACCGGGTCAAGCCTCACACGGCGTTCACCGCCGAGGTGGAGTCCGGCCTGTGCAAGATGCTCGCGGTCGGCTGCGGCAAGCACCGGGGGGCCGAGGCGATCCACACCCACGGCCCGGCGGGCAGCATCGTGTCGGCCGCCGAGCGGATTCTCGCGCAGGCCCCGGTTCTGGGGGGCCTTTCGGTGGTGGAGAACCAACTGGAGCAGATCCACACCCTGCGGCTGGTGCCGGCACCGGGCCTTGTCGCCTCCGACCGGGAGCTCCTGGTACTCGCGCGCAAGTTGCTGCCGCGGATTCCGATCGACGAGTTGGACATCCTGGTGGTGGACGAAATCGGCAAAAACATCAGCGGCGCGGGAATGGACCCCAACGTCGTCGGCTTCTGGCGCCGAGACGGCGGCCCGCGCCGGCCCGACTTCCGCACCCTCATCGTCCTTGACGTCACCCAGCCGTCTCACGGCAATGCGTTGGGCATGGGGATGGCCGACATGACCACCCGCAGGGTGTTCGAGAAAATCGATTTTAAGGCGACCTACACCAATGCGCTGACCTCCGGGGTCTGGGCCTCCGCCCGGACCCCCATCGTGATGTCCGATGACCACGCAGCACTTTCGGCGGCCTGGGCCAAGGTCCCCCGGCCGAAAAAGGGGAGAGTTGCGCGCATCAAAAACACGTTGAACCTCGAGCACCTGTGGGTCACGGAAGAAGTGGTGGCCGGCCTTGCGGGCCGGCCCGGAATTGAGGTGGACCCCCGGCGGCTCACGCTCGAGTTCGAACCGACCGGGAGGCTCAAGCCCTTTCCGGACAGCGAAGGAAGGTGATGGGACATGGATACCCTCCATAAAGCCATTGTCAGCGGGGCCACCGGGGTCGTCGGGCGCCACCTTGCCCTGCACCTGAGGGACCGGGGCGATTTCGCCGTCATCGGCCTGTCGCGGCGCACCCCCGACATCGAGGCGGCCGGCGGGGCATTCGAACACATCCCGGTCGACCTGCTGAACGCCGCCGAGTGCCGGCGCAAGCTCGAGGGGCTTTCGGGCGTGACCCACATTTTCCACGCGGCCTACGTCGAGCGGCCGAGCATGGCGGAAACGCTCGCGCCCAACCTGGCCCTGCTGGCCAACGTCGTGGACGCGGTCGAGCCCGGCTCTGAAACGCTCAGGCACATCCACCTGCTCCAGGGCACCAAGTACTACGGCAACCATCTCGGCGCCTTCAAGACCCCCGCCAAGGAAACCGACCCGCGGCACATGCCGCCCAACTTCTATTACGACCAGGAGGATTTCCTCCGCGAGCGGCAAAAGGGCAGGCCCTGGTCTTGGTCGGCCTCGCGGCCGCACGCCGTCTGCGGGTTCGCGCTGGGCAACCCCATGAACCTGACCATGGTCCTTGCCCTGTATGCCGTTATTTCGAAGGAGCTCGGCCTGCCGCTTTGCTTTCCCGGCACTCCGGGGAATTTCCGGGCCCTTTACCAGTGCACCGATGCGAGTCACCTGGCGAAGGCCATCGCCTGGATGGCCACCGACCCGAATTGCGCCAACGAGGCCTTCAACGTCACCAACGGGGATTTCATCCGCTGGGAGAACTTGTGGCCCGGTCTGGCGGCCTACTTCGGCATGGAGCCCGGCCCGTCGCGGCACATCCGACTCACCGAAATGATGGCGGACAAGGCCGGGGTCTGGGACCGCATGGTGAAAAAACACCGGCTCAAGCCCTATCGGTACGAGGAGATCGTGAGTTGGGCCTACGGAGATTTCGTCTTCACGCCGGAATTCGACATCATGTCCGACACGACCAAAATCCGGCAGCACGGGTTCTGTGACGCGGTGGACACCGAGAAGATGCTCTACCGCCTCTTCGACCAGTTCCGCAGGGACAGGGTCATACCCTGATCAGCGCGCTATCGTTATGACCGCTCCGCGGCGGCCGGAAGGAGGTGGTCCCCGAGAGGTGGTTTGTGGAAGGATTCAACCCTGGATAATTCATCGAAGAAAACGAGGCGAAAGGCCTTGAATCGCCAACGAATGGAGGGAGCCCATGAAAAATTGCCCGAGACCACAAATCGTTATCTCCATCCTTGCGGTCATTCTGCTTGTGACGGCCGCCGCAAACCTGCATGCAGCCGACTACAGGATCCGGGTGGCCAACCCCGTGGCGGCGGATCACTCCTGGGGCCGGGCGGCCGAGATGTTCAAGCAGGAGCTCGAAAAGCTTTCGGGTGGTAAAATCTCCGTCGAGGTTCACCATGTCGGTGCCCTCGGCAAGGTCCGCGAAACCATGGAGATGGTCCGGATGGGGACTCTGGAGTCGGCCCTCGGTGGGGTCGCTAACTTCCAGCGCAACATCCCGGAGCTCGGCATCACCGTTTTGCCGTTTCTCTGGAAGGACCTGAAGCGGCAGTTCGAAGTGCTGGAGGGGGCCCCGGGCAAAGAATTGGACAAGAGAATGCTGGCGGCCGGGTTCTACAATCTCGGCTTCTGGGACAACGGGTTCCGCCACGTCTCCAACAACCGCAAGCCCATCCAAACCGTGGAGGACCTGGCCGGGCTTAAAATCCGCTCGCTTCCGACGCCCGTCCACGTGGCCTTCTTCAAGGCCTGCGGGGCCGCTCCGGTCCCGATGGACTTTACCGAGCTCTTCGAGGCTTTGAGAAGCGGGGTGGTCGACGCGCAGGAGAATCCACCATCGATGACCTTCACCGCCAAGTTCTACGAGGTTCAGAAGTATTACTCGCTGACGGGTCATGTCAATGAGGTCGGGGCTTTCATCATGAACAAAAACTTCTATGAAAAACTGCCCAAGGAGCTCCAGGCAGCGGTCGAGCAGGCCGCCAAGAAAACCAGGGCCTGGCAGTGGGCCGAAAACGACAAGGACAACAAGAAATATTTGGCGGAGATGGAAAAGGCGGGCATGAAGGTCAATGCCGTGTCCGAGGCCGAACTGGCCAAATTCAGGAAGATCGCGCACGGAGGCTACCCGGAAGCCGTCAAGGATTTCGGGAAAGACGGGAAGGAGTTGACCGATATGTTCGTGGCGGCCAACAAATAGCGTGAATGCACGGGCAGGCCCCCACGGAGGACCTGCCCGTCTATCAAGGGGTCGGGCATGCTTTTCAATATCCTGAACACGTGCATCAAAGGGTTGACCATTGCCGTTCTGAGCATCATCACACTGATGGTCTCGGTCGAGGTTTTTCTTCGGTATCTCTTTGGGGCTTCGCTGTACGTCACCGAGGAGTTTACGCGTTACGCCCTGGTGTGGATGGTTTTCCTGGGCGCGAGCGTCGCCATCCGTGAAAACTATCATTTCAGAATGGAGATTCTTGTCGACCGATTCCGGGGGCGGAGCCGCGCCGCACTGGATCTCGCAGCCCACCTCCTCCTGGCGGTGTTTCTGGTTTTTCTGATCGTCCAGGGGATCGAGGCCTTATCTTTCCAATTTGAACAGATCATCCCGACCCTGAACATCTCCATGTTCTGGTTTTATTTGGCGCTGCCGGTGGGGGGGGGGCTCATGTTTCTGAACCTCTTGCCCAAGATATGGGAGAATGTCCAGATCGTATCCGGGCGGTGCGAACCGCCACCGGTCAATCCGCTGGAACGGCAAGGAGCTGCTTGATGATCACCCTTTTCATCGCCTTTTTCGTGACCATTCTGCTCGGGGTCCCGGTGGCGTTTTGTCTGGGACTGGCCGCGCTGGCCTATCTGTTGTTCTGCGGCCAGGAAGCCCTCCTGATCATCCCCACCCTGATGTTTTCCGGGATCGATTCTTTCCCGTTGATGGCGATTCCCTTTTTCATCATGGCCGGAGACCTGGCGGAGCGCAGCGGGATCCTCCCGAACCTCGTCAATCTGGCAAAATCCCTCGTGGGGCACTGGAGGGCGGGGCTTGCCCATGTGAGCATCGTCACCGAAATGTTTCTTTCGGGAGTCACCGGGACGGCCGTCGGCGATGCCGCCGCCATCGGTTCCATATTTATACCCAGCATGAAGCGGGAAGGCTACGATTCCCGTTTTGCGGCGGTGCTGACCGCCTCGGCCTCCATCATGGGCCCCCTGATTCCCCCGAGCGTGGGGATGCTGATCTACTCCTTTGTGCAGGGCGGGGCGGTTTCAGTGGCGGCCCTGTTTTTGGCCGGAGCGGTCCCGGGCGTCCTTGTCGGGGTCGGGTTGATGGTGATTTCACACATCTTGGCCAAACGGCGCAATTTCCCCGTCAGCAGCTTGAAGTTCAGCTTCATGAACGTGCTCCGCAGTCTCAAAGGCGCCTCGATGGGCATCATCGCCATGGCGATCATACTGGGCGGGATCCTCAGCGGGGTTTTCACCCCCACGGAAGCCGGGGCGGCCGCAACGGCCTACGTGCTGATCATGGGGACGATTTTCACGCGAAAGCTCAGCCTGTCGGCCATCAAGGATGCCATTCTCTCCACCGCCGTCACGAGCTCGACCATTCTGATCTTGATGGCCACCGCTAAAGTCTGCGCTTGGATCCTGACCAGCGGCCAGGTCCCCCAGAAGGCCGGGGTCCTGCTGATGTCGCTGTCATCGAGCCCTTTCGTTTTCATCACCTTGGTGGTTATTTTTTTGAACTTCCTGGGTTTTTTCATCGAGGCGATCGCCATCATGATCATGTTCGTCCCGGTGTTGGCCCCCATTGCCACCTCCTACGGGATCGAACCGCACCATTTCGGCCTGGTATTCGTGATGGCGGTTCAGATTGCGCTCTTGACCCCGCCGGTTGCGCTCAGCCTGTTTGTCACCTGCAGGATCGCGGGGATCAGATCAGATGAAACTTTCAAGGAAATCATTCCATTCTGGTGTTTTCTGACGGCCCTGACCCTGGCGGTGGCCTATTGGCCGGGCTTGACCATGTGGCTTCCGAGGTTGTTTGGTTATGTGCGCTGACTTCGACCAGTGCCCTCCGCCTGCAACGCACTGAGTGAAAAACGGATAAAACGGGTGGGGTTCGACCCCGCCTCCGGCACCCGGGTGATATGAATCTTTTTTCTCCTTTACAGTTGCGAAACCTGCCGTTAAAAAACCGGGCTGTGATGGCCCCCATGGTGCTGAATCTGGCGGCGGCGGACGGCTCGGCCACAGATGCCTTGAACGATTTTTATCTGGCCCGTGCACGGGGCGGAGTTGGATTTATCATCCTTGGAGGAACCTTCGTCCACCCGGATGGCAGGGGGTTTGGGCACCAGCTCGGCATCGACCGGAACGAACTGGTCCCCGGGCTGAGGAAGCTGACCCGGTCCATCGGCGAGCATGCGCGCATCGGTGTCCAGCTCAGCTTCAAGAGCGTCGGGCGACCGGCGAATGATTTCAACTTGGCTGAACTTCGTTCCTACCGGCGGGCTTTTGTCCAGGCCGCATTGCGTGCCAGGGAGAGCGGCTTCGATGCCATTGAATTGCATGCTTGCCACGATTATTGGCTCAATTTTTTTCTGTCGCCGCACTTTAACAGCCGTTGTGACGATTACGGTGGCAGTCTTGAAAATCGATTCCGACTGCTGCGCGAAACCGTGGAAGAAATTTTGTCCGCCACCGGGGGGAGCCCGGTGCTGGGGGTGCGTCTGAGCATGGTCGATTTCATGGACGGTGCCGGCCTCAACCTGGATGAGACCATCGAAATCGGCCGGCGGCTGGAAACTCTGGGGGTGGATTATATCAGCGCGTCGGCCGGAATCGGCACGACCCAGCACAGGATGTCACCTCCCTGTGAGGTCCCGCGGGGCCGGCTGTTGGTCTATGGACGGGCGCTGCAGCAGGCCTTGTCGGTCCCCGTGATCGGGGTCGGGCGGCTGGATCGGCCCGCGGTCTTTCGGGAGGCCGTCGAAGGCGGTCATGTTCAGCTGGCCGCTGTGGGACGGGCGCTGATTGCTGATCCGGAATTCGTGGACAAGATCAGACGCGGACACGGGAATGAAATCCGGCCGTGCCTGGCCTGCTACGGGTGTCTGAGCTGCCTGCACCGCGGAGAGGCCGTCCGCTGTGGGGTCAATCCCCTGGTCGGTCGGGATCTCATCCGGCTGCGGCCCCTGTCCCGTCGGTTGCGGGTACTGGTCGTTGGCGCCGGACCTGCCGGGTTGAGCGCCGCGGCGGCGGCTGCCGAGCGGGGAGCGGAGGTAGTTCTGGCCGAGAAAAAAGCCTCCCCCGGGGGTGCCTTGGGGGTCGCCGCACGGCCACCGTACAAGGAGACCATCGGCGAGCTCAGCACCTATCTGGTCGGGAAGGCGAAGGCCGCGGGTGTGCGGTTTGAACTGGGCCGGGAAATCACCGCGCAGGATGTGGGGGGTGCCGCTTTCGACCGGGTCGTTCTGGCTGCCGGGAGCGTTCCCGTCTGGCCGCCCGGCATATCGCCGGAGGACCCACGGGTGGTTACCGCCGAGGCGGTCCTGCAGCAAGAGAGGATCGATCCGGGACGGTACCTGGTCGTGGGCGGTGGACTGGTGGGCCTTGAGACCGCCGAGTTTCTGGCCGAGCTGCGGGCCGACGTTACGGTGGTGGAGATGTTGGATGAAATGGGCCGGGGGCTGGGGCCAAAGCGGCTGAAGCTTCTCATGGACCGACTGGTCAAAATGGGGGTTAACATGATCGCCAAAACGCAGGTGCTGTCAGTTCGAGACGGAATGGCCCGGGTGGCGGTCGGTCTCAACGAGACGGTGCTGGGCCCATTCGATGTCGTGGTAAGCGCCGCCGGCTATCGCCCAGAGGCAGGGCTGGCTGCCGCTCTGGAGCACCGGGTGAAGGTGACGGTAATCGGAGACGCCAGGCAGCCTCGCTCCATTGCCGAGGCGATCTCCGAAGGGCTTGAGGCCGCTTTGTCATTGGAGGATTGAGGATCCCTGCCACAAGCGGCGAGGACGCTTCGACCGTAAGGGATATCCTCTTTTTGGTGCTCTCGCACCCCCCGCCGCAAGCAGCTGGGAAAGCGTTCGTTTGTCGGTTCAAACAACGGGAGTGCACGCACGCGCAGCGAGGGCAAGGGAGAATGGAAAACGGCAAAACCGACAGAGTTCCGGATGGCCTCCAGGTCCTTCTTCCCGGTGTGCCCGGGGCGACCAGCCGCGGCTACCTGGGCTTTTGCACCATTACCCTCTTCGCGGTGGACGGAGGGAAAGAATGGGGTCTGTTCGACACGGGACACTTCAGCGACCGGCATTTGCTCCTGGCCGCACTGGCCAAGGCCGGTATCGAACCGGATGCCATCCGCCACGTGGTGCTCTCACACCTGCACTTCGACCATGTCCTGAATCTGCCGCTATTTCCCAATGCGGAAGTGTACCTCAGCCAGGCCGAGCTCGATTACGCGGCTGGGGTGACCGATGGACCAACTGTCGATCACGCCGTTCCGGATTTCTGGCGGTATTTGCTGGAGAACAGATCAATTCGCCGGGTGAGTCGGGAGTTTGATTTGGGAGCCGGCCTGAGGCTTTCGGTATGGCCTGGTCACACGCCCGGGGGATTGGTGCTTTTTTGTGCGGGGGGCACTGCGGCGGTCTGCGGGGACGTGGTCAAGAACGCCTGGGAGGCCGTGACGGGCAGTGCCGCCATGGCCGTATCCGCCGTCGACGCCACCGCCAGCATCCGCGGGCTGATGGCGCGGGCGCCGATCATCGTGCCCGGACACGACCGACCCTTCAGGCACTTCAAGGGCGAGGTGGAGTACTTGGCCCCGCTGCGTTTCGAAGTTACCGCCAATCTGTTCCCCGACTCCCCAAACGCCACGTTGCTGGAACTTAAGCGGGGTCAAACACGGCATAGTTTCCACGATAGCCACATCACCAAGAACAGAAAACGAGGAGGGAGAAGACGTGATCAAGAAAAAAGAAACCTATGATGTCCCTTACGGCTACCGGGCCAAGGTCGGGCTTGTCGTGGTGGGGCCCAACCTGAACCCCACCCCGGAAATCACGCGCATGCTGCCGGACTATGTCCAGATTCGCGAGACGCGGATCCACATGGACCCGGTGGTCAACATCCAGGAGTGCTCCAAGCTGAGTGAGCCTTTGGGCAACGCGGCCGCCCTGCTGGCGGAAGGGTTGTCCTCTCCGATCATCGGCAACCGCTCTGCGATCGCCTTCGCCTGCACGGCCGGCTCCCTGGTCGGCGGTCCGGGTTGGGATAAGAAGGAGATCGAGATGATGGAAAAGGCGACGGCCGGTTTCGCCTGCGCGCGTTACACCGACGGGCGGGTCGTCCAATCCAAGGGCATCCCCAGCACCACCACGGCCACGGCCGCAGATGAGGCCATGCGCTTCATGGGGTTCAAGAAGATCGTCATCACCGGGCCATACATCGACGAGTTGAACGAACGCTTCCGCCTCTTCTACCAGAACTCCGGCTTCGAGGTCCTCAACGTGAACGGCCTGGGGATCGAGGACCTGTACGAGATGGGCTCCACCAAACCGTCCCAGGCCTACGAGGCGGCTATGAAGGCCGTGGTGCCCGAGGCGGACGGTATCTTCATCACCTGCACCAACTTCCGCTGCAGCGACGTGATCGAGCAGATCGAGCACGACACCGGCAAGCCGGTCGTCACCTCGAACCAGGCCACGGCCTGGCACCTCATGAAGTTGCTCGGGATCAACGATGTCGTGGAAGGATACGGCCGGCTTCTGCGCAAGACGCCGCGGGTGTAAACCGCCGTGGCGAGTCTCCTCCCCGCAGCACGCTGCGGGGAGGGGCGCGGGAGATTAAAAACGGCGGCATCCCTTACGGTCGAGGGTTCCCTGTGGCTTGCCGCAGGGTGCTTCTCGGTACCACCTCCGGCGGGTGAGTGCGCGACGCGCACCTCGCCGGACAATGCCGGCGGTTGGAGTGAGGCCGCAGTCCTGAGGCGATTCCCGCTGATTGGACGTCCCGGGGATGGCCTCTATACCCCTCCGCCTTCACGCTTCCGGCGACGTTTGCCTGTGCCGGGGGCCTTGATCCGCTAACCGGGAGACAAACCATGAAAAAGCGCCTGGCCCTGTTGCACACCGTGGCTTTTCTGGCGGACATGTTCCGCAAGCTCCTGCAGGAGAGCATGCCCGAACTGGACAGCTTTCACCTGGTCGACGAGGGCATCATCCGCGGTTTGATGGCGCAGGGGAAGATGACCCCTCAAGTCATCCGCCGCATCGGCACCCAGGCCTTTTTAGCGCAGGAATCCGGTGCCGATCTGATCCTCTTCACCTGCTCTTCCACTTCGCCAGCGGTCGACAGCGTGAGGGCGGTCATCGACATCCCCATCATGAAAATCGATGAGCCGATGGCGCGCCATGCCATTGGCCTCGGGGAGGCAATCGGAGTCGTTGCGACCGCCAAAACGACCATCGATCCGAGCGTCCGTCTCATCGAGTCGGCCGCCCGGGACAGCGGGCGCACGGTGCGTGTTCAGGGCGTCCTGGAGTCATCCGCCTTCGAGGCGAAGCTGGCCGGCGACAACGCCACCCACGACCGTTTGGTGGGAGATGCCGTCCGCCGCCTGGCTGAGGAGAGTGACGTCGTCGTTTTGGCCCAGGCATCCATGGCCTATTTGGCAGAGTCCCTGGGGAAAGAGGTTTCTGTACCGGTTTTAGCAAGCCCCAAACTGTGCATCGGGGCCATCAAAGAACTATTTACATAAGCCTATAATTTGAATTAACTTGGCCGTATCCGCAGTGTTTAATGCAGTTTTTTCGGTTCCACCATAGCCGGGTTGAGGCATTGACCGGCATCGCGAGAAGACAGAATGCACCGCATCAGAAAAGACCTCAAAGCGGATTTTAACAAGCTCATCTCCCAGCTCGAGAACATGATTCTCGGCGGGGTGCTCCAGCCC
>CAZLSV010000015.1:35999-45274 GCA_964562235.1 uncultured Desulfatibacillum sp.
AAAGGCTCGTCGAGGTCGACCTGGCGCAAGAGTTGGGGGTCAGCCGTTTCTGGATCCGGGATGCGCTCAAGATTCTTGAAACCACCGGGTTGATAAAGGTGATTCCTTATCGCGGCGCCATTGTATGTGATCTGGACGAAGGCGAAATTGAGGAAATCTTCGAAGTGCGCGCCGTTCTCGAAGCCTTGGCAGCTCAAAAAGCGGCTGTGAAGATCAAAAAACGGGATATCGATTTCTTAAAACGGATGGCCGGGCAATTCGAGGAGAGCGTCCGAAAAAAAGATTTCAGCTCAATGATCAACGCCAACGGCAGGTTCCATGATTACATTCACGAACTGTGCAGCAACAAGAACCTGCTTCAGATAATCAAGCAATTGCAGGCGCGCTGCCACCTCATTCGCTACCACGCCTGGTCTTCACCGGAGGTTATTCAAGGCATTCAATCAGAGCATCAGGAGATGATCAGTGCTTTGGGGGAAAAAGACTTCAATAAGTTGAAGGAGCTTTCCGTCCGACATATATCCTACTCCAAGAATTCCTACCTAACTCACCTTCGCGCTAAAAGGGCCAATATGCTGGACCAAGGCAGGCCAACCAAGCCTCAACGATAGAGGCTATCGCTTACAAAGAAAATGGTCGCGCTTCGCGGCAGGCGTATCCACGCCAGCAACGAAAAAAGAGCAAGTGCCAGGGTACCTTATTCGCGATACCGGTTCGCGAAATGGAATACGGTGATGAAACTAAACTTCACAATCCTTAGAAGTGGTTTCGTCATAAAATCTTTTGAAAGATTTCGGCAATAATGATTTCAATAGGTTGGGCTTGGCGAAATAGGTTGAAACCGGCTTTTTGGATTTTGGCGGTGTTGGTCAGATAGCCGTAACTAAATAGCTTGCCTTGGAATTGTAGATTTCAACTCACCTGAGATAGAGTCGGATAGACGGAGCCTTTAGCTGGATGTTCTACAAAAAGAATTGAGCAATAAAGGATGCTACAGGGCGGATTCGATAATAAGACAGAAAAGCAAACGCGCGGACGGGGAGCCATCCGCGCGTTTGAGGGGGTAAGGCGCTAAGGGTCAGGCCTGGCCGGTCAGCACCATGGACACGCGGCGGTTGGCGGCGTTGTCCGAGGAGACCGGGCAGCACTCGCCCATTCCCACGGCCGAGACGCGGCCCGGGTCGATGCCCTTCTGGGTCAGGGCGTTCTTGACGGCGTTGGCCCGGCGCTCGGAGAGCTGCAGGTTGTACTGCTCGCTTCCGGTCTGGTCGGTGTGGCCCTCGACCCGGATCATGGTCTGCGGGTATTGGTTGAGCACGTTGGCGACGCGGTCCAGCTCGCCCAGGCCGCCGGGCTTGATGATGGCCGAGTTGACGTCGAAAAAGACGTCGCTTTTGAAGGTGGCCGTCAGCATCTGCTCGTTGTTGCGCTGGATCGTGGCGTTGTTCTGGGCCACCGTCGAGGCCATGGCGTTGCGCAGGTCCTGTTCCTGCTTGTCCATGTAGGCGCCGATGCGGTTGCCGAGAACCCCGCCGATCAGGGCGCCCGTGGCCGCGCCGATGGCGACCTTCTCGCGCTGGTTCTTGCTGCCCGTGGCCGCCCCGATCACGCCGCCGACGACCGCCCCCGCGCCGGCCCCCACGGCCGTCCCGGTTTGTTCCTTCTCGCCCATCGACGCACACCCGAATGCCGCCAGGGTGACGAAAACAACCAAGATCTTAAGTGACGTGCGCATGCAACACTCCTTTTGTAACGTTCCGGGTTGAGGTTATAAGGTGGATTCTAACTCAGAACCGGGCGGTTGGCAAACCCCGGAAACGGCGGCGGTCGCTCTATGGCTCCAACTTCCGGTTTGGCCCTCTTTCAAACAAGTTGGCATTTTTTCCAGTGGGAGCGGCTTTCCAGCCGAGAGGATCGAGGCTGAAAGCCTCTCCCACAAAAAACAAGCTTGCCGGCCGATCAAGTGGCGCCAACCGCCATGGCCTGCTAATACCACCGGGCGGGCGGCGGCGGGTAGTAGACCCCGGGCTGCGAATAGGGCGGCGGAGGGGGCATCGGCGGCCCGGAGGAGTACCGTCGCGGCGGCGGCGGAGGAGGCACATAGCGGCTCCGTTGCGGGGGTTCCGGTTCGACGGCCGGTATCTGGTTGCCCTTGGCGTACATGCATTGCTGGTAGGCGTTGTCGTAGCGCCGCTGGACCTCCCAGCCGGCCCCGTAAGCTCGGTTATGGGCCATGGCGGTGCCCGCCAGAAGACCGGCGCCGGCACCGATGGCGGCACCCGGCCCGGTGCTGCCGGAGGCCGCGCCGATCAGGGCCCCCGCGGCCGCCCCGAGCAACCCGCCCGCGGCCGCCCCTCCCGCAAGGTTCTGATTCACGGTTTCATTCGCCTGCCAGCCGGCCTGATTCTGGGACCAGCTCCGGCAGGCAGCGTCATCCGTCTGGAAGGCTTCAAACGACTTCCCGCCGCCCGGCATCACCAGTACGCTCGGCCCCGGCGGGATCGTGGCGCAGCCGCCCAACATCCCCCCGGACAACAGGATCAGAATGAGCAGGTTCCGTTTCATTTTTCTGGCCCTCCTTGCGGCCATCAGCGGTTCGGCGGTACGGTTTCCGGGACCACTTTCATCCACCCGCCGGGGCAGGACTTGATATAAGGGTAAAAGCCCTGGGGGTTGTCGCAATAATACCAGTAGTCCGACTCTGCCTGGCCCCGCTGCACATAGACCGGCGTTTGCTGGACGATCACCGGCGGCGGGCCGTAATAGGCCGGTGCGCCGTAATAATATTGCGGGGCGTAGGCCGGCGGCCCCCAGAAGGGCGGCGGGCCGAACCAGAAACTGCCCCCGACAAAGACCCGGGTCCCGCCCGAGTGCCCTTTTCCGGCATGGGTGAGCCAGGGAACGGCAAGGAGCAGCGCCAGCAGGACCGCGAATGCCAGTGTTTTATTTTTCATTTTGGCTTCCTTCCCGTGATGCTGATGAAAAAGCCCGGTCTTTCGGTTTCTGGTCAAATTAGACGATCGCGCCCGAAAACGGTTTACAGATGAAGATGTTTATCTTTTTAGAAAAAAGTGATACTTTATCGATTCATCAGGGAAAAAGAGCGGTTACGGGTTCATTTTTGCATTATGAGGTTTGACCGGTCCCCAGAGGCAGGGTTTCAATGGCAGGAAGGGTCGCCAACGCACTGATTCGCAGGGAAGCCGATGCTTACCGATCCCAGGGGCTTGAAGATGAAGCCCTGGCGCTCTTGCGCGGAGCCCTGTCGGCCTCCCCTCCGCTGCCCGCGGATGTAAAGGCCACGATAGAACAACAGATTCAACAAATCGAGGCGGAACAGGGGGGCGGTTCTTTCGATGAGAGCCAACAGCTTTCGGAAGAGCAGATCGCCGTCATTCGATGCGGGTGGGGCGACGAGGCCTCCACGGATGAGTTCGCCGTAAGCGCCGAATCGCTGCACAAATTAGGGTGTTACGAGGATGCCCTCGTGGAGTTTCGGAAGGCGGTCCGGAAAGGGTATTCGCCCCACCGCGTCATCGAGCCCGTGGCCGATTGCCTGGTTCATCTGCACGAGCCCCTGGCTGCGGCGGACGCCTCAGACGGCTGGGCCGCCGAGACGGTTCAGGGCCCCAAGGAGCGCTTCAACGTCACGCTTTCGTTGGCGGAGCAGATGTGGAAAACCGGCTACGGTGAACACGCCGCGGCCATCGCCCGGCACCTGACCGAGGTCAAGGAGAGCCCCGAGGAATACCGCGTGCGGTTGGACGCTCTCCTGGAAAACAGCCGATCCGTCGGGGACCCCAACAAGCCCCCGGCGGGCCCGGAAATCCGAAACCCGGTTGAACCCTCTCACTTCCGATCCATTTCCGCTTGGATTCGAAAAAGCTTCGGCGCGTTCAAGGCAAAGCGCTGACCCCTCCGACGGTTTCGGGCGACGATCACAGGCCCGGAAGATCCACCCTCCCCCCGCCCAGAACCCAGGATTTGATTGACGGGCCTTGATCGGAAGGTCCGGTCGTCCCCGTTTTTTTGTCAGACCTCCTTGAACGCCGACTGCGGGAAGAAGCAGTACGGGCACTCCTCGGGCGGCGCATCGCCGTAGTGCACGTGACCGCAGATTCTGCAGCGCCAAGCCTTGGTCCCCGGCTCCAGGTTGACGATGTCTTTCTCGAGGTGGATCGGCAGGTCCTCGAGCGGAGGCATCACCGGTTGGTAAGCGCCGAGGACGAATCCCGACAAAATGAGCCGTTGCACCTCGCTGGTGCCCTCGTAGATGCGGAACAGGCGGCAGTCGCGCAGGATCTTCTCGACCGGGAACATCTTGGTAAAACCATAACCGGCAAAGATCTGCAGCGCCTCGTTGGCGACCTCGAGCGCAATTTCGGTGGAGTAGACCTTGGAGACGGAGGCCGCGATGGTGGGATCCAGGCCCTGGTCGGCCTCCCAGGCTGCCTTCCACACCAGCAGTCGCGCTGTTTCCACTTTCTGGTACATGTCGGCAATCTTGTGCTGAATGGCCTGAAAATTGGCGATCTGGGTGCCGAAGGCCTGCCGCCGCTTGGCGTAGTCGATCGCGAACTCCATGGCCGAGCGCGCCGCGCCCACCGCAAATGCGCCGATCGCGGGCCGGGTGCGCGCAAACGTTTTCATCGCCAGCACGAACCCTTCGCCCGGCGGGGCCAGCACGTTTTCCTTCGGCACCCGGACATCCTGGAGCTGGATGCCGACGGTGTTTGAGCCGCGCTGACCGAGCTTGGGGATGCGCCGGCCGATGGAGACGCCCTTCCAGTTTTTTTCGACCAGAAACGCGCAGATGCCCTCGTGTTTCTTTTCCGGGTCGACGGTGGCGAAGATCGACATGTAGTCGGCCAGTCCGCCGTTGGTGATCCAGTACTTGGTCCCGTTGAGGATGAAGTCGTCGCCGTCGCGTCGAGCGCGGCAGCGGATGCCGGAGACATCCGAGCCCATGGTCGGCTCGGAGGTGGCAAAGCAGATGAGTTTGAAGTCCCGGGCGATCTCGGTGAAGTATTTTTTCTTGAGATCCGTGTTGCTCGAAAGCCGCAGGGGCTCCATGCCAAGGGAGTTGTCGAAGATGGAGGTGGCCAGTCCCGCGCAGGCCGCGGCCAGCTCCTCGGTGATCAGAACGTTGTCCACCAGGCCGCGGCCCTGGCCGCCGTACTCCGCGGGGATGTCGGCGTTCATGATGCCCGCCTCCCAGGCCTTGCGCAGGACGGGCAGGGGCGTCTCGTCGACCGCATCGTAATGCCAGGCCACGGGCAGAATTTCCCTCAGGGCGAATTCCCGGGCCTTTTTCTGAATGGCGAGCTGGTCCGGCGTCAGTTGAAAACCGAGCATGGCGGTTACCTCCGGCGGTTAGATGAAGAAAAGATCAAGAAGCGGCTTCATGAAACCCTCAGACACCCGGCGGTCCCGCCATGGCGGGACCGCGCTCCCGAATCGGCCGGCGCCACGCGCTGCCGGTGTGCTCCGAGGCCGTCAAAGCACTTCCCATGTTCTATAGCGAATGGGCCGGCGCAACGCAAGGCTCGCCTGCGGCATGGCCCCGGCGATGGACAACCGGCGATGGCCGTGTTACACCCTTGCGCTCGTTTCTTATGTCTCTTGGACGTTTTTGAATGCTTTCCACTTACATCAAACTGCTGTTGATGGCGTTCTTCTGGGGCGGAACCTTCATTGCCGGCCGCCGACTGGCCCTGGAGGTCGGGCCTTTTTCCGGGGCCTTTCTGCGCTTCCTTGTCGCCTCGGTCTTTCTGACGGCGATTACGCTGCGGGCCGAAAAGGGGCTTCCCTTGCCGAAGCGGGGCCATCTCATCCCGCTTTTCCTCATGGGGATGACCGGGATCTTTTTGTACAACGTGTTTTTCCTCAAAGGGCTCAAACTGATCGAGGCCGGCCGGGCCTCGATTATCATCGCCAACAACCCCATTTTCATCGCGATCATGTCTGCCCTGATTTTCCACGACCGCCTCAATCTGCTGAAGGTGGCCGGGATTCTGATTTCGGTCAGCGGCGCCGTCACCGTGATCACGCGTGGGGGGTTTCTGTCGGGGGGGGGGGCCGGCTTGGGGTGGGGGGAGCTGTTCATGTTCGGCTGTGTGGCCAGTTGGGTGGCCTATTCCCTGCTCGGCAAGTCGGTGATGTCCGATCTCTCGCCGCTGGTGGCGGTGACTTACAGCTCGGCGATCGGCGCGGTGTGCCTCTTCCCGCCCGCGGTGATGGAGGGCCTGTGGAATTCCGAGGGCTATTCGTTGGCGGCCTGGGCCAGCGTCTTCTACCTGGGCTTTTTCGGGACCGTGCTCGGATTTGTTTGGTACTATGAGGGGATCAAACGCATCGGGCCGGTGCGGGCGGGGCTATTCATCAACTTCGTGCCCATCAGCGCCGTTTTCCTGGCGTTTCTGATCCTGAACGAACCGCTCACGGTTTCACTTTTGATCGGCGCGTTTCTGGTCTCCTCCGGGGTCTATCTGACGACCCTCGGGTCTCGTCGTCCATGAGCCGCTGTCGAGCGGACGATACGGCCCGGTACAGTCCCGCTCACCGATGGTAGACGGACCGCCATCATGCTCTGTGTGGGAGCGGCATCCTGGCGCGATTTATTAAGGGGTGCATGATTGTATGGACACGGACGCCCGCTCTCAATCTATATTATTTCAAGACGATTAATAAATTCGCTTCGCCTGATTGGCGGCGTTTTCCACGGCGCTTTGCATTTCGAGATGGTGTATTATATTGGCTTTTGATTACCGCAACGATAGCCAATTGAAGGAGGAGAAGCCCGATGACGTTGAAAGACTACTTCGAAGAGCAAAAGGGGATAGGGGTGTTGGCGACGGCCGACAGCACCGGCAAGGTGGACGCAGCCGTCTACTCCCGGCCGCATTTCATGGAAGACGGCCACATCGCCTTCATCATGCGCGACCGCCTGACCCACCACAACCTCCAGTCCAACCTCCACGCCACCTTTTTATTCATCGAAAAAGGCCCCGGCTACGAGGGAAAAAGGCTGTACCTCAAAAAAGTGCGCGAAGAGCAGAACCCGGAACTCATCAAAAAAATCAAGCGCCGCAAGTACACCGACGACAACGAGGAGCCGAAGTTTCTGGTCTATTTCGAACTGGAGAGGGAACTGCCGCTGATCGGCGGCGGCCCGCAGTGAACCGGAGGGCTTCCATCGACCGGCGTCCGTGACGCGGCGGGGCGCAAAGAAGGCCTCCGGCCGCGGCGGCGGAATCCGAGGGGTGTCACCCAACGGTGGCGTGATGGGCTTCGCTCAGCCCCTTGAGCAGCAGGAAGGAGTTGACCGTCACACAAATCAGCTCGTTGTCGATGTCCAGCAGGAAGTCCTTGAGGTGAGGGTGAAGCGACAGGAGCCGAGCCCGGGCGAGCTCTCTCTTGGAAGCGTCTTCGAGCTGCACGCAGGTCCCTTCCACGGTAAGCGCCCGAGCCCGGGAGCGGGGGACCTCCTCACGGGTGTCGATCATGAGGCTCACGGACGGGTTTTCGGCCATGTTCCTGAATTTTTTCGTCGAGCGGTGGGTCGCCATGTAGATCTCGGTGGCCTCATCATTGGCGGCGTAGGCCATGAGCGAGCAGTAAGGCTTGCTCCCGGCGAGGGTGGCCAGAACGCAAATATTTTTTTCTTTCACCAATTGCTTCATTTCCGCCAGCATGCCCGCCTCCTGAATTTGTAAGAGTCTTGTCCCTTCTACCATTTTTGTGCTATCGGTGAAACACCCTTCGCGGGGGCGCCCGTCGCACGCCTGCGCACTCTTTGACGGTCCGACCGGCTGACCGGCGACGGGTCGACCGTAACTTCGTTTCTTTCCCAGGAGACCTCTCATGGAAAACCGGATCAGGATCGGCGTCAGCGCATGCCTCCTCGGTCAGCCGGTGCGGTTCGACGGCGGCCACAAACACGACCGGTACCTCACGGCTACGCTCGGTGAATACCTGGAGTTCGTGCCGGTGTGCCCCGAGGTGGAAGCCGGCTTTCCCATCCCCCGTGAGTCCTTCCGGCTGGTGGGCGATCCTGAAAACCCGCGATTGGTCACCACACGCACCCAGGTGGATCATACCGAGCGCATGGCCGGCTGGGCCGAAAAGCGCGTGCGTGAGCTTGAAAAAGAGAACCTGTGCGGCTTTATCTTCAAAAGCGACTCCCCCAGCAGCGGCCTGGAACGGGTCAAGGTCTACAACGCCAAGGGCATGGCGGAAAAGAAAGGCGTCGGCATGTTTGCCCGGGCCTTCACACGCCATTTCCCCCTGCTGCCGGTGGAGGAGGAAGGACGCCTCAACGACGCCAAGCTCCGGGAGGCCTTCATCGAGCAGATCTTCACCCTGAAACGCTGGCGGGAGACGCTGGCCCGGCCGGCGGGCATGAAGCACCTGGTCGATTTCCACTCCCGGCACAAGCTGCTCGTCCTGGCGCACAGCCCGGCGCACGCCAAGCGCATGGGGAAGCTGGTCGCCGAGGGCAAAGGCACGCCGATCCGGCAGGTCTACACCGACTACGAGCGGCTCCTCATTGAAGCCCTGCGGCTGAAGACCACGCTCAAGAAGCACATGAACGTCCTGCAGCACATCATGGGCTACTTCAAGCAGCAGCTCACCGCCGACGAAAAGCAGGAGCTGCTGGAAGTCCTGGACCAGTACCGCCGGGAGTACCTTCCGCTGATCGTGCCGGTCACTCTTTTGAACCACTACGTGCGCAAATACAACCAGCCTTACCTCCAGCAGCAGGTCTATCTGAACCCCCACCCGATAGCGCTGAAGCTGAGAAATCACGCCTGAGACGGAGATGGCCGAATGACCGACATTTTTCTGGGACCCAAGCGTTACGTGCAGCGCCCCGGCGCGCTGGCCGGTGCAGCGCAGGAGCTGAAAGCCTTCGGCCGCCGGCCGTTGATTCTGGTGGACGAGACCGTCGGCGCGATCCTGCGCCCCGCGCTGGAGGAGCCGCTGCGGGCGGCCGGCCTGAGCGCCCTCTGGGTGCGCTTCGGGGTGGAGTGCAGCGTCGGTGAGATCGCGAGGGTTTCCGAAATCGGCCGCAGCGAAAAGGCGGATGTCATCGTGGGCACGGGCGGGGGCAAGGCCATCGACACTGCCCGGGAAGTCGCCGGACGGTTTGATCTCCCTCTGGTGACAATCCCCACGAGCGCTGCCACTTGTTCGGCCGCCTCCACCCTGTCGGTGATCTACGAAAACGGCATTCGCACGGACACCATCTACGGCAAAGCCGCCGATTTGGTGCT
>CAZLSV010000015.1:45284-59960 GCA_964562235.1 uncultured Desulfatibacillum sp.
CTCGACGGTCGTTGCCGCCGCTCCCTCCCGACTGCTGGCCGCCGGTATGGCCGACACTCTGGCCAAATGGTACGAAGGAAAACCGACCTACGACCGGACGCCCAACCCATCGCCTTCGCTCCAGGCGGCTCTGAACCTTTCGACCCAGGTTAAAGAAAGCATTTTTAATTGGGGCCGGGAAGCCAAGCAGGACGCAGGCACCGGGAAAAACTCCCCAGCCGTGGAAAAGATGATTGAGGCAAACATTCTGATAGCCGGAATCATCGGGAGCATAGGAGGTGCAAATTTCAGAGTCGCATTGGCGCACGGCTTGCTTTACGGCATGACCGTTCTGCCACAGATCCGCCGCCGCTTGCATGGAGAGGTGGTTTCCTACGGTCTGGTGGTTCAAGCCCACATGGAGGAAAAACAGGAGGAAGTGGAGCGGCTAACGGGTTTTTTTTCATGGTTGGGCCTGCCCGTGGCTCTGAAAGATATGGACATCACCGGCGTCGAGGACCCGCTCTTTCAGGAGGGGCTTCGCAGGACCTGCGCGCCGGGCGGGGCGGCGCACAACCTGCCTTTCCCGGTCGACGAAGCACGCCTGCTCCGCGCCATTCGCGAGGTCGAAGAGATCGCCGGGCGTCACGGGGCTTCGGCCACCGCCGGGAGTCATTCCTCCGGCCAATAAACAGGTCCAACGTGAGCCGACGCCCGGCGGAGCGAGATGCCCGCCGCGGCGAGCCGCAACCAACCGTTTGCTGCCGCCGACGGAGGCCGCTCGGCAAAAGGATCATGAACTTGTCCCCCCCCATTCTTGTCACCGGCGCCACCGGCTATGTCGGCGGGCGCCTGGTTCCGGCCCTGCTGCAGGCAGGCCACCGCGTGCGGGCCATGGGCCGGTCCGTCGAAAAACTGGCGCGCCTGCCCTGGGCGCGACACCCCGGCGTGGAACTGGTCAAGGGCGACGTGCTCGACGCCGCCTCCCTTGAGGCGGCCGCGGCCGGCTGCGACGTGGCCTATTATCTGGTCCACTCCATGATCGCCCAGAAGGGGCGGTTTGCCGAGGCCGACCGCGCCGCTGCGCGCAACATGGCGGCGGCGGCTGAGGCGGCGGGCCTCCAGCGCATCATCTACCTGGGCGGGCTGGCCGAAGCGAAGCACGGGAGCTTGAGCGCGCACCTCGCCTCGCGCATCGAAGTGGCCCGCATCCTTCAATCCGGCCGGGTGCCCGCCACCGATCTGCGCGCGCCCATGATCGTCGGCTCGGGCAGCGCCTCCTTTGAAATCATGCGCTACCTGGTCGAGCGCCTTCCGGTCATGACCACCCCCCGCTGGGTGCGGTCTCTGAACCAGCCGATCGCCATCAGCAACGTCATCGGCTACCTGGTGGGTTGCCTGGAGCGCCCGGAGACCACCGGGGAGACTTACGACATCGGCGGGCCGGACATCATGACCTATCATCGTCTGCTCGAGGTTTACGCCGAGGAGGCCGGCCTGCGCAAACGGGTGATCATCCCGGTGCCGGTCCTGACGCCGACCCTAAGCGCCTACTGGATCCGTTTCATCAGCCCGGTGCCGACCGCGATCGCGCTGCCGCTGACGGAAGGGCTGACCAGCGACGCGGTCTGCCGCGACAACCGCATCCGCGGGATCATTCCCCAGCCGCTGCTCACCTGCCGGGAGGCCATCCGCATCGCCCTGCAGCGGGTCAAACAGGAGCGCCTGGAGACCTGCTGGTCGCAGGACGGCGCGCTGCTGCCCTTCGAGTGGCCCTACCGCGGGGATGCCGACTATGCCGGCGGCACGCGTTTCGTCGCCGCTTATCGGGTGGAGGCCGCCGTCGCCGCCGAAAAGATCTGGCGGCAGGTCAGCCGGATCGGCGGAAAAAACGGGTATGGGTACGCCGACACGCTCTGGCGCCTGCGGGGATTGATCGACCGCATTTTCGGCGGTCGGGGCATCCAGTCCGGCCGGCCGTGCGGAATTGAACTGCGGGCCGGGGATACCCTGGACTTCTGGCGGGTGCTGGAAATGGAGCCGCCGCGCCGCTTGCAGCTTTTGTCGGAGATGAAGGCGCCGGGTGAGGCGCTGCTCGATTTCACGATCGTTGCGCTCGACGAAAAACGCTGTGAACTTCAGTTGACCTCGCGCTTCCTCCCGCGCGGGCTGGCCGGCATTTTGTACTGGTACGCATTTTATGTTTTTCACCACGTCATTTTCCGCGGCCTGCTGGCGGGGATCGTCCGGAGCGCCGGCGCCCCTCTGGCACGGGGCCCGGAGCGCTGGCAGCCACCGGAGAAAGACGCGTGTTTCCTGCCGCAATGGCCACGCGGTTCGAACCTGAAACGCTAACGCTGCAGACGAGGATGACGCCCATGAAAATCATATGTGCATTGGCTCTCGCCGTAACCCTCTTTCTGAAGGTGGGGTCGATCGATGCCGCTGACGTCAAGGTGAGCGAGGCCACCCAGGCCTGTATCGAGTGCCACCGGGTCATTCACCCGGGCATCGTCGAGGACTGGCAGCGCAGCCGCCACTCCATGACCACGCCCGCGGAGGCGATGGCCGTGAAGGGCCTCGGGCTCAAGGTGTCCAGCCCGTCGGTGCCGGACGCGCTGCAGCGCACGGCGGTCGGGTGCGCCGAGTGCCACAGCCTGCGGCCCAAGGAGCATGCCGACACCTTCGAGCACAACGGCTACGACATCCACATCGTGGTCAGCCCGGGCGACTGCCGCACCTGCCACGCCCAGGAGGCGGATCAGTATTCCAGGAACATCATGGCCCACGCCTACAAGAATCTTGCCGGCAACAAAATCTACAACGATCTCGAGCGCACGATTCTCGGCGGGATCCAGCGCAAGGAAGGCAAGATCGCCATCCAACCCGCCCATGCGGCCACCAAGGCCGAGGCCTGTTACTACTGCCACGGGACCCAGCTCAAGGTTGCGGGCCAGGAGACCCGCAACACCGAGCTGGCCGGCGAGCTCGTGTTCCCAAAAATCGACGGATGGCCGAACCAGGGGGTGGGCCGCGTCAACCTCGACGGCACCCTGGGCTCCTGCGCCGCCTGCCACACCCGGCACCAGTTCTCGATCGAGATGGCCCGCAAGCCCTACACCTGCAAGGAGTGCCACGTCGGGCCGGACGTTCCCGTGAACAAGGTCTACGAGGCGAGCAAGCACGGCAACATCTTCTCTACCCATAACAAGGAGTGGGAGTTCAAGGCGGTGCCCTGGACCATCGGCAAGGACTTCACGGCGCCGACCTGCGCCGCCTGCCACGTCAGCCTGGTGGTGAACACCGAGGGCGAGGTGGTGGCGCAGCGCTCGCATCAGATGAACGACCGGCTGCCCTGGCGGATGTTCGGTCTGGTGTATGCGCACCCGCACCCGCGCGAGCCCGACACCACCATCATCCGCAACAAAAGCGGCCAGCCGCTGCCGACCGATCTTGACGGCGGGTTTGCGACCCGGTACCTGATCGACACGCCGGAGATGGACAAGCGCCGCCGGGCACTTCAGGCGGTGTGCCTCGGTTGCCACGGGACCTCCTGGGTGAACGGCCAGTGGGCGCGTTTCGAGAACACCCTCCGCGAGACCAACGCCAAGACCCTGACGGCGACCCAGATTCTGATGGAGGCCTGGGCGGCGGGGTACGCCACCGGCCCGGCCAAGGGCGGCAGCCCCTTCGACGAGGCGGTCGAGCGCCGTTGGGCCGACACCTGGCTGATCTACGCCAACACCATCCGCTTCTCCTCGGCCATGGGCTGCGGCGGCGACTACGGGGTGTTCGCCGACGGACGCTACCAGCTGAACAAGGCCATCATGGACCTGCACGACTGGCTGGAACTGCGTAAACAATTGCTGCCTTCTAAAAAACCGTAACAGCGGTGGACTTTCTTTTGATTGCGATAGGATATCGTCATGGCATTTTCCGGAATTCAAGGCACGCGCCATCAGTCCTTGAACGACCGTCCGGTCGTTCAAGGCCGCTATGTCCTCTATTGGATGCAGCAGTCCCAGCGTGCGGATTTCAACCATGCCCTGGAGGCGGCCGTGCGGGAAGCCAATCGGCTGGAGCAGGGCGTGGTGGTGGGCTTCGGCCTCACGGACGATTACCCCGAGGCCAACCTGCGGCACTACGCATTCATGCTCGAGGGGCTGAAGGAGACCGAGCAGGCGCTGAAAAAACGCGGTGTCCGGATGGTCGTGAGAAGGGGCCCGCCGCCGGAGGCCGCCCTGGCGCTGGGGCGGGAGGCCAGCCTCATCGTCTGCGACGTCGGCTACCTGCGGCATCAGCGGCAGTGGCGGCAGGCGGTGGCGCGTCAGGCCGCCTGCCGGGTCGTGCAGGTGGAAAGCGACCTGATCGTTCCGGTGGAGACCGCCTCCGTCAAGGCGCAGATCGGCGCCCGCACGCTCCGGCCGCGGATCCATCGGCAGCTGGCCGAGTACCTTGAAGCGGTTTCCCCCGTGCCCGTGGGCGTGCCGACGGTCAAACTCAAAATCGATGGGATCTCCATCGCCGACCCGGCAGCGCTGCTCAAAACCCTCCGGATCGACCGCGGCGTGCCGCCCGTTTCGGGCAGTTTCAAGGGGGGGAGCTCCGAGGCCCGGCGGCGTTTTGCCGAGTTTCTCAAAAACCGCTTCGCGCGCTATGACCGAAACCACAACCAACCCCAGACCGACGACACCTCGCGCATGAGCCCCTACCTGCACTTCGGGCAGATCTCCCCGTTGTATATGGCCCTCGAGGCCATGAAGGCGCCCGGGCCGAAATCGGCCAAAGACGCTTTCCTGGAGGAGATGATTATCCGGCGGGAGCTGGCCTGCAACTTCACGCACTACACGTCGGACTATGACTCCTTCGCCTGCATTCCGGGATGGGCGCAGAAGAGCCTCTCCGAGCACCGCCGCGACCGCCGGCCGTATCTCTACACCGCCGCGCAGCTCGAGAATGCCGCCACCCACGACCCTTACTGGAACGCCGCCATGCGGGAGATGGTCTGTACCGGCTTCATGCACTCCCACATGCGCATGTACTGGGGGAAAAAGATCCTGGAGTGGTCACGGACCCCGGAGGAGGCCTTCGCGACGATCTTGGCGCTGAACAACAAATACTTCATCGACGGCCGCGATCCCAACTCCTACGCCGGAGTGGCATGGATCTTCGGCGTGCACGACCGCGCCTGGCCGCCGCGGGAGGTTTACGGCAAAGTCCGCACCATGATGGCCTCCGGCCTGGAGCGCAAGTGCGACATCAAGGCCTACGTCCGCAAGGTGGAAGCCCTCTGCGGGGAATCGGTGAGCCCGCCGCCGGAAGCCTGATCTAATCGCCTGAAATTTTGCCGCCCGATCGGAGCGGGTGCTCCGTCCTCAGGGCGCGGGCGGCGCGGTGAATGGCGATGACGGCGGCGCAGCTCAGGGCGATCCAGGCATCCTGCTTGTCCCCCCTCAGCACCATTCCGATCACGTCCCCCCAGCCGCTGTGGCCGGTGGACCAGTTGGTTTCCAGCGGCCACAAAAAAGACACGGCCGAAGTGGAAAGCAGGGCATCGGCGGCCACGTGCGACAGGGTCAGTGAAAAGCAGGTCCAAAAGCCCAGCCGGGGGAGCCAGGCCCAGAGGTTGGAAGCCCTGGATGCCAGAATTCCGACGACCAGGGCAAACAAGAGGCTGTGAGTGGGACCCCGGTGGAAGGCGCTGCCGTTCCAATGAAACAGAAGACCGATGATGACATCGATGTCGGGCAGGTTGGAGAGCACAACGATGGCCGCAAAGAGCTTCCAGCGGCTGAAGGCCGAGCGGGTGGAGCCCACTTCGTGAGCGGCCAATCCGATTGCAATGTGTCCGAGCGGCAGAGGCATGTGATTATCCCGGTAACTAAAAAATTCGCCGCCGGATTCACAGCGGCGTTCTGGTATGCAGGTCCCGGAATAAGCAGGACTCGTGCCATTGCTTGGGGGCGGGGCGGGGAATAGTTTTTTTATTAGTTATTGCATGCGGTTGGGGTTACCGAAATCCAGGCATGCCCGAAAAATCCCGGGCGCATGTGGGTAACGCGGTTCCCTGGGTTTGGTTCTTTTTTTTCACATTTTGCAGGGTATCACCAGCACGGGACAAGGCGCGTGGTTGATGACATGCTCCGTGATGGTGCCGGCGACGAAGTCCTTGATGCTGTCCCGGCCGTCCGTGGCCATGATGATGAGGTCCACGCCTAGTTTCTCCGCCGTTTTCACGATTTTCTTGGCGGGCTTTCCCTCGGCCAGCTTGTAGTTCACCTGGATGTCTTCCGCATGCAGGTTGCGGATGGCCGCACGCATCTGCTCGCGCGAGTCGATGGCGATCTGGGCGTATTCGTCTTTCAGGGACTCGAAGCTGACCCGCAGCATCTCGCGTTCCTGCTTGTTGATGAACTCCTCGTGCACGTTCAGCACGGTTATTTTGGAATTGAACTGGTGGGCAATCTGAACGGCCTTTTCCAGCGCCAGCACGGCACGTTCCTTCAGATCGGTCGGGCACAGGATGTGGGTGAACATGGCGATCCTCCCTGGGTGCAATCCACTGAATTGTCTTACTGCTCGCTGCTCATGTCAAGAGCCGGTTGACAAATCGGTCCATTTGTCAACCGGCCTTGAGTTCCTCCCGGAGCAATCCGGTTTGAGGTCGATTCACTTTACAGCATGAAAACGGCCACCACGACCACCCCTGCCAGGCCCAGGAGCGTCGGCACCAGATTGCGCCGGGCGATTTCGACCGGGTCGGTTCCGGTGATGCCCGCTGCAGGGATCACGGCCCAGGGGATGATGGTCCCCCCGCCCACGGCGATGGCGAAAAATTGACCGAGCGCCCCGAGAGTCGCCACGTCGAGCTGGGTTCCCGAACCCAAGGCCTGGGCCAGCGTTCCCACCAGGGGCAGCCCGGAGAACCCGGAGCCGTCGAGCCCCGTGATCCCCCCCACCACCGCCTGCACGATCGCCACCGGTATCCGGCTGAGCGGAACCGCCTGGGCCAGGGCCTGGCCGAGGTCGAAGAGAAGCCCCCGGGCTCCTTCGCCGAAAATCGCCTTGGCGGTCCCGGGCGAGCCCATGAAAAAGAAACTCGCGATCAGAAAAACCGGCGCGAAGATCTTGATGCCGAACATGAACCCGGCCCGCGTGTGCTCGGAGAGTTTCTCGAAACCCGCCTGGCCGTATATCCCCAGGCCGAGCATCACCATGATGATGGCCACGGTCCCGCCCAGAAGCGCGGTCGCATCGCCGCCTCTGAGCTTTAAAACGAGCATGGCGGAGATGTCCAGCGCGAAGAGCAGCACGATAACCCACAGCGCGAGGCGCTTGAAACCGGGAGCGGCCTGACGCCATTTCTCGAGCTCCTCCTGCGGGCCCTTTTCAAAAATGCTGCAATCGGCCGGCCGGCACGCCCCCGAGCGGATGTCCCGCCGGACGGTCCGAAAGGACAGGGGCAGGGCGATCGCCGCAAAGACGATCAGCATGGGCAGGGTTTTGGCCATGACATCTCCTACGCCAATCCCCGCGGCCTTGGCGGTTATGCCCGGAGCGCCCTGGATGATGAAATCCGTGGTGAGCGCACACCCGTAGCCGAACATGCTGATGGCCATGGCCGCGCTGATGGGCGGCAGCCCGGCCTTGACCGCGGCCGGAAGCAGCAGGGCTCCCACCAGGGCGATCGCCGGGGAGGGCCAGATGACCCATGCGACGATCATGATCACGGAGCCCATCACCCAGAAGGCCACTTCCGGGGTCTTCATCAGGCCCACCACCGGGCGGAACATCATCTCCGCCAGGCCGGTCTCCTCCAGCATCTTGGCCATGGCCACGATCATGGAAATGATGACCACGATCCCCAGCAGCTCCGAGGCGGCCACGGTGATAGCGTTGAAAACGGCCTGGACGGCCTTGACGATACTCCCGGTGATCACCCAGGAGAGGATCAGAGATCCGACGACACAGACGATGGGTGTTTCGCGCTTCAACGCCATGGTGAGAAGAATGACCACGATGAAAAAAGCATACACCCAGTGGGCCGCTGTCAGTTCCACCATAAAATGCCTCCTTGACGGATTGATTTACCGCTGTGCAAACATCATGGACAAACCGGCCGCTCCGACCCGTTGTTCAACCTGCCGGCGGTCGGTGGTGTAAAGCCCTTTGGCCTTCATCCGTTCGAAATACACCGATCCCGAAAAGGTGTATTTCAGGCTCAGGATGCCTTCCTCCCGCATCTGCTGCCGCACAAACCCGATGGCGTCGCCAACGGCGAGCGAATCCGGGAGGACGACCGGCGTTTCCCTCCGGGCGGTCTTCACGGCGTTGTAGCCGGCGAGGGTGCCCGTGCAGATGGCTTCGGTGTGGCCGACGAGCAGCCCGGCTTTTTCGCCGGCGCAGTAAAGGTTGTCGAGGCCTTCCACTTTCAGGGAATTGTCCCGTGGGGCCATGCCGATGTACCGGATGGAGTTACCCAGGCCGCCGGCGTAAGGGTCTTCGTAGCGGGCGTTTTCGAAACCCGGGACCTCCCGCAGCAGCGCCAGCGGGAAGAACGGGGTCATGAGCTTGGCGTGACCCGTGTCGAGCAGGACGATGTTCTGTTCGAACTCGGGGATCGCGTACTGCTGGCAGCACTTGAGGTCCAGCTTGCCCTTGAGCATTTTTGAGGGTGGCAGGGGCACCACGGCCACGCCCTTTTGGTCCAGGGCGGCGACGATCTGCGGGTCGAGGGATTCCTTCAGAAGTTTGCAGGAGCCGCTCATGGCGCCGATCTGGTCACCCTTGCGGCCGATCATCTCCTGGACCCCGGCCTTGGCGGTGACGCTCACGCGTCCTCCGAAGGAGTGACACCGCAGCACGCACATAACGCAACCGTTGCCGTACTTGTTGCAGTTCGCCGGCCCTCCGGCCGTGCCGGTGGCGTCTATGAACACATCGCCGTCAAACCGCAGGGGCTCCTCTGCCTGCTTGGCGAGAACGGCCCGGAGGGTCCCGCCCGCCATTTCGACATCGGTCACCCGGACCTCGCAGTGAATGGAAACCCCTTTTGAGAGGAGAAAGCTCCGTACGACGGGCTCCATGCGCGCCACGCTGTAGAGGTTGGAATGGCGGTGGCCCGGGAATTCGATGTCCCGGTGCAGGGCGTTGCGGTCGGCCAGTTCGAAGAGATCGCCGGCGCCCATGGCGCTCATTTCCTCCGAGGCCGTGGTTCGGCCATTGTTGCGCATGATTCCGCCCACCAGGCCCGTGCCCAAAAGCATGTCGGTGCGTTCGAGCAGGACGACCTCGGCCCCTTGATGGCGCGCGGCGAGTGCGGCTCCACAACCGGACCATCCGCCGCCGACAATGATCACTTTCATGTGTCAACCCTCCTCAGACGGCCCTTGGGATAAACCCGGCCGCCGTCAACCAAGAGTGAACCGGTGGAAGCTCGCTGGCCACCGACTCGCTTACCACATCCAAGAAAACGGGAGATGTTTCGGCGAAAGCCGATTCCAGCGCTGATTCCAGCTCCTGCGGTGTTTCCACCCGAAAAGCGACAAGCCCGAAGGCCTCCGCCACCTTGGACATATCGCGCGGGGTGAAATCCACCGACAAGTATCGGCCGTTGCAGTGGATCGCCTGCAGCGCCTTGATCCAGCCGAAAGAGCCATTGTTGAAGTGAATCAGCACCGCCGGGACCTTGAGCCGGACCAGCGTTTCCAACTCGCCGGCCGACATGCCCAGCGAACCGTCGCCGAACAGGCCGATCGGCCGGGCATCCGGGCGGGCCAGGTAGGCCCCCACCACGGCGGGGATGGCATACCCCAGCCCGCCGTAAGCCCTCGGGATCAGAAACCGCGAGCCGTTCCCCCCCAGACGCAGAAAGCGAGTGATGTAGGGGGTGGGTGTGCCCGCGTCGGAGATAACGATGGCGGGCGACGGCAGCTTTTTGTTCAGAGAGTGAATGACCCGCTGGGGTTTGAGGGGCATGGCTTCGGACTCCAGCTCGGCCCGGGCCTTTTCCCAAAAAACCCTGCGGTCAGCATTCAGGTCTTCCACCCAGGCCGATGGGTTTCGATTTTCCAAAGGCCCCAACAGCGCCGACAGATCTTCCAGGACGAGCCGGGCGTCCCCTGCGATGCCCATGGTTTGCGGAAAATTGTTGCCCAGCATGGCCGGGTCGATATCGACCTGCAGCATCACCCGGCCCGGGCGCGATGAAGGCAGGGTCCAATTGAGGGTCGACACCGAACCCAGCTTGCAGCCGACGTAAAACAGGGTGTCGGCTTCTTCGACCGCCCTCAAGGCATGCGGGTGGAAGCCGTTGTCTCCGACCACCCCCAGCGCCAGCGGGTGGTCGTCGGGTATGATGCCCTGCCCGGAAATAGTTGTCACGATGGGCGCGCCCAGTTTCTCTGCCAGCTCCAGAACATTATTCCCGGCCTGGGAATGGTTGGCACCTCCACCGACCACGATGGCGGGTCGCTTTGCCTCTCTCAAAAGGGCCGCGAACTGCTTGAGCGTATCCTTGGATCCCTGCGATCGATAGGCCGGGTAAGTTCGGCACTCAGGCTCCGCCAGCATTTTTTCGGGGTCCCCGTTAACTTCTCCGGTCATGGTTTCCGATGGAAAGGAGAGATGCACCGCCCCGGGACGCCCCGTGGTCGCGATCCGGAAAGCCCGACGAACGGTTCCCGGTATCTTTTCGGAGAGCTTCAGAAAGTTCGACCACTTAGTGATGGACTCGTAAAGCTTGTGGTGATCGAGCTCGGTGATGGTTCCCTTGCCTTCGCCGCGCAACGGTATGCCCGAGCTCAGCAGGATAACGGGAATGGAAGAGGCGTTCGCTTCGGCGACGCCCGGAACCGAGTACAGGGCGCCTGCCCCGGAGGGGCACTCGCAGACCCCCGGGCGATGGCTCAACCGTGCATAGGCATCCGCCATGAAGCTCGCCGAACGTTCATCCCGGGCCAGAATGTGCCGGATCTCCGGAGCCGCCTCGTGGAGGGCGTCGTAAAGATGCAGCGACGTGTCGCCGGGAACTCCAAATACATATTTGACGCCGTAGTTTACAAGCATCCGAACAAGTGCCCGGGCGCCGGTCATGGTCACCCCCTCCTCACGCTTCGCCTTTGATGAGTTCATACATGGACTTTTCCTTTTTGTTCAACCGGCAGGATTTCGGAAATTTTGCGCTTGATCTGCTCGAGGCTGAAGGGTTTCTGGATGAAGCCCCGACAGCCGCGGTTCATGATCTCCGATGTCTGGCCGCCGAGGCTGTAGCCGCTGGACAGCAGCACGGCCGCCTGCGGGTTGATGGCCCGGATGCGGTCGAAGACCGCCCCGCCCCCCATGCCCGGCATGATCAGGTCAAGGATGACGAGATCGATTTCGGCCCACCTGGCTTCATAAAGCGCCAGGGCCTCGTTTCCGGTCGGCGCGACGATCACCCGATACCCCAGGCGCTCCATCATCTGGCATCCGATGTTGGCCACCATCTCCTCGTCTTCCACAAGCAGGATGGTTTTCGTTTCGCGTCCGGCAGCCACGGCCGGTTTCGGCGGCGCCGTCGCGGTTCCTGAGATGGCCGGTAAAAAGACGCTGAAGGTGGATCCGCGGTCCTTCTCGCTGCGGACGGTGATGAATCCTTTGTGGCGCTTGACGATCTCGATGGCCGACGGCAGCCCGAGCCCCGTGCCGAGGTCCTTTTCCCGGGTGGTGAAAAAGGGCTCGAAGATGCGCGTGAGGGTCTGGGGGTCCATGCCGACGCCGGTGTCGCTGACGTCGACGCGCACATACGAACCGGGAACGGCCTCCGGCGGTGTGTCCGGGGAATCCGCACCGATGAAAACGTTGGCGGTTTGCAGCACCAGTTCCCCGCCGCCGGGCATGGCCTGCCAGGCATTGACCAGCAGGTTGAGCAGGACCTGTTGCAGCTGCGACGGGTCGGCTTCGATCTTCCAGGGGGCCTCCTGAAATTTCCGACGGATGGTGATCTCCCGGCGGGTCCGGCCGAACATCTCGGCGGTCTTTTCGAGAAGCGAGTTGAGATCGGTGACCGTGGCTTCGTACTTGCCGCCGCGCGCGAACCCGAGGATCTGCCGCGTCAGCTCCGAGGCCCGCGTCACCGATTTTTCCACATTTTTCAAATAGGTCACATCGCGGTGGCCGGGCGTTTTGTCCAGAAGCAGCAAGGAGATGTTGCCCTGGATCCCCATCAGCAGGTTGTTGAGGTCGTGGGCGATGCCGCCGGCCAGCGTGCCGATGGCCTCCATTTTCTGGGCCCGCTGCACCTGGGCGGCCAGGCGCCGGCGCTCGGTTTCAGCGGTCCGGTGCATGGAGATGTCTTCCAGGATGCCCAGCCAGTGCGTGATCTCTCCGTTGCCGTCGCGCAGCGCCGTGCACCGGACCAAGGCCAAGAATTCACTGCCGTCCCTTCGGAGGCATCGGCTTTCGGTCGGGCCGGAATCCGCTTGGCCTGCGCCGAGGCCCTGGATCATTTCGGTTATGCGGCCGCGCTCTTCCGGGTGCGCGAGATCCGTGAAGCAGCGGTCCAGGAGCTCCGAGCGTGTGTAGCCGAACATGGCGAGAAGGGCGGGGTTGGCTTCCAGCAGGCCGCCGTGGCGGTCGGCGATCGCGATGCCCAAGGGGGCGATGTCGAAAACGGCGCGATAACGTTCGGCGTTGGGATCGAGGTTCATGGTTACGTTCGTGTCCTGGTGTTCGGCGGGTGAAAAGTTAAAGCCGTCAGTCGTTTTTCTTGACAAGGTATTGGTCCTGGGGCCGGTCCTGCAGGAACACCCGGTCGAAACGCTTGATGGAGGCTTGATCATACCAATTGCGGCCCGCCTCCCGGCAGCTCGGACAGGCTTTGCGCGGGATGTGCACCGCCAGGATGTGGGCCCCCCGGTCGGATGTGGAATCGATGCGGAGCGCGCCGCCGCAGGTGTCGCAGGCCGTGATCTCCTCCTGCTGGGACTCGGAAATCCCGTCGGTGTCGTAGTAGATGCGGCGGGAGCGGCGGTGGCTGTCTCTTTTTTCCAGCATTTTTTCGCGCAGCTGGTCCCGCCCCACCCAGCAGGCCAGGATGAGGTCGCTGACCTCCTTGACGGCGGCGGTCACCGTCTCCGCCTGGCGGGTCTGGCGGCGATCGTAGTCCGGCTCCCGGACCTTGCTGTAGTCCAGGCCGGCCATAGCGAGCACGATCCCCAGATTGACGTAAGGCAGGGCGCCCTCGATGGAGTAGCCCCCCTCCAACACGGCGATATCGGCATTCAAAAGCGTGGTGAGCTCCGCGTAGCCCTGGGCCGAGAAATTCATGTTGGTGATGGGGTCCGTGTAGTGGTTGTCCTGGCCGGCCGAGTTGACGATGAGCTGGGGCTTGAAATCGTCCAGGATCGGCCGCACGACGTTGCGAATGACGTGCAGAAAGCCTTCTTCGGCGGTGTGGGGCGGCAGCGGGATGTTGAGGGTGCGGCCCACGGCATTCGGGCCGCCCAGCTCGCCGGGAAATCCGCTCCCGGGGTAGAGGGTCCGGCCGTCCTGGTGCAGGGAGATGAACAGGGTGTCGGGGTCGTGCCAGTAGATGTCCTGAGTGCCGTCGCCGTGATGGCAGTCGGTGTCGACGATGGCCACCCGGTCCACTCCGTATTTGCGCCGCAAAAACTCGATCATGACGGCCTCGATGTTGATGTTGCAGAAGCCGCGCGAGCCGTGGGCGACGCGCATGGCGTGGTGGCCCGGGGGTCGCACGAGGGCGAAGCCCTTGTCGACCTTCCGTTCGAGCACCGCCATGCCGACCGTCTTGGCCCCGCCGGCGCTTATGAAATGAGATTCGGTGGCGATGCTCCAGGCGTCGGGGACACAGAAATGAACACGCTGGATGTCGGCCAGGCTCACGGGGTCCGGCTTGAGTTCGACGATTCCATCGATGTCGAACAGGCCCTCTTCGAGGATCTGGTCCTGGGTGTAGAGCAGCCGCTCCTCGCGTTCGGGATGGCCCGGGCTGATGGCCCAGTCGTAGGCCGGAAAGAAAACCAGGCCGACCTTGTTCTTGGCTTGCAGCATACGGTGGGGTTCCTCAAAAATCCGAAGCACGAAATCTCAAACCCGAAACAAGCACGAAGTTCGAATTCCGGGATTCTCTCAACATGTTGAGCCGTTCGTTCATCGGTTGTCTGGAATTGCTCCCGACAGGTTCTTCAGCAGGTTGTCGTAGCCGTGGATCAGTCCCGGCTTGACCTGGACGCGGACGCGGATGTTCTTCCCGGAGGTGTTGAACCCCCGCACCATGTTGAACTGTTGGTTTTCCACGACTTCCATCTCGAGGTAGTCGGGGTTGGCGCCGCGCGCCAGGGCCTTGGCCCGCAGCAGGTCCAGCGCCTGCGCCGTGGCGGCTTCCAGGCCGTAGCCGTCCGCGATGGGCTGCAGGAAATTCTCCGACGGGGCGCTGACCACCCGCTGTTCCGTGTCGGCGAAAAGCCCCACCTCGCAGGTGGTGCGTGCCAGAGCCGCGCCGATGGCGTTGGCGACCTGCCATCTCGGTACGACCCGAACCTGCATGGACGTCAGCCGCTGAAGGTGTTTGGCGAAACAGGGGGCCGGGCCGCCCAGGACCAGAACGGACCGGGGCCGCACCTGGTAGCCCTCCTTGAATTCGTGCAGCGTGTAGACGGGCTTGCCGTTGATGTGCGCCGTGAGTCGTTCGGC
>CAZLSV010000015.1:59970-70093 GCA_964562235.1 uncultured Desulfatibacillum sp.
GGTGCCGGCCCTTGTCCGAATGCAGCAACAGCTCCACCTGCTCGGCCAGGGCGTGCACGGAAAGACCCAATTGATCCGCCAGCGGCTTCAGTCCGGCGCGTGCCGGCTCGGGATCGTCACAGGGAAAATCCCCGATGACCGCCAGGGCGTCGGTCGGCGTGGGCACGTTTCCGCCGAAAAGCATCGCCGGACCCGCCCGGTCCGGGCCGACCCTCATTTGTCCGTTTTTCAGGCGGACGGCACTGTCGCCGCCCATGCCGATCGACAGGGTCTCCAGCGAACGGATCAGGGTCCGGTAGGGGCCGATGGCGATGCCCTGAGGGTCGAGCACCGGCGCGCGGCCGATCAAGACCGCCAGATCGGTGGTGGTGCCGCCGATGTCCATCACAACCGCGTCTTCGTCGCCCGCGGCCATGGCGACGGCCCCCATGACGCTGGCCGCCGGCCCGGAGAGGATGGTCTGGGCGGGGTACTCCACCGAGGCCTCCAGCCGCATGTTGCCGCCGTCGGCCTTGAGCAGGCGCAACGGCAGGTGCAGCCCCTTGACGGTCAGGCTGTTGAGGACGGCGTCGAAAAACGCCTTGTGGATCGGGTAGACGGCGGCGTTCAGATAGGTGGTGGCGATGCGACGGGGAAAATTCAGGCTGCCGGAAACGCGGTGGCCCATGAAAACCTTGTCGAAGCCATCCCCCAGCAACTCCCCGATACGGAGCTCGTGGGAGGGGTTGCGGATCGAGAATTTGCCCACCACTCCCACCTGCCGGATCTCTTCTTTCCGGAATCCCTCGGCGGCGGCCAGAATCTCCTCCGGTCGGACGGGTTCGACCTCGCGGCCACGGTGGTCGATGGAGCCCTTCACGCAGACGTAATGGGGGTTGGTGCGGAAATGTTCCGGGTCGATCCCGGGGCCGGCCGACACGATCATGCCCACCGGCGGGATCGCGTCCTGGATGATCGCGTTGGTGGTGAGCGTGGTGCTGAGCACGATGCGTCCGATGGCGCGGGTGTCCACGCCTTCCGTGACCGCGTCCAGGCCTTTAAAAATCGAGCGGAAGAGGTCGCCGGCGTCGGTGGGGACTTTGGCTTCTCGCAGCAGGCCGGCGTCATTCAGCAAAACGACATCCGTGTGGGTGCCCCCGACATCCAGCCCGATGATCATGCGGTTTTCCCGATTGAGGTTTCTTTTGGGGATCGATTCAACCTAACGAAAAGAGGCTTTTCTGTCAACTACGGCACGCGGCTGACCTTGAACCCGAACTGGCGTTGCCCTATTTATTGGCCGGTCTAATGATCGGCACAGGAATTATAAGCCCGTCGAAGCCTATTTTCTCTTGGCCCCTGAGCTGATCTCATAGACAAGATCGTCATATTTCCGTTCGTCGGGCTTCAGCTTTAATGCCTCTTTTGCATCCTCCAAGGCTCGTTGCGGGTCCCCCCTTTTCAGCCAGGCATTTCCGCGGCCGAAATAGGCTTCCGCCAGTTTGGAATCGAGCGACACGGCTCTGTCAAAGTCTTTTATGGCAGCCCCCGGGTCGTTGCTGTTAAGGTAGGCCCAGCCTCTGTTCAGGTAAACGTATTTCGTGTTTTCGTTGTCGACATCCTCGGCAACCGCTTTCCAATAGTCCTGTATGGCGCTCGCCCAGGCATCTTTTCCGAAATAGGCATCGCCGCGCATCTCATAAATCAGAAACTTCAAGCTTCTGTCGCCGCCGCCGGTCAGTTCCAGGGCCCTGGTAAAATCGTATATGGCCTGGTCGTATTGTCTGTTCTTCAGATAGGATCGACCGCGCATGTAGTAGACCCGGTTGTTTTCCTCTCCGGTCGGCGCCAGCTCCAACACTTTCGAGAAGCTGTCAATGGATCTGTCATAGTCCATATTCTTAAAAAAAATATTTCCTTGCGCATAATATTCATCGGCATACTTGTTGTACCCACTGGAGCAGGAAAGCGTGACGAGGATCATCAGCAGAAGCGCAAATGAGGCTGTACCGTTTGGCTTGTCGGTGCGTTTCATTTTTTGGCCCTCCCCGTTTCGTTGAAAAAAGTGGCGGTTTCCATTTGCCGAGATCCTGGCACCACAGGAACCCATCTCGCAAGTAAAATCTTTAATAATCATGGATAGCGCGTGTTCAAGACCGGCGCAGTCGGCGGCCGGGTCACTTCGTGGGGCGGAGGGGCAGGCCGTACTTCTTCATCTTCTTGTAGAGCAGCGTGCGGTGGATGCCCAGGGCCCGGGCGGTGCGCGCCTTGTGAAAGCCGGTTTCCTTGAGCGCCGCCCAGATGGTCTCGCGCTCGGTGCGGGAACGTGTTTCCCTGAGCGAAGTCTGCCGGCGCCGGGCCGCGCTGGGGCGGCCGCGCTGCACATAAAACGGCAGATTCGGCAAGCGGATGGTGTCGCCCTCAAGGTCGTGCACGCTGCGTTCGAGGACATTCAGCAGCTCGCGGGCGTTGCCGGGCCATTCACACCGCCGCAGGGCGGTTTCCGCCGCCTTGTCGATGGCCAGGTGGCGGAGGCTCGCCTCCCTCGAGGTCTGCGCCAGGAAATGC
This sequence comes from uncultured Desulfatibacillum sp., assembly GCA_964562235.1. Lineage (GTDB taxonomy): Bacteria > Desulfobacterota > Desulfobacteria > Desulfobacterales > SpSt-501 > SpSt-501. The sequence goes on from CAZLSV010000015.1 coordinate 62,518, forward strand.
AGGGTGATGGCGGCAATGTCCGCCGGTCGCTCGCGCAGGGGAGGGATGTGCAGGGAGACGACGTTCAGGCGGTAGAAAAGGTCTTTGCGGAAGCGCCCCGCGGCCAGCATGGATTCCAGGCTCTGGTTGGTGGCGGCGATGACGCGGAAGTCCGAGCGCACGACCTTGTTCCCGCCGACCCGCTCGAACTCCTTGTCCTCGATGGCCCGCAGCAGCTTCGGCTGCATTTCGATGGGCAGATCGCCGATTTCGTCCAGGAAGATGGTGCCCTCGTGCGCGAGTTCGAACTTGCCGGGCTTGCCCTCCATCTTGGCGCCGGTGAAGGCGCCCTTCTCATAGCCGAAGAGCTCCGATTCGAGCAGGTCGCGGGGGATGGCCGCGCAGTTGATGCGCACAAAGGGGTGGACGCGGCGGCCGCTCGCGTGGTGGATGGCCTGGGCGAAGAGCTCCTTGCCGGTGCCGCTCTCACCGGTGATGAGCACCGGGAAATGGTTGCCGGCCGCCTTGAGGGCCTCTTGCTTCAGGTTCTGGATGGCTTCGCTTTTGCCGATGATGCTGTCGAAGGTGTAGCGCGTGGAGCGCAGGCTGAGCAGCTCCTCTTCATAAAGCTTGACCTTCGACTCCAGCAAGGAGAGCTCGCGCGCCAGTTTGCCGACGTCCTTGACGTCCTTGAACATCACTTGGCCGAACACGGCGATGAGCTTGCCGTCTTTCTTGATGGGGATCCGCTGGACCACCATCTTCTGGCCCCGGATCAACTGGGAGTGGTTGATTTCGGCCTTTCCGGTCCGGGCCACGATGTGCATGCGGGAGTTCTCGACGGCCTCGGTGCAATGCCGGCCGATCTGAGTCGCCGGGTCCAGCCCGAGGAACTGGCCGTAGGGTTTGTTGAAGTGGGTGATGACCCCGTCGGCATCGGTCACCATGGCGCCGTTGTAAATGCTCTCGAAGATGAGCTGATACATCTCGATCCGGCGCTTGAGTTCCGTGAGGCCTTCGTTTTCCCGCGAATCCGCCATCGTGAACTCCCGGTCGTGCCTACCACAAGGTCATGGAGTCCAGGAAGAGCTGCCGCAGATCCTCGGGCCCGGCCGGACGAGGGGAGAGCTTGGTCACCCGGTGCTGGGGCAGCGTGCCCTCCACCAGTTTGTCGACGTCCTGCGGCCCGAAGCCGACCGCTTTCAAGCCGTTGGGCATGCCCACCTTGCGCATGACATCGAGAATGGCGCTCGCCAGGATCTCACCGGCCTCCTCGGGCTTGGCCTTGGAAACGTCGCAACCCATGAGCTTCGCGGCGTGCAGATGAAGCGCCGGGTTCGCCGGCCCTGTAAAACGGAAGACCGCCGGCGCATTCAGACACACCGCCATCCCGTGGGGGATGATCGGGTGCCCGGGCGGATAACCTTCGGGTGTGTAGCTGCGGGCCATGCCCATGCCGGAGACCGGGTAAGACATGCCGTGCGCCAGATGAAGCCCGCCGTTTCCGAACCCGATGCCGGCGTAGGTGGCGGCCAACAGCACCTGCCCCCGCGCCTCGTCGTCGTTTGGATCCTCCATGGCCCGCAGGAGATTGGCGGCAATCATTTCGACTGCGCGTGCGGCCCACACGTCGCTGATGGGGTTGGCGCCTTGATAGGCCGGCCGCAGACGCGGGTGCTCGGGGGCCGGACGTTTGTTGTAAGGCAGGGTCGTCAGGGCCTCCAGCGCGTGCGTCAGCTGATCCAGCCCGGTGCAGGCCGCCACCATCGGAGGCATCGTGCGGGTGTTTTCCAGATCGATGATGCCGCGGATGGGCCGCAGGGCCCGGTGGGCGATGCCGGTCTTGGCTCCCATTTCCAGGTAGTCGAAAATCGTGACCCCGGTGGTCTCGCTGCCCGTCCCGGCGGTGGTGGGGACGGCCATCATGGGCTTGAGCGGCCCCGGGACCGGCACGCCCTTGCCGATGGGCGGATTGACGTAGGTCATGAAATCCGCCGGGTGGGTTGCGTACAGGTTGGCGGCCTTGCAGGTGTCCATGCTGGAGCCGCCGCCGACGGCGACGTAGCCGTCGAATTTGCCGTCCACGGCGAAGGCGACGGCCTCCTTGAACGACACGTCGGTGGGCTCGACGCTCGACTGGTCGAACAGCACGGTGTCGATGCCCCGGCCGCGCAGGGCCTCCAGGGTGACGGCGACCGGGTCGCCTTTTCCCAGGTACGGGTCGGTGACCACCACCACGCGTCGGCAGCCCAGCTCTTCCATGTCGTATCCGATTTCACGGGTGACGCCCTTACCGAACTTGATGCTGGAGGTGTCCATGGTGAACGCGTTTTCGAGCTTCATCGTCTTTGCTCTCCCTTCGAGGCGGTTTATTCAGCAGAAAGATGCCGGATGCGGTGAAACATGGGTTCGGACCATGCTACTCCAGCCCGGAGTGCTTTCGGATCAGCCGCGCCATCGCCGAAACGTCCTCGTCGCCGAAACCCTGGGAGATGAGGCCGTTTTCGATCTGTTCCACCAGGGCCGTGGCCGGCAGGAAGACCCCCAGCTCAGCTGCGGCCTGCATGGCGATGGCCACATCCTTGCGGTGCAGGCGCACGCGGAAGCCGAGGGGGTATTCGTTTTTGATCATGTTTGCGGAGCGGAAGTTCAAAACCCACGACCCGGCGGCGCCGCCGGCGAGCGCCTGGACCACTTTCTCCATGTCCAGCCCGGCCTTGAGCCCCAGGGTCATGCCCTCGGCCACGGCCAGGTAGACGCCGGCAAGGATCACCTGGTTGATCGCCTTGGTGAACTGCCCGGCGCCGCTGGGGCCGACGTGGGTGATGCTCTTGCCCATGGCCGACAGGACCGGCATGGCCTTCGCCACGTCTTCGGCCATCCCGCCGACCATGATGGAGAGCGTGCCTTTCTGGGCGCCCTCGGAGCCGCCGGAAACCGGCGCGTCCAGCATGCGGATGCCCTTCTGGCCAAGCTCCGATCCGATCCGGCGAGTGGCCGAGGGGCTGATGGTGGACATGTCCACCACGACGGCGCCGGCCGCGGCACCGTGGATAACACCGTTTTCCCCGAGGACCACGGCCTCCACGTCGGGCGTGTCGCTGACGCAGATGATGATGATCTCAGCGCCCGTGGCGGCCTCCTTCGGGGTGCCCGCCCGCCGGGCCCCGGCCTTGGCCACCGGCTCCTCCCGTTCGCGGCTGCGGTTGTGCACCGTGACCTCGTGCCCGGCCTTGATAAGGTTCAGGGCCATTGCAGCCCCCATGGTGCCCATGCCGATAAATGCTATTTTCATTCTGCTTTCCCCTCCCTTAAGGGTCTCTCGGTTCACATGTGGCAAATTTGCTACGATATTGACACTAAAACGCCGGGCGGATCAAGGGAAAAGAAACAGCGTGGCAGCAGAGGGCAAGGCTTGGTTTTGGTTGTTCCGGCAAATGATCCGTTCGCCGGCGCCGCGGGGTGCCTGCCACCGTTATGAAATTCGGGGGCCGCTCTTTTCGGCCCCCGAATTTCATTTGTAGATCAACGAAGGGAACCAGGTGGTCAGCGGCGGCCAGTAGCATGCGATCAGCAGCGCCGCGATGGCGACGGCCACGAGCGGCATCACGGCCCGCCCCACCTGGCCGAGCGGAAGCCCGGAGATGCCGCAGGCCACAAAGAGGCAGATGCCGATCGGGGGGGTGAGCATGCCGACGGCGAGGTTGACCACCATCAGAACGCCGAACTGGATCGGGTCGACCCCCAGCTGCGGGGTGATGGCCGCGAGCACCGGCACCAGCAGGATCAGGGCGGCCGTGGTCTCCATGATGCAGCCGATGACGAGCAGCCCCGCCATGACCAGCAGCAGCAGCGCCCACGGCGGCAGGGCCAGGGAGTTGAGGGCGGCCTGGACCAGCATGGGCGTCTGCTTCATGGCGACCAGCCAGGTGAACACCTTGGCCATGGCGATGATGAAGAGGATGGTGGCGGCCACGATCTGGGAGCGGATGATGAGCCCGGGCATCTCCTCCCATTTGATCTTCCGATTGACGGCCATGGCGACGAACAGGGCGTAGAAGACCGCCAGGGCGGCCGCCTCCGTGACCGTGACGATGCCGGTCAAAATCCCGCCCAGAACGATGAACGGAGCGCCCAGGGACCAGATCGCCTCCTTGAGGGCGGCGCCCACCCGTTCCAGCGAGAAGGGCCTGCGGGTGCCGTAGTTGCGGCGCCAGGCGTACCAGATGGCCACGGCCATGAAACTCAGCCCGAAGAGGACCCCCACCAGCATGCCGCCGGCAAAGAGCTTGGCGATGGAGACATTGGTCAGAAAGCCGAAGATCACCATGGGGATGGAGGGCGGGATGATAACGCCGATGGACCCGCCCGCCGCCACCACGGCCGCCGAGAACGCGGGCGGGTAGCCCTGGCGGATCATGGCGGGGATGGCGATGGCGCCCAAGGCCGCCGTGTCGGCCGCGGCCGACCCGGAAATCCCCGCGAAGAACATGGAGGCCACGATCACCGCGCAGGCCAGCCCGCCCGGCACCCAGCCCACGAGGCTGTCGGAGAAATCGATCAACTGGCGCGAGATCCCGCCGGTTTCCATGATGGAGCCGGCCAGCATGAAAAGGGGGATCGCCAGCAGGTCGAAGGAGTCGACCCCGGCGAAGAGCAGTTGAATGATCGTCTGCCCCAGGGCCGAGATCTGGACGCCGGCGGGGAAGACCCCGGGGGTCAGCATGAAACCGATCGCGGGCAGTCCGATGGAAAGGGCGATGGGCAGCCCCAGTGCGATCAGCAGGAAGAGGCTTCCGAAGAGCAGGAGCACGATCATGGCTTTTTCCGTTCCAGCGTGCGGGCCATGTCCGCCAGCACGTGCACGACGAAGATAACGAAGGCCACCGGGATCACGGAAAAAGGGATCGCCATCGGGATCTGCAGGGAGGCGGATGTGTGCTCGGCGGCTTTGACCGTGTAGACGGCCCCGAACCAGGCGAGCAGGCAGAAACAGACGAGCGTCAGGGCTTGCAGCCCGACCACGATGGCCTGCTGGATGGCCGGTCCCAGGTGGTGGCCGAGGCCTTTCAACCCGATGAAGCTCGCGCGCTTGTAGGCGACCGTGCCGCCCATGAAGGTGATGGCGACCAGAAGGTGCCGGCTGACCTCCTCGGACCACCCCAGGGAGGCGCCCGCGTACCGGGAGACCACTTGGGTGAACAAAATGACGCAGATGGTGGCCCCGATCACAAACAAGAATTTTTCCACCACGGCGTTGATGGCCTGGCTGATGCGCTGCAAAATAGGCACGGGTGTTCTCAGCTTCTCTTGAACGGTTCCGGTGAAGCCGTTCTATAATCCCCCCCCGCCCCCCCCTTTGTTAAAGGGGGGAGCCTGCACGGTTTTCTCTCCCTTTAGATTAGAAAAGGGGGGCGGGGGGGATTTCGTTTTCATTCCATCGGTAGAAATGGCGCCAAGCGCCATTTCTACTTTACCGACTGCTGGATCTGCTCCACGATCTTCTTGGTCTCGCCGGAGGCGGAGTCGATCACGGGGGCCGTCGCTTTGCGGAACGCCGCCAGGTCGGGCTGCTCCTCCACCTGCATGCCGGCCGCCTTGAGCTCGGTCAGCTGCTTCGCCTCGTTGCCGCGGATGAAGCTGCGGCCTTGCTGCGACGCCGTGCGGGCGCAGTCGATGACCACTTTGCGCTCCGCGGCGGGCAGCCCGTCGATGAAGGCTTTGTTGGCCACGAAGACCAGGGCCGAATACACGTGGCGCGTGAGGGTCAAATACTTCTGACCCGCCTCGGGCAGCTTGGCGGCGTAGATGACCGCGATCGGGTTTTCCTGGCCGTCGATCACGCCCTGCTGCAGCTGCGTGAAAATGGGCCAGGCCATGGGTGTCGGGTTGGCCCCGATGGCCCGCCAGATCGCGAGGTGGGTGGGGGCTTCCATGGTGCGGATCTTCAGGCCCTTGAGGTCCTCCGGTGTTTTGGCGGCCTTCTTGGAATTGGTGACGTTGCGGAAGCCGTTGTCAAGGAAGGCCAGCGCCACGAAGCCCGATTTTTCGAACTTCTTGGCGAGATCCTGGCCGATGGGGCCGTCGAGCACCTTGTCGGCCGCTTCGTAGGAGGGGAACACAAACGGCATCTCCAGGGCCTTGATCTCGGGCACGAAAGCCTCGATCGGGCCGGTGGTGCAGACCGACATCTGGGTGGTCCCGAGCTGGATCTGCTGCAGCACCTGGGTTTCGCTGCCCAGCGAGGCCGAGTGATGGACGGTCACGTTGAGCTTGCCGGGAGCGGTTTTCTCCGCGCACTCCTTGAACCAGACGGCCGCCTTGGTGTGGACGAAGTCCGGGTTGGTGACCGCGGCGATGTTGATCTGGGTCTGGGCCGCGGCCCCGCCGACGAAACCGAAAATACACAAGCCGACGACGACTGCCGTCATCCGTGAACGCATGGAATTTCCTCCTTTTGGGTGAATGTCCGTGACGATGAGGGGTGGTTTTAACGACTCGCTCTGCATTAGTAGAATTACGCGGGGGTGTCAATGCCGCGCGCAAGAGGGCAGGGGCCGCCGGGCGCGCCTCAACCCACCTGACGGCAGCGGGTCTCACGGGTGAAGAGGAGCAGCACCAGGGAGAGCAGGATCCAACCCATCATCAGCCAGAACCCGGCGTGGTAGGCGCTTAGGCTGTACACGCGAACCCCCTCCCGCACGGCGCCCTCCCAGCGGCGGTCGAGCATCCAGCCCACGGTCGGCTGAAGCACGGTGACGCCCAGCATGACGCCCATGTTGATGACGCCGGAGACGGTGCCGGCGCGGGCGACCGGCACCGATTCTTTCGCCAGCGACCAGCAGATGATGAAGCTCGCCGAGCAGCCGCCGGTCGCCGCCATCAGCAGTGCGAGGAGCCAAACGGGAAGTCCGGGAGTGAATAAAATAAACGCCCACCCGAGCGCCGCCAGGACATGGCCGGCGATCATCAGCGGCTTGCGGCGTCCCGTTCGGTCGGAGAGCCAGCCGAAAACAGGGCTCGCCACCGCCCAGGCGATCATCAAGAGCGAGGTCAGGGCCGCTGCTTCGGTGGTGGAAAGAGCGTAGTGGGTCGTCAAATACGGCACGCCCCAGAGGCCGCAGAACGTCAAGACAGAGCCCACCAGGCTGGCCGGGATGAAAAAAAGCAGCCAGGTGTTGGCATACCGGAAAACCTCCCCCACGCCGGAGAGCGCGCGGCCGCCGGCCGGCTGTGCGGGCCGGGGCTCCTGGGGGGCGTAGCTGCGATACCCCCGCTCGCCGGGGTCGTCACGGACCAGGGTCCATGTGGCCGCGGCCAGGACGCCGGTGACCGCCGCCGCGGCCAGCATCACCGTGCGCCAGCCGAAACCGTCCACCAGCATCCGCAACGGCACGCCCGCGGTCACGGCGCCCATGATGCCGGCCATGAGCCCCAGCCCCGAAATCATCGAGTAATACCTCGCCGGGAACCAATTGACCGCCAGCTTGAGGTTGACGACGTACGCCACGGCGACGCTGCCGCCGATGAGCAGCCGCCCCAGGCAGGCCCAGGTCACGCCGGGCGACAGGGCGAAGAAAACCGCGCCGACGGCCGA
>CAZLSV010000015.1:70103-75360 GCA_964562235.1 uncultured Desulfatibacillum sp.
CCCAGCGCGCCAACGGTCAGCAGCCGCCGCGGCCCCCAGCTGTCCGCCAGGATCCCCGTGGGGATCTGCATCAGCCAATAGCTGTAGAAGTAAAACCCGGAGAGGTTGCCCAGCCCGGCCGCGCCGATGTCAAAATCGCGCATCAGCTCCTGCGTCATCACCGCCGGCGCCAGCCGGTGAAAGAAGCCGATGACGTACAAAAGCGCTCCAAGGCACCAAATGAGCCAGGCCAGGCGCAGCGGGGGGTGGGGGGCATCCGGTTTGAAATTTGAAATTTCAAATTTCAAATTCATTTGGGCGCGGTGCATCGATCGACCAGGTAGAGAATCGACTTGTAATGGATCCCGCTGTGGGCCGACAGGCCGATCTCGCAGGTGCGGCTGGTGGAATAGCCCGCGGTGCATCGGCCGGCAAGGCCGGCGCGCAGGTGCTGCAGGGCCGAGGCGTTGAGCTCGGGGTAGTTGAAGCCGCGGTCGCCGGCAAACCCGCAGCAGCCGACGAACTCCGGCACCACCACGTTCCGTGCGCAGGCCTTGGCGAGTGTCAGGGCCTTGGCCTCGAGGCCCATTTTCACGCTGCTGCACGTGTGGTGATAAGCGATGGTTTCATCCGCCGGGTTGACCTGCAACCGTTCCATCAGGTGGGTCAGGGTGAACTCCACCGGGTCGAGCAGCGTCAACCGACGGTCCAGCACGTTTTTCATGCGGTACAGGCAGGGGCTGGTGTCGACGAGCACCGGCAGGCGGCCGCCGTCGGCGGCCTCCAGCAGGGCGGCTCCGAGCTCGCGGGCCTTGGCGTCGGCCTGGGCCGTGAACCCCTTGCTCTCGAAGGGCGTCCCGCAGCAGAGCGTCTCCATCCGGGGCGGGAAACGGACCTCGTAGCCGGCTTTTTCGAGCAGCCGGAGCGTGACCGCGTGCAATGGGTCGCGGTCCGGGTCGCTGCGGGCCGGGCCCATGGTGCGGCTGATGCAGCTTGGAAAATAGACCATCCGGGGCGCGCCCGTTTTTAGGATCGGCCGCGGACGAGGCCCGTCGACGCCGGCCGGCATGTAGCGCGTCCAGTGGGGGAGGCGGGTGCCGCTCAACCGGCGTGCGCCGGCGGTCAGGAGCTCCATGCGGGGCGAGCCGAGCAGCCCGTGGAGGGCGTCGGCGAGCTTGAGGCCGGTGCGCACGGCGGCGGCCGCCTGGCCGAAATGTTTCGCGACGTGGGCGGCGGCCCAACCGGCCGTGGGGGTCACGCTCAGGCGGCGCAGCTCCTTGGTGTGGTCGCCGGTGTTGATCTCCACCGGGCAGGCGGTCGCGCACAGGCCGTCGGCGGCGCAGGTCTGCTCCCCCTGGTAGCGGTAGGCGCGCTCGAGCTCCGCGAGCCGGGCCGGGTTCTCGCAGGCGGCCTTCAGCCGGGCGATCTCCCGCTGGACGGTGATGCGCTGCCGGGGGGTGAGGGTGAGGTTCTTGGAGGGACAGTTCGCCTCGCAAAAGCCGCACTCGATGCACTTGTCCACGATCGGGTTGGCCCGGGGCAGGGGCTTGAGGTTTTCGATGTGGGCCTGCGGGTTCGGGTTGATGATGACCCCGGGGTTGAGGAGGTTCTTCGGGTCGAAGATCTCCTTGATGCGCTGCATGGCGGCGTAGGCCTCTTTTCCCCACTCCCGCTCGACGAAGGGCGCCATGTTGCGGCCCGTGCCGTGCTCGGCCTTGAGCGAGCCGTCGTAGTCGTTCACCACCATGTCGCAGACCTCGTCCATGAAACCGCGGTAGCGCTCGACCTCCGCCGCCCGGCCGAAGTCCTGGGTGAAGACGAAGTGCAGGTTGCCCTCCAGGGCGTGGCCGAAGATGATGGCTTCATCGTAACGGTAGCGCTGCAGGAGCTCCTGCAGGTGCAGCGTGGCCTTGGCCAGCCGTTCGATGGGAAAGGCCACGTCCTCGATGATCACCGTGGTGCCGGCCTCGCGCACGGCGCCGACCGCCGGGAAAAGCCCCTTGCGGATGTTCCACAGCGAGGTGTACTCGACGATCCGGTCGGTGAAGAGGATGGGCCGTTCGATGGGGACCCGCTGCAGGGCGCCGGTCACGGCCCGGACCTGGTCCTTAAGCTCCTCGGCCGTGTAGGCCCGGGTTTCCACCAGCAGTGCTGCGGTCAGCGGGGAGAGCGTCTGCAGGTAGTCCGGCATCCCGGCTTTTTTCTCCACCGACCGCAGGGAGGCGCGGTCCATGAGCTCGACCGCGGCCACCGGCTGCTCGCGCAAGATGGCCGCGGCCGCGGCGGCGTTCTCGATCTGCGGGAACACCATGAGAGCGCTCGCCTTGCAGGGGTGCTCGACCACGGTCTGATAGGTGATCTCGGAGATGAACCCCAGGGTGCCCTCGGAGCCGACCATCAGGTGCAGAAGGATGTCGAAAGGGTCCTCGAAGTCCACCAGGGCGTTGAGGCTGAACCCGGTCGTGTTCTTGATCCTGTACTTGCGACGAATGCGTTCGGCCAGGGCCGAGTTGGCGCGCACCTCCCGGCCGAGGGCGTCGACGGCCTCGAGCAGGTCCCTGCGGGCATGTCGGAATTCGTCGCGGCTGGCGGGGTCGGCCGTGTCGAGCAGGGTGCCGTCCTGGAAAAGGATGCGCATGCCGGCCACGGTGCGGTAGCTGTTCTGGGAGGTGCCGCAGCACATGCCGCTGGCGTTGTTGGCGGCGATGCCGCCGATCATGGCCGAGTTGATGGAGGCCGGGTCGGGGCCGATCTTGCGGCCGTAAGGGGCCAGATAGCGGTTGGCGTGGCCGCCGATCACGCCGGGCTGAAGTCGGATGCCCTCGCCGTTGCCGATGATTTCGTGGCGGTTCCAGCTGCCGCCGGCCACGATGAGAACCGAGTCGCTCACCGCCTGGCCCGACAGGCTCGTGCCCGCGGCCCGGAAGGTTGCCGGGACATCGTGGCGGTCGGCGGCCTTTAACAGGCCGGCGACCTCGGCCTCCGTGTCGGCGCGCACGACGATCTTGGGGATCAGCCGGTAGAAGCTGGCGTCCGTGCCGTAGGCGAGGGTGCGCAGGGGATCCGTGAATATCCGTGCTTCAGGGACCAGGGCGGAGATGTCAGTCAGGAAACGTTGATAACGGTCGGGCAGCATGGCAGGCCTAAAGGCAACAGGGTTTTTATTCCAATATCAACACCACCAGCTCCTTCGGCCCGTGCACCCCGAAGGCCAGGGTCAGCTCGATGTCGGCGGTCTTGGACGGGCCGGAGATGAGGAGCATGTTGGTCGGCATCTCTTCGGCCCAGCGACCCTCCCGCATGGCGTCGCCCAATGAGGGGAAAACCGTGTCCGCCTGGAGCACGGCGATGTGCACCGGCGGCACGAGCGACATCAGGCGGGGCTCGGCGGGGGTCGGCCGCAGGATCAGCGCGCCCGTGTCCGCCACCGCGCCGGCGGCGGAGGTGACCGCCGCGTCCAAGGCAAAGAGCCGTTTCTTGAAGGACTCGACCGGCTCGGCGTAGGCCACCAGCTCCGGCAACCCGGCCGCGTCCGGCCGCCAGGCTTCCGCCAGGGCCTCCCCGATCGGAGTGGACGGGGCGACCAGCAGGGTCTGAATCTGTCGCGCCCGGAGCAGTTCCTTCAGGTGCGGGATCCATTCGGCGGCCGGCACCCGATAAACCTCCGTGCGCATGGCTTCCATCAGCGACTTCAGACGGGCGACCCGCGTCTCGCGGTCCGGGACGGCCGCCGCGGGCGCCGGGGCGTCCGGCCGCGGACTCTCCTGCCGGGGGGCCTCTCTCAGACGCCTCAGGATGCGGTCGCGGGCGGTTTCACTCATCGGCGATCCCCTCTTCTTTGGCCCGGCGGTGCAGGCTTTTTCCCGCGAACTCCGGTTCGGTGCGGTAGCGCATCCAGCGTTCCAGCGGTCCGGCCGGCGGCAGGTAGTCGCCCGCCATCCCGAGCAGAGCGGTCACCATCCGGTTCAGGCGGGGGTGGGTGTTCAGGAAGGCCCAGCCTTTCCAGGCCATGCGTTCGGCCAGGTTTTGCTTGCACCCGCGCCCGGGGACGGTGCCCTGGGGCGCCCCGGAATAGCTCTCGTCCCGCAGCCGGCGCAGGAGGGCGGCGATCGGGATCTTGACCGGACAGACCTCCTCGCAGGCCCCGCAGAGACTGGAGGCAAACGCCAGCTCTCCGGCTTTTTCCAGGCCCTCGACCTGCGGGGTGAGGATTTTGCCGATCGGGCCGGGGTAGACGAAGCCGTAGGCATGGCCGCCGATGCGGGTGTAGACCGGGCAGTGGTTCAAGCACGTGCCGCAGCGCACGCACTGCAGGGTCTGACGCAGCTGCGGGTCCTGGTAGATTCGCGAGCGCCCGTTGTCCAGGATCACGAGGTGGACTTCGGTGGGGCCGTCTTTTTCACCTTCGCGCCGGGGGGAGGTGATCAGGTTCACGTAAGTGGTCACGAGCTGGCCGGTGGCCGAGCCCGTGAGCAGCCGCAGCAGGGGCGGCAGGTCCTCGAGCCGTTCGACCACCTTCTCGAGGCCCATCACCGCGATGTGCACGGAGGGCACGGTGGTGCACAGCCGGCCGTTGCCCTCGTTTTCCACCAGGCACAGCGTCCCGGTCTCGGCCACGGCGAAGTTGACCCCGCTCAGGCCGATGCCCGCCTCGGAGAACTTTCGGCGCAGGGTGCGCCGGGCGATGGCGGTGAGCTCGGCCACGTCCTCGGTGTAGGGCGTATCGGGAATCTTGTCGTGGAAGATTTTGGCGATCTGGGCCTTGTTCTTGTGGATGGCCGGGACGATGATGTGGGAGGGGGTCTCGCCGGCCAGCTGGATGATGAACTCCCCGAGGTCGGTCTCGACGGCCTCGATTCCGTGGGTGCCGAGGAAGGCGTTCAGGTGCATCTCCTCGGAGACCATGGACTTGCCCTTGACCACGCGGCTGGCGGCATGGGACTCGATGACCTCCAGCACGATGCGGTTGGCCACGGCCGGGGTTTCGGCCCAGTGGACGCGGATGCCGTTGCGGGTGCAGGCGCTTTCGATCTGTTCGAGAAGATCGGGCAGGCGGCTCAGGGCGCGCTGCTTGATCGCGTGGCCGAGGGTCCGCAGGCGTTCGGTTTCCGGCTCGTCGCTGAAAACGGCCTTGCGCTTGAGGATGAAGTTGCCCATGGCGAAGGCGAAGTTCTTGCGCAGCTGGGCGTCGAGCTTCACCGCCTGGTCCCGGCCGCCTTCGAAGAGCGTGCCCACCACGTGCCCGAGGAGGCCCAGTGGCTGGGCGCCGCCAACCCGT
>CAZLSV010000015.1:75370-77424 GCA_964562235.1 uncultured Desulfatibacillum sp.
GAACTCGGCCAGATGCTGCCCGGCAAACGGCAGCCCGCGCTGGTCGGCCGCGCCGGTGATGTTCATGAGACAGCCGCAATCCCCGGCGATCACGCGCTCGGCGCCGGTGCGCTCGATGTCGTCGACCTTGTCGTTGACCATGGCCCCCGAGATGGCCGGGTGTTTGATGGAAAAGGTGCCGCCGAAGCCGCAGCACTCGCGCTCGCGGGCCAGCTCCACCAACTCGACGTTTTGCAGCTGGCGCAGCAGGTACTTGGAGTGCTCGACCACCCGCATCTCGCGCAGCGCATGACAGGAAGAGTGCCAGGTCACGCGCAGGGGGCCGCCCCGGTCCTCGTACCGCGCGCCGAGCACCCGCACCATGAACTCGGACCACTCGAACACCCGCTCCGATAAGGCCCGGGCCTGCGGCAGGTCCTTTTCCCCCGCAAAAAGGGCGGGGTAATGGTGCTTCATCATCCCGGCGCAGGAGCCCGAAGGCACCACGATCGGCAGTTCCTCGGAAAACGCCTCGATCTGCCGGCGGGCCACGGCCCGGGCTTCGGCGGGAAAGCCGGAGTTGTAGGCCGGCTGGCCGCAGCAGGACTGGCCGGCGGGAAAAACCACGCGGACGCCTTCGCGCTCGATCAGGCGGATCGCCGCCAGTCCGGCGTCGGGATAGACCGCGTCGATCAGGCAGGTGCCGAAGAAATAAACCCGGGAGGGTTTCGAGGATTCAGAGGTCATGTCGATGCGCCCACTTTGTTTGAATCCGGCCGCGGTCGGGCCGGGCCGCCGTCCCGTCTTGATAAACCTCAAACTCCATGATAGCAGAGAGGATAGCAGAGGGGATAGCAAAGGGCTAACACAACCGTGCGAGAAAATAAAGCCCAAACCACTCCCAATGGAGGTGTTCCCGCATGCAGAAAAAAATCCTGGTGGCCGTCGACGACTCCACGCCCTCACGCCAGGCCGTCGAGTATGCCGGCCGGATGAGCGGCTTCATCCAGGAGCTGGGTGTCGTCCTGTTCCACGTCCAGCCGCCGGTCTCCCAGTTCCTGCGCGAGGAGGCCCGGAACAGCAGCCGTGCCCAGGCGGAGCTGAACAAGGTCGCGGCCCGCAACGCCGACGCGGCGGGCCGGCTGCTCGCCCAATACCGGGAGATGTTGATCCGTGCCGGCCTGGCGGAGGCGGCGGTCGAGCTGGCCACCCAGCCGCGGAACCAGGGTCTGGCCAAGGACATTCTCGACTATGCCCAGAAAGGCCTCTTCGATGCCATCCTGGTCGGGCGCCGGGGCATCTCCGCCGTGCAGCAGATGTTCATGGGCAGCGTCTCCGCCCACCTGATCGAAAACTCGCCGCTCATCCCGGTGTGGCTGGTGGACGGGGATGTGCGTTCGCAGCGTGTCATGGCGGCCGTCGACGGCTCCGAGAGCGCCCTGCGGGCCGTGGACCACCTGGCCTTCATGCTTTCAGGCAGCCCCGCGGCCCGGGTGTGCTTTTTCCATGTGGCGCCCAGGCTCAAGGACTACTGCGAGGTCGATTTCGACCCGGAGCAGGGCAGGGGCCTGGAGACGCTTCTGGCCCAAGGGGACCAGCGCTGCATGAATAATTTTTTCCCCGCGGCCCTGGCGAAGCTGCGCGAAGCGGGATTCCGCGAAGAGCAGGTCGAAACCCGGACCGTCGCGACGCTGGTCAGCGTCGGCGAGACGATCCTCGCGGCCGCGCGGGAGGGGGGCTTCGGCGCCATCGTTATGGGCCGCCGCGGGATCAACAAGTCCTTTTTCGGGGGCAAGGTCTCCTACACCGTCAGCCAGAAGCTCGCCGATGCCGCGCTGTGGCTGGTGCCGTAGGGATAGAAGGGGTCAAGGGGTCGAGGGTTCCAGGGTTCAAGGGGCGAACCGGGTGGTTCGGTTCCGGAATGTGCCATATTTAGTTGCCGAAGTAATACTATTCCTCCGGCAGATAATTATGTTCAATTCCCGCATTTCACGCAGAGGCGGAGCGGGGTGCCCGCCGCGGCGCGCCGCAACCACCCGTTCAACTACCTTCCGGACGGCAGCCAGCCCGCTCCA
>CAZLSV010000016.1:0-8618 GCA_964562235.1 uncultured Desulfatibacillum sp.
TCGGCGGAGTAGGCTTCCAGCCGCGAGGATCGAGGCTGAAAGCCTCTCCCACAAAGAACCAGCTGGCTGGCCGATAAGGTGGCGCCAAGCGCCATGGCCCGCTCATAAGTCGACCCAACCGAAAAGCGGAGAGATGGGAATGGACAGTCCCGTGATGGCCCGGGCCAACGATGTGATCGCCAAAACCTACAAGCGGTTTCCGGTCGTGCTGACCCGCGGCAGCGGGTCCACGCTCTGGGATGAAAACGGCAAGCGCTACACCGATTTCGTGGCCGGGATCGCCGTGTGCAACCTCGGCCACGCGCACCCGCGGATCGCCGATGCCCTGGCCGAACAGGCCCGCACGCTCTGGCACGTGTCCAATCTGTTCTACACCGTGCCGCAGCTCGAACTCGCCGAGTGGCTCATCGGTCACAGCTTCGCGGACCGGGTGTTTTTCTGCAACAGCGGCGCGGAGGCCAACGAGGCGGCCATCAAGCTGGCGCGCAAGTATTTCAAGGAGGCCGGCGAGGAGCAGCGCTTCCGGATCATCAGCATGGATCAGTCCTTCCACGGCCGGACCATGGCGACCCTCTCCGCCACGGGCCAGGAAAAAGTGAAGCACGGGTTCGCCCCACTGCTGGACGGGTTCGATTTCGTGCCGTTCAACGACATCGACGCCATCCGAAGCGCGATCGGGCCCTCCACCTGCGCGGTCCTGCTCGAGCCGATCCAGGGGGAGGGCGGCGTGCGCTGCCCGGACCCGGACTTTCTCAAGCGGGTGCGCGCGCTTTGCGACGAGGCCGGCCTGCTGCTGATCTTCGACGAGATCCAGACCGGCATGGGGCGCACGGGGACGCTTTTCGCCTACGAACAGTTCGGGATCACGCCCGACATCATGACCCTCGCCAAGGCCCTGGCCAACGGTCTGCCCATGGGCGCCATGCTCGCCACGGAGAAGGCGGCCGCCGCCTTCGGGCCGGGGGCGCATGCCTCCACGTTCGGCGGCACGCCGGTCGTTTCGGCCGCGGCCCGGGAGGTCTGCCGCATCATGGAATCCGAGGCCATCCCCGAGCGCTGCCGCCGCACCTCGGATTACTTCCGCTCCCGGCTCGAGTGGCTGAAGAAGCGCCACGCGCCGATCGAGGAGGTCCGGGGGGTCGGCCTGCTGCTCGGCATCAAGCTGACCGTCGAGGGCGAGCCGTTTGTCCTGAAATGCATGGACAAGGGCTTTCTGATCAACTGCGTCCAGGGCAACATCCTGCGCTTCGTGCCTCCGCTGATCATCACCCCGGAGGAGATCGACGCGCTGATCGAGTGCCTGGATGCGCTTTTCAACGAAGCGGGTTGACCTGTAGGCGAGGCCGCATGTCCGAGAAGCTCTGGAAGGGAAGATTCAGCGAGAAGACGGCCCAGGTCGTCGAACGGTTCACCGCCTCCATCGCGGTCGACCGGCGGCTCTACCGCTACGACATCGAAGGCAGCATCGCCCACTGCCGGATGCTGGCCAGGACCGGCATCATCACCGAAACGGATGCCGATTCCCTCGTGCAGGGGTTGAACCAGATCCGGCGGGAAATCGAGGCCGCCAGCTTCCGGTTCGACGACCAGCTCGAGGACATCCACATGCACATCGAGTCGCGGCTGTTCGAGATCGTGGGAAAGGTGGCCCAGAAGGTCCACACCGGCCGCAGCCGCAACGACCAGGTGGCGCTCGACGTGCGCATGTACCTGCGCGACGCCCTGGAAGAGATCCTTTCGCTGCTGGCCGGCCTGCAGCGAGTCCTCGTCGAGCTCGCCAAGACCCACATCGACGTGATGGTCCCGGGCTACACCCACATGCAGCGGGCCCAGCCCGTGCTGCTGGCCCACCATTTCATGGCCTATGTGGAGATGTTCGCGCGGGATGCCGAGCGCATGGAGGCCTGCCGGGTGCGCACGAACGTCATGCCGCTGGGAAGCGCCGCTCTCGCCGGCACGACCTTCCCGATCGACCGGGCCTACGTGGCCGAGCTGCTGAAGTTCCCGGCGCTCTCGGCCAACAGCCTGGATGCCGTCTCGGACAGGGACTTCATCGTCGAGTTCCTGGCGGCGGCCTCCCTGAGCATGCTGCACCTGAGCCGGCTCTCCGAGGAGATGGTCCTGTGGTCGAGCGCCGAGTTCGGTTTCATCGAGCTGCCGGACGCCTTCACGACGGGCAGCAGCATCATGCCGCAGAAGAAAAACCCGGATGTGGCCGAACTGGTGCGGGGCAAGACCGGCCGGGTCTACGGGCACCTCATGGCGATGCTGACGCTCCTGAAAGGGCTGCCGCTTTCCTACAACCGCGACCTGCAGGAGGACAAGGGCGCGCTCTTCGACGCCGTCGACACGCTCGGCGCCTGTCTGGAGGTGTACATTCAGATGCTGCCCGGGATGCGCGTCGTGCGCTCCCGCATGGAGCAGGCCGCTTCCAGCGGGTACATCAACGCCACCGATCTCGCGGACTACCTGGTGCGGCAGGGGATGGCCTTCCGGGAGGCCCACCACTGCGTCGGGCAGGCCGTGCGCCACGCCATCGACCAGGGCCGGGAGCTGCACGAGCTGCCGCTGGCGGAGCTGCAGGGTTTCAGCACGCTGATCCAGCCGGACATCTTCGGGTGCCTGGAGGCGCGCGCGACCATTGAGCGGCGCGCCTGCCCGGGGGGCACCGCGCAGGCCGCGGTGCGGGCCGCCATCGCGGCGGCCGAAAAAAGGCTGAGGTGAACGGGATGCGTCCGCCGCCCCCCATGCCTCTGCCCGGACGGCTGGCGGCCGTCGCGACCGCCCTCCTGATCGCCGCCGTTTGGGGCGGGTGCGGGCGAAAAATGCCGCCGATCCAGCCCGGGACCTACCCGCCGCAGGCGGTGAAAGATCTCGTTTTCGAGGTCCGGGACGGCAGCCTGACGCTCTTCTGGACCCTGCCGGTGGAAAAGGAAAAAGACAAAGAGAACGCCGCCGTCACCTTCAAGGTCCTGCGCGCCCGCCAGACGGAGAGCGAGGCGGAGTGTCAGAGCTGCAGCGTGCGGTTTCAAGTGGTCGGAAATGTGAGCCTTGTCGGCCGGAACCCTGCGGCGCGGCTGCAGTTCAAGGACTGGCTTGAGCCGGGCTACAAATACCGTTACAAGGTCATCGGCACCTCCGCCGCGAGAGTGGATTCGAAGGATTCCAACATCGTGCACCCGAACCCTTGAAAGCGTGGATGGGATCGATGGCAGTGACATCCATGGACCATGTGCCGTTTGCTAAAATGAGCGGCAGCGGCAACGATTTCATTCTGATCGACAACCGCGGGCGGGTGGTGCCGGAAGCGCAGCTCGCCGCGTTCATCACCGGGATCTGCCGGCGGCGGGTGTCGGCGGGCGCCGACGGGGTGATTCTGATCGAGGCATCGGAAACCGCGGACTTCCGCTGGCGGTTCTTCAACTCGGACGCCAGCCCGGCCGAGATGTGCGGAAACGGCGCGCGCTGCGCCGCGCGCTTCGCTTTTCTTCAGGGGATCGGCGACGCACGGCTGCGTTTCGAGACCGACGCCGGCATGGTGGAGGCCCGGGTCGCGGGGACGAGGGTCCAGGTGAAGATGCCCGACCCGCAGGAGTTCACCCTCGAGCTCCGGATCGATCTGGCATCCGGCCCGCTCGTCGTCAGCAGCGTCAACACGGGGGTCCCGCACGTGGTGGTTCTGTGCGATGGCCTCGCGGGGCTGGATGTGGCCGCAGCGGGGCGTGAGATCCGGTTCCACCCGCGGTTTGCGCCGGCGGGGACCAACGTCACTTTCATCTGCCGGGAGCCCGCCGGCGGGATTGCGGTCCGCACCTATGAACGCGGCGTGGAGGGGGAAACCCTGGCCTGCGGCACGGGGGCGGTGGCCGGAGCGCTGGTGGCGGCCGCCAAGCTCGGGCTGGCCTCGCCGGTGAGCGTGGCTACGGCCGGCGGCGAGCGGCTGACCGTGTACTTCGAACAGCGGTCGGGTTTCTATCGCAACGTCCGCCAGGAGGGCGGCGCGCGGTTGATTTACAGCGGGGTGTTGCACCCCGAGGCCTGGCAGCCGGATTCGGCGACGTGAAAACCGGGCACAGCGCCTTCATCTCCGTCGGCTCGAACCTGGGGGACAAGCTCCGCCAGTGCCGCGGCGCCATCGATGCGCTGGCCGCGGGCGGGGAAATTCGAATCACCGGGCAATCGCGCATGTACCGGACCGAGCCGGTGGATCTCACCGACCAGGCGTGGTTCGTCAACTGCGTCATCCGGGTCGAAACCGACCTGGGCCCCCTCGAGCTGCTCGAGCGGCTGCAGGCCGTGCAGCGACAGGCCGGCCGGCCGGCCGGAGGCGTCCGGTTCGGGCCCCGGGTGATTGATCTGGACATCCTGCTCTACGACGCGCTGGTGCTGGAGGACCCGTCGCTGACCCTGCCGCACCCGCGCATGCATCGCCGGCGTTTTGTTCTGAGGCCGTTGTGTGATATAGATCCTGACACGGTCCATCCGGTGTCGGGCCGGACCGCGGCGGCATTGCTGGCCGCCTTGGACGAGGACGGCCAGCAGGTGTTGGAGCTCAAATGATCCGGCTTTTAGTATTCATAGCGCTCGGGTATCTCGCCTACCGGCTGGCGCGGCGGTGGCTGCGGGGAAAAACCCTGCCCGGGCGCATGGACCAGCGGGAGACCGGTCGTATCGACGACGTGATGATCAAAGACCCGCAGTGCGGGGCCTATTTTCCGCGCCGGGACGGGATCGCCCTGAAGTCCGCGGGCGACGACCTTTTGTTTTGCAGCCCGGAGTGCCGGGAGAAGTACATCGAAACCCGCTCCGGGTCTGGGGAGTAGCCGATCGTCATGGTAGAGATGGACTCATCACGGCAGCCCCTGCCGGGCTCCGGCGCCGACAAGAACCCGGGCGCTTCGAACGGGCGGTACGGGAACCCGACCGCCGCTGAAGCGAAACGGCCGGACGTGTGGCGCCGGCTGCGGAGCACCGCCAAACATCCGAACGGTTTGACGCTGATCCGGATTGCCATCATCCCCTTTATCATCCTTCTTTTTTCGTTCCCGGAGAGACCGATCCTGACCCTCCTGGCCGCCCTGACTTTCAGTGTCGCGGCCTTCACCGACTACCTGGACGGTTTTATGGCGCGCCGGCAGGGAAAAGTGACCTTCATGGGCAAGGCCTTGGACCCCGTGGCCGACAAGCTGCTCACCTCCTCGGCCTTTATCATGCTCGCCGCCCACGACTGGGTGCCGGCGTGGATGGTGTGCGTGATCGTCGGACGGGAGCTGGCGGTCACCGGGCTGCGTAGCGTGATCGCCGGCAAGGGGCTGGACATCTCCGCCTCGCGCCTCGGCAAGCTCAAGACCGGTTTTCAGATCGCCGCCATCATCCCGCTCATGATCCACTACCCTTTGCTGGGCCTTGATACCCAAGGCATCGGGCAGTTTCTGCTGTGGCTGGCCCTGGGTTTTACCATGTGGTCGGGCGTGGATTATTTTGCCAAATTTAAAAAATTGGTGTAACGGGATTTTCTGTTGACAAACCAGGTATTAGCCGTTAAAAATCTCTTTTGAGTCGAGCGGGAATAACTCAGTGGTAGAGTGCGACCTTGCCAAGGTCGAAGTCGCGGGTTCAAATCCCGTTTCCCGCTCCATTTTTTTATGGCGGCATAGCCAAGTGGGAAGGCAGTGGTCTGCAAAACCACTATTCCCCGGTTCGAATCCGGGTGCCGCCTCCAGTAAAATCGAGGGGTTAGCCAACGAGGCTCAACCTCTTTTTTATTTTGGTTGCGCGGGGGTTGCGTTTGGTTGCGGGCTTCGTCTTGCCATCCAACGTGTCGATGTCCGTCTTGCTCTCCTTCGGCAGCCATAACATGCTCTTGCAATACTTAAAAATTACGTATATAACCGCCGCCCATGCAACCAAACACCCCCAGGGAAATACCTCTCGTCTTTATCCTCGCCACCATTATCATAGTCGGCGCTGCGGGCGTCATCGTCATAAATAGACTTTGGGGATAGCCCCAGCCAGCCACCCCGCTTGCCTCCGTATTCACCTACCTTCGATCTCTCAGCATTGGGCTTCTGGCGAAGGCGATTTTTGTGTTTTGTTCTAAAAATCATCCTTCTTGCCCTTTATCTGTTGTTTTTCAAAGTCGCTATTGACAGCTAAAAAGAAAATATATAAACATGAAGATTAATTCATGAAACATATAACATTATTTGTTCCTGGGGACAGCCTCGCCAGCCAGGAGGTGCCCATATTCTATCAAAATCTTACTCGGCAGTTTTACGAACAAGGAGATCTTATGAACAAAAAAAATTCCCAGGCGTCAATGCCAGTTCAAAGCAGGCCCACGTCAGAAATAGGTATTGACTATTCACCCAAAGCATACAGCTCACGAGATCAATTTGTTTTTGGAGTGAAGTTTATTTCAATCGCGGGTATCGTTATATTTTTGTTTTGGGTGATTGGAAAGTACATATAGCCAAGCCAGACCTATCCCCCTCAACTTGGCTTTTAAGCCAGTAACATCTTCTTTTCAGATTCCTCCAGCCGCCGCCTCGGCAAAATCTCGCGGGCATACTCATAAAAGTCACTAACTTCGTCAAGAACCTCTATAGCTTCCTCAAGAATGATAGCCGCACCATGGAAGAACTGGGTATGATCTAAATTTAATTCCTCGTCACCGTTAGCAACCATCAAAGTAAAAATATTTTCAAGGAGAGGCTGATTGAACAAATGACCGCAATCGGCTTGAGCGATTAAAGGAATTCACCAACTGAAGTTTTATCATCCACCGGGAGGGCCGAAAACGAACACTTCACGCGCTGCCGGCGGCCGGTCCGGTCCGGGGGTAAAACGGGTCGCGGTTTTCATTCCATGTTCAGCAGGTAGGTTCTGAGATTCGTCTTCGATGTGTCGAGCTGCAATTTTTTGCGGATGTTGTAGCGGTGGACCTCGACCGTGCGGCGGGAGAGGTTGAGCAGGTCCGCTATCTCCTTGTTCCCCTTGCCCTGCTTGACGAGGTTGGCCACCTGGATCTCCATCGGCGTGAGGCATTGATAGACGAACGTGCTCCGGGTTTTCAGAAGCGAACCCAGTTCCGTCAGGCCCTCTCTCAGGCGGCCGATGTATTTTTCCTGCGCGTCGGTCAACCCCTGGGCCGCCGGGTTCGTGCCGGCGGGGCCGGTCAGCCTGTCAAGCTTCGAAATCAGGCACTCTCCGGCTTCTCCCAGATCGGTTTTGGGCTTGTTGAGCAGGGCCGCCAGGGCCCCTGAGAGCTCCAGGAAGGTCTTGTTTTTTTCGGCCAGCTCCCCTTCGCGGTTTTTCAGCTCGGCGATGCTCTGCTTGTGGGCCGCGATCTCGGCCGACAGGCGCTTGTTGGCCTTTCCCAGGGCGAGCGTTTTCTCGCCCACCCTCTTTTCCAGGTTTTGCTGAATGGCGATCAGCTCTTCGGCCAGCTGCCTGTTTTCGATGCAGCGCATCATGATCTCGGCCGCCGTCTGCAGGATCAGGATATCTTCGGGGATCCCGCACTTGGCGCCGCTGAGGCACTTGAGGCCGATAAAGCCCCAAAACGCCTCCTTGCTGAAGAGCGGGACGATCAGGCCGGCCGGGCCCCCGATCTCTTCGAGCAGCTCCCGCTCGGGTTTGGCCGGAAGCGCCCGCGAGTCGTCGAACCTGATGATGTCTCCTTTCATGAGCCGGTGGGTCGCCCACGGCAGGGAATCGACAGGAATGTTCTGCAGGCCTTTTTTTCGGAGGACCCGGCCCGTAGCCGTCCATTCGCAGGTGCTGCTCAGGGTCTTGTTCCCGGGGTCGAACTCCCAGAGAAAAGAACCGTTGACCTCCATGCGCCTTCCCAGCATTTCCAGGCAGTGCTGAATGAAGGCCGGGGCGTCTTCGACCGCGATGGCCTTCGTGGAGAGGTCCTTGAGCATTTTTTCCAGGGAGATCCTCTTGCTCAAGGCCTCCTCGCGCTGACGCCGACTCTCCTCGATGGCCACGATGCCGGCCAGGAAAGCGATCGTTTCCCGGTCCTGCTCGCTGAACCTGCGGCTGCGGGTGTGCAGGGCGACCAGCGCTCCGGTGGCTTGGCCATTAGAGAAAACGGGGTGCCCGAGAAACGATTTGAAGCCCGCCTTGGCGAGGAGGGCGGCCGGCGACATGGGGTTGTCTTCGCCAGGGACGAGGGCCCAGACGGCTTCGGGCTTTTGCCCGGAGATGATTCTGCTGCAAATCCTGCGGGTCAGATCACGGGCCGTGGCGGGGCGCGCCGGCAGTTTGTGTGTTGAGCTAAAGCGGAGATCTTCGGAGGCCGGCTCGATGCACATGTAGGCCGCGCTGTCGCATTTCAGCAACTCAGAGGTCCTGCAGACGATCGTTTCGAGGTTCTGCCGCGGGTTGGGGCCCAGTTCGGCGAGGAGGAAACGCGTCGTGCTTGCGAAGGGCTCGTGCGGCAATTGGCCTCTCTTCGGGATTCGAATCGATCTCGTTAAAGCCCCACTTCGTGGTGTTAAAACGAAACTCATTGATCATCGTGCTCGAGATCGTTCTGGTATAGATACCGCCCAGCAGGTAAGTAAGACGATTGGAATTTACGTCAGCCTGAGGACGCGATTGAGCAGCGG
>CAZLSV010000016.1:8628-9455 GCA_964562235.1 uncultured Desulfatibacillum sp.
TCACTCAAATCAGCTTTAAAGAGCTTTCAGCTGACAAGCAGCATAGCGGGCCGGCTCGGCATGATCCGGAAAATCCTTCTGGGAATAGATCCTATCAAAGAAAGAGGTGGGCAACAATACGATAAAATAAGTTATTTATTGGGTATATAATTTACCCAATTATGGTGATTGTATTTGTGGATTGTATCTATGGACCGATAGAGGCGAGGTGGCTGCGGAGGTTGGCCTTGCTGTGCTGCAAGCCGAGTTTCCTGCGGATGCTCTTGCGGTGAGATTCGATGGTGCGGCACGAAAGTGATAGAATTTCGGATATTTGTTTGGATGTCTGGCCTTGCCTTATAAGGCCCGCCACCTGGAATTCGCTCGCGGTCAGCTTCCGCTGCAGCTCCGCGAGCGAAGAGGCCTCCTGCGAGGCGATCTGCGAAAGGGCCTCGTCCAGTAGCTGAACGTAGGCGGCCTGGCGCCCGGTGAGGCGCGCACGCTTGAGTTTCTCCAGATGAGGGAAGGCCAGCTGGCGGATGTGGGAGGCCATCTTCCGGGTGCTCTCCTCGCTGTCTTCGCGGTTCTGGCGGAGGATGACCCTGAGGGCGTTGTTGATCTCGGCCAGCTCCTCGGTTCGGGCCACGAGATCTCTCTCGGCCGTCGAGCGGGCCGAGATTTCTCTCCTAAGACTTTCATTCAGCTCCTCGAGTGAGGCCGTGCGCTGATTGACCCTTTCCTCCAACTCCTGGTTGGCCTTGAAGAGCTTCTCTTCGAAAAGCTTGCGTTCGTGGATGTCGATGTGGATGCCCATGGCCCGGGCGGCGTTTCCATCGGGATCGCGCTCC
>CAZLSV010000016.1:9465-17657 GCA_964562235.1 uncultured Desulfatibacillum sp.
ACACGCACCTGGTCGCCCACCGCCAGGGACATGCGCTCCAGCACGCGGCCGATGTCCTGGATCCAGCGCCAACTGCCGTCTTTGCACCGCATCCGGTACTCGACCCTGAAGGCCGGCAGCTCCCCAACCAGGACCCGGTTCAGAACCCCCACGATGGGTTCTCTGTCGGCGGGAAAGACCAGTTCCTTCCAGCGCTCGAGGGAAAGCGGCATTTCCTGGGGCGAGTACCCGATCATGGTGTAATAGACGTCGTTGCAGACGACGGAGTCGCTGCGCAGGTCCCAATCCCACCACCCGATGGTTGCGCCCTCGGTGGCCAGCCGCAGGCGCGCTTCGCTCAGCCTCAGCGCCTCCTCGGTCTGGTGCAGGTCGGTGATGTCCGAAACGGTCGAGAGCAGGCACTTTTCCCCCTCGAATTCAATTATGTTGGCAGAGATCAAGCCCCACCGGGTCTCTCCGGATTTTCGACGCAACCTGAACCTGTAATTGGCCACCGTGCCATACTTGGCGAGCAGCCGCCGGATGTTTCGGCCGTCCTCGGGATTGTCGTAAAAGCCAACCTCATAAGCGGTTCGGCCGATGAGCTCTTCACGGGTGTGGCCGGTGATGAAGGACTCGCAGGGGTTTGCCTCCAGGTACCGGCCTTCGTCGAAAGTGGTTATGGCCAGGCCATAGGGGCTCCCATAGAACATCTTGGAAAACTTGTTCTCCGAGCGCTTCAGCGCGATTTCGGAGAGCTTGCGCTCGGTGATGTCCATGCAGGTCCCGAGCCTGCGGCAGGGGATCAAGCCGGAGGCGGTTTCACGGAAAAACGTGCGGCCGCGCCAGGCGACCCAGCGCACCTCGCCGTCCGGCCGGACAATGCGGTGCTCGGAGTAGAAGTTGCCGCCGTCTTTCGGGTCGAGCGCCCGGCGATGGATTTCCAGGACGCGTTCGCGGTCCTCTGCGTGCACGATGCTCCAGGCCTCTTTATCGGTTTTAAGGGTTCCGGGCGGCCGGCCCACGATGGCGTACATTTCTGCCGACCACTGCCGGTGGCCGGTTTCAAGGTCTGTGGTGTAAATGCCGATCTGGGCCGCTTCGACGGCCAGCCGCAGGCGCTCCTCGTTATCCCGCAGGGAGGCGGCCAGGTTCTTCTGTTCGCTGGTGTCGACGATGATCCCGCGCAATCCGACGGCGCGCCCGTCCCGCACGATCGGCCGGGAGTGGGCCAGTTGAGAGACCCTGCGGCCGTCCCTTAGGACCGCCGTGTATTCGTTCGGGCCGCTGTATGTGCCGGCCAGCAACCGGGCCATGTTCTGCCGCGCGCGCTCGCGGTCTTCGGGGATCAGCAGTTCGATCGGGTAAAAACCCCGCTCGATGTCGGCAGGAGTTACACCGAAGCGTTCGAAGCCGTTTGGGTTCAGGAACAGGATCCTGCCGGTCGCATCCATCTCGTAGACGGTCTCAGGCAGCATGTTGACGAGTTCCTGGAAGCGTTTCTCCCTGCGTTCGATCTCCTCTTCGGCCTGTTTGAGCCGTGTCAGGTCCTCCACGTGCACCGTCACAAGAGCAGGGGCTGCGCAAATGAAGGTGAGCTTCAGGTATTTGTCGAGCCCCTCATCTTTCGTGGTGGTCGGGAACTCGGCCTCCAGGGTCTTTTGATCGCTGAGGCAGCGCCGCAGGCACTCGAAAAATTCCGGCTTGGAGGGAAAAATATCGGCGTGAGGCCGGCCGAGCACGGACTCGAGCCGGCTGCCCAGAAGGTTCCGGGCCGCGGCATTGAAGCTGACCAGGATGAAATGCTCCGACTGCCGGATCCACAGCAGGGTGGGCAGCAGGCTGCTTTGGTAGAGGAAGCGGTAGCGCTCCTCGCTCTCCGCCAGCGTGGGGCCCGGCTCGTTGACGGGTTGGATGTACACAACCCGCTGTCCGCAATCCAGGCGCACCGAGGTGAAGCGGCACAAGCCGGTCCGTCCGTCGCGGCGGGTGATCATGGCCTCGCGGACCCGCGTGGCCCCGGGGGGAGTCTCCCGACGCGTTTCGGCCAGCACGATCTTGCGGTATTCCTCACCGGGGTAGATCAGGCGCAGCCAGGCGGGGATGTCGGGGATCTCGCCGGCGGCATACCCGGTGATCTGCTCGAGGCGGGGGTTGAACAGAAGGATCTTCCCCCCGGCGTCATGGACCATGATGCCGAATGGGCTTGCCGCGAGCGTTTCACGGCAGATGCGCTCGGGTCCCATGGGGTCGGCGGCAGGCTCAAGCGCCCCCTGCCGAATCTCCTCGGGCTCGTTGTCGGGTGTTTGCCGGTCCATGCAGGCTTTGGCCTCTTGTCGAGTTGGATGCACCCTGAATCGTCAGTGTCGCCGGCGGTCCCTCCGCCGGTCCGGTTAAGGGTCATCTGCCCGGTTTTCATGGCAAACCGGGGCGGTGAATCGACAGGGAATAGGTACAGGCCCCGGCATTTTTCGTCAAGAGGAAGCCATCTATTTTTTATACGCCGGGTTTTTATACGCCGAGAAAGGGAATGGGGTCACACCTTGCATTATGAATTATCAGCAGGCCCTTTATTCGAACACGATGGAGTTATAGTAGTGCAGGCCGTCGGCGGTTCGTCTTCACCCAGGCGATTTTGCCGGTTGTGAATGAGTTTCTGCCGAAGTGAAAAAAGGTTCACCGCCCGCTGCGCTCGAGGCACGGAGGACGCAGAGAAATGAGATTTTCTTTTGCCGGTGAGAGGCCGGCAAAAGAAAAACCCTCAGCCGCTGCGCGGCGGGGGCCGGGCGTGCGGCCGCAGGCGAGCTGATTTTTGAGCGGCCGGTTCTCCGGGCGGGTCGAAAAGATCCATTTTCGCTGCGGTCTTTGCGTCTCGAGCGCAGCGGGCGGTGAGATCGGTTCTTAATGGAATCTCGGGCGCCGCGTCTTGGTTATTGATTTGCGGTCGCCGATCGCCTGCGGATCAATACCAATCCCAGAATCCCGGAGCCCAAAAGCCAAAGCGCGCCCGGGACGGGAACGGGCGACTGCGCCACCAGAATGGACCTGGGCCGATCGCCGGTGGCCTCTCCCGTCCACATGAACTGCTTGACGAGAACCATCCAGCTCCCCTCGCCGAGGGCGTTCGCGAAAGCGAAATCGATGCTGTTGCCGTCCGCCGAAACGGTCCCGATGGTCGAGACCGGCCCGAGGTGGCCGGAGGAGATTTTGCTTATATTCAGCGCATCGGGCCCGAACAGGTAGGCGGCGCCCTGCTTCCAGTCCCACCCAGTCGAGATAAACTCCTCGTGCCAGCCGCTCCAGGTAAACCCGGAGCCTACCTTGAGGACCTCCACGAGGTTCAGAGGGGAATCCAGGCTGACCCGCCGGGGCAGGCGAAGTTCTTTCGTCCAGAACCCGTCCGCGGGGTCGGTGTCGACCTCGGTCGGCCCGACCCACCAGCCGGAAAGAAGCGAGTGGTAGGCATGTTGGGTGCGGATCTCCTCGGAAGCACCGAGGCCGATTGTCACCCCATGGGACGACGCAGGGGCATGGAGGAGAAGCGCTCCCATGCACACGGCGATAACAGCCAGCCATTTCCGGATCGATGCTTTCAAAGTGCCTCCCTCTTTTTAAAAATGTTGTATTTTAAGAAAACCTCATGGTTGGATTATGGCCCGCGGTCAGTTCAGCAAAGAATGTGCCTGAATCCAGCAACTGGATTCCCGGAGCCTTATCCGGAGCCGGAGCGCGGTCAGAGGAGAGCCATGCGATGAAGCGACAGGGGGGCTTGTCTTACTTGCCGCAATCAAATTCCCTGCAGTTTCTCGGCGATCCATATCTTGATCAGCGACTGCCGCGGAACTCCCAACCGTTTTGCCTCGACATCCAGGCGGCTGATCATCCAGGCCGGGAAATCCACGTTGACCCTTCTTTGCTCTTGGCCGGGCCGGGCGGCATGCTCCAAGTCGAGATAGCGAACAATGCTGTCACCGGCGTCAAATTTCTTATCGAAATCCTTTTTGTTTTGCCTTGAAAAGCATTGCGCGCTTTGTTACCATACAAAAATGAAAACGTATGGTAGCAACATACCGAATCTGTTCCCGCTGCATATTCGTACCGCTTATGCGGACCTGCTCAATCGGCTGCAGGATCTGCAGGCCAGCCATGTCATGGCTTCCTTGAGTTCGTGCAGCCTCTTTGTGAAACGGGTGAGGGCCGGCGCGTACGTCTATGCCCAAGGCCGGGTGGCGGACGGCACCACCCGGCAGGTGTACATTGCGCCTTGCAATGAGGCCGGTCAGGCACTCCTGGAGCGTTTCAGCAAAGCGAGGGCCGATGCATCTGCCGAGAAAAAAACCATCGATATGACTTCGAAGGCGCTGCGCGCGGCCGGAATGCTGAGGTTAGACCCTGTCGAATGGAGGGTGGTGAACGCTCTGGCCGAGGACGGGATTTTTCGCGTGGGCGGGGTCCTGGTCGGCACGATTGCTTACCGGTGCATCACCAATTTATTGGGAGTCAAGCTGCCTTCCGCGAATGCCGTAACGGCGGATGTCGATGTTGCGGGGAAATCCGTGCCGGTCGGGATCATTCCGGAGGTGGTCTGCCCTCAGACAGCCCTTGAACGGTTGGAGATGGGTTTCTCGCCGATGATGGAGGCCGACCCGACCCTTTTCGGCTCGCGCTTCAAGGCCCGGGAAGGGGAATTCAAGGTGGAGTTTCTAACCCCCCTGACGGGCCGCCACCCGGCTGGCGGCCGGCGAACTGAAATCCGGCAGTTGGGTGTCCCCGCGCTTCCGCTGCGATTTCTCGACTATCTGATCGAGGAACCATTGCCCGCGGTCGCCCTCGGCCGCCGCCCGGTATTGGTGCAAGTGCCTCAGCCCGCCCGTTATGCCGTCCATAAACTAATCGTGTCTCAGGAGCGAGACAGACGGTTCGCATTGAAGGCCCAAAAGGACCTGGAGCAGTCGCTCGACCTGCAGAGGGTCATTGAAATACTCGATCCGGAAAGCCTGACAGAGGCTTTCGAGGGTGCCAGGAAAAAGGGGCCCGGTTGGAGAAAAAGGGTAGATGCCGGCCAGGAGGCAATGCGCCGGCTATTCGGATGAGCCGAGGAAAGCCGCAGGGGATGCAGCGCGGTGGCGCGTCTTGATTTTTGATTGAGGCGTTCAACGCCGCTTGGTCTTTTTGTCTTTGCGCACCGAAAACCCGAAATGCCCGAGGTGGCGGCCCAGGGCGAAATAGTGGCCGTGGGCGAAGGCGATCAGGCCGGCTTGCTGCAGGTTGAGCCGCCCCCGGTGGTCCACCAGGCCGGCGCTGACCTGAACCGAGACCACCTGCGCCAGAAACAGGGTGTGGGAGCCCAGCTGCAGAGTTTTTTTCACCCGGCACTCGATGTTGAGCGGGCACTCCGCGACGATCGGGCAGCCCACCTTGACCGCCGGGGCGGGGGTGAGGCCGGTGGCGCTGAACTTGTCCGTGTCGCGCCCTGAAACCACTCCGCACCAGTCGGTCGTCTTGGCCTGATCCGCGGACGGGACGTTCACAACGAATTCGCCCGTGGCCTTGATGATGTCGTGGGAATAGCGCTCCGGCCGGACCGAGATCGAGAGCATGGGCGGGTCGGAGCACACGCTGCCGATCCAGGCGATCGTGATGAGGTTCGGCTTCCACTCCCGGACGCCCCCGCAGCTCACCAGCACCACCGGCACCGGCGAGAGCATGTTGCCCGGCTTCCAGCTCTTTTTCCCGCTGCGTTTAGCGGGTTCTTCGCGCTTTCCACGCTTCGACGGTTTGCCCTGGTCCGGCGTCATGTTTCGATGCTCCTCAAAAAGGCGTCTATCCCGGCCTGGGCCACGGCCTCGTCCTGGTCGGAGTGCCCGGAGCTGCAGCCGACGCCGCCGACAATCCGCTGGTCGACGAAAATCGGCAGGCCGCCCGGAAAAATCATGAAGCGACCCTGGTTGCTGACGTGGATGCCGTAGGCCGGTCCCCCGGGATGGCCGGCCGTCGCGTACGAGCGCGTGGAGCGGCGGGCGGCCGCGGCCGTGAAGGCCTTGCTGATGGCGATGTCGATGCTGGTGATGCGCGCGTCGTCCATGCGGTGGAACATCAGCAGGTGGCCGCCGTCGTCAACAATGGCGATGTCCATGTCGACGCCGATCTCGCCGGCTTTCTGCTCGGCCGCGTGCATGATGACGCGGGCGTCATCCAATGTCAGCTTGGGTACCGTTTTCATGTCGTTCTCCTGAGAATGAATAAGCATCTCGCGCGCCGGCGGGCGGAGCGGAGCGCCGGTTCAGTCAATGTCCATCAACAGCCGGTTGGACGGTGATTCGCCGGCGGCGCGGCGCCACTCGCGCAGGGCCGCCGTCAGCGCATCGTTTGGAGCCGCCGCAAGGCTTGGGTCCCCGGCAGCGCCGCCTCCGGCATCCAGTGCATCCGCGACCCGCTGAAGGTTGATCCGGCGGATGTCGACCGCCGGCTGGAACGCGAACTCCTCCGACCGGGGCCCGGGTGTTTCGGAAAAAAGACCGGCAGTCACGAGGGTGGCCGTCAGCGCCCGCACCCGGTGCAGCGGAATTCCGAGCGCGAGCGCGAGTTGGCCGGCATCGGCCGGTGGTTTGCCTTCGGCGAAGCGCCTGACCACCGCGTGCGCGATGCGCAGGCCGATCAGTTTCAGCTCGCCCGGCGCGGGCTCCGGGCCGCCGGTGCCCCTATGCTGAACCCCATAGCACAGCTCCGCGCCGAAAAGAACGATGGTCCAGCTGATGTGAACCCACGCGAGAAATAAGGGCAGGGCGGCAAAACTGCCGTAGACGGCGTTCTGGCTGGCGACGCCGACCTGCAAATCGATGTAGAGCCACTGAACCAGCTGGTACAGGACCCCGCCGACGGCGGCGCCAGCGGCGGCCGCGGCGAATGGGACCCGGGTGTTGGGCATGGCCATATAGATCAGGGTGAAGAGCGCCCAGATCAGGACCAGCGGGGTCAGCCTCACAGCATGGACGACCAGCGGCCCGAGCATGCCCACGATCTCGAATCGGGCGGCGATCGCCATGAACTGGGTGCGGACGAACACGCTGGCGCTGCCGGCCACGAGCAGCAGGACCGGGGCGATGAGCATCACCCCCAGGTAATCGCTGAACCGCCGCCCCCACGACCGCCGGCGACGCACGTCCCACATGGCGTTCAGGGCGGATTCGATCTGCCCCAGCACCTTGACGGCCGACCAGAACATGAGCACGACCCCGACCCCGGCGACCAATCCGCCCTTGGTGTTTTCCAGCATGTTGCGCGAGAAGGTCAGGATGCGTTCGAGCGCCTGCTCCTGGCCGGCCATCTGCTCCATCAATTCCCTTTCAAGGAGCTTCTCCAGCCCGAAGCCCTTGGCAATCCCGAAGACGACCGCGAAGACCGGCACGATGGACAGCAGCGTGTAGAAGGTCAGCGCCGAGGCGCGCAGCATGCACTGATCGGCGAAGAACTCGCGCACCGCCGTGGTCAGGATTCTCAAGACCCTGAAAGCGGCTGCTTTCCGGCGCGGCATCCCGTCCAGCTTCAGCGCATAGAGGTCTCTTGAGAAAAAGCGCTGAACAGCCGAAACCCTTTCACGGATGGAGGTGTGCCCGGCAGCCATATCGGTCACTCACGCAGGTTGCCCGCGGTTTACGGTCAGAAGCTCAGGACGGAGCTGGCGCAGGCCAGATCGATCAGCTCCTCGCCTTTGGCCATCCGCGCCCCCTGGATGAGGTCGGCCTCCGCGACCTGGCGCGTGACGGCGCAGGGCGTGCAAACCAGAAGCGGCACGCCGTACTCCTGGAGATAGTGCAGGTGGTCGTCGGCGGAGTCGCCGGTGGCGGCCTGCAGGTGCTCGATGATCCCCCGCTTGGCGAGGTAGACGGCTTCGTCCAACAGGAAAACGGCCACCTCCTTGCCTTTCTTTTTGGCGACCATGGCGAAAAACAGGGCCCGCGTGGCCCGGTTGGGGTTGTCGGTGCCACAGGAGAGCACCACCAGGACTCGTTCGCTCATGAGCTGATCCTCCTTGTGCAGGTTAGTGAAAGCCTGAAAGAAAGCCCGGATGCAAATGCGGGTCATCTGAGCAGAAAATGAGGCAAAGCGCAAGGCGGAATCGGACCATCGGCAGGGCCGCGGCAGCGGGCCTTTACCCGGAGCAGGCCCGACTCCGGGCACGCGGAGAAGGAAACCCCGAAGGGCTGCGGTTT
>CAZLSV010000016.1:17667-22407 GCA_964562235.1 uncultured Desulfatibacillum sp.
CGCCGGAACGCGAGCCCGGGGCGCTGGAGGATGAGGAGATGGCCCCGCTCAGGGAGCTTCCCACCGACCCTGCGAAACCGCCTATGCGCGAGCTGTCCCAGCTCGAGCCCGAGTACCACTGGGGGTAGTAGGCTCTCCGGACGCCGGGCTGCGCCGCAGCGGAAAGCACGTCGCTGAACTGCTCCGTCCACTGCTGCTCGACGTTGAGCGCGAGCGCGTAGGGCAGGAACTTCTCATAGAGCTCGGGCGTGCGGCCGGCGGGGTGCATGCGCTGGAGGCGGTCGGCCTCGGTGGCGGCGAGAAA
This sequence comes from uncultured Desulfatibacillum sp., assembly GCA_964562235.1. Classification (GTDB taxonomy): domain Bacteria; phylum Desulfobacterota; class Desulfobacteria; order Desulfobacterales; family SpSt-501; genus SpSt-501. The sequence goes on from CAZLSV010000016.1 coordinate 17,972, forward strand.
CATCTTGAAACCCTCGATCTGGTCGAGCGTGCGCCGGCCGAGCGAGGTCGGGGCCTTCAGCAGGTGGTAGAAAACAACGTTGGCCCCGGCCGCGACGATCGGAAGCACCGCCAAGGCCGGAGAACTCTGGGCCAGCGTGTAAAGGGCAAATATTTCCCCGCCGAAGAAGGGCAGGGCGAAGAGGGTCATGAAGAGCGCTGCGCCGCTGCTTCTCACCCGGGCCCCGAGGCCGAGTGCCCCCGTAAACGCCAGCCGCCAGAGCTTCACGACCATGGCGGCCAGAAAGACCACTCCGATGCTCCAGATGCTGAGCCAGATCCCCAGGAACACCACCTCGCCGCGATGGAGCGAGAAGAGAAAACTCGCCGCCACCGTCACTACGGAAATGAAGACGCCGGTCAGGAATGCCTTGCGATTGTTGACGAAATGGGTCTTTTCAAACGCGAAGGCCAGCATGGTCTTGAAGGCGTTCTTCGCGGCGGCGATGCTCGCATGATTTTGGCGCTGAAGCACGATCGTTTTCCCGGAGCGGAAGAGCTGGGCGGCGATCTTCTGCTCATCGGGGCTCAGCTTTGCGGTGGCCCCGTCCTTTTTTTCCAGCGCGTAGGTGCCGTTCGACTCGGAAATGCTCAGGTGCCCCTTGATCGCCATGTCGATGACGGCCGCGGCAAACACCTTGTCGTCGTAGCCCATCTCCGCGATGAAGCGCATGGCGGCGGGCGACAGGTTGGCGGGCGGGGCGTAGAGCGGCACGACGGTGCCCTTTTCAGGGTCCCTGCCCACCGCGAACCACACCAGCACGTAGTAGGCCAGCAGCACGGCGAGGCCGATGACGGCGGCCAGAAGGGTGAGGTTGTCCTTGAGGAAATACAGGGCCTTTTCCTGCGATGAGGGCTCGCGCACAAAGCCCTTGGGCCACCCGACGACGATGGTCAAACCTTCGTGGGGCGCAAGGCTCCCGGTGGTCCTGAAGAGGGCGCTCCCCTCCCGGCTGGAATCGGCATGGTACGCCTGGCCCTTGGCGCCCGCCGGGCCGGTGTAGGCTTCCAGCAGACTGGGGCCGGAAACCCCCGGGGGCAGCGCGACCGCGGCCGACGCCCGGTCGATGGTGAAATTCCACCCGTTGCCGGTGACGTTCCAGTAGAGCTCGTCGTGGTCCTGGAAAAAACCGAGCTGGCGGTCGGTCCGGTAAGTCAGCGTGTAGGTGTGCTCCCCCGGGGGCAGGAGGTGCTCCTTGCGGCCCATGTAGATCCGCACCCCGTTGGACTGGACCTCGGTGTGCCACGCCTCGGGCTTGCCGTCGCGCGTGACCTCCTCAATCGTGAAGCCCACCACGTAGAGGTTGCCGGCGTGGTCCTTGTAGGTCGTGGGGAAGTCCCGGAAGATTCCCCGGCGGATCCGCTCCCCGGTGCTCAGCACCTTGATGGTCTCGGTCACGAGCATGCCGGCGTCGGGGTTGATCACGATGCGGCTGTCAAAGGAGAGGATCCGCTCAGGCGGCGGGGCGGCCGCGCTCGCGACCGGAAAAATGCCGAGCAGCAGGGCCGCCGCCGCGGCGGCAATCCATAAACACCCTTGGCGTTTTCGAAGGGAAAGCCTCGACCGGATCGCGTCGCCTTTCATGGGCCCCCGTATCATGCTTTCAGAAACTCACCTTCACCGGGGTGCGCTCGGCCGCCGGTGCTTCGAGCTCGAAGAAATCCCTGGGCCCGAACTTGAACCGCGCGGCGATCAGGTTCGACGGGAACTGCTCGACGGCCGTGTTGAAGTCCCGCACCACGGCGTTGTAGTAGCGGCGGGCCGATTCGACCCCGTCTTCGAGCTCCTTGAGCTGGGCCTGGAGCTGGGTGAAGTTCTGGTTGGCTTTTAGGTCGGGGTAGGCTTCGGCCACGGCGAAAAGGCTCTTGAGGGTTTCCCGGAAGAGATTCTCCGCCTGGGCCGTCTGCGCCGGGCCCGCGGCCCTCAAGGCGGAGGCGCGCGCTTCGGTCACCTTCTGCAGAAGCGACTGCTCGTGGGCCGCGTAGCCCTTCACGGTCTCGACCAGGTTCGGCACGAGGTCGTAGCGTTTCTTGAGCTGCACGTCGATGTCGGACCAGGCCGACTGGGCCGTGTTTCGCAACCGCACGAGTTTGTTGTAGATCGCAACCGCATACAGGACGATGGCCGTCGCGGCGGCCGCTGTCAGCGCCAGAAATGTCATCGGATCCTCCCCCCAGGCGATCGTGGATGCCGGTCGGCTGTCAAAGCATTATCGGCGCATCGGGCTTAAAGGTAAAGCGTTTTTGGAATGCATCCACGCATGAAGATGGTCAAGCCCACCTACGAAGAGTTGGAGCAGCGCGTCCGGGATTTGGAAAGGGCCGCCCGGAGCGAAGGGGCATCCGCGGCTGCGTTCAGGGAAGCCGAGGCCAAGCTGCGGGAAAGCGAGGAAAAGTTTCGGTTGGCGTTTTACACGAGCCCCGACTCGATCAATTTCAACCGCGCCTCGGATGGGGTGTTCATCGACGTCAATCAGGGATTTTGCGCCTTGATGGGCTACTCCCGCGAAGAGGTCCTCGGGAAGTCCTCGCTCGATCTGAACATATGGGACGACCCCGCGGACCGGAACCGCCTGGTCGGCGGGCTGGTGGCGACCGGCTACGTGGAGAACCTGGAGGCCGGATTTCGCCGCAAGGACGGGCAGGTCGTCATCGGCCTGATGTCCGCGCGGCTTTTGCAGATAGAGAATGAAAGCGTCATCCTGTCGGTCACGCGCGACATCACCGAGCGCAAACGAACGGCCGAGCAGTATCAGGCCATTTTCGAAAACGCCGTGGAGGGCTTTTTCCAGAGCACCCCGGCCGGTCGGTTCATCCGCGTCAACCAAGCCCTTGCCCGGATGTGCGGATACGATGCTCCCGCCGAAATGGTCTCGGCGATTGATGACATCGGGGGCCAGCATTACGCACGCAGGGAAGACCGCGAGCGCTTCGGGCGGTTGATGCGCGAAAAGGGCCTGGTCGAAAATTTCGAACACGAGACCCGCCGCCGGGACGGAAGCACGTTCTGGGTTTCCGTCAGCGCGCGCGCCGTCCGGGATGCGGCGGGGCGGATTCTCTACTACCAGGGATCCCACATCGACATCGATGCGCGCAAGAAGGCCGAAATGCTGCTGGCCGATGCGGGGGAGCAGTACCGCTCGCTTTTTGAGACCTCCACCAACGCGATCCTGACACGCAACCGCGCCGGCGTCATCACCATGGCCAACCCGGCGGCCGCAGCGCTTCTGACCGCCGCAACGGCCGAGGAACTCATCGGCAGGACCTATCTCGACTGCGTGCACCCGGAAGACCGGCCGTTGTCCTCCGAGCGCGTCGCAGCCGTCTTCCGGATGGCCTCCGGTCCGCAAGGACCGGGCGATGGCTCGCCCAAGGGCATAGCGCCCAGGGAGCACCGGATGGTGACCCTCAAGGGCGATGTCCGCGATGTCGAATCCACCGGGGTGGCATTTCCGTACAGGGGGGAGGTGTTCATTCAGGGGATTTTCCGGGACATCAGCGAGCGCAAGCGCGCCGAAGAGGCCCTGCGGGAGAGCGAGGCGCGTTTTCGCACGGCCTTTGAAAACGCCTCGGTGGGCATCACCCTGATCAGCCTGGACGGGGTCTATCTTGAAGTCAACCCGGCCATGGCGCGCATGACCGGCTACCACCGCGCGGACCTCATCGGCCGCCCGGTATCCCATTTCACCCATCCCGACGACCTGGTTCGCCGGTCGCGGTTTGTCGGCGATCTGAGGGAGGGCCGGATCGCTTCCGGCGAACAGGAGCGACGGTTCATTCACCGCGACGGCTCCGTGGTCTGGACCCTTATCTGGGCCAGCGTCCAGCGCGACCCGAACGGGGCGCCCATGTACTTCATCTCGCTGGTCCAGGACACCACCGCCCGCAAAACCGCCGATGAAGAGAAGCGAAAGCTGGAATCCCAGCTGCTGCAGGCCCAGAAAATGGAAGCGATCGGGTCGCTGGCCGGCGGCATCGCGCACGATTTCAACAACATTCTCTCGGCGATCATGGGCTTCACCGAGCTTTCCATGCTGAGCGATGGAGCCCCCGTGGACTATCTGCGAGAGGTCATGAAGGCCGCTCAAAGAGCCAAGGACCTGGTCCAGCAGATCCTTTCCTTCAGCCGGCAGACCGATGAACAGCGCATGCCGGTTCATGTCGGCCATGCGGTCCAGGAAATCGCCAAATTCCTGCGGGCCAGCATCCCGGCGACGATCGACATCCGGTGCACGATCGATGAGCGGGCCGGGGCGGTGCTGGCGAATTCGGTCGAGCTGCACCGAATCCTCATGAACCTCTGCGCGAATGCCGTGCACGCCATCGGCGAGCGTGATTTCCTCATCGAAATGGCCGAGCGCCTGCACACCTCGATCCCGGCCTCGCGCCATCTGCATC
>CAZLSV010000016.1:22417-59325 GCA_964562235.1 uncultured Desulfatibacillum sp.
GAAAACAGGAACGGGTTTCCCGACCTGGAGCGGGGGCCGTACGTGAGGCTTTCGGTCAAGGACAACGGGCAGGGGATCCCGCCCGGCGTGCGGGAGCGCATGTTCGATCCGTATTTCACGACCAAGGAAAAGGGCGTCGGCACGGGCCTGGGGCTGACCGTCGTCCACGGGATCGTGAAAAAATCAAACGGGACCCTGCGGGTTGAAAGCGAGCGCGGGAAAGGCAGTTCGTTTCATGTGTACCTGCCCAAGGTGGAACTGTCGGCTTCGACGCCGGTCGAGCATCCGGCCATCCCCCGCGGGGGGGCTGAACGCATTTTGTTCGTCGATGACGAAAAGATGCTGGTGGAGGTCGGGGAGCGGATTCTCAGGCGCCTGGGCTACGACGTCGTTTCGCGGACCAGCCCGCTGGAGGCGCTCGAGCTGTTCAAGGCCAGGCCGGGGGATTTCGATCTGGTGATTTCGGATCAAACCATGCCCGGGTTGACCGGAGACGCCTTGGCCGGCGAATTGATGAAGCTGAACCCGGGCATACCCGTGATCCTCTGCACCGGCTACAGTCAGCTGATCGATCAGCGCCACGTCAAGGAAAAAGGCATACGCGCGCTGGTGATGAAGCCGATTCTGATCAACGATATCGCCAACGCCATCCGCACCGTGCTCGAAGAAAAGTAGCCCGGCCGCCTCATTGGGCGCATCCGCTCCGGTCTGACTCCCCGGCGCCGCGGTAGATCGTGACCCCTTCGTAGTTCGCGCACACCAGGCCGGCCAGCGAGACCGGCACTACGTTGATGAGGTGGGCGATGACGGCAAAGGAGAGCGCTTCCGATGCCGAGACCCCGAACATGACCAGTGACAGCTGGCAGAGGTAGTGATAGGTCCCCACGTAACCGGGCGTGGACGGGATGACGACGCTCAGGGTGGTGAACACCAGCACCACCAGACCGACATACCAGGGCAGCCGGTGGGAGGCCACCAGGCTGAAGGCCTCCAGGCAGGTGAAGTTCATCCCCGCGTAGCACAGCCAGATGGCGATGGAGAGGACGGCCGCCGCCGCGTAGTGGCCGGTGGATTTCAGCGGCGAGATGCCGGCGAGAAAATTGACGGCCAGGGATTCGATGCGGCCGCCGATGGCCGCGGGGAGCGGTTGCGCCAGGCGGTGAATCAGCGTTGCGGTGCGGGCCTCGTGCCGCTTGCAGGCGATCAGCAATCCCAGCAGAACCAGGGCCCCGGCGAGCATCAGAATGCCGCTCGCCTCCACCCACGCCGGGAACGGGTGGACGATGAGGACGATGGCCATCACCGCGATCAGCGAGATCACGTCCACGATCCGCTCGACCACGATGGAGGCGAAGACGGCGCTGGCGGACATGCTTTTTTTCTTGGCGATGACGAAGGCGCGCAGGAACTCGCCGAGGTGCGCGGGCATGAAGGTGTTGGCGGCATAGCCGATCAGCAGGGCCGAGAGCAGGCTGCCGGTGTCGACGGTTTGGACCGGCGCCAGAAGATAGCGCCAGCGGACGGCCCTCAGCGCATGCGACAGCATCAACAGGGCCGATGAAAGCACGATCCAGCCGATGTCGGCCTTGGCCAGGGCCGCGAGCATCTGGTCGACATCGACGCTGCGCAGCGCGAAATAGAAGGCCGCGGCGCCGATGGCGAGCCCGAGGATGAGTTTGATTGAATGCCGGGTCGCCATCATCAGACCTTACCCGCCGAGGCCTCGCGCGAAAAGCGACCGCCGCCGCGCGGCCGACGTTTCACCGGGGGCGGATCCGCCGCCCGCGGTCACACCCCGCGGTCTTTCACCAGCATGGTCGACGGGTCGAGCACCAGGCGCACATGGTCCGCCGGAAGCGTCAGGCCTTTTATGGCCTTGACGAGAATCTCCTCGCCGACCGGAACGAGCTGAAGCGCCACGTCGAAGAGGTCCTCCACGTCGGCCAGCTGTTTGGGAAGGCCGCCCGGTCCCGGGTCCTCGTGGCGGTGGGTCCGGATGGTGAACCACACGCTCAGGCCGTTGAGGCGGGCGAAGTGCTTGAGCCCCGCGAGCGCATCCCGCAAGGGTTCGTCGAAGGAGAGGCCGTCGACGATCAGCATGCGCGGAACGAAGATTTTCTGCTCCACCAGGTCCATCAACCGCTCTTCCAGCTTGGGCACGCTGAAGCCTTCGGTCCGGAAGGTCATGATGAAGCGGTGCGGCAGGAGAGACTCCCAGAGCAACTCCGGCTGCGGCACGTTGAACTGCCGCGCGACGTGGCCGAACACCTCCAGGTACCAAAGGTTCGTTTTGTTCACCGGCTGGTTGAGGCTGACGTGCAGGACCTTGCGATCGTGCAGCATGGCGTTCAGCGCAATCTGCACCATGAGGGCGGTCTTGCCGACCCCGGCGCGCGCCATCACGCCCCCGAACTGGCCCGCGCCCAGAACGTCCTCGGACGGGCCGGCCAGAAACTGGACCGGGTTGCGCAGGATGAGATCTGTTTTCAGCATGGCCAAATACCTCTCCTTCATATAGATCAGTGCCGCCGGGGTTTTCTTTGCCGCGGCGGCGAGCCTGCCCGCTAGCGGGGACATCACCTGGGTCAAGGGTCGTTTCCGCCCGAATCAGGCCACTTTTTTCTTTTGCTCGGCCGCTTTCTTTTCGAGCTGCTCGGCAATGGACTGCGGCACCTGCCGGTAGGCCAGAAATTCCATGGTGAACTGGGCCTGACCCTGGGACAGGGAGCGCAGCACCGTGGAGTAGCCGAACATCTCGGCCAGCGGCACCTGAGACTCGATCACGCACAGCGCGCCCTCGTCCTGGGCGCCGACGATCATTCCCCGGCGCTGGTTGAGCGAGCCCATCACCGGCCCCTGGAAGGCGGTCGGGCTTTCGACGACCACCTTCATGATCGGCTCCTGGATCACCGGCTTGGCCTTGAAGTAGCCCTGGTGGAAGGCGCCGCGGGCGGCCTGCTGGAAGGCCATGTCCGAGGAGTCCACGGCGTGGCTGGCGCCGTCGTTGATGACGATTTTGACGCCGGTGACCGGAAATTCCATCTTGGGTCCCTTGGCCATGCATTCCCGGAAGCCCTTTTCGCAGGCGGAGATGTACTGGGTCGGAATGGAGCCGCCGACCACCTGGTTGTCGAACTCGAAGTCCTGGTCCGCAACGGGCTCCATCCACCCCCCCACCCGGCCGTACTGGCCGGAGCCGCCGGTTTGCTTTTTGTGCAGGTAGTCGAAGTCCGCGCGCTGAGTAATAGTCTCGCGGTAGGCCACGCGCGGCGCCCCGGCGGTCACCTCGGCCGCGTATTCGCGCTGCATGCGCTCGATGTAGACCTCCAGGTGCAACTCGCCCATGCCGGAGATGATGGTCTCGTTGGTCTCGGGGTTGACGTGGGTCTTGAAGGTCGGGTCTTCCTTGGTGAAGCGGTTGAGCGCCTTGGACATGTTGATTTCGGCCTTGTGGTCCTTGGGGCTGATGGCGAGCGAGATGACCGGTTTGGGCACGTACATGGAGGTCATGGTCAGTCTCAGCCCCGGGGCGACGAACGTGTCTCCGGAGGCGCAGTCGACGCCGAAAAGGGCGCCGATGTAGCCGGCCGGGATGGCTTCGATCTCCTCCATCTGGTCGGAGTGCATGCGCACCACCCGGCCGACCTTTATTTTTCGGCCGGTGCGCACGTTGATGATCGTCTCGCCCTTGCTCAGAGCCCCCTGATACACACGGACGTAGGTGAGCTGGCCGTAGGTGCGGTCTTCCAGCTTGAAGGCCAGCGCCACCAGCGGCGCCGTCGGATCGTTCGTGAGCAGGACCGGGGCCTCCTCGTGTTCCGTGTCCAGGGCGTAGTTCTCGACGTCGGTCGGGCAGGGCAGGAGGCTGCTGACCGCGTCCAGCAGCAGCTGCACGCCCTTGTTCTTGTAGGCGGAGCCCATCACCACCGGCGTCAGCTGCCGGGCCAGGGTGGCCTTGCGCAGGGCGGCCACGATCAGATCGGCCGGGATCTCCTTCTCCTCGAGGATCGCTTCCATGAGCTCGTCGGAGAACATGGAGGCGGCGTCGAGCATCTGCTCGCGTTTGGTCTGGGCCATCTCGCGCTCGCTCTCCGGGATCTCCTCGATGCGGATGGTCTCGCCTTTTTCGCCGTCGAAATAGACCGCCTTCATGGCCAGCAGATCCACCACGCCGCTGAAGTCGTTCTCCAGCCCGATCGGGATCTGCAGCGCCACCGCGTTGTGGCCGAGCCGGTCCTTGAGCTGATCGATCACGCGGAAAGGGTTGGCGCCGGAACGGTCGCACTTGTTGATGAAGGCGATGCACGGCACTTTGTAGCGGCGCATCTGCTGGTCCACCGTAATGGACTGGGACTGCACCCCGCCGACCGCGCACAGCACGAGGATGGCACCGTCGAGCACCCGCAGCGAACGCTCCACCTCGATGGTGAAGTCGACGTGGCCCGGCGTGTCGATGATGTTGATTTCAAGATCTTTCCACTCGCAGAACGTGGCGGCCGAGGCGATGGTGATGCCTCTCTCGCGCTCCAGTTCCATGCTGTCCATGAAGGCGCCGACACCGTCTTTGCCCTTGACGTCGTGCATGGCGTGGATGCGCTGCGTGTAGAAGAGAATTCTCTCGGTGAGGGTTGTCTTGCCCGAGTCGATGTGAGCGCTGATGCCGATGTTCCGGACTTTGGAGAAATCTTTTTTCATTTTCCGATACCTTGATTTGCAGAGACGCTTTTATTGAGTCAACGGGAAAAGAAATCCCGCCTCGGTCGCCCCGAAACGGGAGTTCTGGACCTCATATCTGTGCATCCAACCGTTGTAAATTTCAAGGATAAACAATTTGTCCCCCGGATGTCAACATAAATTTTGGCCGAATTTCCGGCGGCGCGTGCGCCGGCGCTTGAGCGGGCGGCGGCGCAGCAGCACGTAGCAGGCGCCCGCACCGCCGTCGCACATGCGGGCGCTCGTGAAAGCCACGACCCACTTGCACCAGCGCCCGGAGCCGAGCCACTGGGACACTTTGGTTTTAAGCACGGGTTCCCCCGGCGATGAAAGACCGCGGCCATGGATGATCAGGACGGCACTCTTGCCGGTGCGGATGGACGCTTGCATGAACCCGTCGAACTCCGCTTCGGCCGCCGCCACGGTCAGGCCGTGCAGATCGAGGTGGGCCTGCACGGAAAAATCGCCGCGGTGCAGTCGCTCGGCGATGCCCGGCGGCGCCCGGTAGCCGACGCCCTCCATGTATTCGGGGGTGTCGCACACCACAAATCCCGAGCCTTCGGCCACCAGCCTCCGCAGGGGCCCCGGGTCGTTTTCGTCCGGAAGCGGGTTCGCGACGGGCCGGCGGGGCGCCGGGCCCTCGGCGTCAGAGGGTCCCGCGTCCATTCGAACGACACCGGCCGTGGCTTCCGCGAACAGTTCCTCATCGTTGGCCGGCGGCGCCGGTGGCCGAATGGCGGGCGGCGGCGCCGGGGCGGCGGGCGCCTTCCGGACGGATTTCCGCCGGAGCAGGTTCCCGAGCCCCGCGAAGGGCCGGTTGATTCCTTCGGATTCGTGCGGTTTCATTTCGTGAAAGACTAATAAACACGCCGGGCGCCCCGGTCAATATTCACTCGATCTTGACCGCTGTTTTTGTTATACTGCCGGCTTGGAAATCAAATGCGCCCCTGCGGCTGACCGGGCGCGACGGGGCGTTCACCCGAAGGTTTCTACCGACTTTTACCGCCGCAAGCCGCGGGGAACCCGGCCCGGACCCGCACCCAGCGCCGGACCGGTCCCCCCCGATGCCTGCCAACCGAAAGCACCAAGGAAAGAAGAAGCATGGACTGGCAAAACCTGTATGCGTCGAAGGTGATCACCGCCCAGGAAGCGGTTTCCAAGATAAAGCGTGGCAGCCGCGTGCTGATCGGGACGGGATGCGGGGAGCCGCAGCACCTGATCAAGGCCATGGTGGCCGACCAGAACCTTCAGGACATCATGCTTTACCAGATGCTCTCCTACACGCTTTCCCACTTCATCGACCAGGCATCGTTTCTCAAGCGTTTTTCCCTCAAGCTCTTCTTCATCAGCCGGTCGATGCGCAAGGCGGCTTTCGAAGGCAAGATCGACTACATTCCGGCCTACCTTTCGCAGATTCCCGGCATGATCGCGAGCCAGCGCATCGGCCTGGACGTGGCCCTGGTCCAGGTCAGCCCGCCGGACCGGTTCGGATACTGCAGCCTGGGGGTGTCGGTGGACATCACCCGCGCCGGGTTGGATCATGCCCGGCTGGTGATCGCCCAGGTCAACCCGCGCATGCCCCGCACCTGGGGCGACAGCTTCGTTCACGTGGACGAGATCAACTATCTCGTTCCCTACGAGGAGCCGCTGGTCCAGTCGTTTCCGACCCTGCAGGACAACGAGGTCATGCGGCGCATCGGCCACTACATTTCCCAGCTCGTCGACGACGGCGCCACCTTGCAGGTCGGGTTCGGAAACCTGCCGTACCACATCATGAAGTATCTCGACGGCAAAAAGGACCTGGGCCTGCACACCCAGGTGATCACCGACGGGTTCCTGCCGCTGTTCGAGAAAAAGGTGATCACCAACAAGAAAAAGTCGCTGCTGCCGGACCGCACGGTCTCATCGTTTTGCATGGGGTCGCAAAAGCTTTACAGCTTCGTGGACAACAACCCGGCCTTCTATTTCCGATCCTCGGAGTTCGTGAACGACCCGCTGGTCATCGCCCGCAACGACAACCTGATCACGATCAGCGCCGCCCTGGAAGTGGACTTGACGGGCCAGGTGTGCACGGACTCGCTCGGGTACATGTTCTACAGCGGCATCGGCGACCAGGTCGACTTTCTGCGGGGCAGCGCGATGTCCAAGGGCGGGTTTTCCATCATCGCCCTGCCGTCCACCGCCCAGAGCGGAAAAGTTTCGCGGATCGTGCCGAGTCTGAGCGAGGGCGCCGGGGTCGCCACCACGCGCGGCGACGTCAACTTTGTCATCACCGAATACGGCATCGCCGAACTGGCCGGCAAGAGCATCTACCAGCGGGTGATGGAACTGGCCCAGATCGCCCACCCCAAGTTCCGGGAGGAGCTGATCGAAGTCGCCCGCAAGCGCCATTACATTTTTGCCGACCAGCTGCCGCCCTCCACCGACGATCTCATTTTCATCGAAGGCTACAAGAACGCCTTCGTTCTCGAAAACGGAAAAACCGTGGAGTTCCGGCCGCTGCTGCCGTCGGATGAATTCGCCTATCGCAATTTCTTCTACTCCCTGCAGGAGAAAACCATCTACTTTCGTTTTTTCTACAAAATGCGCAACTTTACCCATGAGGTCGTGCAGAAGCAGTGGGCGAGCCTGGACTACCGGTACAACATATCGATCATCGGACAGATCCAGAAAGGCGGCCACAAGGAGATCATCGCGATCGGCTCCTACGCCAAGGAGGACGACCACCGGGCCGAGGTGGCCTTCGTGGTGCGGGAGGACTTTCAGGGCAAGGGACTGGGCTCCCACCTGCTGGAAATGCTGGAAACCATCGCCCGGCAAAACGGTTTCAGCGCCTTTGCGGCGACGGTTCTGCGCGAAAATGCATCGATGCTGAAGGTGTTCAAGAAACGCTACCCTGACTGCAAGCTGACATTCAACAGCGGCAGCGAGGTTCTGGTCCACATGGATTTCGCCGACAGCAGCCCCGGGGGCGGCCGCGGCGAGGCTTCGCAAAGGCCGCCAGACACCGCTGACGAAGATCAAAACGGCGTCGGCGCCTGATCCCCGATCCCTCCCCCGGGCACTTCGCGTTTCCTGGCACCGCGGGCGTCTGCCCGGCTGCTCGCGCGAGCGGCGATGCCGCTTGCAATAAATAATATTTTGTAGTAATTTAAGAGCGATACGTAAAAGCAGCGTTCGCTACGGCGGAATGGACGAATTTGCAGCCTGCCGGGGATTTCGCTCAAGTCTTCAGCCCCGAACGCCGAAAATATAGTTTTGAATAGGGTAGTTATAACTCTTGCAACGGAGGGGCGGGCACGTGTCATACACGCTGGATCAAAAACAGCTCGACCGGATCGAGGACATTCTCAAGGCCGACCTGATCGACAACGGGGTGCGGTGCGTCTTCCTGATCGACATGGCCGGGAACATCGTCACCAACCTCGACAACGGCGAAAAACAGCACGACATCTATTCACTGGCGGCGCTGGCCGCGGGCAATTTCGGCGCCGTCAGCGCCATGGCCAAGATCATCGGCGAGAACGAGTTCTCGCTGCTCTTCCACAAGGGAAAAAAGGAGAACATCCACTTCAACAAGATCTCCTCGGAGTTTCTTCTGATCACGATTTTCGGCAACGACATCTCGCTGGGATTCTTGAGGCTCAAGGTCAGCGAGTCGGTCGATCAGCTCAAGGGCATTTTAGAGCCCATAACCTCCGGGAAGAGCTAATCCAGCGAGCCAGGCCCAGCGGACACTCAATGCGATGGTGTGAGCCGAATGGCATTCATCAATCTCAGAAGCAAGATCATCCAGGTCAAAATCGTCTACTACGGCCCGGGGCGGGGCGGCAAGACGACCAACCTGGAGTACATTTACCGGAAATTCCACCAGCGGATCCACTCCGAGCTGGTGACCGTGAAAACCCACGGAGACCGCACCCTCTTCTTCGATTTTTTGCCGTTCGACATCGGGGTCATCAACGGCTACCAGATCAAGATCCAGCTCTACACGGTCCCCGGGCAGGTGAAATACAACGCCACTCGCCGCCTGGTGCTCCGGGGGGTCGACGGCATCGTCTTCGTTGCCGACGCCATGACCGTGCGGCGGGAAAAAAACATCCAGTCGCTAAGGAATTTGCAAGAAAACCTCGCGAGTTACAAGAAAAACCTGCAGACCATTCCCTGGGTGGTTCAATACAACAAAATGGACCTTGCCGAGCAAGGCATCCCGATTCTGCCCGTCGAGCGGCTGGAACATGACCTCAACCGTGAGTTCAAGCGACCCTATTTCCCGGCCAGCGCCGCAAGGGGGACGAACGTGGTGGCAACGCTGAAAAAGATCATTTCCATGACCGTCACTTCGATTCGGAAGGAACTGCTATAGGAGGGCACTGCCGTGGCCGATGCATCCAAATTCGACCCGCTCAGCACCGCACTTGACAACCGCCTCGACGAGCTTTTTCGGGAGGATGAACCCTCTCCCGCGGCACCCGGCCCTGGAAAGGCACCGGACAGCCCCTTGGCCGAATTGAAAAAAATCGTCCTCTCCATCGACTGGGAGATCACGCCCGAGGCGCTGGACAGCTTTTTGGACCAGATCCGGCTGCTGAAGGAGGCCTACCGAGGCGACAAGCTGATCACGGTTTTCCTGCAGGTCCTCGGGTCGCTCGGGCAATACATCAAAACGAGCCGAAGCAAGGTCCACCCATCGACCTTCAACGTGCTCAATTCCGTTTTCACCCGGTTGAACGAGATCGTCAGCGCGCCGGATATGCCGCCGGCTACCCGTCGAAAACTGCTGCAGGCGGAGATGGACACCTACCAGGAGTTGCGCGTCAAAATCGCGCAACGCCGCTCGGCCGAACCCGCCGCTCGGCCGGCCGCTGCGATCGATACGGCCCGCCCGGTCGCCGCGACCGCTACGGCCCCCCCGGCCGCCGGACCGGTGACGCCGGAGATGCTGGCACGGGCGGTGGCGGAGCTGAAAGATTTCATCCGCTCGGAGTTAAAAGCCCTCCGGCAGGCGATGACTTCCGCCGATCGGCGGGGATAATCCGGAGCAGGAAAGGCTTCGCTGACGAGGTCCGGGAGACATGGAACGCCATCTGATCGTTATATGCGAGGAGTGCGGTAAGAAATATCGGGTGGACACGACCAAGATTATCGGTCTGGCCGCCGGATTCAACTGCCGTTCCTGCGGTCACCGGATTCTGGTGGCGGGATCGCGGCCGGAGGACGACGGCAAAGAGGCGCGCGCGATCGGGCCGCCCCGCGTGTCGGGCGAGGACCGGCTCTCCGGCATTTCCGACCTCCGGGCCGTGGAGGCACCCTCCCCGCGGCCGGACCGGAGGCCGGGGATCGGGCTCACGTTGGCCGCGGTGCTGCTTTTCTTGCTCCTTCCGGCGGTGATCACGGCGGGGGGCGGGTGGTTGCTCTGGGACCGGATGGAGGAGATGGTGGACGCGGCTCATCGCCAGGCGGCACTCACGCTGATAATGACCATAGGCGGTTGCATCCTGACGGCGCTCGGCATGGGCCTTCTGTTCGGGATGCGGCTAACCGGTCGGGTCCGCTGACCATGGCCGGGATTAAGACCGTGGACATTGAAAAGGACTCCCGGCAGCGCCCGGAGAAATCATGGCATGATTAGAACCGTGCTCCTGGTGGATGACGACCGCGAGATGGTTCTCGCTTTGAGAGAGGGCTTGGGCCGCTACGCCGAGTCCATGCGGGTGCTGCTCGCCGGCGACGGGGTCGAAGCGCTGGAGGCCCTGAAGCGCGAGCCGGTTTCGCTGGTGGTGACCGACCTCAAGATGCCGCGCATGGACGGGTTTGAGCTGCTGGCGGCCATCATGGGCAGTTATCCCGACATTCCGGTGATCATCATCACCGGCTTCAGTTCGCCCGACATGGAGCGACTGGCGCGCCGGGGCGGCGCCGTCGGCTTCACCACCAAACCCTTTCTGATCGAGGGCCTGGCCCGGCAGATTCTGACGATGCTGCGCAAGGAGACCGAGGGCGGAACGCTGCACAATGTCTCCTCGGGCATGTTCCTGCAGCTGATCGAAATGGAGCAAAAGACCTGCACGATCCGGCTGGAGGACAAAGCCGCCGGCAAGACGGGGGCGCTTTTTTTCATGGAAGGCGAGTTGTTCGATGCCCGGGTGGGAAACCTCCAGGGAGAGCCTGCCGCCCAGGAGATCTTCGGCTGGGAGCAGGTCAGCCTATCGATCCAGAACGACTGCCCGGTGCGGGAGAACCGAATAGAGAAAGACCTGCACCCGCTGATACTGGAGGCGGCGCGGCGCAAGGACGAGAAAAAGGCGGCGCCGGCGGCCGCGGCCGCCGTGCCGGAGGAGGGCGGGCATCTGCTGCGCGTGCGGCGGAAAATAGAGCAAGGCCTGGGAGCGCGCCACGGGGTCGAAAGCATTTTCTCGGACGCGGCCTGGGACGAGCGCGCACAGCGGCTTTCCCGGCACGGCGCGAAGCTCGGCCTGGGGCGCCTGGTGATCGGGTACATCGACCGCGACGACCCGAGCGATTACCTGGTTCTGTCCGGCGAACGGTCGACGGTGATGACCGTGAGCCGGAAGTGCCCTCGGGACCGGCTCATTCAAATTCTCATGAGTTGACGTTGCGGGACGACATGCGCGAGGTTTTCAAAGATCTGCTGGCGGTGGACGGGGTTCGGGGGGTTGTGTTTTTTACGCCTTCCGGCGAGCGCGTGTTCGCGGAATTCAACATCGGCGGCAGCGGGCCCGCGGCGGCCGGCGACTGGTACGCCCTGGTCGTCGCGCTGGGGAAGGCGCGCGAAGCGGATCTGGTGTTCGACAAGAGTCGGGTGTACGTCCGGCGGACGGACGACGGCGTGTTGGTCGTGGTCATGGGGCTGATCGCCCCCTGCGCCGTGGTCCGGTTGAATTGCGACATTTTGCTTCCCGCTCTGAAAGAGCGGCGGTCCGCCCGGGGCATCAAACGCTTCTTCAAGCGTTAGGACAGGCTCCTTGAAAAAAACGATGGGCGTGGAATTCGCCCGCTATGATTCCACATCTCGGAAAGGTCATTTCTGCACATGCGAACCGACATAGATTCCAGGATCAATGAAGCCGAAGTCTGCCGATCCATGGGGCTTTTTTTGGAGTCTCTGGCCATCTACGAAAAAATCCTGCCCGCGGTGCCGCGCAGCGCTTCGGACATGCAGGAGAAGATCCTCGGACGGATCGACCTGCTCAAGCAGGAGATCGCCAAGGAGGAAGCCACGGTCGTGCCCGGCGTATCGGCCCAGGAGATCTCCTGGATCCGGGAAGCCATATCCAGCTCCGACGACCTTTCGGCCGTGCTCGACAGTGCGTCCGCCTTTCAGGAAATGGGGCTGCACGGGGAGGCGGTCAGCGAATACGCCAAACTCCTCGGCGAGGACTATCCCCCCGAAAAACTGATCCCCAGCCTGGCGGAATGCATGCTGAAACTGCACTCCGCGCCGCACGCCGTCTCCCAGCTGGAGGCCCTGATTCAGGAGGTGGCGGTGGACGATGCCAGGGCCGCGCGCCTCAAGTACGCGATGGGCCTGGAGATGGAAAAGCGCGACCAACGGGATTTGGCCCACGATCTCTACCGGACGGCCTCGGAGCTGATCCCCGGCGATGCGGACATCAGCAAGCGCCTGGCGTCCGTGTCGGCCATGTTCGCCTCCGGCTCCAAATACGACTACCTCCTGCGCGAAAAAATGGTGACCACCGATCAGCTCCAGAAGGCCTTCGGGCTTTCCAAGAAAACGGGCAAGAGCGTCGAGCACGTGCTGATCGAGACCTTCAAGATCAAGAAGGAGGCCATCGGAAAATCGTTTTCCTTTTTCTACGGCTGCAAGTTCCGGGCGTTCGACCCTGCCGTGGCCGTGCCGTTTGAGCTGCTCTCCAATCTCAAAAAAACCTTCCTTTTGAACGAGCTCTGGGTTCCCATCAACTGGAGCAAGGAAGGCATCGAGGTGCTGGTCGACGACCCGCGCAATCTGAACAAGACCGACAATATCAAAACCCTGATGAAGACGGCGAAGATCAATGTCACGGTCGCCATCCGCGAGGACATCCAGGCCTTCATCGAGCATTTCTTCGAAAAGCAGCGGGGAGCGGAAACGTCGGCGCCGGTGGAAGAGGCCACCGACGACATCGATATCCCCGACATCACCTTCGAGGAGGAGCGCGAGGACCTCGGCGCCGATGACGCGGACGAGAGCTCCAGCCAGGTGGTGAAACTCGTCGATCAGGTGATTATCGCGGCCTACCGCAAGAACGCCTCGGACATCCACATCGAGCCCTCCGTGGTGACCAAAGCCACCACCATCCGATTCCGCCTGGACGGCGTTTGCCAGGAATACATGAAGATCCCCAACGGCATGGTGCGCGGGGTGGTATCCCGTATCAAGATCATGTCCAACCTCGACATCGCCGAGCGCCGCCTGCCCCAGGACGGCAAGATCAAGTTCCGCCGCAAGGGCGTGCCGGCCTTTGAGATGCGGGTGGCCACCCTGCCGACGGCCGGCGGGTTCGAGGACGTGGTGCTGCGGATCCTGTCATCCTCCGGGGCCCTGAAGGTCGACGAGATGGGGCTCACCGAGCGCAATCTGAATATTATCAAGAAAATCGTCCTCAGGCCCTACGGGTTGATTCTGGCCGTCGGCCCCACCGGCTCCGGCAAAACGACGACGCTGCACGGCCTGCTGGGGTACATCAACAAGGCGGGAATCAAGATCTGGACGGCCGAAGACCCTATCGAAATCACCCAGCAGGGGCTGCGCCAGGTGGAGGTCAAACCGAAGATCGGGCTTGATTTCGCGCGGGTGATGCGGGCGTTTCTGCGAGCGGACCCGGACGTGATCATGATCGGCGAAATCCGCGACGAGGAAACGGCCGCCATCGGCATCGAAGCCTCCCTGACCGGGCACCTGGTGTTTTCGACCCTGCACACCAACAGCGCGCCGGAAACCGTGACCCGTCTGCTGGACATGGGTCTCAACGCCCTCAATTTTTCGGACGCTTTTCTGGGCGTGCTGGCCCAGCGCCTGACCCGCCGGCTGTGCCCGAATTGCCGCAAGCCGCACGTGCTGAGCCAGGACGAGTTCGACCAGATTCGTTCGAACTACGGCGAAGAGTGGTTCGTCCGGGCCGGGGTCGAGTATTCCGAAGGGCTCAAGATTTTCAAGCCGGTCGGCTGCGACAACTGCTCCAGCACCGGATACCGCGGCCGCATGGGGATCCACGAACTGATGGAGGGTACCCCAGAGGTCAAGCTGATGATCAAGAAGCAGGCCAACACCGAGGATCTGTTCCACATGGCCTTGCAGCAGGGCATGACGACCCTGAAACAGGACGGCATTCAAAAGGTCTTTCAGGGACTGACGGACATGTCGGAAGTGCGCCGGGTCTGCATCAATTGAGGCCGGAGTCCTAATTCCGGTGTCAAACCCATGAAAATAGGCTCAGCGGAGTGGTGCCGGCTGATCATCGACGGCGCGGCATCCTGGAGGGTCGCGATCGAGACGGCTCAGGTCGAATTGTTCGCGCGACACGCCGAGGAGCTGCTCAAGTGGAACGCGGTCACCAACCTCACCGCGATCACCGGCCCGGAGGAGATCGCGCGGAACCATTTTCTGGATTCGCTTGCGCCGGCCGGCCTGGTGGCGCCGGGTTCGGATCTGCTCGACGTCGGCACCGGCGGAGGCTTTCCGGGCCTGCCCCTGCACGTCCTCATCCCCGGCTTGCGCACCACGCTGCTCGACGCCGTGCGCAAGAAAGTGAGCTTCCTGCGCCACGTCCTGCGCGCGCTCGAGCTGAAGGGCGTCGAGGCCGTGCACGCCCGCGTGGAGCAGCTGGCCCGTCAGCCCGGCCAGGCAGGGCGCTACGATGTCATCCTCAGCCGGGCTTTCTCGGCCGTGCCCCCTTTCGCCCAAGCCGCGCTGCCCATGCTAAAGCCCCACGGCCAGTTAATCGCTTTAAAGGGAAAGGTCTCACCGGCGGAACTGGACGACCTGCGGAACACGGCCGGCGCCGGGGCCCTGGGCGCCGTCCTCTCCGTGGAGCTGCGGACTTACGTGCTGCCGGGCTTGAAGAGCGAACGCACGCTGGTGGTGCTCTCGCGCAGCGCGGCAACGCACCGGACGGCTCCGTGAGGGAGTGTCCTTCGGGGTCGTCTGGATCGACGGGAAGCGCGCGGGCTGGTTGAACGGGTGGCTGCGGCTCGCCGCGGCGGGCACCGCTCCGCCGGCGTCGTACCACGAACCGCCATATTGGATGGCCGGCCTGCTAATCCGGCAGGGGGATCAACTTCGCCTGGGCGGCGGCCCCAGTAACACGGATCACGGCCACGCACGGCGGCTCGCCGTGGCGGGGGGCGCCGGCACTGCCGGGGTTGACATACAGCACCCCATGGATTGTCTCCACCGACGGTCGGTGCGTGTGGCCGTTGACCACGGCCAGGCACCCGTCGCCGGCGGGGTCCCGCCGCAGCCGCAGGAGATCGTGGATCAGGTGGATCAATGCGTCTCCGGCGCGGATGGACTCTTTCTCGGCCAGGCGGTCCGCCCAGGGGCCCCCGTCCATGTTGCCGCGCACAGCCAAAACGGGCGCCACCTGCGACAGGGTCCGCAAAACTTCCTCCGACCCGATGTCACCGGCGTGCAGGATCGCATCCACTCCCTGGAAAAACTCCAGGGCACGCGGCGGCAGATACCCATGCGTATCGGAGATGACGCCGAGCTGGTAGGACCCCTTGCGGGGAAGCGAAATCGACATGTTCACCGCCTCGACGATGTTTTTCCCAAAAATTTTGCTCCGGAACATTTTATGACATGCGGTATTAATGGTTGTCAAAATAACGTTCCGCTTGCGGGGCGTTATTTTGTCACAACCACTTATGCCGCCCGTCTATTGCCGGAAAATCTTTATGACATGCGGTATAGCGGTATAATTGAAGGCCCGCGGGTAAGTCAAGGGGCGGGGCCTCCACCGCACCCATCGCCTCCGCCGGGCACACGGCTTCCTGAGGCCGTCATCGCGGATGCCGGCCGGTGCGTTTCACGTGAAAACACATTCACTGGGGCATTCAAAGGGTTAACAGCGCTATGGCTAGATTTTAAGCGGTTGACTGACGGCGCACGCCGCTCCCGGCAGCGTTTGACATGTCTGGTTTTTTTGGTTAGAAATGTTCGTATGATCGCGCCCGAACACGCGACGGTGTTGGGCTGCGCTGAACCCTGCGGTGAGTCTATGCTTCGAACGGCCGGACGGTGGGGCAGGGTCCACTTCGCCCCGGCAACCCTTGCGATCCGAAACAGGAGACAACGATGAAAATCTTAGTCGGCTACGATGGGAGCAATTCCGCCAAGGCGGCCCTCCAACTGGCCAAAAAACACGCCTTGGCGTTCGGGGCGTCGGTGGACGTGATCACGTCCATGGAAAAAGGCACCGAGGGTGAGCAGCTGGCCATCGAGGATGCCGAGCGCGGCCTGGAGTGGGCGGCGGGCGTTTTCGCCGAAAAGGGCATTGCGTGCAAGACCCACCTGCTGATCCGCGGGATGGCTCCGGGTGAGGATCTGATCGAGTTTGCCAAAGAAGCCGAGGTCGATGAGATCGTCGTCGGGGTGAAACGGCGTTCCAAGGTGGGCAAGCTGCTGATGGGATCGACGGCGCAATACGTGATCCTGAAAGCCGACTGCCCCGTGGTGTCGGTGAAGTAGGGCCGGCGGCTTGCATCCCTGAGGTCCCGAAAAAAAAAGCCGGGTGCGTTTCAGGCGATGGCGCGCGCCCGGCAGGCACTGCTCCGGCGGCCCGTCCGGCCCATTTCAGTTTTTTTCCGCCGGGCATCGGCCGAGAGCGCGCCTGTTTCGCTGCCGCAGATATCGTCTGCGCCGCACTCCTTCCTCAGCCCCCCCGCCGCTGCAGCCTTTTTTCCAAACGTTCAAACCCCAGCGAACAGCCGAAGGTGAGGATGAAATACATGGCGCTGATCGTGATCCAGGTCTCGAAGGATAGATAGGTGGCCGACATCAGCTCCATGCCGCGGAAGGTCAGTTCCTGAATCGATATCACCGACACGATCGCGGAGTCCTTGATGGTTGAGATGAACTGCCCCCCCAGCGGCGGCAGGATGCGCTGGAGGGCCTGCGGCAGGATGACGTGGCGCATGCGCTGCCAGCGTGAGAACCCCAATGCCGCCGCCGCCTCCCGCTGGCCCCTGTCGATGGATTGGATGCCCGCCCGCACGATTTCAGTGATGTAGGCGCCTTCGAAGATGGACAGGGTCACCACGGCCGATAAGAAGGCCGTGAGCAGCCCCGGGGGCGCCAGCAGGGTTGACAGAAGCGACTGCGCGTTCGGCCCGAGGTGGCGCAGCGCCTCCTCCGGCCCGAGTCGCGGCAGAATCTGCTCGCCGATGAAATAATAAAAGACAAAGACCAGCACCAGCGGCGGCGTGTTGCGGGTCAGCTCCACGTAGGCCGCCGCCACCCAGCGCCGGAACCGGCTGCGGCTCAGCCGTATCAGGCCCATCGTCGTACCGATGAGGGTGGCGAACACCGTGGCCCAGATGCTCAGCCGAATGGTGGTGAAAAAGCCCTGCATGAGCACGTTGGGCACCCAGCGGCCCTGCTCGCCGTCGAACCTGAACAGATATTGCGGCAGGGCGCTCCACTCCCACCGATAGTTCAGGCCGTCGCGAATGCGGTAGAACACGAACACCCCTGCCGCCAGCATCGCCAGAACGATCACGACGTCCAGCAGGGAGAGTCGGAGTCTCTTGCCGTGCAGCGGAAGCATGGTGAGCGCGCCTCTTTCGGTTCGATCAAACCGGCAATCCAATATGCCCACCCGGGTTCGGGTTCAGGCGGGGCGCGGCGCCCGCCGCGGCGCGCCGCAACCACCTGGCTATTTGAGCAGGCGCTCCCACTCCTGGGTTTCAAACCAGTAGGCCTTGAGCTCCGCCAGCCAACCCTCGGCCTCCACCACCCGGATCCAGCTGTCCAGGAAGTTCAGGGTGTCGAAGTCGCCCTTGCGAACGGCAAAACCGATGGGCTCCCGGGTAATGGTGCCTTTCAGCGGCAGGAAGAGCTGGTCCGGGTATTTCAGCGCCTGGTAGGCCGGCAGGGGAGTCCCCCCCAACAGAGCATGGACTTTGCCGTTGAGCAGTTCCTGGATGACCTGGGACTCGTCGTCAAAGAACCGTTTCTGGGCTTTGGGAAGCAGCTTGTTGGCCGCCGCGGCCGCGGTCGAGCCCAGCCGCGCGGTCACGACCACCTCGGCCCGGTTGAAGTCTTCCAGACGGCTGAACCCCGCGGCGAGCTGCCGGTGGGCGACAATGGCCACCCCCGAGAAGTCGTAGGGAATGCTGAAGTTGACCTTGAGGTTGCGCTGGGGCTGAATGCCCATCCCCCCGATGATGACATCGAACTTTCCGGTCAGAAGCGACGGGATGATGCCGGCCCACTTGGTCGGTACGAACTCGGCCTTCACGCCCAGGTCCTGGGCCAGGCGCCGGGCGACGTCGATCTCGAACCCGACCAGGTTGCCGGTCTTGTCGGTCATCGCCCAGGGCACAAAGGTCGACATGCCGATGCGCAGCACCCCGCGCTTGACCGCCTGCTCGATGGTGCTCTCGTCGATCAGTTTCTGCTGCAGATCCCCGGAAACCGCGGGAACCGTGTCGAACAGAACCAGCGCCGCCGATAGAAGGACGGCAGTCTTCAAAGCTCGGATCATACGGCCTCCTTTGATGGTTATTGCTGAGGTCTTAAAATACGGCCAATTCCGGAATCCAACCACCCGGCGCAGCGGAGTGCCCGCCGCGGCGCGCCGCAACCATCCGTTCAGTTAACGGCCGCACGGCATCCCGCCCGCTGCGCCTGCGCCCGATAAAAGTTGCCATGTTTAACGGCCGGTCAATAACGTTGGAATTCAAGCCGTTTCTCCATCAGCCTCACCGTGAGCGACAACGCGAGGGTGATCACCAGGTAGACAGCGGCCACCGTGAACCAGATCTCAAACACCAGGAAGGTTTCAGAGACGATGGCCTGGCCCTGCATGGTCAGGTCGTAGATGGCGATGGTGCTGACCAGGGCGGAGTCCTTGATGAGCGAAATTGCCTGGCCGGTCAAGGGCGGAAGGATGTGGCGCAGGGCCTGGGGCAGAATCACCAGCCGGTAGGTGCGCCAGGTGTTGAGCCCGGTGCTGAAGCCGGCTTCCCACTGACCGCGGTGGATGGACAGGATCCCGGCACGAATGATTTCGGAGGCGTAAGCGCCCTCGAAAAGGCTCAGCGCCAGCACGGCGGAGGTGAAGGCGCTAAGCGCGAACACCGGAGAGAGCACGAAGTAGATGAAAAAAAGCTGCACCAGCAGGGGGGTGTTGCGGATCAGCTCCAGGTAGAGTCTGGCCAGCATGCGCGCAAGCACCGAATCGGAAAGGCGCATGAGGGCGGTGACCAGCCCGAAGGCGGAGGCGAAGAGCAGACCGGCGGCGGTGATCTGAAGGGTCACGCCGAGCCCTTTGAGCAGCGGGCCCGGCATCCCGGCGCCTTCAACCGCGGACCACAGGTAGTGGGGCACCCGGTGCCACTGCCAATGGTATCCCAGGCTCTCCGTGGAGCGGACCATCAGCGCCGTGAGAAGCGCCGCCAGGAGAGCGGACTTGCAAATGTCGAACACCAGGGGCCGTAGCGCCGGAAGCCCGGTGCTGCGGCGGCGGGGTGCAGTGACCATGGCGTCAGTTCTTGAGGCTGTGGATCGGTGCCGGGATGAAACCCCCGCGGCGGATGAAGGGATTGTCTCCCTTGCCGTTGTTGACCGGGAGGATGGTGGACTGCCCCATTAGCCCGCCGAAATAGGCATGGTCGCCCGCGGCTTTGCCGGGAACCGGTATCAGGCGGGCGGCGGTGGTCTTGTTGTTGATGACGCCGATGGCCATCTCGTCGGCGATGATCGCGGCGATCGTCTCCGGGGTGGTGTCTCCCGGGATGGCCACCATGTCCAGGCCGACGGAGCACACGCTCGTGATGGCCTCCAGTTTTTCCAGGCAAAGATGCCCGCTGCGGACCGCATCGGAGATGTTCAGGTCCTCGCTTACCGGGATGAACGCGCCGCTCAGGCCGCCCACGCGCGAGCTCGCGAAGGCGCCGCCCTTCTTGACGGCGTCGTTCAGCAGGGCGAGCGCCGCCGTGGTGCCCGGAACGCCGATGGCCAGAAGGCCGAGGCTCTGGAAAATCTCCCCGACGCTGTCGCCCACGTTCGGGGTGGGCGCCAGCGAAAGGTCCACGACGCCGAACCGGATTCCCAGCTGGTCGGCCACTTCACGGCCGATCAACTCGCCCACGCGCGTCACCTTGTAGGCGGTTTTCTTGATCAGCTCGGAGAGGCTCCCCAGGTCCAGGTCCGGTCGGGTGCCGAGTGCCCGTTCAATGGCGTTTTTCACCACCCCGGGGCCGCTCACGCCCACGTTGATCACGGCATCGGCTTCGCCGATCCCGAGAAAGGCGCCCGCCATGAACGGAATGTCCTCGGGGATGTTGGCGAAAACGCAGAGCTTGGTGCAGGCGGCGCCGTCGCGATCAGCGGTGAGCTCGGCGGCGCGCCGGATGGTGCGGCCCAGCAGCAGGACCGCATCCATGTTGATGCCCGCGCGGGTCGAGGCCACGTTGATGGAGGCGCAGACCCGTTCGGTGACGGCCAGCGCTTCCGGGAGCGCGGCGATCAGGGAGCGGTCGCCGCGGGCCAGGCCCTTTTCCACCAGCGCCGAGAAACCGCCGATGAAATCCACGTTGACCTCCCGCGCCGCCATATCCAGGGTGCGTGCGATCTCCACCAGCTCCGCCGGTGAAAGCGCCGCGCCGACCACGGCGATGGGGCTGACGGCGATGCGCTTGTTGACCACGGGGATTCCGTACTTCTGGCCGACGCGCTCGCAGACCGGCACCAGCCTGCCCGCCAGGCCCATCACGCGCTCGGCGATCCGGCGCCGCACATGGTTCATGTCGGAGCCGGCGCAATCCAGAAGGTTGACCCCCAGCGTCACCGTGCGCACGTCGAGGTGTTCGTTTTTGAGCATGTCCAGGGTGGAGATGATTTCGCGGTCGGTCAGCATGGCAGCGCTCTTTTCATATGCGGTGAAGGGTTTCGAAGATGTTGCGGTGCTGGATGTTGATCTCCAGCTCCAGGGACTCGGCCGTGGCGCGCAAAGCGGACGCCAGCGCCTGATGGTCCACGATGGTCGGGACATCCACCTCGTAAATCATGATGTTGTCCCCCGGGGCATCCCCGCCCTTGAACACCGCCTGGAGGTTGGTGATGTTGACCCCGTGGCGGGCGATCACCTCGGAGATGTCGGCCACGAACCCCTTGCGGTCCGGGCCCCGGGTGGTGATGACGAAGGGCTCGCAGGGGCCTGCCGCGTTAGAGTCCTCGCCGGTCTCGCACGGCTTGGTGTGCACGTGCAGTCCGAGCGGAGAGAGGGCGGCGCGAAGATTGTGATGCAGGTTCTCGGCGGAGATCCCGGGCGGCATGGAGACGATGAAGATCCCGGCGAATTCGGCCTGAAGCATGGCCTGGCTCACGTTCTCGATGTTGCAGTTCTGTTGGAAGAGGGCGCGCGACACGGCGGCGACGATGCCCGGGCGGTCGCGCCCCAGGATCGATAAAATGGCTTTGGTCATCAGATTCCCCCTCGGCCTCTTGGGCGTCATACTGGGTTGAAATTTTGAACAAGCTTCGCGTTTCGGGCCTCGGGTTTCGAATCCGGTTCCGCAAGGCCGGTTTTTGGTGACAAAAGATCCTTACTCATATCAAACCGCCCGGCAGTGTCAACCGCACGCTGCCGGCCGCCTTGCCGCAGCGCCTGCGACCCGGGCCGCACCCGGCCGTGCGGCGGCTTGTCGGAGGTATGGGGTATATGATAATATAAAAAATGGATCCACAACCCCGTCTGACGCCCGATGGTCCCGCCATGGCGGGATTGCGGGCCTCTCGAAATGCCCACCCACCATCGTGGGTGCTGCGCTTTCGAATCGGGCCGCGCCTTGCCCTCGGGCGTGATCCGAGGTTGTGGAACCACTTGGAGATATCTACGACGGGACGCCCCCTCACCCTTCCCTCTCCCCCAGTTCAGGGGGAGAGGGTCAGGGAGAGGGGGCCGCTCCGGGTCAATACTATTTCGAGCCGATCAACAAGTCATTCACGACGTGACGCCGGTGCGGGTTTTTTTCGGAGCTGAATTAAATGCAGATTGTCACGACCCACAAAAACGCGGACTTCGATGGTTTTGCCTCCGTCATCGCCGCCACTCTCGTTTTTCCGGAAACTCTCGCGGTCCTCCCCAAGACCCTCAACCCCAACGTCAAGGCCTTCCTGTCGATCCACAAGGAGCTGTTCGCGACCCACACGCCCGGGGAGGTGGACCTGAAGCAGGTCGAACGGCTGATCGTGGTCGACACCGGCAGCTGGAGCCGCCTGGACCGCATGGAGCCTCTTCGGGAGCGCAAGGGCCTCGATGTCTGGGTCTGGGACCATCATGTCGAAAAAGGGTCGATCCACGCCCAGCGCAGCTGCATCGAGCCGGTCGGGGCCACCACGACCCTGCTGGTCCGCGAGCTGCGGGTCCGGCGCAAGCTTCTGACCCCCATGCAGGCCACATTGCTTCTGGCGGGCATCTACGAGGACACCGGCAACCTCAGCTTCCCCTCCACCCGCGCCGAGGACGCGCACGCCGCCGGGTGGCTGCTGGAGCGCAAGGCCGATCTGAACATCCTGAACACCTTTTTGAAGCCGGCTTACAGCGAAAAACACAAGGAAATTCTCTTCCAGATGCTCCAGCACGCGAAGCGCTTGAAAGTCAAAGGTCACAGCGTCAGCGTCAACCAGGTGAGCGTCGAGGGGCATGTCGACGGGCTGGCCGTGGTCCTGCGCATGTACATGGAGATCCTGAACGTCGATGCCGCGTTCGGCGTGTTTTTCCATCCCGAGAAGGACCGCTGCATGGTGATCGGCCGGAGCCAGACCGACGCGCTGGACGTGGGGGCCATCCTGCGCAGCATGGGCGGGGGCGGGCACCCCCGGGCCGGGTCGGCCCAGGTCAGAGAGACCCGCCCGGAGGCGGTCGGGCCGTGGATAATAGAGCTGATCAAGGGCCATCAGCCGGCATCGGTGCAGATCAGCGACCTGATGTCCTTTCCGGTGCACACCGTGACGGGGGCGACCCGCATGGAGGAGGTCGCCATGATCCTGCGCGCGAAGGGAATCACCGGGATTCCGGTGGTCGAGAAGAAAAACATCGTGGGAATGATCTCGCGCCGGGACTTCCGCAAGATGCGCAAGGAGTCTCAGCTCAGCTCGCCGGTCCGGGCGTACATGTCGACCCGGGTGCTCAGCATCGCCCCCGGCCAGAGCCCGATGCAGGCGGCCCAGCTCATGGTCGAGCACGACATCGGCCGGCTGCCGGTGGTGGAGGAGGGCCGGTTGATCGGCATCATCACGCGCTCGGACGTGATGCGCTACTACTACGACCTGCTGCCGGATTGAAGCGGGCCTTGCTCACAAAAGACGCCGGCGCCTTTCCCCTTTGAGTCTGTCCGGCCGCCGCCGGGAACCACCACTGGGGGTCGCCGATGGTTCAGGCGACCCTGTCCCCCTCGACGGGCGCAGGCTCAACAGACGGGCCTTCGCCGGTCCTCCATCGCCGTTCCGATGGCGAGGAGTTCGATGACTTTTCCGGAGCGGTTGGTGACGGGAACGTCCGCCCATCGAACCAGCACGAGACGGCCATCGGATTTCAGGTTGGTTTCAACGGAAACCAACACCCCGTTGGTTTGGATGCTGTATTGGATTTTTTGGCGAACATCCGAGCGCCGGGCTGCGGGCGTCGAGTCGAGGCAGGAGGACCCGATGACATCTTCAGGGCCGACACCGAAAAAATCGCAATAAGCCTCGTTGACCCATTTGCGGGTGAACCGGGGATCGTCGGGCAGGTAAGATACCAGGATAATTGGGCCAGGCATGGGAATAGGTTACATGAGTCCTGTCTGGAAACAGAATGTCGATTTGATAAAAAGCGTTTCAATCTCCTGACGTTAAAGGACGCCGCGCTTCCCTTGTGGTGTGGCGTATAAGCAATTTCTAAGTAGGTTGCAAGAAAAAACATGGCCGTTGAGTATTATCATCGTTTGGGGTTGTGCGGCGGGTCGAAGCCGGTCGGCGAGCGACGGCAACATCTCTAAATGGGGCGGCTCTTGATACGGCGCCCGTTGGTTGGATCCTGGAATCCGCCATATCGGGTTGTCGGGACAACCACAAACACGACCGGCCATCATGGCGGTTTTGGAAATGGGAAAGCGTCAGCGCGGGGCTATAAGGCAGGAACTGCCAGGAAATCGGGAACACTCCTCCATGTGAACCGTTAAAAGATGTTGCGAACAGTCACGCGGGAAAGGGGGCTACTTGACCTCCGCCGTGGGGTATTTCGCACCCTTCCAGGCGAAAATGCCGCCCGGGTACCGGAACACGTTGGTGTAGCCGTTCTTGACCGCCCAGGCCGCCGCGTTGTGGCTGCGGGTGCACTTGACGAAGCCGCAGTAGAAGACGATCAACCGGTTCCTGTCGGCCCCGAGCATCTGCCGGAAGTCCTGCTCGCTTTTGCCGGCGGTCTCCTTCGGGTCCCAGTTTTTCATCTCGGGGATGGGGAAGAGGAACTGCCGGGCGCCCGGGAGGTGTTCCTTGCGGTAGCTCTCCTCGTAGGGCATGGTGTCGACGATCAGCATCTCCTTTTTGGCATCGATCCAGCCCTTGAGCGCTTCGGTGCCGACCAGTCGATAGCCGCCGGACTGGGTCTGGTTGGACAGGCCGATGGCGGTCTTCTCCCAGTTGAACTCCTCCTCGAACCGGTCCGCGGCCATGGCGGCCCCGGCCGCCGTCCAAACGAGAACGCAGAAAACGACCGCGCTTTTGCTCCAACCGCTCATCTTCCATTCTCCTTTCGTCACACGTTGAATTGCCTGTGAGAGTTTCAACGGGCCGCGGCCCCGCAGGAGGCGCCACCCGTAGAGGTAAACGATCCCGGCCGCCAGCGCCAGGTCCCGCAGGAGCGCCTGCCGCAGGCCGTGAAAGGCACGGGACTCGATCTCCTCCGGCCCGAAGCAGCCGCAGTCCACATCCAGACCCATCCGGATCCCGTAGACCAGGATGGCCATGAAGAGCACCAGCAGCCCGGAGACGAGGGCCAGCGACCCGCGCAGATCGGCCACCAAGCCGATCGCCGCCGCCACCTCGAGCAGCGGCAGCCCGAGCGCCACCGGCATCAGCAGCCCGTCCGGCACGATGCCGTAGGCGTCGATCAGCACGGCAAACGCCGCGGGGTCCGCCAGCTTGGCCGCGCCGGCATACAGGAACACCGCCGCGAGCAACCACCGGATGAACCGGTAACTCCAAACCGATGCCAATGCGCTCACCACCGCCGCCTTTCGGAGCCGAGAACGGTTCGGGTGCGTTCGATGGACCGGTTTTTAGTATTGATCAACAAGATGTGTCAAATAGATAATTTGTATATACGAGGGAGTTGTCATTGACCGTGAAAATGCGATCCCGTGGACGGGCGCACCCTCCGCTGCCGAGCGAGCGGCACGCCGTTGTGAGATCGCGGGCGCCGCCGATCGAGCTTTTTTTCGGGGATGGCCCCTCTCAATTTCGCCTTCCGTTTTTCCCGGATCATTTTGGTGTCGGCGTACATTTCCTCGTGGAAGCCTTGATGGCTGCCTCGAAATCGGCGAGCGTGGCCTTTTTCGCCTTGATGATACCGACACAGTTCTGCAAAACGCCTCACTCAAGTATACTTGGCCAGTACCATCAAATTTTTAAAAAATCACCAAAGACTCTTTTGATCGCACAAGTTTGGGTAGAAATTAGCAGGAGTTGCGGGTATTAAATGATTTTGGGGAGCCACTTAAAGCCCCTCAAGCCGAGAAGTTCCTATGCCGATGAAGCATCTGCGAACTACACGGGAGATGCCCAGAAATGATTGTAACCAGAATCGAGCTGACAGGTACCCTTTCGGAGGAAACCGGATTGTCGCCTCAAGTGTCCAAGGAGGTGTTGGCTGTCTTTTTCGATGCCATCGCCAAATCCCTTGAATCCGGCAAAGATGTCAATCTCAGGAAATTCGGAAGATTTCAAGTCGTCGAAAGAAAGGCTCGTAGGACATCTCTTCCCGCGGGGAACGGAGAACCGCCGGTTTCATACGGAAAGGAGGTCCGCTTCAGATGCTCCAAACTCCTCAGGGCCCGCCTCAACGACGGTGATGCCGAGTGCAGCGCTTGGCCGGCCGAACTCGAGCAGATCTACGCCAATCTGGTGTCTTTTGATGGGGTTCAACCAATCCTGGATAACCATCGGCTATGGCTCTCCACCCGTGGCAACAAGGGAAAGCGGGCCGACCTTTCCCGCTGCAACCTCGAGGGCGCCGATCTCGAGAGCGTGGATCTCAAAAAGGTGGTCCTATCCTTTGCCTGTCTGGCCCAGGCCAATCTGAGCGATGCCAACCTCGAAGACGCCGACCTTGAAAATGCCAATCTCGGGGCGGCATGTTTGGCAAGGGCCAGCCTGAAAAGGGTAAACCTGCGAGGAGCATCGCTGAGAGGGGCGGATCTCAAGGAGGCCGACCTTCAGGAGGCCGATCTGTCCGGCGCGGATCTTCACGGCGCCGACCTGGAAGGCGCGGAACTCAATAACGCAAAATTCAGCAATCCCCAGTTTTTCAAAACAAATATAAAAAACACCCCCATCGAACGGCATTGCTCCAATTCAATGGGTTCCCTGAGGGCTCGTCTGCATCGAGTCCTGCGACTCGATCGGGTCATTCGATGAGGACGTCCAGTTTGAGAGGCTGGCCGCGGCGCTCGATCATAACCGAAAGATGGCCGCCTTGGGCCAGACGCTGCAGGAAGGATTCCGCATCTTCCGGACCTCCATACTCCTGGCCGTCTACGCCTTTGACCACATCCCCTGTGCGCATGCCGATGCGGTAAAGAACGTCTGCGGCCCTCAGCCTCCCCAGGTAGAAGCCATTCGGGTTGAGTTCGTTGACGGGGGAGGTAATAACGGACTCCTCGATCACGCGGGCGGCGTCCGAGAAGGAGGTGGCAACTTCATCGCGGGACACCTGATGCGTTCCGTCACCGGCCGGAACATTTTCGGCAGGAGGAGGCGCGGCCGCAACCTCGGCGGGCCGGGCGATCACAGGCAGCGGCACGGCTGAATTCTTCGGAGGATCCTCGTTGACGGACAGGCGTCTTCGTTCCCCGTCTTCGGTTTCGATGATGACGGTGTTGCGTAGAATCGTCAGGATCACCGCCTTACCCACACGGTCTCTCTCGCGAAAAATACCCTGATCGCGAGAGGCAGCGACATCGATGATGGCCAAGCTCCGCTTGGGGTCGTCGGCCGCCACCGTTCCGATGAGCTTCAGGCCGATGTCCCGGCTGGCAAGGGCTATTGTTTCGACAACTTCTTTCTTAGGTCTTGCAGGCGGGCTGCCCGCTGCCGATACGCCAAATAAGTTGCGGCCCCATATCACTCTGTAGTCTCCCGGGACAGGTTCCGACTGCGGCGGCGTTTCGATACCCGAGGTGCCTTGCTCGGGAGTTGCCGTTTGAGGCCCTTCCAAAGCGGCCAGTTCCGGCGGCTGCCGGCCGATGCCCACGAGCTGCAGCCAAAGGCTCCAGCCGAAATAAGCAACGAGGCAGGCCAGCACCCCATTCAAGGCCCGAAAAACCCACACGGCCCGGTCGGCCCCCCGATCGAGTCTCCTTCCGAGCAACGGAGGCGGCAGGTCGGCAGCCTTCAGCGGCGGGCGAATGGTCGCCGCCGCATCTGGGACTTCGGGCTCGAGTCCTTTCCCGGCGGCCGGCCGCACGGCGGTTCGAAAGACTTCCATGGCGGGACGTCCCATGGTGGGGTACCCGGGCAGGGGCGTCGAATGATTGTAGCGTTCGAGCCAATCGTCGAAGCCAGCCTTTAGCTCTTCCAAACCGGTGGGTGCTCGATCCCGGAGGTGTTTCTCGAGGAAATCCTTGCGTACCCAACCCTCGAAGCGTTCGACAAAACCGTTCCTGCCCGATCCCGGCGGCAGCTGCGCGAGGCTGATCCCCTGGCTCTTCAGGTATCCCAGGTAGGCGCCGTCGCTCGGGTCCAGGCCCGATCCGGCAATGACCGCCTGCAATGGAATATTGTTCTGCTGGTAGAGGGGTATGGCTTGGTCGCTCAGAACCGAAATGTCGTTCACCGTCTCTGTGGATACGTTGAGAACGGCGAAGGCAAGGCAGCAGCTCGGGTCGACGGCGGCGTGCAGGTATATCCGGCCAATGTTATTCAAGGCCCCGAGATCGATGACATCTTGAATGAGAAGCAGGCCTGGCATTCGGCTCTCCACCGTGCGTTCGCGCAGGCAGGGGTTGAACTCATGCAGCGCCCGCCGCTGTTCATCGGAAAGGCCGATATCGTTGTTTAAAAGACGTTCCTCCAGATGCTTAAGACGTAGCTCTCTCGTATGTAATTTAAGTTTTTGAAGTGCGTTGCGGACAGAGCCCTCGCTGACTTCAACGCCTTCATTCCTGAGGAAGCGACTCAGCCGTCGCGCGCCAAGTTCGGGATGCTCCAGAGCGCTCGCAGAAATCTTCTCCTGCGCCTCCTGGCCGAGACGAAACCTCGGTTTCTTTACGCCTTGCTTCTTCGGCATATGGGTTCAGTTTTTCACCTGACATCAATGGGGAACACAACTCGGGCCCCTCTCTCTTCTTTTTTGGCCCGGATGACGATGTTCCAGGGGCCGGCCATGATAAGGTCCATAACAGCGCGGTAGGAGCCGGCCTTGAAGGGCGCCGGGACGGTGTAGTTCATCGGCGGCATCCTGGGCATGGGCGGCATGTAATAGTTGACGAGAACCTCGGCGCCCAGGACGGGGTTGCCCTGGGGGTCTTGGATCTCGATGCGAATCTCGTTGTCGCCCAGCACCGGCGGATTGCGGTTGATTGCAATGTCGAAGGTCAGACCCTGGTCGCTTTTTCTAACCCGGTAATCCCCCGCCCAGCAAGGTTTCCCGGTGATTAGCAGAAGGAGAAGGGCCAGGCTCAATGAAATAGCTATCCGCAGATTCATGACGTTTTGGACGATCTGCCTCTTGCTTTCAGAAGAAAAAATCGCCGTCAATGTCCATCTACGGCCGGATTCTATCCACTTTCTTAGTTCAATTCAAGCATAGCCCATTTCGCAAAAAAACATCAAGGCTTCGAGACAACGGTTGCTCTCCGCTGGGCCTTCGGCCTGAGCGGTTGAGCCGGTTGAGCGGATGCGCGCGGTAAGAGGGCGTTGGGGAGGGATGGCAAGGATGTTACCGTAAGTAATCAATTCCATCCTTTTACCTGCCCATATTTAAGTGGAGGATGCCCGAAAATTAACTGCTGCCCATTGCATGCCAAATTGCATCCATCTGTAATTTAAACTTAATCCTTGCGATAAGTCAGTCCAGGCACACAAAGTGCACGCGAAAAAAACCGACGGCATCATAATTGGCCGAAACGCATCTTTCCAATCATCGAGCTTTGAGAAGCAAGGCGGAAGGCGAATATCGCAGGAATGCCTGTTTTGGGGGAACTGGCACGGGAATTGTTTATCATTTGCATGGACGCTTTTCAATTCGTTAGGCAAACATTATTTGTTCAAAACAAATTGAGGGGGGTGTTACAATGAAATTGTCGCGCAATTGCAAACCGGGGCTTAAGGGGATTTTACGACTGGCGTGTTGTTTGAGCCTGTTATTGATGATTTTCATTCCATCTACGGTTTTGGCGCTTCCGATCGTCTCGTCGACGGGTTCGATCATGTTGGATGCTCTTGCGCTTGGTTTCGATATTCCGGGCAATGTGTCGTTTCTCGATGGCGACTTGGCTGACACTCGTAGCAGTTTCTCGGGCGCCTGGGTCGGGTTGAACGGAGTGGAAACGGATCCCGGGGGTTCAGACTTTTTTGAGGGAGCGTTTTCGACGACCTCGTTTTCCGCGTTCCTGTCGGA
Organism: uncultured Desulfatibacillum sp.; assembly: GCA_964562235.1. GTDB lineage: Bacteria > Desulfobacterota > Desulfobacteria > Desulfobacterales > SpSt-501 > SpSt-501. The sequence continues at coordinate 52,201 of CAZLSV010000016.1, forward strand.
TGCGAGCGGCCAGGTGACCGGTAGTGGGGCGACAACGGCTACCTCGACTTCGGCTTCATCGGGAATTGGCCTGAATAGCGGTCCCAGCCTCGCTGATGTTTTTATCGCGCAAGCCGCCCTCACCGGACAGTTTACGGTTAGTGCACCTACCCAGTTAACCGTTTCCGCCACTTACAGCTACAACCAGTCCCTCAGCAGCGTTGACGGCGGCTCGGCTTTCTCGGACATCCTGGCCGGAATTTACCTTTTCGACTTCCTTACGTCAGCCCAATTGGACCAGAGAGAATTTTCCCTCGTGAACTCGATCGTCGGCGCTGGAGCCTTCTCATCCAGCGACGGGGGAATTTTGAGGTTTGTATACGACCTTGCGAGCGGGATCGTTTACGACTTCGAAGCCTCGGCCAGCACGGTGGCGTCTGCCAAAGCCCCAGCCTCGGTGCCAGCCCCGGTACCTGAACCAGCTACTATGCTTCTACTTGGGACCGGCCTTCTTGGGGTGGGGGTTCTTTCGAGGAAAGCAAATAAAGCCTGACGGCAGATCTCAAGCGTGACAAGGGGGGGAGGGAACGGCTTGGAAAAGTCGGGTTCGCCGCCCCCTTTTAGAATTCGGCCCCATCACTTTTTGTGAATTAAAATCACCCAAACTATTACATTTCTTCCACACAATTGTTTATTTTTTTGAATAATTTTTCGTCACTTCCGAAACCTATCTCATATCCATTCAATATTGTTTACGAATTTTTTTCATAATCTTGGAACAAGATTTGCTTTCATAATTCCCACCTTGTAGCATAATCAAAGCTCGGTTTTAAGAAAAAAATCAGGAAACCGGGGTACTCCAAGAGAGGAGTATTCCCGTTTTGTTTGATTCGGTCTCCCATGAGACGAAAATGATGCCAGTTCACTCCGACCCTATTTTTTTCCTACCCGTCTTTTCCTCAATAATTTCCGCTAAAATATTTTTCTCTCCTGGCCATAAAAGCAAGATCCACCAAGACATAGAAGTTGGCCCGTCCAAACGCTTCTTCGAAAAATTATACAGAGATCTTTCCACCGTGCTTGTTCAAACGAGAAAGGAGGTGAGGCGACGGGGCTTCCATGTGGGCGAAGCCCTCTGCGGGGGTGACAGAGTGGGGGATTTTTTCTCCAATCCGTTATGGCCGCGCGTTGAATTTTGAGAATTATCCGACACCATTGAACTAACTTTAACAAGGGGGACCATTATGATTTTATCACCAGATCGCAGGTTTAAGTCAAAGCGGGCGGTGCTACTGCTGTCCTGCCTGGGTTTCCTGGCCATGACCTTTTTACCCGGAGCGAGCAGTGCCCTTCCGGTAGTTGTCTCCTCAACTGGGCAGGTATCGATTGGTTTGGCAGATGCCTTAACCCAGCTTAACACTGTGAATTGGACCGTTGACGGCGAGCAGACCCAGAGCAGTTTTTCGTCCGTGGAGGTGGGGCTGACCGGGAAGCAACCTGCAAGTTCGATAGACTTTCCTATTCTACCTGGTTTCGCGCCCACCTCGGCAACCGCCTCTCTCTCTAATGTGCTCGGCAAGACAACAGGCCAGGCAAACACGTCAGCCACGCAACTCTTTGCGTCAGAAAAAACTTCGATAAACCTTTTCAGCAAATTGTTCGATGCCAAGGCCGAGGTCATGATCGCCCAAGCCGACTTCACCGGCCAATTCATCGGTGGGCAAAATGTCTCCTTGAATTTGCACATACCTGTGACGATCGGGTATTCGCTGAAGAGCATCACCCCCTTTGGCTCTGCCGCTGCCGATGTCCTCGCGGGGCTTTATCTGTCCTACTTTGATGTGAATGATAACGAAATCTTCGTCTCATCGGATGAGGTATCCTTATCCAAGACCATCAAGGGCGTGAAATCCTCTTCCGCGACGAAATATGACTTTCTGGATTTGGTCGTCGATATTGCCTCCCTCAACCCTGCCTTCACGTACTTTTTCGAGCTGTCGGCCAGCGTAGTGGGTTGGGCGGATCCGCCTGCTGCCGGGCAACAGCCGGTGCCGGAGCCGGCCACCATGCTGCTCCTCGGGATGGGGCTCGCCGGTATCGGGTTGTATAGAAGGATTTCCAAGAAAGCCAGCTAACTTAAAAATACACCAAAAGGAGATCTTCCCATGAAAATGGACGTCAAGCTGTCAAGAAGACAGTTTCTGAAGGGGGCGGCTATCGCCGGCGCCGGGATGACCCTGCCGCTTAAGTTCGGCGTTCGAGATAGCTATGCCTACTACCAGAGCCAAGGCCTTTCCAAGTGGGCGACGACGCTGCGCGGGGTCGGCCCGGGCCAGATCCCCGTCGCAGCCCCCGATTCGTTTGCGGCGCCTGTTACGGGGGTGACCCACTACAGCATCAACATTGAACAGTTTAAGGATAACCTCCACCCGGCCTTCGGCCAGAACACGACGCTTTGGGGCTTCAACCCCGTTAAGCCTTTAGGTGGCGGAGTCCAGCCGCAAAAGCATCTCGGCGGCATCATTGTGGCGGAAAGGGATGTCCCGCTTCAGATCACTTTCTACAACAACCTTACCTCTAATAAACAACCGACCGGGACCCCGTTGAAGAGCATTATCCCGGTGGACACGACCCTTCCGGGCGCCAATCAGGCCCAGAACCGAATCGCCATACACATTCACGGCGGCCTCGTGCCCTGGATCAGCGACGGCGGGCCTTTCGACTGGTGGGCCCCAAACGGCACGCACGGGCTGAGCTTCCTGAACAACCAGGTTCTCAATCCGAAAGCCCCCAAGAACGCGGCCGAGTACTACTACCCCAACACGCAGAGCGCCCGGTTCATCTGGTATCACGACCACGCCCATGGCATCACCCGCACCAACGCCTACGCAGGGGTAGCATCCGCCTACCTTATCCGGGATAATTCCGAGCGCGCAATGATCCCCCTTGGCCTTCCCGAATTCATCGAAACCAGCGTTCTCGGTGGGAAACCCGTACGCGAGCTACCCATCGTCATTCAGGACAAAATTTTCGTGGGCTCGAACATCGGTGCGCTCGACCCGACATGGGTGGCACAAGGCCTTCCCAGCGCGCCAGGAAGCCTCTGGTACCAGCATCTTTATGAAAAGAACCGCTGGAAGCTGATCGGCGCCGGGAGCCGGCTGCCCAACCCGTCGGTTGTCGCTGAAGCGTTCGGCGATACCATGCTGGTCAACGGCACGGTCTACCCCCAGACGACGGTAGAGGCGAGACGCTACCGCCTGCGTATCCTGAACGCCTGCAACGCCCGGTTCCTGAACCTTCAGCTTTACGTGGCCAACCCCGATGGCAATACCATTTCGGGGACAGGCGGCCCTGATTGGCTGGTCCTTGGGAACGAAGCCGGGTTCCTGCAAAAGCCGGTTCTCGTCCCCTCCGATAACCAATTCGACCTCGATGGGGCCGGAGTGGCAACGGGAAGCCTAATAACCGGAAACGCCGAGCGGTGGGATGTCATAGTCGATTTCAGCAAGGATGCGAATGGCGGGTCACTGGAAGGGAAAAGCGTCATCCTCTATAACGACGCGCCGGCGCCTTTCCCTGGTGGGGATCCGCGGTACGATTTCATGAATCCTTTAGGCTCGAGCCCGGATACCCGACACATCATGAAATTCAATGTCGTTCCGGCGACCAATCCACAGGATGCTGTCGCCACGCTCGTTGTACCGGATGGTTCCGGCGGCTTGAATTGGAATACCGCCCCCGGAATCGACCCTCCGCTTGCGACGCTCAACCCTGACGGCACGTTCACCCCCGTCGGGCCGGTCGCCAGGACCCGCAGGCTGACGCTCAACGAGGCCTTTGACTCTTACGGCCGACTGGCGCAGCTTCTGGGAACGGACGCGCAGGTTTCCCCCGGAAAGTACGGGCGGGCTTTTCTCGATGCGCCTACCGAGACTGTCCAGAACAACACCGTTGAGATCTGGGAGTTGCTGAATCTCTCTGCCGACACCCACCCGATCCACTTCCACTTGGTGAACGTACAAATACTGAACCGGCAACCCATCGATGCGGCCGCCCCCTTCAACGGCGTAACTGGCGCAATTAATACTTTGGGCCCTCCGCGTCCACCCGAGCTGACCGAACTCGGCTGGAAGGAAACCGTTCAGATGCATCCCGGCGAAGTGACCCGGGTCATCATGAAATGGGAGTTACCTCCGATCAAAAAGGCAAGCGGACAGGTCGTAAATACGCCCGTAAGCCCGAGGTTCCCGGGAGGTTACCACGAGTACGTGTGGCACTGCCACATCCTCGAGCACGAGGAGCACGACATGATGAGGCCTATCCTGGTCAAGGCATAGCAGTTTTGTCAAGCGTCTTTTTCCCGGTGAGTTGTAGTTTCGGGGAATTGAGGGACCTGAAGCCCCGCGAAGCTGCGGGGCTTTTTCTTGCTGACTCGTGCCGGCAAGCATGGTATTTTGGTAAGAGCAGAAGGACGCCGGTCAATCAGGGGGAAGATTGTCGTGAAGGCTATTCTCTATGCTCTCCTGTTTTTTTGTCTCGGCGTAACTGCATCTTTTCTTGCCGGCCGATTCAACATCCAACCACAGGCTGATAACCCCCAGATGCCGGCCACAACGGCTGCCGACGAGGAGGAGGACCAAGCGGCCTCGGAACAGTTCGCAGCGGGCACCGTCAGGATCAGCGCCGAGCGGCAGCAATTGATCGGCGTGCGCACCGGTCCAACAGAGAAAACAACTGCAACCCGGACGATGAGAATTTTAGGACGCGTGTCGGTCGACGAAACCCGGGTGTACCGGCTGATCGCGGCGGTCGACGGCTGGATCCAGGAGGTCCCGCCCGTTGCAACCGGCAGCCTGGTTGCGAAGAATGAGCTTCTGGCCTCGTTTTACAGCCCCGAGTTCCTTTCCGCGCAGCAGGCGTATATCTTTGCGCTGGGCTCGCTTGCCCGATTCAGGGCGGACGCAAGAGAAACGCCCGAACAGATCAACCTGACCAAACTGAACGTAACCCAATACGAGGACACGCTGCGCAACCTGGGCATGGGTGAGCTTCAGATCAAAGAGATTTCAAAGACGCGCACCTACACGGAGAATATCCGCATCACCGCCCCGGCCGCCGGGTTCATCCTGAGCCGCAACATCTCACCCGGCCAGCGCTTCGACAAAGGCTACGAGTGGTATCGGATGGCGGATCTTAGCCGGATCTGGATTCTGACCGACACGTACGAGAGAGAGGCCCGGTACCTGCCGCGGGGAAAAATCGTGACCGTCAATCACCCGGCCCTGGGGAAGACCCTCCAGGCCCGCGTGAGCGAAACCCTGCCGCAGTTTGACGCGGCCAGCCGAACGTTGAAGGTGCGCCTGGAGGCCGACAACCCCGACTACCTTCTAAAACCTGACATGTTCGTCGATGTGGAGCTTCCCATCACATTCGAAGCGGTGATCACGGTGCCCGTCGACGCCGTCCTGGATTCGGGACGAAAAAAGACGGTCTTCGTCGACCGGGGCAAGGGGTTCTTCGAGCCGCGGAAGGTGGAGACCGGCCTGCACCTTGGCGGCCGGGTCGAAGTCGTCAGGGGCCTTGAGCCCGGCGAGCGGATAGTGCTCTCCGGTAACTTCCTGATCGACTCGGAGAGCAAGCTGTCCATGGCGGCCTCCGGAATGCAGCCGCTGCTCGAAAGGGACCCGGTCTGCGGCCAGGAAGTGTCCCCGCGCAAGGCGGAGAAGACAGGCCGGATGGCCCGCCACGGAGGCGTTGTCTACTTTTTCTGCTCCGACGAACACAAGCAACAGTTCGAGAAGGACCCGGAGCGGTACCTGAAAAATTAAGCGACCCCCTCGCGGCCTCCCCTTTTTTCAACAGGCAGGGTGCGGGCGGCCCTCTGAGATTGACGGAACAGCGACAAGACAGCCTCGATCATGATAAACCGCATCATCGATTTTTCGGTTGAGAACAAGTTCATCGTCTTCGCGCTGGCGGCGGCGGCCTGCCTGGCGGGCTGGTGGTCGATGCGCCACATGCCCCTCGATGCCATCCCGGACCTGAGCGACACCCAGGTGATCGTCTTCTCGCGCTGGGACCGCAGCCCGGACCTGGTGGAGGACCAGGTGACCTACCCGATCGTCTCGGCGCTGACGGGCGCGCCGCAGGTCAAGGCCGTGCGGGGCTTCTCCGACTTCGGCTACTCCTACGTCTACGTCATCTTCGAGGACGGCACCGACATCTACTGGGCGCGCTCGCGGGTCCAGGAATACCTTTCCGCCGTACTGCCGCGCCTGCCGCAAGGCGCGAAGACCGAACTGGGGCCGGATGCCACGCCGCTCGGCTGGATCTTCCAGTACGCCCTGGTGGACGAGTCCGGAAAGCACAGCCTGGCGGAGCTGCGCTCCTACCAGGACTGGTACCTCAAGTACTATCTCAAGGCCGTGCCGGGGGTCGCCGAGGTCGCGCCCATCGGCGGGTTCGGCAAGCAGTATCAGGTGAACGTGGACCCCAACCGGCTGCAGGCCTACGGCCTTTCCATCAACCAGGTGGTGGAGGCGGTGCGCGCCGGCAACTACGAGTCCTCGGGGCGGCTGATCGAGTTCGGGGGGGCGGAGTACAGCGTGCGCGGCCGCGGCTACGTCAAGTCGTTGCGGGACATCGAGAGCATTGCCGTCTCCACGAGCGACACCGGCACCCCAATCCACATTCGGGACATCGGTGAGGTCGCGCTGGGGCCGGACCTGCGCCGGGGGGTCGCCGACCTGGACGGCAAAGGCGACGTGGTCTCGGGCATCGTCGTGATGCGCCACGGCCAGAACGCCCTGGAGGTCATCGAGCGGGTCAAGGCCAAGCTGCGCGAGATAACGCCGGGCCTTCCGTCCGGGGTGAAGGTGGTGCCCATCTACGACCGATCGGATCTGATCCGGGGCTCCATCGACAACCTGAAGTCGACCGTCATCGAGGTCCTCATCACCGTTTCGCTCGTCGTTTTCCTCTTCCTGTGGCACATCCCGAGCGCCCTCATCCCGGTGATAACGCTGCCGGTGGTCATCCTGCTCTCCTTCATCCCCTTTCGCATGACCGGGCTCACGGCCAACATCATGTCGCTGGGGGGCATCGCCATCGCCATCGGCGCCATGGTGGATGCAGCCATCGTGG
>CAZLSV010000016.1:59335-74557 GCA_964562235.1 uncultured Desulfatibacillum sp.
CCTCGAGATCTGGGACCGCGCGGGCCGCCGGGAAGACTACCGGCAGGTGGTGATCAAAGCGGTCAAACAGGTAGCCGGGCCGAGTTTCTTCGCGCTGCTCGTGATCGCGGTCTCCTTCCTTCCGATCCTCGCTCTCGAGGGCCAGGAGGGCCGGCTCTTCAAGCCGCTGGCCTACACCAAGAACTTCGCCATGATCATCGCCGCCGTGCTCGCGATTACGCTGGACCCGGCGCTGCGGCTTCTGTTCACACGCCTTAAGGACTTCGAATTTCGACCGGCCGCGCTGTGCCGGATCGCAAACACCGTGCTCGTGGGCACCATCCGACCGGAGGAGAAGCACCCCGTCAGCCGCCTTCTCATGCGGATCTATCAGCCGGTGGTCGTCTGGGCGCTGCGCCGGCGGTGGTTCGTGATCGCGGCCTCGCTCGTCCTGATGATCGCAACCGTCCCGATCTACTTTAAACTGGGCTCGGAATTCATGCCGCCCCTCGAGGAAGGCTCCATCCTCTACATGCCGACCACCATGCCGGGCATCTCCATCACCGAGGCGCAAAAACTGCTGCAGGTCACGGACCGGGTCATCCGTCGGTTTCCGGAGGTGCAGCACGTGCTGGGCAAGGCCGGCCGGGCCGAAACCTCGACCGACCCGGCGCCGCTCTCCATGCTGGAGACGGTGATTATCCTCAAGCCCAAGTCCGAGTGGCGGAAAACAGAGACCTGGTACTCGTCCTGGGCGCCGGAGTGGGTCAGGGCCCTCTTGCGGCACATCACCCCGGACCACATCCCCCAGCAACAGCTGATCGGCGAGATGAACGATGCGCTGAGGCTCCCCGGCCTCTCCAACGCCTGGACCATGCCGATCAAGGGGCGGATCGACATGCTGAGCACCGGCTTGCGCACGGCAGTGGGGCTCAAGATCACTGGCGCGGACCTCGACACCATCGAGGAGATCGGAGGGCGGATCGAGTCGCTGCTGCCCGCGGTCAAGGGCACGCGCAGCGTGTTCGCCGAGCGCACGGCCAGCGGCTATTTCTTCGACGTCGAGTGGAAGCGCGAAGAGCTGGCCCGCTACGGCCTCAGCATGGAGGAGGCGCAGGCTGCGGTCGAGAAGGCCATCGGCGGGGACAACGTGACGTTAACGGTCGAAGGCCGCGAGCGCTACCCGATCAACGTGCGCTACCAGCGCGACTTCCGCTCGGATCCCTGGGCATTGGATCGGGTGCTGGTGGCGGCCTCCGGCGGGCAGCGGCAGATCCCCCTCGCGGAGCTCGCCACCCTCCGGGCCGCGAGCGGCCCGGCCATGATCCGCAACGAAGACGGGATGCTGACCGGCTATGTCTACGTGGACGTGGCCAACCGCGACACCGGCGGCTACATCGAGGAGGCCGGGGGACTGCTGCGGGAGAAGTTGAAACTCCCGGCCGGCTATGCCGTGGTCTGGAGCGGCGAGTACGAGGCGATGCAGCGGGCGCGCGAACGCCTGGCCGTGGTGGTTCCGATCACTATTTTTCTGATCCTTCTCCTGCTCTACATGAACACCCGCTCGGTGGCCAAGACGCTCATCGTGCTGCTGGCCGTGCCCTTCTCCGCCATCGGCGCCTTCTGGTTTCTCTACCTGCTCGGCTACAACCTCAGCATCGGGGTCTGGGTCGGGCTGATCGCCCTCTTGGGAGTGGATGCCGAGACCGGAGTGTTCATGCTCCTCTACCTCGATCTGGCCTACGAACAGGCCAGGAAGGAGGGGCGCCTGAAGAGCCTCGCGGACCTGCAGGCCGCGATTCGCTACGGGGCGGTCCAGCGGCTGCGGCCGAAGTTCATGACGATGGCCACGACCTTCCTGGGGCTTGTGCCGATCCTCTGGTCCATCGGCACGGGCTCGGATGTCATGAAACGAATCGCGGCTCCAATGATCGGGGGGATATTGACCTCGTTTCTTCTGGAGCTGCTGGTCTACCCGCCCATTTTTCAGATCTGGAAATGGAACTTCGACCTGAAGAAACGGCTACCTGCGCAACCCGGGGCTTAAGAGCCCAGAAGGAGGAGAGAAATGACAAGAAAGCTGGTGTTGGTGGTGTTGTGCCTGGCGATTGCGGCAACCGCAGCCGGTTCTGCCCTGGCGGGCGGGCCGGCCACGGGTCAAGGTGTCAGCCCGGGTGCAAAGGGCCAGCCCGTAACGGTCAAGGGCAAAATCGCGTTCATGCAAAACCTGGGAGGCTATATCGTGAACGGCGAGGACCCTTTTGGAGAATTCATGATCGTGAACCAGGATCCGCAACTTTTGGAGGGGCTTCTCAAGAACGGCCAAAAGGTCACGATCGAGGGTCGATTGCGTGGAGCGGAATTCCTGACCATCGAAAAAATCGACGGGAAACCGTATCGCGGTAAAACGGCTTCCAAATAACCCCGCAGAAAAGGAGGAACGATGAGGAAAGGTTTTTTAGCCCTGATGCTGGCTCTCGGATTGATGTTCACCGGGTCTCTGGCCCTCGCGCAGCAGGACATCGACAAGCACCCGAATTGCAAGTATTGCGGCATGGACCGCAAGATGTTCGGCCACAGCCGCATGCTTCTGGTCTACGAGGACGGCTCGGAGCTCGGGAGCTGCAGCCTGCATTGCGTGGCCGTGGACCTCGCGCTCAACATCGACAAGATGCCCAAGGCCATCCAGGTGGCCGACTTCAACACAAAAAACCTGATCGACGCCGAGAAGGCCGTCTGGGTGATCGGCGGCGACAAGCCCGGCGTCATGAGCAAGCGCGCCAAGTGGGCTTTCGAGAAGAAGGCGGACGCCGAAGCGTTCATCCAGCAGAACAAAGGCACCCTGGCCGATTTCGAGACCGCCATCAAGGCGTCTTATGAAGACATGTATTCGGACACCCAGATGATTCGGGAAAAACGCAAGGCGAAACGCATGAAGCAGGGCTCCTAAAATCCCTTCTTCCCCTTTTGTGCCAAGGGCGTTGAGGGGATTTTGCGCGACGGCAGGCAAGCACGTCCATTTTTAGATTGTGGGAGTGGCTTTCAGTCACGGCAAAGGCGGCTGACAAGCCGCCCCCTCCGAGAACTTAAGCCCCTTGAGAACTTTCAAATGTTCATGAAGCGCGTAGCGATGTTGGTTCTGGTTTTACTCCTGGCCTCCTCCCGGCTGTGGGCCGGCGAGAGTGCGCCGGCCAGGCCCGGGCCCGGGGACAAATGCCCGGTGTGCGGGATGTTCGTCGCCAAGTACCCGGACTGGATCGCCGAGATCGTTTTCAGCGACGGATCGGTCGTCTTTTTCGACGGCGTCAAGGACATGCTCAAGTATTATTTCGATCTGAAGAAATATAACCCACGCAAGACGCAGGCCGATATCCGCGCACTCCTCGTCACGGAATACTATTCGGTGGAGTTCATCGACGGCCGAAAGGCCTTCTTCGTGGCGGGCAGCGATCTCTACGGGCCGATGGGCAAGGAGCTGATCCCTTTTGAGAAGGAGGCCGAATCACAGGAGTTCATGAAAGACCACAAGGGCAAGGCCGTCTTGAGGTTCGGGGAGATCGATTCCGACCTGATCAAGGGCCTCGACTGATGGCCGGGCGGAAATCCGACTTCTTTTTCACCATGCTGGCCCTGGGAGCGGCCGCGCTGGCCCTCGTGGCCGCCGATGCCCGTTACCGCAACGGCAGCGCCGCGGCCGCGCTGCAGGAAAAGGCCGTGCTCGTTGAGCGGCTGGGGCTGACCGACCTCTGCCTGTTCACCGACGCGCGCTACGCCCGCCACCCCTCCATGGCCGACCGGCACACCCCCTTCCAGGACAGCCCCATGGCCATGGAGCACTTCCCGTCGGGGACCCTCCTCCTTCCCTCGCCGCACCTGCGCCCGCGATGAGTCTTTTCGAACGCCACCGCAACATCATCGACTTCGCGCTCTCCTCGCTCAGCCGGCGCTGGAAGAAGAACCTGGCGCTGACCCTGGTCTACGCCTTCATCGTCTTCACGCTGGCCTCGGTGATCTTCTTCACGGAGGCCGTCAAGCGCGAGGCGCGCGCCGTGCTCCGGGGGGCGCCGGAGGTCGTGGTGCAGCGGCTCATGGCCGGCCGGCACGACCTGATCCCGGCGGGCCACATCGAAACGCTCAAAAAGATCACGGGGGTCGGCCAGGTGAAGGGCCGGCTCTGGGGCTACTACTACGAGCCCTCCACCGGCGCGAACTACACCGTCGTGGCCTCGGGCGACCCGCCGCTGGCGCCCGGCACAATCGCCATCGGCCGGGGGGTGTCTCTAACGCTGCACGCCGCCGAAGGGGACCTGGTCCCTTTGAAAGGCACGGACGGGGCCTACGTGAGCTTTGAGGTGGCCCGGGTCTTCTCCCACGCCTCGGAGCTGGTCTCGGCCGATCTGATCGAGATGCCCGAGGCCGACCTGCGCGCCCTGTTCGGAGTCCCCGAGGGCCACTACACCGATCTCACGCTGAAGGTCCGCAACGAGAAGGAGGTGGTGGTGGTGGCCGAAAAGATCCGGCGGCTCCTGCCGGACACCCGGCCCATCCTGCGCGACGAGATCCTGCGCACATACGACTCCCTGTTCGACTGGCGCAGCGGCCTGCTGCTCGTGATCTTCGCCGGCGCCGCGGCCGCCTTCGTCATCTTCGCCTGGGACAAGGCCACGAGCCTGAGCACGGAGGAGCGCCGCGAAATGGGGGTGCTCAAGGCAGTGGGCTGGGAGACCGCCGAGGTGATCGCCATGAAATCCTGGGAGGGGGTCATCGTCTCGCTGGCGGCTTTCTTCGGCGGGACCCTGCTCGCCTACCTGCACGTCTTCTTCTCCTCGGCGCTGCTGTTCGAGCCGGTGCTCAAGGGCTGGGCCGTTCTCTACCCGCGCTTCCAGCTCGTGCCGCAGATCGACCCCTACCAGGTGCTGGCGCTTTTTTTCCTGACGGTGGTCCCGTACACCGCGGCCACGGTGATCCCCACGTGGAGCGCGGCCACGGTGGACCCCGACTCCATCATGAGATTATGATGGTCGAGCTGAAAAACATAACCAAGATCTTCAACCGCAGCCGCCCCGACGAGTTTACGGCCCTGGCGGAGGTGAACCTGCGGGTCGAGGCGCGCAAGGTCACGGTCTTCAAGGGGCCGAGCGGCTCGGGCAAGACGACCCTGCTCAGCATCGTCGGCGCCATGGCCAAGCCCACCTCCGGACGGGTCTTCGTGCAGGGCCAGGAGATCACGAGCCTGCCCGAGCGCTTTCTCACCGAAATCCGGCGCCGGACCTTCGGGTTCATCTTCCAGCAGTTCCACCTGATCCGGGGCATCAGCGCGCTCGAAAACGTGATGCTCCCTGCCTACACCACCGGCGAGAAGCACGCCGCGCTCAGAGAGCGGGCGCTGCGCCTGCTGGAGCTCTTCGGCCTCTCGGCCAAAACGCGCTCGCGGGTCGAGTGGCTCTCGGGCGGCGAGGCCCAGCGCGTGGCCATCGCGCGGGCGCTGGTCAACAACCCCGCGGTGCTCATCGCCGACGAACCCACGGCCCACCTGGACACCGCGCTTTCAAGAGATTTCTTGGGGATCATGGAGCGGCTGAACGAGGAAGGCAAGACGATTCTCATCGCGAGCCACGACCCGCTCGTCTACGACTCCGGCATGGTGGACCGGGTGGTCGAGATGCGCGACGGCCGGATCCGCGGCCCGGGGGGGCGGGCGGCATGATCCTGCACCCGGCGGTCATCGCCCTGCTCACGGGCTCGCTCCTGGTCGGACTGATGGTCCTCTACGCCGGCTTCTGGGGCTGGCGGATCATCGAGGGCTGGGATTTGCAAAGCGGCTCCGAGCGGCAGCTCGCGCTCGAGAAGAAGACCTACCTGATCTCCACCCTGATGACCTACGCCTTCGGTTTCGAGATCCTCTCGTTTTTTCTCTTCGTCTTCCTCGCCGACGACCTGCACCGGCTGTTCGTAGGCGCCATGTGCGCGGCGGGCACCCTCAACGTCAACGAATACGGCTACCCGGCCGTGGTGCTCAAGCTCCTGAACGGCCTGCTGGCCGGGGTGTGGCTCACCCTGAACCACGCCGACAACCAGGCTCGCGACTACCCGCTGGCCCGCAAAAAATACGCGCTGCTGCTCGCGATCGTACCCGTCATCCTGGTGGAAACCGAGCAGCTGTGGAGCTATTTTCTGAACCTCAAGGCGAACGTCATCACCTCCTGCTGCGGCAGCCTTTTCAGCGCCGAGGAGGAAGGGGTGGCCGCCGGGCTCGCGGCGCTGCCCGTGCTTCCCATGCAGGCGGTTTTCTTCGGTCTCATGGGGGCCGTGCTGGCCGCGGGGGTCTATTTTCTGCGGGAGGGAAAAGGCGGGACGCTCTTCGCCGCGGCCGCTACGCTGGCCTTTCCCGTGTCGGTGGCGGCGTTGATCTCGTTCATTTCGCTCTACTTCTACGAGCTTCCGACCCACCATTGCCCGTTCTGCATCCTGCAGCGGGAATACCATTACGTGGGCTACCTGATCTACGTGACCCTGCTGGGCGGCGGCATCACCGGCGCGGGGGTGTGGGCGCTCATGCCATTCCGCTCGGTGCCGAGCCTGGAGGAGATCCTTCCGCGCATTCAGCGCAGGCTGACCGCTGCCGCTCTGGCTTTCTATTTCATCCTGGCGGTCGTAGTGATTTACCGTATGGTTTTTTCGGACTTTATGCTTGGGAGTTGAAGGCTCCCGAAGAAAAAATGCCTTATTGGCCGCAGAAGGACACGGTTTCACATAGACCGTATCTTTAAGTCTGACGACCTGACCGAAAAAAGCCTTCAGCGTGAACCGCGGGTCTTACTATCCAACTTGGATGTCCAATTCAACCCCGCCTTTCGCAGGAAAACGCTAACCGGGTACACTATAAACCCAGCTGCAATCCGTCCGCGAAACTTCCCCTTCGGCACTACTGTCGCCGGAGGGGAATTCGCCTGCGTGGGTCTGTGTAAGCCCGAGCCGTGTTCAGCTTTTGTCTTCTGCCGTCCTCACTGACAAAACCCCAGCGATAGGCCGGCCGCAGCAAATCGCTTCCATCTATAGAGCCGGTCTGGAGTGGCAGCGATTGCAAGCCACAAGGTCGCCCTTGGCAAAGGCCACCCGGCCGCGGTCCTCCACGGTGAAGGTGCGGGGGGTCGGTACCTTGGCCAGAACCGTGCCGAGCAAGTCCGTTCCATGGCAGGCCTTGCAACCGCTCTTGTCCTGCTGGTAGCGGCTGCTGTGGCTGCTCACCCAGCGGCTGTCGTTCACGTTGTGAAGGCCGTGGGGGCCGTTGGTGGTCAGAGGCTGGCTGCCCTGAGCATGGCAGACTGTGCACTCGCTGATTTTGCCGGAGTATCCCTGGAGCGTAACCGCGGCCACGTTATCGTTGGCCGCTTCGTTCGCATTGGGCCAAACAGCATGCGTGCTGCCGTGGCAGCCTTCGCACATGATGCCGCCGTGCCCTTTGCTCTGGCGGTAGAGCTTGCCGGTTTCCTCGGCAAAGCGTTTGTTGGTGGCCAGCAGGGGCGATGCCGAGGGGTCGCCCGTGCGGTAGGCCTGCGTCAGGCGGATCCCCGAGCTGTCGGCCACCAGGTCGGCCCCGCTGAGATGACTTACCGCATCGCCCGTGTGGCAGGCCTGGCAGCGGGGCAGGTCGGTCCAGGGTCGGCGAGGATTGCCGTCGTTGGTCCCGTCGATGCTGCCGCCCGCCTGCAGGTTGTTCACGCCGCCTACCGCGAGCATGCCGCTGTGGCAGTCGATGCAGTCCATGCCGCCGGTTTTCATGGCCCCGCGGTCGCACTGTGTGATCTGGCCGGGGTGACACTCGTAGCAGGCGGCGATGTTGTCCGGAAAGATCGGCTGTCCTCCGCTCGTGAGCTGACCATGGTAGCCGTGCATGACCCGGGAGAAGAAGGGTTTGCCCACCTGGTTCCCGGCCGGGCCGGCGCCGCTCAGATCGAGCGCCTTTGAATAGTGGCAGCCGGCGCACAGGACCGGCGTGGACGCAGAGAGCGAGGTCAACTGCAGGGCATCGTGCAGCAGGAGGATGTTCTTTTTGCTCTGGACCTCGGTGTCCGCATCGGTGGCCCAAGTGATGCCGGGCCGGGTCGAGGCGATTCCCCCCGTGGCATGGCAGCCGCGGCACTCGGTCTCGGTCGCCACCGGGACTACCACCTTGAGAGCGGCGAGCTTCTGGCCGGTCTGGACGTCGTGGGCGCTGATCTCCAGCAAGGGGTAAGGATTGGTGCGATTCCCGTCGTCGGTTGGGGTGATGGGGATGCCATCGGCGCTGAACCATCCCTTGGCGAGATTGAAGTCGATTGGCTGGGCGCCGCGGTGCTGAGGGTCGTCTCCCGGCATGTACAAGGAGGTCAGGCCCTGGCCGTTGGCCAGGTTTGCTCCGAAAAGCGTATTGGCGTAGGACCAGAACCCGGTCTTGCCGATGCTGTAGGAATTGATCGACCCGGTCGCATCCATTGTGGCATCGTAGCGGGCATCAACGGCCGTTTCGTTAAGAACGACCGGGTTGCCGCCGGCGTCATGGCCTACGACCTGAACGCTGACCACGTTGAAGGGCGGCAGAATGGAGAAAACCGAGAACTCCCGGTCCATGCAGTGCATGCCGAGGTCGTTGGCACCCAGAACCACGAAGGCGCCAGTAGTTGGGACGGTGCCCCCCCCGCCGCCAATGCCGGAACCTGAGTTGCTTCCGCCTCCTCCGCTGCAGGCATACAGAAAAGACAATCCCGCTAAAAGCAGATACGCCATGATACGCATAGAGTCCCCCTTTATCTGTTGGTGATCGATCCTTCTACGCGTTGAACCCAGGGTTCATAGAGAGATAACGTCTGCACCCTTGCCTCCAAATGCGACTTGCCTGCCAGAACGCAGATATTAGAACTACGCCGCAGCTTGCACAGTGGGAGGACATTTTACCTGCACTGCAGGATTTTTCAAGAAAATCATCTGAACTACACCGTTCCCGCCCTTCTGAAGGGCAAGGAGTACCGCGCCGTCATGGACCTGATCATGACCGGCCCCTGGAACATCATCACCCGCGCCAGGGTGCAGGGCAAATGGGTGCGGGTGGTATTCCCGATCGATGTGAGGTGAGTCTTCCGGAGAAGGGCCTTCCGCGTGACAATCGACCACGGCCGGCCGGGGCGCCTTACTTGTTCGCGTCCTTCCCGAATTCGCGGAACAGGTCCTTGCGCGTCCAGAAGAGGTTCTGGGGGTCGAAGAAGATCTGGAGGCCGACCCCGGCGCTCCACTCGGTGTAGTCGGCGCTGTTGTTGACCGCGGCGAAGCCGCCGGCGGCGAGGTGGGGCGTGATGAGCTTCAGGCCCTGCAGCCGCAGGTTGAAGCCGAGCTTGTTGTCGGTGTCGCCCTCGTACTCGCCGGTGGCGTCGGCCGCGGCCGCGGGGGTGAGGCCGGCGGTGTCGCCGTCGAAGAGCGGGTAGAAGGGGCTGCTGTCGAGGCGCTGGTGGAGCCAGCCGGCCGAGGCCTGGAGGTCGAACCAGTAGTCCCGGCAGGCCGCGGTGCGATAGCGCACGAAGGGGCCCACCATGGTCATCAGCTCCGGGCTGTAGTAGCCGCCGTGGCCGTAGGTGTAGAAGTCGCTGTTGCGGCGGAAGTGCTGGGCGCTGAGGAACAGGCCGTAGCTGAATTCGTCGCGGTCGAAGAGCAGGGTTTGGCCGACGGCCGTGTCCAGGTGCACGGCCTGGTTGTCCCAGACGCTATCGCCCGTGTAGTAGTCGAAACCGGCCGATCCGCTCACCCACCACCGGCCGCCGAGCGGCCAGGTCCTGCCGGCCTCGAGGCCGTTGCGGGTGACCCGGCCCCACTCGTCGTTGCCGTAGGGGTCTTTCTGGCCGACGTAGGAGAGGATCGAATCCTTCACGTTGAAGCGGTGGATGTCGAGGTACCCGTCCGCCGCGCCGACTCGCAGGTCAAAAGTGGGCGTGGGGTCGACGGGGCCGTTGAAGGGGGTTGAGCCGATGCGGATTTCCGTGTGCAGCCGCCCTTCCATGGCGAAGCCCACCTCCGGCTGGACCACGAACAGGCTCTCTTCCAGGTCCTGTTTTTTCGAGGTGCCGTTCAGGAACCGGTAATACCGCCCGGCCTGGGGGTTGGAGGGCCCGCCGTTGCCGGAGAGGTATTTGGGGGTGACCGCCGCAGACCATTGGTTGCCGAGGGCGGTCGGATAGACGAGGGTGATGGGCAGGGCGGTCTCCTCGAGGTCGCCGAATTGGCCGTCGCCCTGCTTGCTGCGGTGGTAGACAAAGGCCTCCACGCGCGGCGAATCCGCGTTGCGGTAGCAGCGCTCCGTGCTGCGGTCGAGCTGGGCGGCGGTTAAGGGCGCCCCGCGGTCGAAGAAGAAGGGGCCTGCCGCCGCGCGGACCTCCGGGGCGGGGTCTTCGGCCAGGCGGCTGGCCATGCCGTAGGCCCGCTCCTCGTCCCCGGCCGCGGTGTAGACCCCCAGCAGGCCGGCGGCCAGCGACGGGCTGGGTTTGGCGGCGAAGCTCTCCTCCATCAGCGCGCCGGCCTCCTCCCGGCGGCCCTGCCGGTAGCGCGTCCAGGCCAGGAGCTCTTTCGCCTCCGCGTCCGCGGGGTCGAGCGCCAGGAGTTTTTCAAGGTGCCGGGCCGCCGCCGCCCATTGCCCGGAATCGAAGGCGTCGGCCGCCTGCTGACGGTACACCAGCTCTCGCAGGGTGCGGGTTTCGGCATCTTCCGTGAACCGGCCCCGGTCCAGGCCCTCCAGGGCAGTGTCGAGCTTGCCGGAATTAAGGCGGGCGTACCCCAGGCCCAGAGCGGCCTCCTTGCTGTCCGGGTCCGCTTGGGCCAGGCGGCCGAAGAGCCGCTCCGCCTCGGCGAATTCCCCGCGTTTGAAACGCTGCCAGGCGAGCGCCGAAAGCGCGTCGGGGTCCTCCGGCGCGAGCGTGAGGATCTCTTCCGCCCACCGGGCCTTGGCGTCGGGGCCCGTCGAGGGGTCGATCATCCGGCGCTTCAGGAGCTGGAGCTCGAGGCCGTCGAGTTCGGCGGTGGGCGTCGATGCGGCCTGTTGCAGCCCGGGTTTTTCTTTTTTCAGCAGCGCCAGGGCCTCCTCGTCCGGAAGGGAGTTCACCAGTTCGGCGAGAATGCCCTGTCGCAGGTCCGGGGGAAGGGGGCATTGCAGGAGCCGGCGCCGCATCGCCGTCGCCGGCTGCAAGGCGCCGGCCTCGGCGAGCCGTTTGGCGATGTCGTGGAATATGTCCGGCCGGACACAGTCGGCGAAGGCCGTGGCATGGGTGTCCAGGAAGGCCGACAGCGCCGGCCGGTCGGCCGTGCGGGGAAGGGATTGGTAATCCTTCAGGAGACGGGCCTCCACCAGGCGTTTTTCCCCGACGGCGCGCGGGCCCGGCGGAAGTTGCACGATTTGCGCGCGGGCTTCCGACCACCGGCCGTTTTGCATCAAGGCCTGGATCAACGCCGGGCGGGTTTCCGAGGGCCGGTAGCCCTCGTTCACTAGGGACGTCAGCTGCGCAATGGCCTGGTCGCGGCGGCCTTGCCGGATCAGGCTGTAGGCAAGTCCCAGCCGCGCGTTCAACGCCTCCTGGCGATTGGCGGAGGCGGCCAGCGCGGTAAAAGCCTTGGCGGCGGCTTCGTAGCGGCCGCGGCTGTAAAGCTGCCAGGCCTCGGCCAGGGCCGAAGGTTCGGGGCTGCCCGGTGCGGATGGCGGTTTGGCGGCCGCCGCGGGGAACCGCGAATTCCAGCCCTCCAGGATGTCGGCACCCTCGGGCGAGGCGTATTCCCATGAGGGTTCGGCCAGCTCCACCCGGCTGTCGTGGGCCCGGGCGCGGGACTGCTCGGCGGAAGGGCGCTGGGAGACGCCCTGGGTGTGGTCGTCGACGGTCTGGCGCGCCGGCGGTGGTTCGCTGCGCAGGACCTGATCCAGCGGCTCCTGGCGGACCTGGGCCCATCCGTGCGGTGCGGAAGCGTACAGAAGCAGAGCCAAAATCAACCCAAGCCGAGACATTGCGATCAGTCCCATCGGCCCGTGGCCAGGAGGAAAAGCGTGTTGGAATAGTAGTCCCTCGGTTCGCGGGCGATCTTCGAGGTTGCGTCCTGGAACAGTTTCCGGGCCAGCTCCTCCCGGCCGGAGCGCTGGGCGCAGAGCCCCATTACGGCGTAAAACCCCGCCGGCGCTTCCTCCAGGGCCACCGATCCGTCCACCAGGTTGACCCGGCTCGGCAGGTAGCCGGCGCGCTCGACGAAGTGGAGGTAGTCCGCGAAAGCGGCGAGCCGGCCGCCGTTCCCGTGCCAGGCGATGTAGAGCGGCGCGCGGATCGCCTCGTAGCCGAAGAACGGGCTGCGGGCGGCGGCGATCGTCGCCTGCCCGTTTGTCAGCGCCACCCAGTCCGCCGGCAGCTTGAAGCGCGAGAAGGCCGCTTTCTCCAGCAGCCGGAGGCTGTCGGCGAGGATCCGCTTCCAGAAGGCGGCTTCATCCGCCTTGGCGAACTCGGCAAAGGCCGGCAGCACCAGGTAGCCGATGTTGAAGGTGTTCCCCGGCGGGTCGTTGAAACCGAAATAGGCCGGGGCGATCAGTTCGAAATCCGGCGCCGAGATCGCCAGATGGGTTCGGATGTCGCGCACGACGCGCAGGGCGGCTTCGCGAAAGGGCGGGTGCCCCCAGCGGTCCGCCGCCTTGAGCAGGGCGAAGGCGATGAGAATGTCGCCGTCGCTCGCGTTGTTGTAGTCGATGACGTTCCAGCCGCCGTTGGGCCGCCGGCCCCAGGACCAGGCGAAAAGCGAATCGCGGCGCACCTGCAGGTTGTCGGCGGTCCAGCGGTAGATGCGGTCGAAGGCCGCCCGGTCCCCGTTCATCAGGGCCAGGAGCAGGCCGTAACCCTGCCCCTCCGAATGGCTGATGGAGCCCTGAAAAAAATCCACCACGCGGCCGTCGCCGGAAATAAACGTCTCCTGGTACGACTTCCAGTCCGCGGCCGGGCTTGACATCGCAAAAAGGGCCGACACGGCGACAAAGATGGCAAAGCGCCTGAGAGGCTTAAGCATGCCGAATGCGTGAATGGGCTCTATGGTGATGGATTCAGCCGCTGCTGCCGGCGGCGCTTCAGAAGTTTCAGGATCAACCCGCACAGGACCAGCAGAATCAACAGCAGCGCAGCCAGCGCCAGGACCGGGTGCGTGTTGATGAAGTTCTGGACCGCCGGGATGCGGCCGGGATTTCCAAGGTAGTAGCTCGGGCCGATGAGCTGCGACAGGGTCTCGGGCTCGGGTTTGTCCAGATTGACCACGAACAGGTCGCCGTGGCAGCCGCCCTGGACGATGGGGTCCCAGAGGATCTGGCTGCCGGCGCGAAGGTCCTCGGCATTGCCGGCGGTCAGGACGATGACGGTGCGCTCGGCCGCATCGGGATGCTGGAACTGCATCAGCGCGATGCGCCCGGGCCCCAGGGCGCCGGACAGATCGGCCCGCACCGGGCTGGCGGCGGCGACGTCCGACAAGTTGCTCGGCGTCTGCTGCTGCGTGGCGGCCGCCCGGGCCCAGAAATCGATCGGCACGGCTTCCCGTGGCTGGGGCCGGAGCATCTGCGGGAAAGACAACCGCAGGGGATCGATGCCGGCGATGGGGGCTTTTTCAAGCACGGATTTGGGCAGAGAGGCAAGCGTCCCGGCCACCAGCAGGTCCTTGCGGGTTTTTGGGGGCTCGAGGCCCGTCTGCCAGCTGAGCCCGTAGGGCGGCAGCCCGATTTTCTGGGAGGCGAGGGCCACCACGTTCAGCGCGGCGTTGGCGGCCGCCAGGTTTTTTTCGGTCAGAACCACGGCCGTTTCACGCAGGTCCGGCCAGCGGCCGACGGGGAAGGCGTCCTGAAAAAACAGGTCGAGCTGGGGCATCTTGATCCAGTAAGGCACCTCCGGCAGGGTGACCGTGGAGTCTTCGAAAATGGTCAACCGCAGGTTTTCCGTCTGGATCAGGGTGCACTTGTCGGTGTGCAGCGGAGTGAGCTCGGCTTCGAAGCTCAACCGGTTCATGCCCTGCTTGAAGGAGGAGAGGGGAATGTCCACCCGGTAGCCCTTGAAGTAATCGCCCTTCGGATTGTCCAGGCGCACGCCGGATATGAACTTGCCGTTGAGCTTGACGTTCAGAACCGAATCCGAGCGCATGGCCGCGTCGTAGGCCATGTGCAGGATCACGCTGACGAAGGTGTTCGGCGACAGGTAAAGATCGGAGGGAAACCGCAGATCCAGGTCCAGCGGGGGCGGGGAGATGCTCCGGAACTCCGTGGTGCGCTTGCCCAGGCTCGCCATCGTGTAGGACCTGCCGGGCAAAAGCCCTTTTTGGAGCAGGTGTTCGTCTATGTCCGGAAGCCGGAGGGCCGCCACGCGCGTGGCGGCGGTATCCGGAAGCGGAAAGGAGCGCGAGGCAAAGGCGCGGCAGGCCGTTTCGAGCTCGGCCTCGTCCTTGGCGGAGATGACCACCATGGCCCGATGCGGGTTTTCGACGACTTCCTGCGAACCGGGGCCTGAGGCGCTTTTCTTCTCGGGCAGATGGCGCACGGCGATCACGGGCCCGTCGGCGCCCGCCGGCTCCACCGGTGCCATCGCCGGCAGGTCCTTGCGGCTGGCGATCACGATGTTGTCCATGCCGGGGCGCAGGGTCTGGGAGAGAATCAGCTCCGGCGCCCGGTACTCGTAGCGCAGGGCGATGCCCGCGGCTGCCAGGGAGGCCGCTTTGAGATAGCCGGGGCTCAGCTCCGGAATGACCAGGTTGACCCGGGTGTCGAAGATGTTTCGGGGGTCGAACAGAAAATCGGCAATGGCCGAGACCCGCTTTGGCACCTCCACCGGTTCCAGTTCAAAGACGAGATACGCCTCGCCCATTTTCAGCCAGGTCCACAGCTCGGGCGCGAACGGGTCCTCGCACTGCTCGTCGGTGTAGTGCTGGGAAACCCAGAAGTTGCACGGATTGTACCCAGGTTTGAGCAGCTCGCCCGGGATGGGCACGGTCACTTCGCCCTCGGGCGTGTCGGGATTCAGCCTCACCTGGGCGAGGGGCTGGCCGTGGACGGTAAAAATGAGCCGGGAGGTGCGGGGAATGAGCGCCGATGAGTTAACGTAGCTGAAGTGGAGCGTCGCCTTCAGGACTTTCCAGCGTGCGGGGACGGGGACGGTGAAGCTGTAGCTGTCCATCGACCACCGCAACTGGTGATCCTGAACCGGGGCCAGTTTTTTGAAGGGGATGCGC
>CAZLSV010000017.1:0-27072 GCA_964562235.1 uncultured Desulfatibacillum sp.
TGCCTGGCCAGAGCCTGAACTTCAAAGTTTCCTTAACCGCAAACCGGCAGGAGATTCTGCCGGAAATCGACGACGCGCTGGCCCAGCGCGCCGGGCGCTACGAGACCCTGGACGCGCTCAAAAAAGAGATCACGGCGAACCTGACCGAGGGGTACAAAAAGCGCGTTGAGCAGGAGCTGAACGAGCAGGCCTTCGGCACACTGCTGGAGCGGGTCCAATTCGAGGTCCCGGAGACCCTGGTGGATATGGAGCTCGAGGGCATCGTCGAAGAGGCGGAGCGCTCTTTTTCCTACCGCAACACCTCCCTGGAAGACGTGGGGCTGAGCCGGGAGATCATCGCCGAAAAATACCGCGACACGGCCCTGAAACAGGTCAAGCGTCACCTGATTCTCGGCAAGATCATCGAGCAGGAAAGCCTCGCGGTGGGCGAGGAAGAGGTCTCCGCAGCCCTGCAGGCCATGGCCGACAGCTTCAAGCAGCCCGTATCCGAGATCCGGCGCTACTACCGGGAAAACCCGGAAAAGATGGATTATTTCCAGCACGCCCTGCTGGAAAAAAAGGCGGCCAAACTCATCCTGGACAGCAGCTCGATTCAGGACGTGGAGCCGCCGGCCGCGCCGTAAACCGCCGGCCGCAACCCCCCCCCGGCGTTCGCTGAACCCCGGGTTTGCAAAGGAGAACCGAAGTGCCACTGATACCCATGGTCATCGAGCAGAGCAGCCGCGGCGAACGCGCCTACGACATCTACTCCCGGCTGCTGAAAGACAGGATCATTTTCCTGGGATCGGCGATGAACGACGAGGTCGCCAACCTTCTGATCGCCCAGTTGCTGTTTCTGGAGTCCGAAGACCCGGACAAGGACATCAATTTCTACATCAACTCCCCCGGCGGCCTGGTGACGGCCGGACTGGCGGTTTACGATACCATGCAGTACATCAAACCCAACATCGCCACCGTCTGCATCGGGCAGGCCGCCAGCATGGGGGCGCTGCTGCTCACGGCGGGCACGCACGGCAAACGCTACTCGCTGCCCAACGCACGCATTCTCATTCATCAGCCGATGGGCGGATTCCAGGGACAGGCCTCGGATATCGAAATCCAGGCCAAGGAAATCCTGAGAATGAAGGACCATTTAAATCAGATCCTGGTGCGCCACACCGGCAAGCCGATCGAGTCCATTCAGCGCGACACGGATCGGGACTACTTCATGAGCGCCGAAGAGGCCAAAGGCTACGGGATCATCGACCACGTCATCGCCAACCGGCAGGACCTGGACCGTTTGGATAAACCGGAGAAATAGAATGGCAAAGAAAAAGGACGAAAACGACAACCTCTTTTGCTCTTTCTGCGGAAAGAACCAGTCCGAGGTCCGCAAGCTGATCGCCGGACCGGCGGTGTACATCTGCGACGAGTGCATCCAGCTGTGCAGCGAAATCATCGAAGAGGAGAGCGAAAAGGACGCCAAGGACACCACCCACATCCTGACGCCCAAGGAGATCAAGGAGCGTCTGGACGGGTACGTGATCGAGCAGGAGCCGGCCAAGAAAATCCTTTCGGTGGCGGTCTACAACCACTACAAGCGCCTGGAATCCGCTTTCAACGCCGGGGATGTCGACGTCCAGAAGAGCAACATTTTGCTGATCGGCCCGACCGGCTGCGGCAAGACGCTGCTGGCCCAGACCCTGGCCCGCTTCCTGAACGTGCCCTTTACGATCGCCGATGCCACCAGCCTGACCGAGGCCGGGTACGTGGGCGAGGACGTCGAGAACATCATCCTCTCGCTGCTGCAGAACGCCGACTACGATGTCGAGAAGACCAAGCGGGGGATCGTCTACATCGATGAGATCGACAAGATCGCCAGCAAGGCGGACAACCCCTCCATCACCCGCGACGTCTCGGGCGAAGGGGTCCAGCAGGCGCTGCTCAAGATCCTGGAAGGGACCCTGGCGAGCGTGCCCCCCAAGGGCGGCCGCAAACACCCCCAGCAGGACTTCATCAAAGTCGACACGACCAACATCCTCTTCATCTGCGGAGGGACCTTCACCGGCCTGGAGAAGATCGTCCAGCGGCGGCTCGGGCCCAAGATGATGGGGTTCGGCGCCAAGATCGTCCAGGAAAGTGAGCGCACCGTCGGGGAAACGCTTAAAATGGTCCAGCCCGAAGACCTGATCAAGTACGGGATGATCCCCGAGTTCCTCGGGCGCCTTCCGGTGATCGCGACCCTGCACGAGTTGAACGAGGAGAGCCTGATACGGATCCTCAAGGAACCGAAGAACGCCCTGACCAAGCAGTACCAGAAGCTGTTCGAAATGGAAGGGGCCAACCTGCGCTTCACCGACAGCGCGCTTTCGGCGATCTCGCGCGAGGCGATCAAGCGCAAGTCCGGGGCCCGGGGGCTGCGCGCCATCTTGGAATCCTGCATGCTCGACATCATGTACGAGCTGCCGTCGCTGGAAAACGTCAAGGAGTGCGTGATCAGCGAGGATGTCGTGCTGAACAAGGAAGACCCGATTCTGCTGTTCGAACAGACCAAAAAACAAGCCTGATGAAATCGGGCTGCGCCCGATTTCATATAGATTGGTTTTTAACTTTTTCAATCAAGCCTTGAGCTGCGTGCTTGGGGCTTCTTTTTCGGTGGGACGATGGTGAACATACCCAAGTTTTTCAAAGACGGTGAAACGAACCCCCCGCAGCTGGTGCTGCCCCTGCTGCCCCTGCGAGACATCGTGGTCTTCCCGTTCATGGTGGCGCCGCTGTTCGTGGGGCGGGCCAAGTCCGTCAACGCCCTGAGCGAGGCCATGAACAGGGACAAGGTCGTCTTCCTGGCCACCCAGAAGAAGGCCGGCATCGACAACCCCGGCGAGCAGGACATCAGCGAGATCGGCACCATCGGTAAGGTGCTTCAGCTGCTGCGGCTGCCGGACGGCACCGTGAAGGCCCTGGTGGAAGGCAAGGGGCGCGCGCGGGTCGTGCGCTTCCTGCCGGAGGATGAGTTTTTCCGGGTGGAGCTCGAGCGCCTGGGCGAACGGGAGCTCTCCCCGGCCGAGTCCACCGCCCTGATGCGTTCGGTCGTCGAGGCCTTCGAGGAGTACGCCGGCCACAACCGCAGCATCTCCAAGGAGCTCGTCTCCAACATCACCTCGATCACGGACCCCTCGCAGATGGCCGACACCGTGGCCTCCCACTTTTCCTTCAAGCTCGAGGACAAACAGCGTCTGCTCGACACCCTCGAGCTGACCGAGCGCTTGCCGCTGCTGCTGAGCCTGATCAAGATGGAGACCGAGGTCTTCCGGATGGACCAGCGCATCAAGACCCGCATCAAGGAGCAGATGGAGAAGACCCAGAAGCAGTACTACCTGAACGAGCAGATGCGGGCGATCAAGAAGGAGATGGGGTCGGAAGAAGATCCCGGCGACGAAATCCGGGAGATCGAAGAAAAGCTCAAGAATAAGAAGCTTTCCAAGGAAGCCACCGAAAAAGTCGAACACGAGCTCAAGAAGCTCAAGATGATGACGCCGATGTCCGCCGAAGCCACGGTGGTGCGCAACTACATCGACTGGATCCTGAACCTGCCCTGGTGCGAGAAGACCGAGGTGGGCGACGATCTGAAGATGGCCGAACAGATCCTGGAGGAGGACCACTACGGGCTGGAGAAGCCCAAGGAGCGCATCCTCGAGTACCTGGCGGTTCAGGCGCTGGTGAAAAAAATCCGCGGACCGATCCTGTGCTTCGTCGGCCCGCCCGGGGTGGGCAAGACCTCGTTGGCCAAGTCGATCGCCCGGGCCACCGGCCGCAAATACATACGGCTTTCGCTCGGCGGCGTTCGCGATGAGGCCGAGATCCGAGGCCACCGCCGAACCTACATCGGCGCGTTGCCGGGGAAGATCATTCAGTCCTTGAAAAAAGTGGGGGTCAGCAACCCCGTTTTCTGCCTGGACGAGGTCGACAAGATGAGCATGGATTTCCGCGGGGACCCCTCGGCGGCGTTGCTCGAAGTGCTCGACCCGGAGCAGAACTTCGCCTTCAACGACCACTACCTCGACCTGGACTACGATTTGTCGGACATTCTCTTCATCACGACGGCCAACACGCTGCCCGACATCCCCTTGCCGCTTCAGGACCGGATGGAGATCATCCGCCTGCCGGGTTACACCGAGGTCGAAAAGTATCACATCGCCAGGCAGTTCCTGGTGGACAAGCAGATCAAGGCCAACGGTTTGGAAGGCAAAAAGGTCGTCTTCTCCAAAAACGCGCTGTTGGCCGTCATCCGCCGCTACACCCGGGAGGCCGGGGTGCGCAACCTCGAGCGCGAAATCGCCTCCATCTGCCGCAAGCTGGCGCGCGAGGCCGTCAACGACAAGGAGAGAACCGAGTTCACCGTCAGCGAGAAATCCGTGCCGAAATACCTCGGGGTCTACCGTTTCCGCCAGGAGGAGGTGGACGCCCAGGACCAGGTCGGCATGGTGACCGGCCTCGCGTGGACCCCGGTGGGCGGGGAGCTGCTGTTCATCGAGACCCTGCTGATGCCGGGGCGGGGACAGCTCACCGTGACCGGAAAGCTGGGCGATGTCATGCAGGAGTCCGCCCGCGCCGCGATGAGCTACGTCCGATCGCGGGCCGATCACCTGATGATCGACGAAAAGTTCCACCGCAAGTACGACATCCACATCCACATCCCGGAAGGGGCCATCCCCAAGGACGGCCCCTCGGCCGGCATCTCCATGTGCACCTCGCTCGTATCGGCGCTGACGCGCCGGCCGGTGCACCGGGACATGGCCATGACCGGCGAGATCACGCTGCGCGGACGCGTGCTGCCCATCGGCGGGTTGAAGGAAAAACTGATCGCCGCCCACCGCAGCGGGGTCAAGCGCGTGGTCGTGCCGAAGGAAAACGAAAAGGACCTGAAAGACATCCCCAAGAGCATCACGAGCCAGGTAGAGATCCGGTTCGTCGAGCACATGGACGAGGTGCTCGGCCATGCCCTGATCGTTCCGGAGGGAGAATCGCTCTTCAAGAAGGCCGACATTCCGTTGGGGATTCCGGCCGCGAAGGAGCACAAGCCGGGCCGGGCGATCAACTAGAAATTCCAAATTGCGCTTGACACCGGCGGCGCAAGCTGGTAGTTGAAACTGTTTCGTAAACGCTCAGGGCGGATAGCTCAGCCGGGAGAGCGTCGGCCTTACAAGCCGAAGGTCACAGGTTCGATCCCTGTTCCGCCTACCACGCTGAAAGCGTGGCAGGCTCCCAGCAGGCGAAGGTCATCCCGCCTGCCCCGCTGAAAGTGCGGGCGGCGCAGCGGTTGAACGATTGAAAATTTCTTTTGCGGGGGCGTAGCTCAGTTTGGTTAGAGCGCCGGCCTGTCACGTCGGAGGTCGCGAGTTCGAGCCTCGTCGTCCCCGCCATTTTAATTCAGGGGTTCAAGGGCAATCTTGAGCCCCTGATTTTTTTTTGCTGGCCTTTTTCATCTAACTTTTATATAGGCCTTTGATGGACCGAACGTTTTTTTCAAGGGGAACGATTTTGTTTTTTTTCGGCAGGGGACGGCGGATGAAACGTGTGCTGCTGGCTGTGGCCCTGATCGGCTGGATAGGAGTCGGCTGGATCGGCGCGGGGGCTGCGCAAGCGGGGGGGCTTTCGCCGTCCGCCGAAAGAGAGGCGTCCCAGCCGGGGGTCTTGTTGGCCGACGTGCTTGAGGTGAAAGCCGTTCTGCAGGCCATTGACGTGAAGAAGCGCGCCGTGACGTTGAAGGACCATAAGGGCAGGACGTTCACGCTCAAGGCGGACAAGGCGGTCAAGAATTTTGATCAGCTGAAAAAAGGCGACGTGGTCCTGGCGGATTTCGTCGAGTCCATGGCGATCTCTCTCCGCAAGGCCAACGCACCGCAAAGCGCCGCCGAGGCGCGGCTGGTATCCGTGGCGCCGCGGGGCGCCAAGCCCGGCGTTCTTCTCGCCGAAACCGTTCAGGTGACCGGTGCCGTCGAGTCCATCGACCTCAAGGCGCGACTGGTGACCCTCAAAGAACCGCATCGAAGCGTTCATGTCGTCGCGGCCGACAAGGGCTTCAAGAATCTCGGCGGGATCAAGAAGGGCGACATGGTCGTTCTGAGGGTCACCGAGGCGATCGCCATCAAGATTGAAAAGAGGAAGTAACCGCGGCCGGCATCTCGAGCCGCTTCCAATTCCAGCAGCGACACCCCCACTCCAGCCGATGTTGAGGAGATCCCCTTCCATGCCGAGAAATAACTATTTCGTCGTCACGGTTTTGACCGCCTTCCTCCTGCTCGTGTGTCTGCCGGTTTTTTCCGTTGCCGCGGATCCGGCCGCCGCCGCTCCCGGCGCGGGGCCGACGCAGGCCAACACCGCCGAAGGGGACGATTACGAAGACGAATACGAGGACGACGCCAAAAAGGTCACCGTCGCCGACCCCCTTCAACCCTTCAACCAGGGCATGTACGTTCTCAACGACTTTCTGGTGCTGTACGCCCTGGAGCCCGCCGCCAAGGGCGAGAAGGCGGTCGTTCCGTGGGAGTTTCGGTCGATTTTTCGCAACATGTTGCAGAACATCCGGTTTCCGGTGCGTTTCGTGAACTCCCTGCTCCAGGCCAAATGGGAAAAGGCCGGGGATGAGTTCGCCGCGTTTTTTCTGAACACGACCGCCGGCTTTCTGGGCATGGCCGACGTGGCCGCCTCACAACCCGGGCTGAAGAAGAGCCCCGAGGACATGGGCCAGACGTTCGCCGTGTGGGGGTGGGAGGAGAGCTCTTTCCTGACGCTGCCCTTTTTCGGCCCGTCCACCGTGCGCGACGCCCTGGGCAAGATACCCGACGTGGTCTTGGACCCACTGTTCTGGCTGATCCCCGGGGTCCCCGAATCAATCGGCATGCGGGCCGGGGAGGCGGTCAACGACACCAGCTTCCGCATCGGGGATTACGAGGCCATCAAGAAGGCCTCGCTGGACCCCTACGTGGCCATTCGCAACGGGTACATCCAGAACCGTCAAAAGCTGATCGGCGAATAACAGGCTGTGCAGACGGTCTACAATCTGGTTGAAATTTTCGCTCTCGTCCGGTAAAAAACGGCCATGAACTCTTCCCAACAGCAATTGGCCGAAGGCATCCTCTTTACCGATGAGTACCAGCTCACCATGGCCCAGATGTATTTTCGTCTGGGCCTGCACGAGAAACCCGCGCAGTTCGACTACTTTTTCAGAGGCTACCCCGACTACGGTGCGCACAAGGCCGGCTACTGCATCAATGCCGGTCTGGAATGGCTGCTGAACTGGATGCAGGCGGCGCGTTTCCGCTCCCCCGAATTGGAATGCCTCCGGTCCCAGACCGGGCGGGCCGGTACTCCGGTCTTCAGCCCCGAGTTCCTGAAATGGCTCGAAAAGGCCGGCAACTTCGACGCGCTTTCCATGCGTGCCATCCCCGAGGGACGGGTGGTCCACCCCAACGTGCCGCTGGCGGTGGTCACCGGCCCGCTGGCGGCCGCCCAGATCCTTGAGACCGCGCTGCTCAACCACCTCAACTATCAGACCCTGATCGCCACCAAGGCATCGCGCATCCGCGAGAGCGGCCGCGGGCAGCTGATCATCGAGTTCGGCACACGCCGCGGCCACGGCAAGGGAGTCACGGCCGGGGCGCGGGCGGCCTTGATCGGTGGGGCCGATTTCAGTTCGAACGTGGGCATTTCGCATGTCCTCGGCCTGCCGCCGAAGGGCACCCATGCCCACAGCATGGTGCAGGCCTTTCTCGCGCTGGGGATGAGCGAGCTCGACGCGTTCCGGGCCTTTGCCGAAACATACCCGGACGACTGCGTCCTGCTGGTGGACACCATCGATTCGCTCGGCAGCGGCATCCCCAACGCCATCAAGGTGTTCGAGGAGTTGAAACGCAAGGGGCACGCGCCCGTCGGGATTCGGCTGGATTCGGGCGACCTGGCCCACCTGAGCATCCAGGCGGTGCGGATGCTGAACGCGGCCGGCTTTCCGGACGCGACGATCGTCTTGTCCAACGAACTGGACGAGCTGAGCATCTGGCAGATCATGACCCAGATCGGCCAGGAGGCGGCCCGCAACGGCCTGGATGCGGATCACATCATCCGGCGTCTGACTTACGGGGTCGGCACCCGGCTGGTCACCTCGGCGGGGGACTCGGCGTTGAACGGGGTCTACAAGCTGGTGGCCCTGCGGCGGGATTCCAAGTGGGTGCCGGCGATGAAGCTCTCGGATTCGCCCTCCAAGATCCCCAACCCCGGCGACAAGCGGGTCTGGCGCCTCTACGACCGCCGCCGCAAGGCCACCGCCGACCTGGTCGGCACCAAGGACGAAACCCCGGCCGAGATGCCGGAAATCGTGCTCCGACACATGACCGAGGCGAGCCTCCGGCGCACCCTGCACGCCGAAGATCTCCTCGCGATCGAGCCGCTGCTCGAGGACATCCTGCAGGAAGGCCGGCTGAAGTCGCCTCCGCCGACCATCGAGGAGATCCGCGGCCGGCGTCAGGCCGACATGGAGCGTTTGGACCCGGGCGTCAAACGCCTGATGAATCCCCACATTTATCACGTCTCGCTGAGCGAGAAAATGTGGCAGATGAAACAGAAGCTGATCGCCGCCATGCGGGCGGAACTGCCCCGGCAAGACCAGCGATGAGCCTCTTAAAACACGGGCTGTGGCAAACGAACCCCCGGTGCGAGGCGCCGGGGGTTCATTTGCGCTTGAAGACCGACCGCCAGCCCCCGCACTCCATGGACAGCGGACGGATGGCCCGGCAGACGTCCCGCGCCATTTCCGTGATGTAAAAAGCGTCGGGATCTTCGGCGTTGACGATCTCGAGCAGTCTGCGCACGTCGCGCCGGCGGCAGGCGATGTAAAGCTCGTCCACCGGACCGCGCATGCCCTCTCCCTGGAATACCGTCACCGGCTGGCCCATGGCCCTGAGCCGCGCGGTCATGGGTTTGCCGGCGCTGCGGGTGAAGACCCTCAGGATCATGAAGCCCAGCGCGATCTTGCGCTCCACCGCGATGCCCACAATGTTGCCGGTGGCAAACCCCAGGGCATAGAACACGGCCAGGATCGGCTGGTCCGCGACCTTCTGGACCACCGTGCTGACCACCGCGATCCAGATCAGGATTTCGAAAATGGCCAGAAAAAAGGCGATGACGCTCCGGCCCTGGACGGTGATGATGGTCCGGACGGTGCCGAGGGACACATCGCAGATGCGGGCGAGAAAAATGAGAACCCCGGTCATCAAGGTGTTCACTTCGAACATGCAGGCGGCCTCCCGGTCGATCCAAATGCCTTTCAAAAGACGTGACTTCAGATGGGGACGTATGGCAAAATACACCCAGACTGTCAATTGCCGCTTGTTTTGGAAAGCCGAAAGAGGTGTTTCTCAAAGGGGTGACGTGAGATGACGGGCCGGACTCACAGTGACGTGCTGGTGGTCGGGGGCGGGGTGGTCGGTCTGGCGTGCGCTCATTACCTGGCGCAGGCGGGCCGCACGGTGCGCCTCATCGAGCAGGAGAGCGTCGGTGCCGGCGCATCCCACGGCAACTGCGGGCTGGTCTTCGTCAGCGACCTCGTCCCCCTTTGCATTCCCGGGGCGGTTCGCCAAGAGATCTTCGGCATGCTGCGCCGCCGCTCGCCGCTTTACATCAAGCCCACGCTGGACCCCGCCCGCCTGTCCTGGCTGCTGCGCTTCGCCCTTATGTGCCGCGCCGGGCACCTGCCCCGCACCATGCGGGCGCGTTCGGATCTGCTGCAGAGCTCGGGGTTTCTGTTCGCCGAGCTGGTGCAGGGAGCGGCGATCGAAGCCGAGTACGAGCGGCGGGGCGTGTTGCTGGTTTACCGCACCGAGGCGGCCATGCAGGGCTATGCGTGGGTGAATGCGCGCTTGGAGCCATACGGTCTTGCCGCCGAGGCCCTGGTGGGGGAAGCCCTGCAGGTGCACGAGCCCGCCTTGCGGCGGGATGTCTATGGTGCGTGGTACCATCGGGCGGACAGCCACCTGCGGCCGGACCGGCTGCTGCAATCCTGGAAACGAACTCTGCGGGACGCCGGTGTCGTCATCGAGGAGGCCTGCGGGCTCAAAGAATTCCATCTGTCCGGAGATCGCATTGAGCGGGCGGTCACGGGCAGCGGCCACCTTTCAGCGGAGCACTATGTCCTGGCGGCCGGCGCCTGGTCGGCCGGCATCGCCAAGCCGCTGGGTCTCAAGCTGCCCATCCAGCCGGGCAAGGGTTACAGCATCACCATGGAAAGGCCGGCCGTGTGCCCCCGGACGCCCTGCTACCTCTATGAGCGCCGCGTGGTGGCGACCCCTTGGCCGAGCGGGTATCGGCTGGGGGGCACGATGGAGTTTTCCGGCTTCAGCCGCACGCTGAACGCCGAGCGGGTCCAGGCGCTGAAACAGGCCGCCGGCGAGTACCTGACCGACCCGGTCGGGCACCCGGTGGTCGAAGAGTGGACCGGCCTGCGGCCCATGACCTACGACGATCTGCCCGTGATCGGCCGTGCCCCGCGGGTTCGCAACCTCATCCTGGCCACGGGCCACGGCATGCTGGGGATCACCACGGCGCCGGCCACCGGCAAGCTGGTGGCCGAGATCGTCTGCGGCGTACCGCCGCACATCGACCCCGGGCCTTTCAGCCCCGGCCGCTTCCAGTGAACACCGCGCCCGGCGTTGCACCCTGACCCGCCTCGGAGTCTGCCCGGCGCGAGCTCGGCGCCGTCCCCCTTCCTCCGCGAGGCGCTGCACGATTCCCGAGAGACCGCCGGGCCGCCGGTCCGCCGGGCAGATCGGCTGCGCTTGGGGGGCCTCGCCGCCGCCGGCCGGTTCATTTTCGGATTGCCGGAGAGGTCAACTTGCGCTAATCAAGAAAGGCTTTCAGGCGCCACGCCCGTATGACGGCAAGGAATTTACGACGATCGACGGTTGCATGTGAAAGGATTGGGAAGTTATGTTCATTGGGGGTTTTAAAACGCAGACCGCCGCGGATGCCTCGGCGCTGGGATTTGTCTTCCAGGGGAACAAGATTCTGCTCCGGACGGGGCAGGGGCGACCCTGCATCCCTGCCCTGCCGGATGCGGCCGAGTTCGGCGCGGATCCTTTGTGGGTGCATTTTTTCGGGACGTGGAACGGCGCGGGCTGCTATGCCGTCTGCCTGCCGGAGGATGCGGCCGTGGGCGCCGGGTATGAGGCGAGGGGGTTGCGGGAGCTCTTCGGCCGAATGGACGAACAACTGGTCTGGGCGGCGGGCCGGGCGGGCCAGCTGGTGCACTGGCACCGCAACCACCGCTTCTGCGGACGCTGCGGTGCGCTCACGCAAGACCACCCCGAGGAGCGGGCCAAGCGCTGCCCGGCCTGCGGCCTGATGAATCACCCACGGGTGTCGCCGGCCATCATCGTGGCCGTCGTCAGGGATCGCCGGCTTCTTCTGGCGCATTCCCAGCGGTTCCCGTCAAAATTTTACAGTGTCCTGGCGGGGTTTGTCGAGCCGGGGGAGAACCTGGAGGAGTGCGTGCGGCGGGAAGTCTTCGAAGAGGTCGGCGTGCAAGTCAAAAACATCCGCTATTTCGGCAGCCAGCCCTGGCCGTTTCCGGACTCGCTCATGATCGCCTTCACCGCCGAACATGCCGACGGGGAGATCCGGGTGAAACCGGATGAAATCGCCGATGCCGGGTGGTTTGCCGCCGACGCGCTTCCGGAAATTCCGCCGCCCATCAGCATCGCCCGCCAGCTGATCGACCGCTTTGCGATGGAGTTCAGGTAGAGAGAAAAATCGGAACGTCATGGCGTCGTCTATTTGAGCTTGCGGATATCCTGCTCCTTGCCGATGATCACCAGCACATCGCTGTCCTTGAGGATGGCGCTGGCCCGCGGCACCAGCTGCATCCTGTTGGCCAGCACGTCCCGGATGGCGATCACCTGAAGGTTGTATTTCTTGCGCAGGTCCAATTCGGCCAGGCTTTTGCCGATGAAAGCCGTGGGCGGCGCCAGCTCGACGATGGTGTACTCCTCCGAGATCGGAAGGTACTCCAGGACGTTGGGGGATATGATGCTGCGCGCCACCTTGTTGGCCATTTCGCGCTCGGGGATGATGGCCTCGCTGGCGCCCACCTTGAGCAGGATCCGCTTGTAGTCCTCGTTCGGCACCTTGACGATGATGGTCTTGACCTTGAGCTCCTTCAGGTGCAGCGTGAGCAGGGTGCTGGCCGAGAGGTCTTCCCCGAAGGAGATGACGACGACGTCGTCCGCGGCCACGCCGATGCTCTCGAGGAGCTCCTTGTCGCTCGCGTCCCCCACCACCGCCTTGGTGCTGAAGTCCTTGATTCGCTGGACGACTTCCTTGTTCTTGTCGACCGCGATGACGTCCAGGCCGCTTTCGTAAAGATGCCGGGCCAGCTGCGAGCCGAAGATTCCCAATCCGATCACCACCACGCGTTTCATGCCATTGTCTCCTTATCCGACCATGACCCCTTCTTCGGCGTAGATGAGGCTTTTTTTCGTCGCCATGCGGGCGAGTGAGAAGGCGAGGGTCAGCGGTCCCACGCGACCGGCGAACATCATCAGGATGACGGCCAGCTTCTGAGGCGTGTTCAGGCTCGGGGTCAAATTCATGGAGAGCCCCACGGTGGCAAACGCCGATACGGTTTCAAAAATATACTCCACGAAAAGATGCCGGCTTTCGGCCGGCGGCCCGCTGTGATCCGCCGACAGCAGGAGAACCGACATGATGAAACAAACGGAGAGCGCGGCCGCCAGGATGATGGAGATCGTGCGCTGAACGAGCTCCCTGGGGATGGTGCGGTTGGAAACGTTGACCTCATCGCGACCTCGCAGACGGCTCCACATGATCAGAAAAAGCAGGCCGGCGCTGGTGGTCTTGACGCCCCCGCCGGTGGAGCCCGGGGAGGCGCCGATGAACATGAGGGTGATCATCAGCAGGACGGTCTCATTGGCGAGCATCCCGATATCCACCGTGTTGAAACCGGCGGTGCGCGCGGTGATCGACTGGAACAGGGATGCCAGCACGCGGTTCTGCCACGGCAGGCCTTTCAGGATCCGGTTGTGCTCGAACACGAAAAAGAGCACGGCGCCGCCGGCGATCAGCACGCCGGTGGCCACCAGGACCACCTTGGTGTGAACCGAAAGCCTTCTCTGCCGGCCGAAAACCCGCAGGTGCATCTCGTAGTGGACGATGAACCCGATGCCGCCGGCGACGATGAGCCCCATCATCGTGAGGTTGACGATCAAGTCCCCCTGGTAGGAGACGAGGCTGTCGCTGAAGAGCGAGAACCCGGCGTTGTTGAAGGCGGAGACGGCGTGGAAGACGGCCTTGTAAAGGGCCTCGCCAAACGGGAAGTCCCGCGAGAACCGAACCCAGAGCAAAAGGGCGCCCGCCGCCTCATACAAAAGCGTCGAAAGGAACACGAACTTCAAGATGGAGGCCAGGTCCCGGCGCGGGGCATAAAGAAAAACCGACTGCATGATGTCGTGTTCCTTGGAGGCGATGCCGTGCCCCAGCAGGACAAAAAAAACGGCGGAAAACGTGAGGATCCCTAGGCCGCCGATCTGAAACAGGAGGATAAGGATGACCTGGCCCGCCCGGCTGAGGTCCTCGCCGGTGTTGAGGGTGGTCAATCCGGTCACGCACACGGCCGAGGCCGATTGGAAAAGCGCATCGATCCACGGCAGCGGAGCCTTGGCGGAAGAGAAAGGCAGCCAAAGGAGCACTCCGCCCAGCAGGATCATCCCGGCAAAACTGATAATGAAGATTCTTTCAGGGGAGAGGCGACGGGACAGAAAAAGCCTGAGGTGCCGCCACCCGTCGGGGCGAAGATCAGGGGAAGCCGGTTTTTGCATAGGACGATGTCCGAGCGGTTTATTTCCGGTAAAATTCCGGGACAAACAGGATGATCACCGTGAAAATCTCCAGCCGGCCCAGCAGCATGCACCAGATGAGAATCCATTTGCCGGTGAAAGGAATGTGAGCAAAATTCTCCGTGGGGCCGACCGTTCCAAACCCCGGGCCGGTGTTGCCGATGGTGGTCGCAACCGCCCCGATGGCCGTGGTGAAGTCCACCCCGGTCGACGCCACCAGTAACGTACTGACGGCGAACAGGCCTAGGTAAAGCGCCAGAAAACCGAGGACGCTGCGGGCCACGTCCTCCGAAATGGCCTGGCCGCCCAGCTTGAGCCGGCTGACGGCGTGGGGGTGGATCAGCATGAAAAGCTCCCGGTAGCAGTACTTGAACGCGACGATGACGCGCAGGCACTTCATGGCGCCTCCGGTCGACCCGGCCGAAGCCCCCACAAACATGCACAGCAGCAGAACGACCTGGGACGTCCCCGGCCAGAGTTCATAGTCCGCCGTTGCGTAACCGGTGGTGGTCAGGATCGAAACGACCTGGAAGGCGCCGTAGCGCAGGGCATGGTCGAGGCGGTCATAGATCTTGCCATAGATGTCCCAGGTCACCACGAGCGTGAAGACCAGGACGATTCCGAGAAAAAAACGGCACTCCGCGTCGCGCCAAAACGCCAGAGAATCCCCTTTCAAAAAGCGGTAGTGCAGGGTGAAATTGATCCCGGCCAGGAGCATGAAGGCGATGAAGACGAGGTCGAAGTAAAGGCTGTTGAAATGCTTGGCCGAGGCATTCCACGTCGAGAACCCGCCCGTCGGCATGGTCGTGAAGGCGTGGCAGACGGCATCCAACAGGCCCATGCCGCCGGCTGCCAGCAGCGCCACCTGCAGCAGGGTGAAAATGAGGTACACCTTCCAGAGCACCTTGGCGGTGTCCCGGATGTGCGGCCGCAACCGGTCCGGCACCGGGGTCGGCACCTCGGCCTTGTAGAGCTGCATGCCGCCCACTTTCAAAAAAGGGAGAATCGCAATCGACAGCACGATGATCCCCATGCCCCCCAGCCACTGGATGAAGCTGCGCCAGACCAGCAATCCCCGCGGCACGGATTCAATGTCGGTCAGGATCGACGAGCCCGTGGTGGTGAAGCCCGACACGGATTCGAAAACGGCGTCGACAAAACTCACATCAAGGCCTATGTAGAAGGGAAGCGCGCCGAACAATCCCGCCGCCGCCCAGCACGCCGCCACGATGGCAATGCCCTCGCGCTGGGACAGTACCTCGGCTTTGGCGCGCCGGAACGCCAAATGGAGGATCGCCCCGGAAAGCAGCGTGATGGCGGCGGACGCGACCAGCGGGAAGAGGCCGGCGTCCATGTAGATGATGGAAACCGCCATGGGCGCCGCCATGGTGAGTCCCGTGAAAAAGATGAGCAGACCGGTGATGTTGATCACATAGCCCCAGCGCATCAAAAGTACTCCAGCTTGACGGCGAGGATCCGCTCGATCCTGGGGATGGCTTCGCGCTGGGTGAAAATGATGACCCGGTCCTCGGGCGCGATGACGCTTTCGCCGGTGGGGATATTGATCTTGCCGGCCCGGATGAAGCCGGCGACGATGGCCCCTTTCGGAAAGTCGATCTCCTTCAGCGGCCGGCCGACGATTTCGGAGGTCTCCATGGCGACGGCCTCCATGACCTCGGCCTGCTCGCCCTTGATCGACATGGCCGAGAGTACTTTGCCTTTGCGGATGTGCTGCAGGATGGAGTTGATGGCCGACAGGCGCGGGCTCACCACCTGCTCGATTCCAATCGCCTTCATCAACGGGAAATAACCGAATTTGTCGATCTTGGCGATGGATTTGCGCGCCCCCATACGGGTGGCGAGCAGCGCGGTCAGGATGTTGGTTTCCTCGTCGTCGGTGAGGGTCACGACGACGTCCATCTCCCTGATATTCTCCTCCTCGAGCAGCGCCTGATCCGACCCGTCGCCGCAGAGCACGACCGTCTCGTCGAGCTTTTCAGCCAGCAGGGCGCAACGGTCGGTGTTCTTGTCGATCACCTTGCTGCTGATGGACTTTTCTTCCAGCAGCGCGGCCAGCCGATAGCCGATCCGACCACCGCCGATAATCAGCACCCGCTTGATCGGTTCCGCGCGCTTGGCGAACACCGCCAGCGTTTCAAAGAGTTTTTCCTCTTCACTGATAAAATAAACCAGGTCCCCGGGCATCAACCGGTCCTTGCCGCGGGGGATGATGAGCCGCTCCTCCCGGACCACCGCCGCGATCAGCGGACGCACCTTCCCGGCCTTGGCGGGCAAATCGGAAAGCCGCACCCCCGCCAGCCGTGACGCGGCTTCCATGTAGACGCCGACGAACTTGATGCGGCCGTCGGCGAACTGTCCGACATCCGCCGCGCCGGGAACGCTCATGAGCTGGTAGATGGTTTTGACCACCTCGGTCTCGGGGTTGATGATGGTGTCGATGCGCGGCGCCTGGAGGCGGAACGTTTCGTGGAAGTCATCGAAGCCCGCGTCGCGGATGCGGGCGATCTTGGTGGTGTTGGGCGCCAGCGGGTTCGTGAGCATGCAGGCGACCAGATTGGTTTCGTCCCGATCGGTCACCGCCAGCATGATGTCGGCGCCTCGGATCCCGGCCTCGTTGAGTGCTGCGGGGCTGCTGCCGGAGCCGGAAATTACCTGGACGTCCAGGTGATCGGACACCCGCCGGATGGCCTCCGGGTTTTCGTCGATGACGACCACGTCCTTTTTTTCGATGGAGAGATGGCGGGCGATGTGAAACCCGACCTCGCCGGCTCCGATGATCACGACTTTCACGGGATATTCCTTCTGTCTGAACGGGCGCTCATCGGGCGGCCATCGCCCGGGGACCTTATTCGCTTCCGGTCCCCTGTGGGGAAGAGCGCCGACGGGGATTTCTACTGAAAACCTGCAGCGTTGTCAATTCGGCTGCAGAGACACGGGGCCTTCCACGGACCCGGCTCGCAATTTACAGCCGAATCTGGGTCCCGAGTTCGACCACCCGGTTGGGAGGGATGCCGAAATAGCCTGCCGGGTTGGCCGCGTTGCGCGACATGAAGGCAAAAACAGCCTTTCGCCACTGGCGCATGGGAGAGGTGCCGTTGATCAGCAGAGTTTCGCGTCCCAGGTAAAAAGTCGTTTTGGTGGGTTCCAGGGGCAGGCCGAAGCAGGCTGCCATTTTCAAGGCTTTCGGCACGTTCGGTGTTTCCATGTAACCGTACCAGACCACCAGCCGGTAAAACCCCGCGGGCAGGCGCTCGATGCGTAAACGGTCTTCATCTGCCACCGTCGGTGTTTCCGCTGCCTGGAGGGTCAGCAGGACCACGTGCTCGTGCAGCATGTGGTTGTGCTTAACATGGTGGAGCAGCGTGGGCGGAGTGCCATCGGTTGAAAGGGTCATGAAAACCGCCGTGCCTCGCACGCGTCCCAACCGGTGACGTTCAAGGTCCGCCAAGAACGCCTCCAGCGGAAGCAGGCCGGAATAAAGCTGTTTTCGCAACTCCTCGCGCCCTTTGCGCCAGGTGGTAAATACGGTCGCGACCAGAATCGCCACCACCAGGACGATCCAGCCGCCATCGAAAAATTTGAAAAGGTTGGCGCTGAAATAGCTCGCGTCGAAGCACAAGAAAAGCGCCACGGGGAGCGCGGCTTTCCATAACGGCCAGCGCCAGACATGGCGCGCGGCAACGAAAAAGAGCACCGAGGTGAGGTTCATAGTGGCGGTCACCGCCATGCCGTAGGCCCCGGCCAACCGGCTGGACTCCTTGAAATAAAGAACCAGGATGAGGCAGGCGATCATGAGGGCATAGTTGACACTGGGGATATAGATCTGGCCTTTCACCCTCGCCGAGGTGTGAACGATGTGGACGCGCGGGCTGAAGCCGAGTTGGACGGCCTGCTGGGTGAGGGAGAAGGCGCCCGATATCAGGGCCTGGGAAGCGATTACGGCGGCGATGGTGGAGAGGGCCACCATGGGGTAAAGCACAGAGGAGGGGACCAGGGCATAGAAGGGATGGAAGCTGGCATCCGGGTTCTCCAGCAGCAGGGCGCACTGGCCGAAATAGTTCAGCAAAAGGGCCGGGCAGGCCAGCCCAAGCCAGGTGATGCGGATGGCCCTGGCCCCGAAGTGCCCTAAATCGGCGTAGAGTGCTTCGCAGCCCGTGATGCAAAGCACCACCGAACCGAGGACCACGAACCCGTGCAAATGGTTGACGCTGAAAAACTGCCAAGCGTACCACGGATTGAGCGCCAGGAAGATGCGGGGCGATTGAAGGATGGCCCCCGACCCGGTAGCGGCTATGGTCAAAAACCACAGAACCATGACGGGTCCGAAAATCCGGCCCACACCGCTGGTCCCGCGCCGCTGCACGGCGAACAGCCCAACCAGCACAAGGCATGTCAGGGGCACGATAAAAGGCTTGGCCGCCTCGGTGGCCACCTCAAGTCCTTCCATGGCGGAGAGCACCGATATGGCCGGCGTGATAATCCCTTCCCCGTACAGCAGGGAGGCGCCGAAAATGGCGGCCACCATGATGGCGGAACGCAGTCTCGGTTTCAAAGGGTTGGGGGACCCCAGGATCAGGCCCAGCAGCGCGAACATGCCACCTTCCCCCCGGTTGTCGGCCTTCAGTACAAAACCGACGTATTTGATGCTCACCACGATGATCAACGACCAGAAAATCAGCGAGGCCACCCCCAAAAGGTTAACCTCGTTGATTGCCACGGCGTGCGGCCCGTTGAAGCACTCGCGAACGGCATAGAGCGGGCTGGTGCCGATGTCGCCGTAAACGATACCGAGGGCCCCTATGGCGAGCGCAGCGGTTTTTTCATCAACCGTGCGGTGGGGGGGCGCGCCGGGAGGTGGCGGTGCAGCGCATTGGTCGGCGCCACCGTTATGAACATCCGACATGTTGCAGGCCTCCGGAAGTTGGCTGCGGGAAAAAGCTCCCATGTCTTTTGCGATTCCCACGTGGCCGAGACATCATTAGCGTGTCGCCTTGAAAGACCTGCTTTGGACAGCATCCTGAAGGCTCATTAGAATTTCGTCGCACTGGGAGGTGATAGTCCGCTTTCGGTTCAAGGAGAGCTCCAGGGATTTGATGTTGGTGTTCTGCCGGGACAGCTTGACGACTTTCTCCGTTACATGCGCAAACTCATTGTAGGCGAGCTCCGCCCGGCGCAGGGTGGGTTGCCGCTCCGGGGAGACCAGGGGTTGCAGGGCGTGAAGCGATCGGCGGGCCATCGCATCGTTTTCTAAAATCCTCTTTTCAATACCGTCCATCTCCTGATCACGGGGCGATGCAATGTGCGGGGCCTGCAGGACATGGATTTTGAGCGCGGCGGCAAGCGCATTGGAGGCAAGCCCGCAAATGGGTCCGCTCTCCGGGCTTCGCATCAATTCGGTGAGGGCTTCTTCAAGAGGAGCCATGGCGTCGCGGGCCGCACCGAAGGAGAGCTCTGCGGCCTTGAGGTTTGAATTTTGAACCGCAATCTCAAGCACCGCTCGGTCTATTGCGCGAAACTCGGTCCAGCAACCCTGGAATTCCTGGAGCCGTCCGACCTCCTTTTCGGAGGGATAAGCCTCGATGAGCTGATGGAGCTCCTGGAGGCCTTTTTCAACCGCGTCGGCCCAACGGGCCGACTCCTCGGCGAACGCGACGGAAGCCTCGTCGGTGTCGGCCATGACGGCGCTTTTTTCCGCGTCCACTGATTTGATCATGTTGATCCTGATGCCGGACAGAACCGCGGCCTTCCGGGCCATCACCTTGGGGACGATTTCCATTCCGACCGTGACATCCCGGTAGCGGACCCCCACAAAAAGCAGGGCGGCCACCAAGACCAAGACGGCCATCAGGAGCCAAAAAGGGCCCGATCTCAAAATTGATGTTTCGCTGTCCATATTCCTACCTCATCGGTGGGGCCCTCGCCGTTGTTGACCAACTTGGGCTGCGTCGGCGGCTTAAAGCCGGATCTGCGCACCCAGCTCCACCACCCGGTTGGGAGGGATGCCGAAATAGCTGGCCGGGTTGGCCGCGTTGCGCGACATGAAAGCGAAGAAGGCTTTCCGCCAGTGCCGCATGGACGACTTGCCATCGATCAAAAGGGTTTCGCGGCCCAGATAAAAGGTGGTTTTGGTGGGTTCCAGGGGCAGGCCGAAACCAGCCGCCAACCGCATGGCTTTCGGCACGTTCGGGGTTTCCATGTAACCGTACCATACCACCAGCCGATAGAACCCGGCGGACAGGTGTTCGATGCGCAAGCGGTCCGCGTTCGCCACCACCGGGGCGTCGGCCGCCCGGATGGTCAACAGGACCACATGCTCGTGCAGCGTGTGAATGTGCTTGACATGGTGCAGGAGGGTGGGCGGCGTACCTTCAAGCGAAATGGTCATGAACACCGCCGTCCCGCGCACCCGGGTCAGCGGGTGCCGTTCGATGTCGGCCAGAAACCCCTCCAGGGGGAGCGGGTCCGCGAGAAGTTGGCGCCTCAGCTCTTCGCGCCCTTTTCGCCAGGAGGTGAACACCGTCGTGACCAGAAGGGCGACGAGGAGGGTAATCCAGCCGCCGTCAAAAAACTTGAAGAGGTTGGCGCTGAAATAGCTCGCATCGAAGAGCAGGAAAAGCGCCACCGGGGGCAGGGCCTTCCACAGCGGCCATCGCCATACCAGGATCGCCGCGGCCAGGTAGAGGGCCGAGGTGAGGCCCATGGTGGCGGTCACTGCGAGGCCGTAGGCGCCGGCCAGCCGGCTGGATTCCCTGAAAGACAGGACCAGGACCAGGCAGGCGATCATGAGGGCGTAGTTGACCCCGGGTATGTAGATCTGGCCTTTGACTTCCGCCGACGTGTGAACGATGTGGACCCGCGGACAGAGGCCGAGGTGGATCGCCTGCTGCGTCAGGGAAAAGGCCCCTGAAATCAGCGCCTGGGAGGCAATCACGGTGGCGACGGTCGAAAGCGCCACCATGGGGTAGAGCGCCGGTGAGGGGACCAGCCCATAGAACGGGTGGAAGCCGGCTTCCGGGTGGTCCAGCAGCAGGGCGCACTGGCCGAAATAGTTCAGCAACAGGGCCGGACAGGCCAACCCCAGCCAGGTGATGCGGATGGCCCGGCGGCCGAAATGCCCCAGGTCGGCGTACAGCGCCTCCCCGCCGGTGATGCACAGCACGACCGAGCCGAGCACGACGAACCCGTGCAAGCGGTTGACGCTGAAGAACTCCCAGGCGTACCACGGATTGAGGGCACGCAGGATGCGCGGCGACTGGAGAATTTCCCAGGACCCCAGGGCGGCGATGGTCAGAAACCAGAGCACCATGACAGGACCGAAAACGCGGCCGATGCCGCCGGTGCCCCGTTTTTGCAATACGAAAAGCGCCACCAGTACGATGCAGGTCAACGGCACGATGAAGGGTTTCGCGGCCCGGGTCGCGACCTCCAGGCCTTCAATGGCCGAGAGCACCGATATGGAAGGGGTGATGATCCCGTCGCCATAGAGCAGGGCGGCTCCGAAAATGCCTCCCGCGACGATGGCGGAACGCAGCCTCGGCCGGAGCCGGCGTTGAGATCCGAGGATCAGGCCCAGCAGCGCGAAAATACCCCCTTCGCCCCGGTTGTCCGCCTTGAGGATGAAGCCCACGTACTTGATGCTGACCACGATGGTGAGCGACCAGAAGATCAACGACGCCACGCCGAAGAGGTTGATGTCGTTCAATTCCACGGCGTGCGCGCCGTTGAAGCACTCGCGCACGGCATAGAGCGGGCTGGTGCCGATGTCTCCGTAAACGATGCCCAGGGCCCCGAGGGCCAGTGCGGCCGTTTTTCCGTGAGGTTGGGCCGTCGGGGGAGCGGCCCGCGGAGTCGGATCCGGGCCGGGGGCTGCGTTGGGTGAGGGTGAATCCGGCATGCGGCCGACCTTCGGAAGCGGGTTCAGGGAGAAGCCTGCCGGTTCGCTCCGAAGGTTCTCCTCATCGATGCCTGCGAGGTTAGCTGAAGGGATAGGGCCGAAGAGGTTGCCCATCGCCGTACGGCGATTCGCCCCAGAGACTTGGTTCCCCCGCTTCCGGTTGTCAGCGGAATTAGGCGGGGGCCAAATTAGACCCGATCGCGGCGGCTGTCAAGGATTTCAAGGGCCATGGCGCATCCGAGCCTTTCGACTAAATCAGGGGCTTGGGCTTGGCTTTTCGGCGGGAGAGCTGCATGCGGATGAACTCCACGGCGGCCGGGATCCCCGGGATCAAGACCAGGGCGATGATCACCATGCT
The DNA here is from genome assembly GCA_964562235.1 of uncultured Desulfatibacillum sp. Taxonomy (GTDB): domain Bacteria; phylum Desulfobacterota; class Desulfobacteria; order Desulfobacterales; family SpSt-501; genus SpSt-501. The sequence goes on from CAZLSV010000017.1 coordinate 22,157, forward strand.
GAAGTTCTTGCGGACGATGGGGATGTTGCCGAACCAGTAGCCGGCGAGCACGAGCAGCACCACCCACAACACCCCGCCGAACACGTTGAAGAAGAGAAAGCGCGGGTAGGTCATGCTCCCGATTCCGGCCACGAAGGGGGCGAAGGTGCGGATGATGGGCAGGAACCGGGCGATGATGATGGTCTTGCCGCCGTGCTTCTCATAGAAGGCATGGGTGCGCAGAAGGTATTCCTTGTTGAGGAAGCGGCTTTGCTCCTGGTGGAACACCTTGGGGCCGACGTAATGGCCGACGGAGTAGTTTACCGTGTCGCCCAGGATGGCCGCCGCGATCAGGAGCAGGATCACCCAGGTCACGTCGAGGGCGCCGATGGCTGCCATCGAGCCTACCGCGAACAGAAGCGAGTCGCCCGGAAGGATCGGCGTAACGACCAGACCGGTTTCGCAGAAGACGATGACGAAGAGAATCACATACACCCAGAGTCCGTAGTCGGCGCAGAGCACCTGCAGGTGCTGGTCGATGTGCAGGACGAAGTCGATCAGGAATTTAACGGCTTCCATTGAATCCTTCCGGAAAATCGGCGCTTCCCCCGGAGCTGCCGGGGGAAGCGCCGATTTTATGTGTCTTGTTGGAAAAGGGGACCGAGGGACCTGGATTCGCGTCGAGCGGTGCCCCTGGCCATCGGGTGCATTATTAAAAAAACGACGTGCCCGTCTTCCGGGCACGATGGGTTATAATATCACAGCGAGACCGTAAAAGAAAGAGACGCCGGCAAGGCCGACAACGGTGCCGCAGCCGGGTGGATTTCGGTGTTAGGTAAAGGAGACGGGGTGAACCAGGGGCACCGGCGCCCGGAGCGACCCTGTGGCTGCAGAGCGGATTGACCTTCGCCGGCAAGACGGGTATGGTCGCCCAGCGTTTGGAACTCGGAGCGACACTATAACGGTTGACATACGAAAATATCCGCTGAGAGGAGCCAACATGATTCATGTCATTGCAACGATCAACGTCAAGCCGGGGACCCGGGGGAAGTACCTCGAGATTCTGAAGGCCAATGTGCCGGCCGTCCTGGCGGAAAAAGGCTGCATCGCCTATTCGCCGGCGGTGGATGTGGAATCCGGCATCCCCGTGCAGGTGGGCCTGCGGCCAGACGTCATCACTCTCGTCGAAGCCTGGGAGAGCCTCCCGGATCTCCATGCGCACCTCAAAGCGCCTCACATGCTCGCCTACCGGGAAAAAATCAAGGACATCCTTGAGAAGATCAGCCTGCAGGTGATGGCGCCGGTCTGAGGCACTCCGCGATGCCGACCCCGGCCCCTTCCCCGCCGCTGACACGGGCCGCCACCCTGATCCTGGTGCGGCAGCATGCCGGCGAGCTTCAGACCTATCTGCTCCGCAGAAGCCCCACCAGCGGGTTCATGCCCGGGCTTTTTGTTTTCCCCGGCGGCCGGGTGGACGCCGCCGACGGCGACGAGGCCTTCTGGGGGCAGCACGTGGACCGGGCGCGCGAGGCGATCGGCGAGCGGCTGGGCCGAGGACTCGAGTTTTCCGAAGCCCTGAGCTACGCGGTCGCCGCGGTGCGGGAGACCTTCGAGGAGGCCGGCGTTTTGCTGGCTTCGAAAACAGATTTGGTCGATGAAGACCTGAAGCGGGCCGGCGAGCGGCGCCGGGCGGAAAGCACACGGCACGGGTGGTTTCGAACCCTGGTGGAAAACGAAGGGTGGGAGATCGCCGCTTCCGCGCTGGCGCCCTGGTCCCACTGGATCACCCCGGTGGGCATGCCGCGGCGGTTCGACACGCGGTTTTTCGTGGCGGCTTTGCCCGAGGGTCAGGAGGGCCGCCCGGACATGCGCGAGATTACCGAAGGGCTCTGGGCCAGCCCCCGGCAGGCCCTGGCGGGAAACCTGGCCGGCCGGACGCCGCTCAGCCCGCCGACCCTGGTCACCCTGCAAGCGTTTCTAGACTACCCGACCCTGGCGGCGCTTCGACAAGGGATCGCGGGGCGGGGGTGGGGCGAGCCGATCTTTCCGCGGCTGGTCCTGATGGGAAAAGGCGCGGGGTCGGTCATCATCGAGCCGTGGGACCCGATGTACGCGCATGAGGATCTGCGGGTGGATGCCGCGAAGCTGCCGGAGGGCCTGCTGCCGGCGGGGGCGCCGTTTTCGCGGCTGTGGAACGACCGGGGGGTCTGGAAGCCGGTGGGATAAGCCAAAAGCTGAAAGCTCGAAGCTGAAAGCAAAAAATTGCCCGCCGGGACACTTATCCCATGACGCCGCTGTTGTCTCGTCGCGAATCATTCGGCGGCAGGGAATCGCGGCTGGAAAGCCGCTCCCACAGCAGCCTCAAGAAGCGCCTTCCTCCGGATGCCGATGCCTCGCTTCAGGCGATCGTAACTTTAACGGCGTGTTCACGCACGCCGTTGTTGCCGTACCCCAGCGAATTCCAGGCGGCCTGGATCGGTTGCTGCCGCCCCCGGGCGTCCGTGGCGCGGGACATGATCGTGAAATCCCCCGGTGCATCCGCCTTCCACAGATACTGCCACTGCCGCCAGGCAAAAGGTTCCCGCGGCCCGATGAATTCGGCCGGGTCCCAGCTCGCCCCGCCGTCCAGCGACACCTCGACCCGTTGCACCTCCTCTTCGCCGGCGTAGGCCGCGCCGAGCACGGCGACGGTGCCGGCGGGCAGCGCTTCGCCCGGGAGCGGCTGGGTGATGATGGACTTGAGCTTGATGGCGGTGACCACGTCGCCCGTCTTGGGGTCCTGGCCCTTCTGAAACACCCGGTAGACGTTGTCCATGAAAAACCCGGCGTGCGGCCCGTCCAGTACGGTGATCCGCCGAAGCCACTTCACGCAGTTGGCCCCGGTCCAGCCCAGCGCGAGGGCGCGCAGAGGGTAACCGTGCTTGAGGGGCAGGGGCTCCCCGTTCATCTCGTATGCGAGCAGGGTGGTGGAGAGCGCCTTGGCCAGGGGGATGCTGCGGATGAACCGGACCCCGGCGGAGCCGAGGGGCTGGTCGAAGCCTTCGAAGGCGACGTGGCCGGCGCCCGGCTTGAGACCGGCCCGGCCCAGGACATCCTTCAGCCAGACGCCCGCCCACACGGCGTTGCCCACGCCGCCGATAGTCCAGGGGTTGCCGGCGGATTTTTCCGCCAGCAGGGACCGGCCGTTACCCGAGCACTCCAGGGTGTCGGCGGCGATGGCCCTGGGCATTCGGCGGATCTCCTCGAACGTGAAGGTCAACGGCGTTGCGACCTCGCCCTCGACGCAGAGCCTCCAGCGGGCCAGGGAGATCTTCCGCGGAGGGATGGCGCCCTGGTTGCGGTCGAAGAAAACGGCGTTGGGAGTGATCCAGGATCTCAGGGACTCGACGGGGGTCTCGGCATTGAGCGGCCGCTCCGCCATAACGCGCATTTTGTGTTTCATGGGGGCCTCCGGTAGAACGGGGCGATCGGAAGGAACCAGCTTGGCTTCAGAAAGCCACTTGCCGGCTGAAAAGTCAAGTCGAATCGGAGGACAGTTTCTTTTCCAGGGCTTTCGATGTCGGGGTGATCGACAGCCCGCCCAGGGTCGTGCAGCGCAGTTCCATGGGCAGACTCCGGCCGACCCGGTCCATGGTCTCGATCACCTCGTCCAGCGGGACGACGGCATCGTAGCCGGCCAGTACCATGTTGGCGCAGGCCAGGGCGTTGCCCGCGGCCAGCACGTTGCGCCCGAGGCAGGGCACCTCGACGCGATTGGCCACCGGGTCGCAGATCATGCCGAGCACGTTCTGAATCGCCATGGCGGCGGCATCCACCGCCTGTTTGGCGCTGCCGCCGGCCAGGGTGACCAGAGCCGCCGCCGCCATGCCCGAGCCCGAGCCGCACTCGGCCAGGCAGCCGCAGACCTCGGCCGCGAAGGTGGAGCGGGCGGAGATGAACACGCCGATCAGTCCGGCGGCCAGCAGGGCCCGGGCCATGTCGATTTCCGACCGCCCCATGGCGTCCGCCGCGGCGATGACGGCCCCCGGCAGACCCCCGCAGGAGCCGGCCGTGGGAGCGGCCACGATGACCCCCATGGCGCTCTTGACCTCCATCAGGGCCGTGACGTAAAGGATCATGGCGTTGAGCAGGCCGGCCTCCAGCAGCCGGCCTTCCGCCATGGCGTTTTTGAACCCCGGGGACTGAGCCCCCAGGATGCGGTCCGCGAAGCGGGTGCCCTCGATGCCTTGTGCGATGGAGCGGCGCAGGATGGCCACGATTGCCTGCATGCGCTCCTCCACTTCGCTCTCGGGAATTCCGCCCCGGGCGCTTTCATAGGCGGCGGCAAGCCCGGCCAGGTCGTGACGGCGCTCAGCGTTCCAGTCCAGCATCCGGGCGCTGGTGAGGAAGGGGACCTGCAGGTCCCGGCGGGAGAGAACGGGCAGCACCGGCGCAAGCGTTCGCACCCACGCCACGCCGCTGCGGGAGGCGAGCGCGGCGCGGACGCTTTCGGCCAGCGTGCTCCGGCTTCGGATCTCGATCAGGGTTTGGTTTTTTCCGCTGTGCAGAAGGATGTCTTCGGCCGCGACCGTGCGCTTCAGGGTTTCATGCATCGCCAGGTCGACGGCTTCGACGGCCAGAAGCGTCTCGGCATAATCGCCCTTGATGGACAGCGGGATGCCGTCGATCTCCACCACCTCGACCATGCCCCCGCCCGTTGAGAGCGCGATCATGCGGTGGGTTTCGCTGGAGTTGGAGAGGGTCAGCCGGTAGGTGTTGGGGTGGGCGTCACCATACTCGCCGATGTGCAGTTCGGCGTGGATGCCCGCCTGCTCCAATGCCGCGGCCGAGTTCAGCAAGCGCTCCTCCTGGGCATCCCATCCGAGCAGGCCGCCGAAAAGCCCCATGTCCGAACCCTGGCTGGCGTGGGTGAAGGCCAGGGACCCCTTGGCGTCGAA
>CAZLSV010000017.1:27082-48557 GCA_964562235.1 uncultured Desulfatibacillum sp.
CATCCGCACGCGCTCGATCCAGCCGCCCATCAGGTCGCGCGCCAGGCGGCCGATGCGTACGGCCGCCGCGCAGTGGGAGCTGGAGGGGCCGCGCATCACCGGGCCGATCACATCGTTGAAGATGCTGGGGTAACTATCCATTATAGACTCCGAGGGTCTTTCGAAGGATTCCCTTTCAAATCCCCCCAACCCCCTTTGATAAAGGGGGAGCAAGAGAACCCCGGCGGTTCTCCCCCTTGCTAAAGGGAGAGCAAGAGAACCCCGGTAGTTCCCCCCCCTTTGCAAAAGGGGGGCAGGGGGGATTTCGTTCGACGGTCGGATGGCGCTGCCGTAAAGCCCTCAATGCGTCTCCTGGGCCGTGCGGCTGATGATCTCCTCCTGGTGGTACGAATCCAGGTCCACGAAATAGTCGCTATAGCCGGCCACCCGCACCAGGAGATCGCGGTGGTCGTCCGGGGCCACCTGGGCCCGGCGCAGTGTGTCGGTGTCCACCACGTTGAACTGGATGTGGTGGCCGTTCATGCGGAAATAGGTGCGGATGAGCTGGGCCATTTTCTCGAGGTCCTGCTCGGACTGCAGCACGCTCGGCAGGAAGCGCATGTTGAGCAGCGTCCCGCCGGATTTGACCTGGTCCATTTTGGCCAGCGACTGGATCACGGCCGTGGGCCCGTTGCGGTCGGCGCCCTGGGAGGGCGAGGTGCCGTCGGATTCGGGCGCGCCGGACAAACGGCCGTCGGGGGTGGCGCCGAGCATTTTGCCGAAATAGACATGGCAGGTCGTGGAGAGCATGTTGAGGTGATAGGCGGTGCCCTTGGTGTTCGGCCGGCCCTCGATGGCGGAAAAGAGCGAGTCGTAGACGCGTTTCATGATGGCGTCGGCGCGGTCGTCGTCGTTGCCGAAGAGAGGGGTCTTGTTCCTGAGCTGGTGCCGCAAAAGCTCCTCGCCTTCGAAGTTGCGGCCCAGGGCCGTGAGCAACCGCTCCATGCCGGTGGTCTTCTGCTCGAACACGTGGGTCTTGACGGCGGAGAGGCTGTCGGTGACCGTGCCGATGCCGCAGCACTGGATGTAGTTGGTGTTGTAGCGCGGCCCGCCGTCGTAGTAGTCCCGGCCCTTGGCGATGCAGTCGCTGATCACCACCGAGAGAAACGGCGCCGGCGCATGCCGGGCGTACATGCGCTCGATGAAGTTGTTTACCCGGACCTTCAGATCGACCACCCAGGCGAGCTGATTTTCGAAGGCGGCGTAAACCTGGTTGAAGCCGGTGAAGTCCCGGGGTTCGCCCGTCGCCGGTCCGACCTGCCGGCCGGTCAGGGGGTCGAGGCCATTGTGCAGGGCCAGCTCCAGCAGCTTGGGCACGTTGAGATAGCCGGTGAGGATGTAGGCTTCCTTGCCGAAGGCGCCGGTTTCGATGCAGCCGCTGCAGCCGCCCTCGCGTGCGTCCTCCACGCTTTTGCCCACCCGCAGCATTTCCATGACGTACTCATCGGTGTTGAAGACCGACGGGTACCCGTAGCCCTTGCGGATGACCCGGCAGGCGGCCTTAAGGAAGCGCTCCGGGGTCTTGGCGCTGATGTGAACGCTCGGCTGGGGCTGCAGCAGGTGCAGCTCGTCGGCCACTTCCAGGACGATGTAGCTGACCTCGCTCACCCCGCTGGCCCCATCGCGGGTGAGCCCGCCCAGGTTCACGTTGGTGAAATCGTTGTAGGTGCCGCTCTCCTTGGCGGTGACCCCCACTTTGGGAGGGGCGGGGTGGTTGTTCACCTTGATCCACAGGCAGGCAATGAGCTCCTTGGCCTGCTCACGGGTGAGCGATCCGTCGGCAAGGCCTTTTTCGTAAAACGGCTGCAGGTGCTGGTCCAGGTGGCCGGGCGTCATGGCGTCCCACCCGTTCAACTCGGTTATTGTACCGAGGTGTACAAACCAGTACATCTGCAAGGCTTCCCAGAGGTCGCGCGGGGCCTGGGCCGGCACCCGGCGGCACACCGCGGCGATTCGCAGCAGCTCGGCTTTGCGCCGGGGATCGGCTTCCTTGGCGGCCATCGCATCGGCCAGTTCGGCGTGGCGCTCGGCGAAGAGAACGGCGGCATCGCAGGAGATGGCCATGGCCCGGAGCTCTTCGGCGTGGTCGGCGGCCCGGGGGTCGCCCAGGAAGTCCAGCGCGGCCAGGCGTCCGGAGATCTCGTGTTTGAAATCGAGCATCCCCTTGCGGTAGATGGTACCGTCGAGCGCCGTGTGCCCGGGCGCCCGCTGCTCCATGAACTCGGTGAACAGGCCGGACTCGTAGGCGCGCCGCCACTCCGCGGGCAGGTCGTTGAAGATGCGGTCCCGCATGCTGCGGCCCTGCCAGTAGGGGATGACCTCCCGCTCGTAGGTCCGGATCTCCTCCTCGGAGACGCTGTAGCGGGTCATGAGCCGGGAGTTGAGGATCCGCAGATCCTCTGCGCTGTGGCAGGTCAGCTCAGGGAAGGTCGGCACGGACTTGGGCCGCGGCCCGCGCTCACCGACAATCAGCTCCTCTGCGCCGATAAAGATGGTTTTTCGGGCGCAGAGGTGTTTGAAGTTCAGGGCGCGCAGCACGGGCGTGGAGAGTTTGCCGAGGTTTTCCTTGTAAAACTCCGTCACCAGCAGGGCGCGCTCGATGGAAATGCGGGGCTTGGCGTTGACGCTTTCCTGCCGAAGGCGTTGAATGCGTTCGCTCATGGGTTCAACCTCCTATCTCTACCTTGAATCCGAAATTGGACAGCCGTTGGGCGACATCGGCCACGCGCCCGCTCGCAGGCGGGAGGAGGTTCTCCCCGCGATACCGCAGGCCGAGTTTGCGGAACTTGCCGTTTGCCGCGCGGTGATAGGGCAGCAGGTGCACCGCGTGCCGTCGGGGCAGGCCGGCGATGAACTCGCCGGCGGCGGCGATCTCCTTTTCGTCGTCGTTGACCCCGGGGACCAGCGGGATGCGGATGACGATGTCGGCGCCCGCCGCGGAGAGCATCCTCAGGTTGGAAAGGATCAGCGTGTTGTCGACACCGGTGTTGGCGCGGTGTTTGCCCGGGTCCAGCGCCTTGAGGTCGTAGAGGAACAGGTTGGTGAGCCGGGCCGCCTTCAGCAGCAGGTCGGCCTGCGCGTAACCGGAGGTTTCGACGGCGCGGCGGATCTCGGAACGCGCGCAGGCCTCCAGCATCGCCATCAAAAATTCCGGCTGGCCCAGGGGCTCGCCTCCGGAAAAAGTGACGCCGCCGCCGGACTGGTCGTAAAAGGGGAGATCCCGTTCGAGGGATTGCATGAGTTCGGGCACGCCGACCTTCCAGCCGGTGCTCTCCCGGGCTTCCATCGGGCAGAGCGCGATGCAGTTGCCGCAGTGCCGGCAGAGGCCGGGATCGACGGCGACGCCGCCATCGCTGCGGGAAAGGGCCTGGGCCGGGCAGTTCTCGACGCAGACCCCGCACCCCGTGCATCGCTCGGGCAGATAGACCTCCGCAGGGACCTGATTCCAGCTCTCGGGGTTGTGGCACCACCAGCAGCTCAGGGGGCAGCCCTTCAGAAAAACGGTCGTCCGGATGCCCGGGCCGTCATGGGTGGAGAACCGCATGACATTGAAAATGGTGCCTTCTGTGACCTGGTCGTTCATGGACAGAGATTCGAATGCTCAGATGGTTTGCTGCGCGATGCCCGTTTAGACAACATTTCGGCAAGAAGCCTGAAAAGATCATGTGGTCTGAACTGCTGAAGACTTCATACTATTTACCGGTCATATTGTCAAGTTTATATGATACCAGGTAGTTACTCAGTTGACAAACCAATCCGGAAAGAGTATTAAAGTGATGATTTTAAGGTGGTCTGATGACCTGATATTGATGCCAGTGATCGATTTTAAATTGTTAAAACGCTAATTAAATATGGCAACTCTTGATACGGCGCCGGCGGTTGCCCCCCTCCGCCGGGTGGTTGGGTTCTGGAATTTGCCATGTTCAATGGCCGCAGAAAAAATACCAGAGGAGGTGGCGCGTGGTATTTGAAACCATCCGCAAGAACACCGCACCCGAAATGGTCATCGAACAGATGATGAAAAAAATAAACGCGGGCGAGATCGCCGCCGGGTCGAGGCTGCCATCTCAGCGCGATTTGGCCCTGAGCTTCGGCGTCGGCCGCTCCTCGATCCGGGAGGCCTTGAACGCGCTCGCCGTGATGGGGTACCTGGACGTTCAGCAGGGGCGGGGTACTTTCATCGCCGGTGAACTGCCCGGCGCCGATCCATCGACCACCCGGCTGAAGGCGGCCCTGCAGGCGGGAAGCCTCCTGGACCTCATTGAGCTGCGGGAGACGCTCGAGTGCAAGGCGGCGGAATTGGCGGCGGAGAGAATCGAGGCCGGCCAACTCGCCCAGCTGAAGCAGTCGTTGCGGGAAATGGAAGAGAGCCCGGAGGACTACCGCCGTTTTTTCAAGGCCGATCTGGAGTTCCACGGCCTTCTTTCCGAGGCGACCGCCAACCAGGTTTTCAGCGAGATGCTGCGGTTTCTCCTGGCAAAAGTGGTGGACCATCACGAGAAATTCAAAACCAGCCTCCTGACTCCCGCCTACCGTGCGCACTCGACCCGCACCCTCAAGCAGGTCCTGGCCAGCATTGAAAGAGAAGACGGCCGGGGTGCCGCGGAGTGGATGCGGGATCACTTGAATGCCATACGCCGGGAGCTCAAGGACATCCTCTGATGGTTTCATCAGAAGGCCGATTTCGGCGTTGCGCTTCATCCCGCGCTCGCTGCGGCGTACTGAGAGTACGTCTCACTCGGCGGGATTCGCGCGCCTTGAACTCAGCCTTCTGATGAAACCATCTGACAGCAGATGCGCTGAACCGCAATAGCGAGCGCATTCCCCGCAGCTTGCGGCGGGAAAATTTCGTTTGGGTTTCAGGGTGCCCATGCTATGATCGCCGGCAGCATCAGCGGACTCGGTCCCAAACCAGCATTCGACATGCGACGACCGGTGAAGACAAGGCCACCTTCAATTTCGATTCGAACCGTGCTCGTTGCCTGGATGCTGGCGGTCGCCCTCGTGCCGGCGGCCGTGATCGGCGCCCTCGGGGTCTACAGCATCAACAAAAGCGTGCGCAGCGAGGCCCAGTCCCGCGTCGATCAGGATCTCGAGATCGTGATGACGAGCTACCGCGAACAGCTGGCTCGTCTGGCCTATTCGCTCGAGATCTCCGCCGGGCGGATCACCGCCGCCGACAACCCCGACGAAATCCTTGCCGCCACCCGGCGTGAGCTCGACCTCACCGTTCTCAATCTTTGCGACGTCGAAGGCCGGCCGCTGGCCGGGGCCCACCCGGCGGGCGCGGCGCCCATCCCGCTCAGTCGCGACCCCGTGCTGCGCAAGGCGCTGGAGGGCCGGCCGGCCTGGGGGACCGTGCGGCTCGACCCCGAGCGGCTTCAGATGGAGGGCGGGCCGGCGCTTCAGAACGCCGTTCTGGTTTTCAACGGCGAAAAGGGCGGGGAGCCGGTCAGCCGATCCGCGCTGATGTGGTGGATCGCCCTGCCGATCACCGAGGGCAACGGGCGGGTGAAGGCGCTGCTCTACGGCGGGCGGATGCTCAACTTCAACTACGACCTGGTCGACCGGCTGCGGGCCACGGTGTTCAGCGAAACGGACTACAACGGCAAACCGCGCGGCACGGTCACGATCTTCAAGAACGAGGTGCGGGTGGCCACCAACGTGCTTACCCGCGACGGGGCACGGGCCATCGGCACGCAGGTCTCGGAGACCGTCCGGCGCACCGTCCTCGAGCAGGGGATGAATTACACGGGCGAGGCCCTGGTCGTGGATGCCTGGTATCTGAGCGCCTACAGCCCGTTGAGGGACCCGTCGGGCCAGACCATCGGCATGATCTACGTCGGCCTGCTGCGGGCGCCCTACGACGACATGCGCGACGGCTTCATCGCCCGGTTCCTGCTGCCCGTCGGCGTGGTCGGGCTGCTGGCCGTCTGGGCGGCCCTGTACCTGGCGAACCGGATCACCCTGCCCGTGCGGGCGCTGAGCCACTCCGCCTCGCAGCTGGCCGAGGGAGACTGGGACCACCCGTTCGCCATCCCCCACTCCTACCGGGAACTCGAGAACCTGGCCGGGGCCTACGCCGACATGCGCACGGCCATCCGCAAGCGGGACCATGAGCTGCGGGGCCGCAACGAAGAGCTGAGCCTCGCCAACGAAAAACTCGAACAGTCCAGCCGCAACTACATGCAGACCCTCGGGTTCGTGACCCACGAGCTCAAGGCGCCACTGGCCGCGATCCAGATGCTGATCGCCACCATGGTGGACGGGTACCTGGGGAAGGTGTCGCCGCCGGTGTCGGATTTTCTCATCCGCATCCAGCGCAACTGCGAGGAGCTGCAGGACATGGTGCGAGACTATCTGGACCTCTCGCGGCTGGAACACGGCGAGCTGGCCGCGAACAAGGTCCCCATCGACTTGCCCAAGACCGTGGTGGAGATGGCCGTGGATCAGACTGCGGTGTTCTTCCGTTCCCGGCATATCACCGTCAGCGTGAACTCTCCGAGCGAACTGCCGGTGGTCGCCGACCCCGGCCTGTTGCGCATCGCCCTCAACAACTTTCTCACGAACGCCGCCAAGTACGGGCGCGAGGGGGGGAGGGCGACCGTGACCGCGGCGGCGGCGGACGGGTGGGTCACGCTGAGCGTCTGGAACGAAGGCGAGGGCTTCCCGCCCGAGCAGGCGGGTCAGCTTTTCGAAAAGTTCTACCGCGTGCGCAACGCCAACACGCACGCCAAGCGCGGAAGCGGCATCGGGCTTTTCACGGTGAAAAACATCGCCGAGCTTCACGGCGGCCGCGCCTGGGCGGAGTCCGAGCCCGGCGCGTGGTCCGCTTTTCATCTCAGCCTTCCGACCCACCCTCCCGCCGTCTGACCCTCGAGCGGCCCTGTCAATCGCCGGCTTATTGCTCCGGCAGGCAAACAGGTTCAACTTGAAGTGACGCCCCGCTCCGCCTCTGCGTGAGATGCGAGCGTCCGGCATATTCTCTTTCCGGATCAATAAAAAACCGGGGCGCCGCTACCCCATTCCCTGGTGGCGGCGGTATCGCCAGGCGGGAGCGGCAATAGCGAGCAGGTAGACCGCCAGCGGCAGCGCCCCCTGCACCAGGGCATAGATCCCCGTGACTCTCGGGTCGTTGCCGCTCGAAAGGGTGACGGCTTCCACGGTGAGCGTCGTGAAGCGGCCTCCGCCGGCGAAGATGGTCGGCAGGTATTGCCCCACGCTGACGGCAAAGCCGACCGCCAGGGCGAAGAGGGCGGGTTTGAGCATCAGGGGCATCTCCACGCGCAGAAAGGCGCGGAGCGGCGAGCCGGTGAGTGCCAGGGCCGTGGTCCGGAAGCGCAGGTCAAACGATCGCCAGGGGTCTGCAAGGGACAGGAACACGTACGGGAACACGAACAGCAGGTGGCTCCAGACCAGGGCGGCCCAGGTGCCGTCAAGGTTCATCCGCACGAGCAGCATCTGGGCGCCGAAGAGAAAGGCGATCTGCGGGACCAGCAGGGGCGTGTACAGCAGCCACAAGGCCCGCGTGGCCGAACCCAGCCCGTTCACCCGCTCGTTTTGCAGGCATCCCACCGCCAAGGCCAGGCCGATCACGGCCGCGGCCAGCCCGGTCCCCAGCGTCACGACCCCCGGCCACGCCAGGTCGGGCGCGTGCCGGCCCCAGTGGGAGAGGGTCCAGGCCGCCGGAAGGGCCTCCGGGAAGAACCAGGTTTTCGCGAAAGACCAAATCCCCAGGGAGACCGTCCCCAGCAGGGAAAGGAGGACGAGAGCGGCCATGATCTGCGTCCACAGGCCGCGCAAAGGCCATCTGGCCGTCTCCCCGCCGCCCCGGGTGAGCCAGCGGCGGCTTGCGGCCGACACCCCGATCTCCGCGATCCGCCACAGCCCGATCGCCGCGGCAACGGCGAGAAGCTGAAGGCAGGCACCGGCCGCCGCCGGGAAGACCCGCGCGAGGTCCGGATCGGTGAACATGCGGAAGCAGAGCACGCTCAGGGGCGGCGGCTGGTTGGGCGCCAGCACGACCGCTACATCCACCACCGACATCGAGAAGGCCAGGACCGCGTAGATCGGCAGGCGGATCTGGGGATAGACCTGGGGCAGGACGGTTTTGAGCCACGCCGCCGCCGGCGCGTGGCCGAGCGAACGCGCCGTCACCAGGGTCTCCGCTGCGCGGACCTGGTTGAGGGCGGAAAGGGTCATCAGCATCAGGTAGGGGACTTCCTTGAGCAGCAGGCCGAGAACGAAGGAGAGCCCGTGCGCGTCGTGCACGACGGCCACGTCGGGGGGACGCGTCCACCCGGTCAGCCACGGCGAAACCAGACGGCTGGCCCAGCCGCCGGGGGTGATGAGAAACGCAAGGCCGATGGCGACCGCCACGTGCGGCGTGGCGAGCAGCGGCGAGAGCGCGGCCTGGGTCCATCGAAACAGGCGGGTGCCGTGCATCGTGCTGCAGAATCCGATGACGATGGCCAGCGCCAGCACCGAGGCCAGGATCCCGTTCTGGAGCGTGAGGCGCGCGGAGGCGGCCAGTCCGGGCGTTGCCAGCAGCTGGCGCCAGGAGTCCAGGCCGATCGCCTGCCCGCCGAGGGCGGGCAGGTAGCCGAAGGCCGGCAGGGCGGTGGCGATCAGGCCGGCGGCCACCGGCGCCAGAAACGCCGCCAGGGTCACGGCCGGAAAGAGCCGGAGGATGGAAGCCCCTTTGGGAACGGGGCGAGTCACTTGGTGTAGCGGCGTTCCCATTCCGCCACGATGCCGTTCATCCAGGAGGGGTGGGGTTCCAGCAGCGGCCGGCCCAGTTCGGCCGCGCTGAGGGTCGCCACCCCGCGGGGAAGCTCCTCGAAGCGCTTGCGGTCCGCCGGCGTCAGGCGGTTCAGGTCGAGGACGGTGAAATTGCCCATGGTGTCCGGGTGCATGGCGCGGGCCTGGCACTCCGGCGAAAGCAGGAAGTCCGCGACCGCCATGGCGCCTTCCTTGTGCGCGGCGTTATAGGGGATGGCCACGAAACTCGTGTTGCCGATGGTCCCTTTCTCCAGGACGAAGGTCCGGACCGTGTCCGGCAGAATACCTTTGCCGATGGCGGTGCTCGCCTCGTTCGGGTTGAAGGAGATCATGATGTCGATTTCCCCGTCGGCCAGGAGCTGGCGCATGGCGGGGCCGGTTTCAGGAAACTGTTCGCCCCCGCGCCACATGAGGGGTTTGAGCTGTTCGTACCAGCGCCAGAGCGGCGCCGTCACCCGGGCGAAGTCGGCCTGCGTCGCCGGTGCCAGCAGGACCCGCGGATCTTCGACAAGCTCGCAGAGCGCCTGCTTGAGGAAGGTGGACCCCAGGAAGTTCCGGATCCGCGGGTGGGTGATGCGGCCGGGGTTCTGCCGGGCCCATGCGAGCATGGCCGGGATGGCGCGCGGCGGGTTTTTCAAGCGGGCGGAGTCGTAGGCAAAGACGATCTGCGCCATGCGCCAGGGGGATTCCATGCCCTCCACCGGCACGGTGAAGTCGATAACGGTGGTGGGCTTGCCGACCGCGTCGACCAGCGCGAAATGGGGCAGCCGGTGCGTGAAGGGGCCGAAGAGCAGACCCTGCTCCTTCATGGAAAGAAAGTTTTCGCCGTTGATCCAGATCAGGTCGATTGAGCCGCCCGCGTGCCGTCCCGCAGCCTTTTCCGCCACGACCCGCGAAACGGCTTCCGAGGTGAGCGTGATTTTCACGTGGTTGAGGTGAATGCCGTAGAGCGCCTGGACGCGGCCGGCGACCCAGGCGATGAAGGCATTGGTGTTCTCGTCGCCGGCCCAGGCATTGAAATAAACGGTCTGGCCGCTGGCCTTCTCCAGCACGCCCGGCCAGGTGTCCGGCACGTCTTGGGCGCGAGCGGAGGCGCAAAGCAGAAAAAGAGCGCAGATGAGCAGGCGTTTCATGAGAGGGCTCCTTTCGGCGGCAAGGTGAAACGGCCGACGTGCATCACCGGGCCTCCGGCGGCCTGAGCGTCCTCGGCCGCGTGCGTGACCAGCAGCGTCGGCAGCCCCTGGGCGCGGACGTGGTCAAAGACGAAGCCGCGGATGGAGGCCTTCAGGTCCTCGTCCAGTTTGGAAAAGGGCTCGTCGAGCAGCACGGCGCGCGGCCGCGCCAAGAGCGTGCGCATCAGGGCGACGCGAGCGCGCTGCCCGCCGGAGAGCGTGGCCGGGTCGCGCGCCTCGGTTCCGTCCAGGCCGGCTTCGGCCAGCGCCTGTTGCATCAGATCGCGCCGGTGCCGGCGGCGCTTGACCGAACGCGGGATGGCGAAGAGCAGGTTTTCCCCGACCGTCATGTGGGGAAAGAGCAGGTCGTCCTGGAAAAGGATGCCGATTTGGCGGCGTTCGACGGGCCACCGGGTGACCTCGACGCCGTTGATCCAGACTTCCCCTTCCGCCTGGAACACGCGCGTCAGCGTCCCGCAGAGGTAGGCCAGCAGGCTCGATTTGCCCGAGCCGCTCGGACCCATGACGGTGACCACCTCGCCCGGGCGCACCGTCAGGGAGGTCTCCGGGATGAGCTCCGTGCCGTTGAGGGCCACGCGCACTGCCTTGAGTTCCAGGCTCGTTCGGAGCGCGGAAGACACCCGGGGGCCGGTCATGCGAACCTCCCGCGGCGGCGTTTTTCTGCGATTTCGGCCAGCACCGGTCCGAGAAAGCGGTCATGGATCCGGTCGCACCCGATGCAGGGGTTGATGAAGCGGCGGCCGGTGGGGTCGGAGACCCGGCACAGATCGACGAACGCCTCCACTCCCACGCCGTGGGCGAGTCCCATGCGCTCCGGGTGCCCGCAGGTGATGGATTCGAACTCCGGGCGGCCCGCGAGGCTCCGAAGAATCTCCAGGAGCGGCTCTTCACAGAGGTTGCCGTAGGCTCGGCGGGTCTTGCGGCAGCAGGGGTAGAGGTTGCCGTCCGGGTCGATCGCGACCTCCGAGCCGCTGAATCCGACATTGAGAAAGTTCAACCCGCCGGACCACGCGTTGCAGAAATTGTCCCGGTAGCGGGCCGTGGACAAACCGTTCGCCCAGGCCCGGCCGCTCGGCCAGAGCTTTCCGATCCAGGCATCGGGCGTGGCGCCGAAGAAACTGTAGACCGGGCCGTCCTCGTCGCTCCATTTGCGGGAGGCCGCCTGCAGGCCGGAGCGGCGCATGCCGGCGGCCTCGAAGAGTTGCGCCAGGCGCTGCGCGTAGCGCTCGCGGTCCAGTCCGCCGGGGAGAAGGTGAAACTCGTCGATGGAGGAGACCGATATCATCCAGACCTGCCGTTGCAGCAGCTCCCGGAGAATGCCGGCCGTGAGCAGATCGCCGGCCGTCTGGATCACCAGCCGCACCCCGCCGCGCTCGCGGTAGCGATCGTGGAGCATCTCCAGGAGAGGGTAGAGCACCCGGGTGCGCACGGGCTCGAGCAGCACTTCACCCCCCGACAGGATGATGCGGCCGGGCTTCTGCCGGAAGCTCCCGTCATCCAACTGCTCCTCCAGGTCCGTGTAGACCATCGTCTCCGGCAGGTGGCGGACCACCCGCGGAAACACGGCCCGGCTCTCTTCGGCTTGGCGCGCGGCCTCGGCCTCCGGGTAAGGCCGGAAGCGTTCGTCGTAACAGTGGGGGCAGGCGCGGCGGCACACCCAGGAGAGGACGTAGTAGATGGACTCAAGCATTTCAGGTGTCGAGTTTCGTGCTTCGGATTTGGAATCGGGTCCCGGCTTGTCCGGGGTGGGTGCTGGGCCGGTCATTGCTTCGGCGCTTGACCCTGCCGATGGCAGACCCCGTGGACAGGCTCAGGGTGTATACCAAAACCTGCGACCTGTAAAGGCGGCGGTCGATACAGTGCCAAAAACCTGTTGCATGGTTTCCGTATAATGTGTACTTAAAAAAGCGGCGGCAAGCTTCGGACATGGCGAATCTCGCACCGTCGCTCACGGATGGCCGCGCATGGACTAGAACGGGGCGTCTTTTATGGTACCGGAAAGCCAGGTCGGCTCGAAGCTGCGCGATTTGAAGCGGCGTCTGAAGCAGGAGAACCCGGTCCTCGAACACGTCGTCGACAGCTTCCGCGAGCTGGACCGCATCAGCCGCCGGCTCGGCCTGCTCGACCGCAACGAGTCCCACGCCGACCGCACCTCCTGGTGGCCGTTGATTTCCGTGCTGGGGGTGTACTCCTCGGGCAAGTCGAGCTTCATCAACCACTTCCTCGGCTACCGGCTGCAGACCACCGGCAACCAGGCCGTGGACGACAAGTTCACCGTCATTTGTTTCACGGATGAGAAGAACGAGCGGGTGCTGCCGGGCCTGGCCCTGGACGCCGACCCGCGCTTTCCCTTTTTCCGGGTGAGCCGGGCCATCGACGAGGCGGCGCGGGGCGAGGGACGGCGCATCGATGCCTACCTGCAGCTCAAGACCTGCCCCAGCGAAAAGCTGCGCGGCAAGATTCTGATCGACTCCCCCGGGTTCGACGCGGATGCCCAGCGCACCTCCACCCTGCGCATCACGGATCACATCATCGATTTGTCGGATTTGGTGCTGGTCTTCTTCGATGCCCGGCACCCGGAGTCGGGCTCGATGCACGACACGCTGGAGCACCTGGTGCAGCGGGCCATCCGCCGGCGCGACTCGAACAAGTTTCTGTATGTCCTGAACCAGATTGACGCAACCGCCCAGGAGGACAACACGGAGGAGGTGTTCGCGTCCTGGCAGCGGGCGCTGGCACAGTCCGGCCTGACGGCGGGCAGCTGCTACTCGCTTTACATCCCCGAACTGGCCGTCCCGATGGCCGATGCCGCCACGCGCGCGCGCTACGAAAAAAAGCGCGACGCAAACCTGAAGGCCATCGGCCAGCGCATCGAGCAGGTCCGGGTGGAGCGCGCTTACCGCATCGTGGGCATTCTGGAGCAGACCGCCCACATGATCGAAAGCGAGGTGGTGCCGAAACTGCAGCGGTTTCTGGCCGACTGGCGCCGGTTGACCCTTTGGATCGACGGGGTCGTGTTCGGCGGACTGCTCGTGCTTTTTCTGGCACTGACCCTTTACGGCGGCTATTGGGACGGGCTTTCCCTGCGCCTGCCGGTCTGGAGACACATGGCCGGCTACCCCGCCCTCCAGACAATTTTTTTAGGGCTGATCGCCATCGGCGCCGGATACCTTCACTTTTCGATTCGCCGCCGGGCCGCTGGCCGGGTCGTCCGGCGCCTTACCGCCGACCCCCGGATGAACGAGTTTCTGCCCAACTACCTGCGGGCGTTCCTTAAAAACAGCCGCTGGTTCCGGAGCATCTTCCGCCGCAACCCGGCCGGCTGGAATCGCCGAACAGCCCGCAGCCTGGCCGAGGTGGCGGATGACTCCCAAGGCTACATCCAGAAACTGAACGACATGTACGCGAACCCCTCGGGTGAATTGCCCGCGCCGATGATCAGCCATATCGCTTCTCCCCCGGCCGCTGACTGACCCCGTCCTTGTTTGGTTTTGCTTGAAACCACCCCTCATTTTTTGATGAAAACATTAATTAAACAAATTATTATTGACTGTATCGTCATATTTTTCTAATCATATGGCCGGTATTGGAAACTCCGGTTAGAAGCCATACGGGCGAGTCTCTGTTGTCTCTCCATTCAAGGAGGATGGGTCATGCAATTCGCAGATCGTATTTCGCGCCTGGGAACCGAGACGGCGTTTGCGGTCTCCGCCGAGGCGGCGGCCTTTGCCGCCCAGGGAAACAAGATCTATCCGTTTCACCTCGGCGACATGAACCTCCCCACGCCCGCGAACGTGATGGAGGCCGCTGCCAAGGCGATGCGCGACGGTAAGACCGGGTATTGCCCCAACGCCGGGATTCCGAAGCTGCGGGAGGTCCTCGCGGCCGATGTCGGCGCCGCCCGGGGGCTGCAGTATTCGCCGGAGAACGTGGCCATCCAGCCGGGAGGCAAACCCACCATCGGCAAGTTCTTCCTGGCGCTGCTCAACCCCGGGGACGAGGTGCTCTACCCCAGCCCGGGCTACCCGATCTACGAGTCCCAGATCGAGTTCCTGGGGGGCGTCCCGAAGCCCTACCCCTATCTGGAAGGCGAGCGCACCTTTACGATCGACCTGGATGCGCTGAAGCGGCAGATCACGCCGCGCACCCGGCTCCTGGTGCTCAACGACCTGCAGAACCCCACCGGCGCCGAGTGCTCGACCGCCGAGCGCGAGGCCCTGGCCGAGCTGGTGCTCAAACACGACCTTTACGTGCTCTGCGACGAGGCCTACTTCGACATCCGCTACGACGGAGCGAGCGCCTCGTTCGTGTCGTTGCCGGGCATGGTCGAGCGGTGCGTCATCCTCTACACCTTCTCCAAGAAGTTTGCCATGACCGGCTGGCGCCTGGGGGCCTCCATCGGCCCTAAGCCCATCATCGACGTCATCACCAAGCTCAACGTCAACGACGAGTCCTGCTCGAACCATTTCGTCCAATACGGGGCCATCGAGGGGCTGACCGGCGACCCCGGAGGGCCGCGGCAGATTTTAAGCGTCCTCAAGGAGCGGCGCGACCTGGCCGTCGACCTGCTGAACGACATCAAGGGAGTGCATTGTCTGCGGCCGAACGCGACGTTCTATCTCTTCCCGAACGTCACGGCGGCCATGCAGGCCAAAGGGTTCGGCGACTACGAATCCTTTCGCCGCGCCCTGCTCCGGGAAACCGGGGTGTCGGTGTGCTCGCGCGTGCATTTCGGCCGGCCGCTTCCCGGGGAAACCCAGTTCTACATCCGGCTGGCCTACTCCGGCATCCACCTGCCCGAGATCCGGGAAGGGCTCGCCCGGTTTAAAGCGTTTATAGAGGCCTGATTTTTTTCTCGGATGCCGCCGGACGCGAAATGATTCCAGCCGCACGCGTAGCGGGCGGCTGGGAGTTAACAGCTTGTAAAAATTCCAGACACCGCACCACCTCCCGCCGGCGCGTCCCTTGTGGGGATTCTAAAATTAAAATTTAATTTCAAGTAGTTGCCCGGAACTTCCGGTCGCCGCACCTGGTATGGTCCTTGCTGAAATCAGCATGGATCAGAAAAAAAATCAGACCGAAGTGCTCTTGGCAGCACAAAGCCGGGCAGCGATGGGCACGGAAAAAACATGCCTGCCGCAGAAAAAGCGCTTTAATTTGACGATGGGTTGTCATAGAATCCGGCCCGGACGATGCCGGCGGTCCGGTCTCAATTTGAATCTGAGGCGCGGCCGCCGATTTCCTGATCGATAAAAACTCACCCCAAAGGAGGAGGAATCGTATGTCCGAAATCATGGAATATGTCAAAAACCGTGACCCGCATGAAAAAGAGTTTCACCAGGCGGTCAACGAGGTCATGGATTCCATCAAACCGGTGCTGGACCAGAACCCGGTCTATCGCCGCGCCCGCATTCCCGAGCGCATCGTGGAACCGGAACGCGTGATCCTGTTCCGGGTGCCCTGGATGGACGACCAGGGCGTGATCCAGGTCAATCGCGGCTTCCGGATTCAGATGAACAGCGCGATCGGCCCGTACAAGGGCGGCCTGCGCTTCCACCCCTCCGTCAACCTCGGCATACTCAAGTTTCTGGCCTTCGAGCAGGTTTTCAAGAACGCGCTGACCACCCTGCCCATGGGCGGCGGCAAGGGCGGATCGGATTTCAACCCCAAGGGCAAGTCCGACAACGAGGTCATGCGGTTCTGCCACAGCTTCATGAGCGAGCTCTTCCGGCACATCGGCCCGGACACGGACGTGCCGGCCGGTGACATCGGCGTGGGGGCGCGCGAGATCGGCTTTCTTTTCGGGATGTACAAAAAGCTGCGCAACGAGTTCTCGGGCGTGCTCACCGGCAAGGGACTGAACTGGGGGGGCAGCCTGATCCGACCGGAAGCCACAGGCTACGGCTGCGTCTATTTTGCTGCGGAGATGCTGGCCACGCGCAACGAGACCCTGGCGGGCAAGACCTGCCTCGTCTCCGGGTCGGGCAACGTCGCCCAGTACACGGTGGAAAAGCTGATCGAGCTCGGCGCCAAGCCCGTCACCCTGTCGGATTCCAACGGCTGCATCTACGACGAGAGCGGCATCACCCAGGAGAAGCTGGCTTTCGTGATGAACCTCAAGAACGTGCGCCGCGGCCGCGTCAAGGAATACGTGGACAAGTACCCTTCTGCGGTCTACACGGCGATCGATCCGGCGGCCGACCACAACCCGCTCTGGACCCACAAGGCCGACTGCGCCTTCCCGAGCGCCACCCAGAACGAGATCAACGCCCAGGACGCCCGGAACCTGGTGAAAAACGGCGTGAAGCTGGTGGCCGAGGGCGCCAACATGCCCACCGCGCCCGAGGGCGTGGACATCTTCCTCGATCACAAGCTGCTCTTCGGACCGGGCAAGGCGGCCAACGCCGGCGGGGTGTCGGTTTCCGGCCTGGAGATGACCCAGAACAGCATGCGCCTGTCCTGGACGCGGGAGGAGGTCGACAACCGGCTGAAGATGATCATGAAGAGCATCCACAAGGCCGCCTGGGATGCCGCCGAGCGCTACAACATGAAGGGCAACTATGTCGCCGGTGCCAACATCGCCGGGTTCACCAAGGTCGTGGATGCCATGATGGACCAGGGGGTGGTGTAGCATTAAGTAACGAGTGCTGAGTGATGAGAAAAAAATAAAGTCGGAGTGATGAGTCGGAGTCGGAGTAAAAAGGACAGAATACCATCGACTCCGACTCGGAACTCCGACCTGGAACTCCGTTTCGGAACTCCGACTTTTAAAATTGCCGCACACGGGGTGGCCTTGAAATGGGCCTGAGATCATACCCGTTGAACCTGATCTGGATAATGCCAGCGTAGGGAAACGAGATGGCGTGCGGCCATGGCGGGTGAGTCCAATCGTTTCCCACGGGAAACGATTTTTTTTTGAATGGGGGCATCATGGACATTCGGCCGGTCCCGGCATCGGAGCGCAATCTGGGCGGCAGGGATCTCTTTCTGCTGTGGGCGGGGGTGGCGATCTCGCTGGCCGAGATCTGGGCCGGGGGGTTCCTGGCCCCCATGGGGTTCTGGGCCGGGCTCTGGGCGATTCTGCTGGGGCATCTCATCGGCAACACGCTGATGGCGCTGGGCGGGGTGATCGGCTCCGACCACGGCATCATGTCCATGGTGTCGGTGAGGCCCGCCTTCGGGATCCGGGGCTCCAACCTGGCGGCGGTGCTGAACATCGTCCAGTTGATCGGCTGGGCCGCCATCATGCTGATCATCGGCGGCCGGGCCGGGGCGGCCCTCGGGAAGCCCGTCGGCGGCATTCTGGCCAACGACGCCTTCTGGATCGTCACGATCGGGATCGGGACCCTGCTCTGGGCGCTGTGGACGGGAAAGACGGCGTGGAAGATCCTGCAGAACGTGTCGGTCCTGGCGCTGCTGCTGGTCGTCGCGGCGATGACGGGGGTGGCCTTCGGCGGCCTGCCGGCCCAAGCGGCCACCGCCTCCGGGCCGATGGCGTTCATGACCGGCCTGGATCTCGTGATCGCCATGCCGATTTCCTGGATGCCGCTGGTGGCCGACTATTCGCGCCTGGCGCGCGGCACCCGCTCGGCCTTCTGGAGCACCTGGTGGGGATACTTCCTGCTGTCGTCGTGGATGTATGCCCTGGGGCTCCAGGTGGCCCTTCGGACCGGCGTCAACGACCCCGGCCTGCTCATCCTCGACACCATGGGCGGTCTCGGCTTGGCGGTGCCGGCGCTTTTGATGGTGGTGCTCTCCACCATCACCTCCGATTTCCCAGATGTCTACTCCGCCACCTGCTCCCTGCTGAACATCTCCCAGCGGCTGAGCGCGCGGACCGTCATGGGGATCGCCGGCGGCCTGTCGATCCTGGTGGCGCTGGTGTTCCCCATGGAGCAGTACGAGAATTTCCTCTTCTTCATCGGGGCGATGTTCATCCCGCTCTTCGGGGTGGTGTTCACCGATTACTTCATCCTGCGCGGGCGCAAGATCGAGGCCGGCGCGCTCTACGCGGAGGGCGGCCCCTATTGGTACCGCCGCGGCTACAACCCCGCGGCGCTCGCGGCCTGGGCGGTGGGATTTGCCGTGTACGAGGCCACGGCCCTGCTGAAACTTGCCGTCGGTGGTTCGATCCCCGCCATGCTGGCCGCCGGGCTGCTCTACTGGGGCTTGTCCCGCAAGGCGGCCCGATAGGGCGCGGCTTCAGGCGGTTGGTTTGGGGTTCCCTAAAGAGATCCGGAAAAACACTAATCAACAAGCCCTCAGCTCGGCCATAAACAACCTCAGCCGGTCGAACATCTCCCGCGCCGTCTCCGGGTTCTCCGCGGCCACGTTTTTCAACTGGAACGGGTCCGCCCGGCGGTTGTAGAGCTCGTCGCCTTCGGGCACCTCGCCGGAGCTGGCGGCGGTACAGGTCCACTGGTCATCGCCGTCGAGGGTAGCGGCCTTCTTGTGCTCCTCGTACGCCCGGTTGTAAAAGGCTGTGTCCCGATCCTCCACGGCGTTGGCTTTTTTCATCTCGAGCAGGTGGGCGGTCGACAGGGCCAGGTCCCGGCCATAAATCCCGAAGCGCGAGTCCGCGACCGTTTTCTCGTCCTCCTTGAGCCAGTGAATGAAGGACCACTCTTCGGTGATGATGGACCAGGAGTAGCGGAAGTACCCCGCGATAGCGAAATCACGCACCGTGTCGACCTCGCCGCGGGCTAGGGGCAGCAGAGTCTTTCCTTGCATCGACGGGTGCACCCCGATGCCCAGCCAGTCCACAACGGTGGGCGCGACATCGCAGGACTGCACGAAACCCTTGACCCGTTTGTTCCTTGGAAGCCCCGGGCCGCGCATCAGAAAGGGGATGTGGGCCAGCTCTTCGTACGGCCAGGGTCGGCACTTGCGCATGATGCCGTGGCCGTGCTCGCCGTTGCCCATGGGGCTGCCGTGGTCGGAAACGACCAGGATCAGCGTGTTTTTTTCCAGACCCAAAGCTCTCACCCGGTCCATGAACCACCCGAACCACTTGTCCACGTTGGTCACTTTTTCGGCGTACAGCATTCGGATGTGGTGCAGCTCCTCTTCGGTGTACAAGCCTTCCACGTGCCCTTGGATCGGCAGGAACATGTCCTTGCCCGCGTAGTCGGGGTCGTACATGCATTTCAGGTTCGGATCGTAGACCGAGGGCGGGTCCCACGGTTCGTGCGGGTCGAAGCTGTCGATCCACAGGAAGAAGGATTTGTTCCGGTCCGCTTCCGCAATGTACCGGCTGGCCGACTTCATCACCTGTGCCACGTGCTGGTCTTCGTCGGATTTCCAGTACTGGCGCTCCTTCAGGTGACACTCCACCTGGTTCATCAGGGGGCGCATGACGTTTTCCCCCAGGATCTCGTCGGCTTTCTCCATGACGTGATCTTCGTAGTAATCTTCGGCCTTGAAGCCGACCAGCTCGTCCTGGGCGTAGTACTGGTGATCCGTCTCGTGCCCGTGGATGAAATGGACCTTGTCGAACCCGCGCGAGTATCCGAACTTGGGCAGCCGGAACGGACCGGAGTCGTGAATCAGCGCACTGTCGATGGGGTGCCCCCAGCACAGGTCCGCGATGGTAGTGTCGTCGACGTCCAGCTGCGACCAGCCCTTGACCGGAAGCGTGTAGCGTCCCGTCAGCATGGCCCGGCGGCACGGGACGGTCGGCAGGCCTTCGGTGTAGGCATTCTCGAACAAAACCCCCTGGCCGGCGAAGCGGTCCAGGTTCGGCGTCCGGATCCAGTTGTTTCCATAGCAGCCGAGATAATTGAACTGCAGCGTGTCCAGCATGATCACAATGACGTTATTCTTCATCGAGCCTCCCGTATGGTGTGAATCAGATGAATTTCGACAGCAGTGAAACGCAGTCCTGCCGGCTGAACGCATACCCCGGCCGCCGCGACCAGTGGCTCCCGGCGATCTCGAGCGCCGGGAGCCGGTCGAGCAGATTCTCCCTGGCGATCGACGGCGGCTCGGCGTTGCTCAGGATCAGGACCTTGAGCCCGAGCTCGGCGGCCGCGGTCTGGAGGTTGCGGTCGATCTCGGCGATCCTCCGCGGGTCGTTGTCCCAGATGACGATTTTCAGCACGACGCGACCTCGTGACTGTTTGAAGGTGGTTTCATCATAACCCCGTCAGACCCTCGATGGTCCGGCCATGGCAGGGTTTCAGGCTTCTTGAACATGCTCATGCTCGGCCGTGGATGCGGCGCATTCGAATCGGCCTGCGCCCGTGCCTCGGCGCTGATTCGAGCCATTGAAACCCTCTCTGCGGCTATGCGGCCGAGCGGATGTATTTGACCGCCTCCAGGGCGGCGATCGTCCCGTCGGACATTGCGGTCGTCAGCTGCCGGTATTTCTTGGCGACGACGTCCCCGGCGGCGAATACCCCCGGGCAGCTGGTGTGCATCAGGGGGTCGGCCTCGATGTAGCCGCCTTTGTCCAGTGCGATCCGGTCCGCGAGCATCCCGGTGTTCGGCCGCTGGCCGATGAAAACGAAGAGCCCGTCGACGGCCATCCGCTCGGATGAGCCGGAGCGCAGGTCCTCGATGAGAATCCGGCCGCGTCCGGCCTCCGGGGTGATGCCCGCGACCCGCGCGCTCGTCCGGACGGAGATCCTGCCGGTGGCCAGCGCCTTGCGCTGGGTCGACGCCTCGGCCAGGCAGGTGTCCAACTCCTCCACGATGACCACGGACCGGACCCCGAGGTCGACGAGGTAGAGGCTTTCGTCGAAGCCGCTGTTGCCGCCACCCACCAGGACCAGGTCCTTCCCCCTGTATCCCGCCCCGTCGCACACGGAGCAGTAGTGCACATGTTCCTCCCAGTCCGTCTCGATCGGCAGGCGGATGGGCACCCGGCCGGTCGCCAGGATCATGCTCCGGCAGCCGAACTCACGCTCGGGGGTCGTGACCGTTTTTCGGTCGCCGTCCGGCTCGATTTTCACGACTTCGGCGATCTCTTGGATCGTCACATTGAGCGACTGGACATGGTCCCTGACCTTCTCCATCAACTCCATGCCGTTGATACGGGAATAGGAAGGGAAGTTCTCCACCGAGTACGTGTAATTGGCCAGGCCGCCGCAGATCTCCCGCTCGAGCACCAGCACGTCGAGGCTGGCCCGGGCGGCATAGATGGCCGCGGTCATCCCGGCCATGCCGCCCCCGACCACGATCAGGTCGTGGAGCCCGTCCATTAGCCGGCCTTGGGTTTGGCGATCAGCGCCATCAGCTCGGCAGGGTTCATCACTCCCGACCGGCGCGCCGAGACGACTCCGCCCTTGATCATCAGCACGGTGGGAACCTTGCTGACATCGAGCTCCTGCAGGACGCCCGGGTTCTCCTCGGAGTTGATGCCTCCCACCTGCAGGCCCGGGTGGCCGGGCAGGCTCCGCTCGATGACCGCCATCAGCACTTTGCAGTGCGGGCAATGGTTCTTGTAGATCAGCAACAGGCCG
>CAZLSV010000017.1:48601-64566 GCA_964562235.1 uncultured Desulfatibacillum sp.
ATGTGATTCCTGTAATTTTCCGCTGTGAGAATGGTCATTTTGTCGAGCATGGGGATTCCTCGTTGAGTTCAAAACGCCGGGGGGTTCCGGATCAGACCTCTTGGTCCTCTTTCACCTGGGAGGTCATTTTCATCAGGGAGGTGATCACAAACACCACTGCCAGACCCAGGAGAACGGCTGAAATCGGGCGCGTGAAAAGGATGGTGAAATCGCCTCGCGACATTTCAAGTGACTGTCTCAAAGCCCTTTCCATCAGCGGGCCTAAAATGACGGTCAAAATTATGGGTGCCAGGGGGATGTCCAGTTTTTTAAAGGCATAGCCGAGCAGTCCGAAGACGAGGGTCAGCCCCACCTCGAACGTGCTGTTTTCGGCGCAGTAGGAACCGATCACGCAGAAACCCAGGATCAGGGTGTAGAGAATCGGTATCGGAATTCTGAGGAAAGAGACCCACAGCGGAATCATCGGCAAGTTCATGACCAGAAGGATCAGGTTGCCGACGTAAAAGCTGGCGATGACGGCCCACGCGATGTCCGGATGTTCTTTGAACAGAAAGGGTCCGGGAATCAGCCCGTTCATCATGAAGGCGCCCATGATGATCGCGATAACCGCGGATCCGGGGATGCCCAGCGTGAACAGTGGAATCATCGCAGCGTTGCAGTAGGCGTTATTGGCTGTTTCGGGGGCCGCCACCCCTTCGATCATGCCTTTTCCGAATTTTTCAGGAGTCTTGGATATCCGCTTCTCCACAGCGTAGGAGATGAAGGTGGGCACGAGAACGCCCACCCCGGGGATCAGCCCCAAAAAAAAGCCGATACCCGTGCCGCGGATGATCGGCCCGAATGATCTCTTGAACTCTTCCCGTGAAGGCCACATCTCTCTCAGCCGAGTGTTGATTACCGCCGACTTCGACCCCTCGGCGGTCAGGAGCAGTTCTCCGATTCCAAAGAGGCCCATCGCAATCGGCACAATCCCGATACCGTTCAAAAGGGACGCTGCTCCGAAGGTGAACCGGGGGGCTCCCATGACGGGATCAATTCCGACCATTGCCAGAAGCAGCCCGATCACAGCGGCAATCAGTGCCCGGACAATAGACTTGCTGGCCAGGGAAACCGCCAGGGCCAGGCCGACCAGCATCAGGCTGAAGAACTCGGGCGGTCCGAATTTCAAGGCAAAATGGGTCAACGGCAGCGCCAGAAGCACCAGGCCGAAGGTGGCCACATTCCCGCCGATAGAGGAACCGATGGCGGCGATAGCCAGTGCCGAACCTCCGCGCCCTTTCTTGGCCATGGCATGGCCGTCCAGGCAGGTGATGGCGGATGCGGCCTCTCCCGGAACATTCACCAGTACGGAAGTGATGGTGCCGCCGTACATGGCGCCGTAGTAAATGGCGGAAAGCATGATGATGGAGGCGATCGGTGACATCCCAAACGTTAGCGGCAGCAGCATGGCCGTGCCTGCCGCTGGACCCACGCCGGGCAACACTCCGATGATGGTGCCCACCAGGCACCCGAGAACAGTGAACAGGAGATACTGCCATTGAAAACAGATGGCGAATCCCTCCATCAAATACTGAAAGGCTTCCATGCAATAATCCTCCAGCGGAAAAAGCGGATGGACTAATAAAACAGGTCATCGATAAGTTCAAAAATACCATCCAGCGGTCCAACCGGCAGCGGAGCGCTCAGCTGTATGGTAAAAACATAAAAGGTGATGATCGATCCGAGCAGCGTGACCAGTACGATCGTGTACCATCTGACCCGCCCCAGGGTGAGCAGCAGGAAAGGAAAGAAGATCAACATGGTGAGGCGATATCCCAGCCGCTCGAGCATGGCCGCCGCCCAGGTCCAGGCCACACAGATAGCGAGGGCTCGCAGATATCCCAGCCGGCTGTCGATAAAGTCTTCAGGGCGGGGATCGGATTTCCCGGTGACGGCCTGGGAAAACATCACAACCGAAAGAATTGCCAGGCAAAGCGAGAGCCAGAACGGAAAGAATCCGGGGCCGGGACCTAGCGGGGTATAATATTTGAGCTGGAGTGATTCGTAAGCGATGAAAACGGACAGGAAAAACAACACCAGCGCCGTCAGTTGGTAGGGCCGTCTCATGGTCGGCATGGGGTCATCTCCCGCTTCAAGTCTTTCGTTCGGCACAAAAAAATGCTGGCTGCGGCTGACTGATTTCTGTTCGGTCCGAGCGCCGGCGGCAGGCTCCCTCGGCTACGGGGCCCGCCGCCTTTAAACGGTTCCGCCCCGTTACTTCTGATTCTTGCGGGCCTCTTCGATGAGGGGCTTGACTTGGTTTTCAAGCTGGGTAAGCCACTGCTCGGACTCCTTGGCGCCTTTGAACTTGATGTCGATGCCCAACTGCTGCATGCGGGCCTTGTAGGCTTCGTTCGCAACAGCCTCCCTGATGGCCTCCTCCAGGTACTGGATAATGGCGGGAGGGGTGCCGGTAGGAGCCAGGATGCCTTCGCTGTTGACCATCAGAACCTTGTAGCCTTGCTCCGGCATGGTTTTGACCCCGGGCAGTTGGGCGTTGCCCTCCGTGTCCAGGATCCCGATCACCCGGGCCATGTCGCCCTTAAGGGCCGGGGCGGCTTCCGACACCAGCGCCACCAACGCGTCGGTGTGCCCACCCAGGAACGCGGTCCGGCCCGGTGCGGCGCCGTCAAAGTGTACGGTCGCGAATTTGGCGCCTGTCTGCTTTTCAAGTTCCAGAACAGAAAGATGCGGCGGCAGCAGGATCCCCGTCACGGCCACTTTGAATTTCTCTGGATTGGCCTTGGCATAATCGACCACGTCCTTCATGTTCTTGTGCGGGCTGTCCTTGGCAACGATGAACGTGAAAGGTTCGGAGGATGTAAAGGCGATGCCAATAAAGTTTTTTCTGTTGTAGGCAGTCTGCCGGGTGGGGTCGAGATAGGTGGTGACGGTCCCGGGAAAGTGCCCCAGCAGGATCGTGTACCCGTCGGGCTTGGCCGCGGTGAGTTCGGTCATCCCGACCTGGGTGCCGGCGCCGGGTTTGTTCACCACCTGGACGGGGATGCCCATCTTTTTCTCAAGCAGCGGGGCTATGATGCGCGCATCGGTGTCGGCACCGCCGCCGGCGTTGTACGGAACGATGATGGACAGTACTCGCCCTTTCTGGGGGTAATTGAGCTTGTCTGCGGCAACAGACGGTTGGCAAATGAAGGCACTCACAAGCGAGGCAAAGGACAGAACGAGCAGTTTACGACACATGGCGACCTCCTTTTGTTTATGGCGGGTTTTGGCCACTGATCCAACGGTGAACGTTTTTTCATGCTGGGTCGACATCGCGCATGCTTACGTTTTGGAAAGAGCGCCATTATTTTTTCCCTTGGGTATGTTCAAGCGGTGGTATTTGGGCGCCGAAATAATCTTACAATAAAATATATTTAAAATTTGCCATTACGGTCAAGATTTTTTCAAGGGCCTTTAAAACATTTTAAAACTTATTAAAATTCAATAGGATACAAAATTTATAGAAAAATAATCAAAAAAACGTTTACATTCTTTGGCTATAAAAGTTAGCATTTAAAAAAATACAAAAGCGGGGAAGAGGAATGGGAGCGGCATCCGGACGAAAAAACCATGCGAAGTTCATTGAAAACACAGGTGACATCAATCGGCTGCGAAGCGCGCTGAAAGAAACCCCGCGGGATCTGCTCTTCTTTGAGTTGGCTATTCGAACGGGACTGCATGCCAAAGATCTTTTGAAGCTGACGGTCGCAGACTTGATGAGATCAGCGCCCGGGCAGGAGTTGGAAATACATTCCATCCCCAAAGCCTCCAACCGGATATTGGTGAGCCCTGCGATCCACCGAATCTTTTCCGCTTATGTTCGCCAGGAAAATCTCTCCGGCGGCGATTACCTGTTCCGTTCTCAAAAGGGCGGCAAGCCGCTAACGCTTGTCAGCCTCTCGCGTTTGGTGAGCGGTTGGTTCAAGGCGGCGGGCTTTTCCGGGTTGGGCGGCGTTCTATGCTTGCGCAGAACCTGGGAGCATCAATACGGCGGCCACAGGCGTGAGGCAGGTGCGTCGCGCAACTTAAAAAGTGGCTCCGGCCAGCCGGAACAGACCACTTCGCGGCGCGATGCGGTTTACAAGGACCTGCAGCGCGACATCGTCTCCGGGAGAATCGTCCCCGGCCAGCGGATATTCATCGAGAACGTGTCGCGGCGGATCGGCGTCAGCGCGATCCCCGTGCGGGAGGCCCTGGCAATGCTTGAAGCCGGGGGATTCGTGCACTCGGACAAAAAGAGAGGCTATCTGGTAAACGAATTTTCCGAGTCAGCCCTGCGGGAAATCCTCGACCTGAGACTTCTTCTGGAAAGCACTGCCGCAGGGAAGGCGGCGTTGCGCCGCAGTGAAGAGGCCATCGCTCGTCTCGAAGAATACCACCGACGTTACATAATCGCGCGAACAGCTAATGATTTCGAGTCGCTGCTCAAGACCAACAAGGACTTTCACCACGCCATCTACAACGAAGCGGACATGCCGATTCTGAAATCCCACATTGACCAGGTCTGGGACCGGGTCAGCCCTTACTATCACATCATGTTCCGGCAGGTCGAAAAACCCGATCCCGTGGTCGGCATCCATTATCATCAGCGGATGATCGATGCCATTCGCAACAAGAACCCCAAGGAGGTCCGGCGCTGGGTGAAAGCTGACCTCACCGATTCCACCCGGTTTGTAATCGAGCTTTTCAATATCCAGAAAAGCTGCCGGAGCCTTCACAACCAAGAAACCTTTTCTGATTGCAGATATCGATGATTTTGGTTTAACCGACGTCAATGCTGTGTTATGAAAACATGCTGAGCAGTCCGCACGGAGACCGCCATCGGGACCCATTGAATTGTAATCCAAGGTCCGTTCTGGCAACCCGCTTTGCCGATCAACGGAAAAAAGAGGAGGTCGCATGAAACACCTATTGGCACGCTGTTGTTCCGTCGTCGTTCTGGCTATGCTGGTGGCAGCGCCGCTGGCCGAAGCCAAAAAAGATACCTTGGTCGTGGCGTTTGATCGGAGGATGATGACTCTCGACAACAACGAAACGACCGACCGGTCCTCATTGGTCCTTTACCATAACTGGGGCGACACGCTGGTGTACCGGGACCCGGTCAAGCGCGAAATGGTGCCCTGCCTGGCCGAATCCTACAAGTTCCTCGATCCATTGACGATCGAGATGAAACTCCGCAAGGGGGTCACCTTCCACAACGGTGAGCCTTTCAATGCGGAGGCGGTGAGATATTCAATGGAGATCCTGAAGGACCCGAAAACGCTTAATTACGGGTATTTCAAGGTTTTCAAGGATGTCCAGGTCGTGGACGAGTACACGGTCAGGCTCGTTTCGGAGGCGCCCAACCCGACCGCCCTCGAGATGATCGCCAACATGTTTTCCATTTACCCGCCCCAGTACTACAAGAAGGTCGGCCGCGAGGGTTTCGGCAAGAGCCCGGTAGGGACCGGACCTTACCAGTTCGTTTCCTGGAAACAGGACACGGAGGTCGTTTTCAAGGCGAACCCGAACTACTTCGGTGGCCCCAAGGGTAAGGCCAAAATCCCGAACCTGCTGGTGCGAATCATCCCGGAAGAAGTCACCCGCGTGGCCGAGCTCATGACCGGCGGGGTGGATCTGATTCGCGGAGGCCTGGTGTCCCCCGAGCAGATCCCCCTGGTCGAGAAAAACCCGGGGCTGAAGATCGATTCGGACGAGATCCTGAGGACCTGGTACATCACCATCGACAGCCTGGGGCGCAGCGGGGTCAATTTCTTCAAGGACAAACGCGTTCGCCAGGCCGTCAACCACGCCATCGACAAGAACGAGATCATCGAGACGGTGCTCAAGGGCTACGCGAAGGCGACCGACAGCGCCGCCAACAGCCTCCACTTCGGTTATGAGCCCAAGGTCGCGACCTACCCTTATGACCCTGCCAAGGCGAAAAAGCTTCTGGCCGACGCCGGCTTCCCCAACGGGTTCACCGTGGATTACTACGCGTACCGGGACAAGAGCGTCGCCGAGGCGATTTCGGGGTATCTGACGGCCGTCGGCATCCAAACCAACATGAAATGGCTGGGCGGCCAGTGGGACGTCATGGACAAGAATCTGGCCGCGGGGACCGTCCCCCTGGCTTACCTCGGCTGGGGGAGCTACTCCGTGTTCGACGCGAGCTCCATTCTCAATCGTTTCTTCATGAGCGATAACCCGCAATGCTATGGGACCACCCCGGAGGTCAGCAAGCTGCTCACCGAGGCGAACAACATCGTGGATCCGGGGAAGCGCAAGGAGCTCTACTCGAAAGCGCAGAAAATAATCGCCGATGAGGCCTACTGGGTGCCGCTTTACAATGCCAAGGTCATCAGCGCCATGAGCAAGAGCCTCAACTTCAAACCCAGCTACGATGAAATCGACCGCTATTTTACAGCATCATATGCCGACAAATAGATGAGAACCTACGTCATAAAGCGCCTGCTGAACGCGCTATTGACCCTTTTTCTGATCACGCTGCTCACGTTTTTTTTCCTGTCGCTGGCCAAGGACCCGGCCCGGATGATGGCCGGGCCCGAGGCCAGCGAACAGGACCTCTCGGTGATCCGCCGCGAGCTGGGCCTGGATCAGCCCGTGTACCTGCAGTACC
Source organism: uncultured Desulfatibacillum sp. (assembly GCA_964562235.1). Classification (GTDB taxonomy): domain Bacteria; phylum Desulfobacterota; class Desulfobacteria; order Desulfobacterales; family SpSt-501; genus SpSt-501. The sequence continues at coordinate 55,263 of CAZLSV010000017.1, forward strand.
TCTTGTGGCTCGGCCGGGTCGTCCAGGCGGACTTCGGCCGTTCCTACGTCGGCAAGACCGCCGCGATCGATATGGTGGTCGAACGGCTGCCGGCCACTCTGTTGTTGACCTTCACGGCCATGGGGGTCGCGCTCGTCCTCTCGATCCCCTTGGGGATGATAGCCGCCGTAAGGCGGGGATCCCTCATCGATGCCCTGGTGAGCGCCCTGGGGGTGTCGGGCCAGGCCATGCCGCTTTTCTGGTTCGGCATCATGCTGATCATCGTCTTTGCGGTGAACCTGAGGCTCTTCCCGGTCTCGGGGTACGGCACGGCGCTTCACCTGGTGTTGCCGGCAGTGACGCTGGGCGTCTACACCATGCCCGTCTTGATGCGGCTGACGCGTTCGAGCTTTCTGGATGTCCTGTCGCAGGACTACATTCGCACGGCCAAGGCGAAAGGGGTGCCCCGGCACCTGGTGCTGTTCAAACACGCTCTTCGCAACGCGGCGCTTCCGATCGTCCTCATGGTCGGGATGCAGCTGGGGGTTTTGGTCGGCGGCGCCGTTGTGACCGAGACGGTCTTCGCCTGGCCGGGGATCGGCCGGCTGGCCGTGGACAGCGTGATCACGGGGGATTTTCCCGTGGTGCAGGCGACGGTCATCCTTCTGGCGGCGGCAATCATGTTCATGAACCTGGTGGCGGACCTTGTCGTCGCGGCGATTGACCCGCGGATTAAATTTCACTAGGCCGATACACGCTTATGGGCAAGACAATTTCGTTCAGACGCCTGCTCAAATACAAATCGGGGAGCATCGGCCTTCTGATCGTCGTCATCCTTTTGGGAACGGCCCTGCTGGCGCCGCTCATCGCCCCGCACGACCCGTTTCAGCAGAGCCTCAAAAAACGGCTGACCCCGCCGAGCTGGATGAGCGGCGGGGACCCCCAATACGTTCTCGGGACGGATCTGATCGGGAGGGACATCCTGTCGCGCATCATCTACGGGGCGCGGATTTCGCTTCTGGTGGGGGGATGCACGGTCGTCCTGGCGGGCTGTTTCGGCGTCCTGCTGGGGCTTTTGGGCGGGTATTACGGCGGAAAGCTGGACTACTGGGTCATCACGCTGATCAACATGATGTGGTCGTTTCCGTTCATTCTCCTGGCCCTCGTCATCGTGGCCGTGCTGGGCATGAGCCTCGTCAATGTCATCATCGCCCTGGCAGCGACCTCCTGGGTCAGCTTCGCCCGGATCATCCGCGGCGAGGTCATGGCCATCAAGGCGCGCGAATTCGTCCAGGCCGAGAGGGCGCTGGGGGCCGGGGACATGCGCATCATGTTCCGGCTGATCCTGCCCAACGTCTCGAGCTCCATATTCGTGCTCGCGACGATCGAGTTCGTGCGGGCCATCATCCGCGAATCGTTCATGAGTTTTCTGGGGGTCGGTGTACCCCCGACCGTTCCCTCGTGGGGCGGCATGCTCGCGGAATCCAGGGCCTTCATGCTGGTCATGTGGTGGCTGGCCGCTTTCCCGGGGCTTGCCATTTTCTTTTCCGCCCTGGGGGTCAATCTGATGGGGGACGGGTTGCGGGATTTGCTGGACCCCAGAATCCGCAGCAAGGCTTGATAACGCAACTTTAGAAAGGACGCATTTCAATGAAAATCGAATCCTGTGAACTTTTCGAGACGCGCTTTCCCATGAAGGCCCCTTTCAAGACCAGCTTCGGCGCCGAGACCAGCCGTCGCATTCTCCTGGTCAAGTTTCAGGGGGAGGGGATCACGGCCTGGGGGGAGTGCACCTCGTCCGATGCCCCGCTTTACTCCTACGAAACCGTGGACACCTGTCGTTATGTCATCAAGACGTTCCTGCTTCCGGGCATCCTGGGCAAAAATTTCGCGGACATCCCCAGTTTCCGCCAGACCTACGCCGAGATCAAAGGCCACAACATGGCCAAGGCCGCGTTGGAGCACGCACTCTGGGACGGGCTGGCCAAGGAGCGTGGGGTGTCGCTGTCGGCCCTGATGGGCGGGACCCGCAGCAAGGCGGCCGCCGGGATCAGCATCGGCATCCAGGAATCGATCCCGAAGAGCGTCGAGGTGGTCGAAGGGTTCCTGGCGCAGGGGTTTAAGCGGATCAAGCTCAAAATCATGCCGGGCTGGGATGTGGAGCTGATTCAAGCGGTACGGCGGCGGTTCCCCGACATCGCCCTCACCGTGGATGCCAATTCCGCTTACACCCTGGAGCAGGCGGATATTTTCAGGGCGCTGGATGAATTCGGGCTGCTCTATGTCGAGCAGCCCCTGGCGCACAACGACCTGATCGATCACGCGGCGCTGCAGACCATGATCCAGACCGACATCTGCCTGGATGAGAGCATCGAAAGCGTCGAAGATGCCCGCAAGGCGTTCCAGATCGGCGCCGGCCGGGTCGTCAACATCAAGTCGGGCCGTGTGGGCGGCGGTTACGAGTCGATCCGGATCCACAATCTGGCTCAGGAGAAGAACGTACCGGTATGGTGCGGCGGGATGCTCGAGACCGGCATCGGCCGCGCTTACAACCTGGGGCTCGCATCGCTTCCCAACTTCCGCATGCCGGCCGACATCAGCCCGAGCTTCCGCTTCTACGTGGACGAGATCGTCGATCCGCCGCTCATCCCCGACGCCAAGGGCGAATATGCCGTTCCGCAGGGGTTGGGCATCGGGGTCGAGGTCCAGGAGAAGGCGATTCAAAAGAGCCTGGTCCGGCATGAGCGTTTCCCGCAGTGAGTCGGCGGCGATGTGGAGCGTGACCTTTTGAATCCTCTTTTGTCGGTTTCTCAGTTAAAGACCTATTTTTACACCTCCGAGGGCGTCGCCAAGGCGGTCGATGACGTGAGCTTCGCCCTCGAGCACGGAGAGACGCTCGGGCTGGTCGGGGAGAGCGGCTGCGGCAAAAGCGTGACCGCGCTGTCCATCATGCGCCTGGTCGATGACCCCCCCGGCAAAATTGTCGGAGGGGAAATCCGTTTGGAGGGCCGGAACATCCTGGAGCTTCCGCGGCCGGAAATGCGCCAGATCCGCGGCCGCGACATCTCCATGATTTTCCAGGAACCCATGACCTCGCTGAACCCCGTATTTACTGTGGGGAGCCAGATCAGCGAAGCCATCCAGTTCCACCAGCGGATGGGGCGAAACGAGGTCCGGCACAAGAGCATCGAGATGCTGAAACTCGTGGGCATCCCCTCCCCGGAGCGGCGGGCGCTCGACTACCCCCACCACTTGAGCGGCGGGATGCGCCAGCGCATCATGATCGCCATGGCCCTGGCCTGCAATCCGAAAGTTCTCATTGCCGATGAGCCCACGACCGCGCTGGACGTGACCATCCAGGCCCAGATCATGGAACTCATGGCCGGCCTCCAGGCGCAGCTCAAGACGGCCATTCTGCTGATCACCCACGACCTCGGGCTGGTCGCCGAGACCACCCGGCGGGTGGTGGTGATGTACCTGGGCAAGGTGGTGGAATCCGCATCGACCGCGGCGCTTTTTGACGAGCCGCTGCACCCCTACACGCAGGGGCTGATGCGATCGATCCCTCAGATCAACGAGAAGCACTCCAAGACCCGCGCCCTCTGGGAGATCCCGGGCAACGTGCCGAGCCTGATCGACCTGCCCCCGGGGTGCCGCTTTGCCGGTCGGTGCGACCGGCGCATGGAACGCTGCACGGAGGTGCCGCCGCTTCTGGAAGTCAAACCGCAGCACCGGGTCCGGTGCTGGCTCTACGGGCAAGCCGCATGACGGATGAACGCCTGCTGGAAGTGAGAGACCTGAAGGTTCACTTTCCGATTCGGGAGGGGTTGCTCTCGAAAACGGTGGGGCATGTCTACGCGGTGGACGGAGTCAGTTTCGATGTCCGCAGCGGAGAGACCCTCGGCCTCGTGGGCGAGAGCGGCTGCGGCAAGACCACCACGGGCCGTGGCCTTCTGCGGCTGGTAGAGCCGACGGCCGGCGAAGTCCTTTTCGAAGGCCGGGACGTCCTGGCCCTCACTCCCGCCGAGTTGAAAAAGTTCCGGTGCAAGGCACAGATCGTGTTCCAGGACCCCTACGCATCGCTCAACCCCCGGATGAAGGTCGGGCAGATCATTGCCGCTTCGCTGGACATCCACGGCATCGGATCGCCCGCGGACCGCAAGGCCCGGGTCCTTTTCCTTCTGGACAAAGTGGGGCTGCGGCCGGAGCACGTGGACCGCTACCCCCACGAGTTTTCGGGCGGCCAGCGCCAGCGGATCGGGGTCGCCCGGGCGCTGGCCATCCAGCCGCAGCTCATCATCGGCGACGAGCCGTTTTCAGCGCTCGATGTGTCGGTGCAGGCCCAGGTGATCAATCTCTTCCGGAAACTGCAAAACGAGTTCAATCTCTCCTATGTGATCATCGCGCACAACCTGAGCGTCGTGCGGCACATCTCCGATCGGATTGCGGTCATGTATCTGGGCAAGATCGTGGAGATCGCCCCCGCCGACGGCCTGCACGAAGAACCGCTGCACCCCTACACGCAGGCGCTGCTCTCCTCGATCCCGGTCCCCAACCCGCACCTGAAGCGTCAGCGCATCACGCTCGAGGGCGACGTCCCGAGCGCCATCACCCCCCCCGCCCACTGCAAGTTCCACACGCGCTGCCCGCGGCGGTTCGAGCCCTGCGACCAGGTCGACCCGGAGCTGCGGGAGGTGGCCGCCAACCATTGGGTCGCCTGCCACCTCTATGCGGAACGCACCGGAGAGGCCTGAACCGACCTGTCTCTACACGCGGCTCAACCGGTCGATCACGCTCAGGGAGCACTTGATCCCCGCATAGAATTTGTCGAGATCCAGGTTCTCGTTCGGGGCGTGGTTGCTCTCGTCGGCGTTGGCGTACGGGACGAGCACCGAGGGGACCCCGAGCGTGCGCGTCCAGACGTAATCGGGCAGGCTTCCGCCAAGGCTCGGCTGAACCATGGGTTGCCTGTCGTAGGCCTGGCGTACGGCCTCAACCACTCGTCGGATCGAGGGCAAGTCGGGCGGGGTGCGCGACGGCTTCATGGACCCCAGGAACTTGACCTGGATATCCGGCGCGTGCTGTTGGATGTGGCGCGAGACCTTTCGGAAGATGTCCGCCGGGTCCTGGTCCCCCACCAGCCGGAAGTCGACTTTCAAGACGGCCTTGGCGGGGATGATGGTCTTTGAGCCTTCACCGCCGTAGCCGCTGGCAAAGCCTGCAATGTTGAAGGTCGGCTCCAGCATCAGCTTGCGGTAGTAGCTCTCCGCATCCATGTCGAAGCCGTCGTAACCGATGGCGGCCCGGGTCTTCTCCCGGTCGAACGGCAGCCGGCGGATCAGCTCGAGGGTCGCCGGGGCGGGCGGGTCGACCCCGTCGTAGAAGCCCTCGATTAGCACGCTGCCGTGGCGATCGCGCATGGTGTGCAAAAGATCGATGATCTTCCATGCCGGGTTGGGCACGACGCCGCCCTTGTTGCCGGAGTGGTTGTCCCATTTGGCACCCCAGGCCGTGAGCTCGATGTACAAGATCCCCCGGACCCCGAGGATCACCAAGGGAGTGCCGGTTTCGTGGAGGGAGCCGTCGGAGGTGTAAACGAGGTCGGTTTTCAGCAGATCCCGGTTCCGGGCGACGAACGCATCCAGGTGCGGGCTCGAGGACTCCTCCTCCCCCTCAAAGACCATCTTGACGTTGAGCGGCAGCTCGCCGCGGGTCGAAAGCCAGGTCTTCACCGCCAGGACGTGAGCCAGAAGCTGCCCCTTGTTGTCGCCGGTTCCGCGGCCGAAAATCTTCCCGTCCCGCACCTCGGGCCGGAAGGGCTCAGAGTTCCAGTTCTCCAGGGGCTTGGGCGGCTGCACATCGTAGTGCCCGTAGAAGAGAACGGTATAGGCATCCGGCGAAACGACACGCTCCGCAAAGACCACCGGTTGGCCCTCGGTCTCAATGATCTTTGCATTCAGGCCGGCGTCTTTCACCATCCCAGCCAAAAGGACGGCGCACTCCCGCACGCCTACGTTCTGGGCGCTGATGCTCGGCTGCCGCAGCAGGGTGAAGAGGGTTTCGAGATACGCCTCCCGGTTGCGCTCCACTTGATCGAAAAGATCGTCCAGGGCCATGTCTCCTCCGCCAAGATATCCGTATGGTGATTATGGCCCGACGCCGGATATGGCTGACTCCGCCTGGCATCGGATCGCGTCGAATCTGTTTATTTGCCGGAGCAACAGTGCCACTTCCCTTATGAAGCGCGCACCGTTTGGGTGTCGAGGCAACGGGACACGACTTCGAAGAAAATGTTCGTGCCGATGTCGAGCACCTCCTCGTCGATGTCGAACCGCGGCGAATGCAGTTTGTGGGTGATCCCCTTCTCGGGGTTGCTGCACCCCAGGCGCATGATCGCCCCCGGCCGCTGTTCGGTGAAGAACGCAAAGTCCTCGGATGCCATGATCGGGGGCAGCCAGTTTGCGTTCTTGGGGCCGAGAACCGTTCGGGAGGCGGCGAGCAGCAGGGCGGCCACTTCGGGGTCGTTCAGCAGGACCGGGACCCCGGGATGAAGCGTGAACCGGGAGGTCACGCCGAAGGCGGGCTGGAGGGAGGCCGCAAGCTCCTCGAGACGGCGGATGACGGTTGATCTGACGTCCGGAGCGAGGGCGCGGATGCTGCCCTCCAGGCAAGCGGTTTCAGGTATCACGTTGGCCGCGTTTCCCGCGGAAAACCGCCCGACCGTGACCACGGCGGATTCGGTCGGCTTGATGCTGCGGCTGACGATGGCCTGCACCTGGGTCACGAAGTGGGCGCCGGCCACCACCGGGTCGATGCACTCCTCGGGCCGGGCGCCGTGCCCTCCGCGCCCTTGAATGTCGAGGGCGAAACGGTCCGAGGAGGCGTACCCCATTCTCTCGAAGACCCCTGCACGGCCGACCGGCAGATCGGGCGACATGTGGCCGGCGACGATCAGGTCGACCGCGGGGTCCTCGAGGACGCCCTTTTCGATAAGCGCCCGGGCGCCACCGAGTTGCTCCTCGGCCGGCTGAAAAATCAGCTTCACCGCGCCGCGGGCGCGGGCCATGAGACCCGTGTCGACGATCTTCCGGGCCACGCCCAGCATGATGGCCGTGTTGGCTTCATGACCGCATGCGTGCATGACCCCTTCGTTTTTGGATCGGTAGGCCACCTCGTTCAACTCGGTGATCGGAAGGGCGTCGATGTCGGCGCGAAGGGCGATGGCCGGTCCGTGCCCGCGGCCGTGCAGCAGGCCGATCACCCCGGTGGAACCGGGAACCGGCCGAGCCTCCCATCCGAGCCCGGTCAACAGCTCACGGATGCGTTCCGTCGTCCGGAACTCCCTGAAGGCAAGTTCCGGGTGAGCGTGCAGGTCCCGCCTCACTTCGCGAATCCACTCGGGTAAATCCTTTTGGCTGGGAGGAGTCATGGATGGAGCCTTCTAATTCTGATGATGTTTTATTAAAACAAGCAGGGGTCTTGGTTCTTCAGGCCGATTGAGAGCAGCGCTTCCGTCCTAAGTTGGAGCGGCTCCGTCCTGCCTATCTGCCTTCAGCGCCGTTGTCCATCGCCTCCAACTCGGCCAGCTCCAGGTCGAAGCCGGCGCTCGCGGCCTCGTGCTCGCGGGTGGCGCGGTCGAGGGCGTCGAAGAGGCGGTCGATCTCTTTTTGGACGGCGTGCATGGTCTGGGAGACCTCGGCGATGCGGGCGCCGTCGCGGCTTTCGGAGGCGGCCTGCATGGACCGGGTGAGCCGGGTCATCTCGGCGTCCTGGCGGTCGATGTCGCGCTCCAGGCGTTTCATCTCATCCTCCAGCGGCTTGAGCGCGCGGCCCCGGCGGGAGCTGATCTCCGTGCGCCGGCGGCGCAGCTCCTTGCGCGCCGCCTTGGTGGTTTCGGCCGAGGCGTCGGCGGCCTCGGCTTCCGCTTTCCCGGCCGTCCTTTCGTCCTGCCACCCGCCCTGGTCCAAAAACTCCTGGTAGGTGCCGTCGAACGCCTCGACCGTGTTTTCGCGGAAGACGATCAGCCGCTTGGCCAGGGCGTGCAGGAACATCTCGTTGTGGGTGACCAAAATCAGCGTCCCCTCGAAGGCGTCGAGGGCCGCGAGCAGCGCATCGCAGGACTCCAGGTCGAGGTGGTTTGTGGGCTCGTCGAGCAGGAGCAGGTTCACGGGGGAGGCGATGATCTGCCCCAGCAGCACCCGGCTTTTCTCGCCGCCGGAGAGCACCGCGATCTTCTTCAGGGCATCGTCGCCCGAGAACATCATCGCGCCGCAGATGTCCCGGGCGGTCTGCCGGTCGACGCCGGCGCCGGCGTACAGGATCTCCTCCTCGACGGTGCGGTTGGGGATGAGGTGGCTCACGTTGGTCTGCTCGAAGAAACCCTTCTGGATGGCGGGGTGGTAGGACACTTCCCCGGTCTGGGGGGCGAGAACCCCGGCCAGGATCTTGAGCAGGGTGGTCTTGCCCTTGCCGTTGGGCCCCACGATGCCGAGGCGCGCCCCGGCCGTGAGGGTGACGGAGAGATCCGTGATCAGCGGCGGGTCCGGCTGGTAGGCGAAGCCCACGTTGCGGGCCTGGAGGGCGGCTTTTCCCGGCAGCGGCTTCTCCCGGAAGGAGAACTCGAGGTCCTTCAGCTTCTCCAGCTTGTCGCGCTTTTCCATCTTCTGCAGGGCCTTGACCCGGGACTGCACCAGGCCGGCCAGCCGGGCCTTGGCGCGGAAGCGGGTAATGAAGAGCTCCACCTCCTTGCGCCGCCGCTCGTCGTTGAGCCGTGTTTTTTCGTAGACTTCCTCGTCCTGGGCGATCTGGCCGTAGTAGGCATCGGTGGTGCCGGCGATCTTGCGGACCTTCTGGCGGTGGATGCCCATGACATGAGTGACCACCTTGTCCATGAAGCTGCGGTCGTGGGTGATGACGATGAGCTCCCGGGGCCAGGCCACCAGGAAGCGCTCGATCCAGCGGATCGTGGTGATGTCCAGGAAGTTGGTGGGCTCATCGAGCAGCAGGAGGTCGGGCGCGGAGACCAGGGTTTTGGCGAGATTGAGGCGCACCTGGTAGCCGCCCGAAAACTCGGCCGGCGGGCGATCCATGTCCGATTTGGAGAAGCCCAGGCCGGCCAGGATCTTTTCGGCTTTCCAGTGATGGCCGCTTTCCTGGGGCGGCAGCGCGGTCATGGCCTCTTCCAGGACCGTCGGGCGCGTGAAATCCAGGATCTGCCGCAGGTAGCCGATGCGGTAGTGTTTGGGAATGACCAGACCGCCGGCATCCGCCGGCTCCTCGCCGGCGAGGATCCGGAAAAGAGTGGTCTTGCCGTGGCCGTTGCGCC
>CAZLSV010000017.1:64576-72432 GCA_964562235.1 uncultured Desulfatibacillum sp.
GGCCAGGGCGTTGGTCAGCCCCAGGTCGCCGTGGTCAGCGTCGGCCAGGGCGAACAGGATGAAGGCGCGCGTGTCGGCGCTCTGGGGGTGGAGGACGTCGCTGGGCTGCCCCAGGTAGGTGTACAGGAAGTCGGCGGCCCGCTGCATCACACCTTCGTCCACGCTGAAGCCCTCCTTCTTGGCCTCGGCCAGACCGAACAGGGCGTAGGCGGTAACCTCGGCGCTGCTGGTGTCCGCGCCCCACCAACCCCAGCCGCTCGCGGGAATTCAGGGTGAAATCGACCCGGTCGAAGAGGACCCGACCGCCGAAGCTCTTGCTCAGGTTTTCAGCTCGAATCATGAGAACCGCTGCGCTTGCGAAAAAAAGCGACCGCTGCAACGGGCAGCGGCCTGTCCCGCTCCGCTGCAAAAGCGGCGGCGGGGGGTTTTAACCAGCCTTGACTTTACTGATAGACTCGAATAGAAAAATAGTATTCAAAGAAACGACGCCGCGGTTTTTACCCCGGAGGGCGTTTCATTTCTTCGTCCCCATTCCGGAGCAATGTAGCACGTATGCTGAGCCTTGTCACTTTGAAAAATCCCGTCGCCGGCCTGGGCCGCGAGGTTCTGGCGTTCGTGCGGTACCTGGGGCGGGTGTTTCTGTTTTTCGGCTGGGGCTTTGTGCTGATCTTTCAGCCGCCGTTCCAGTTCGACAAGATCCGCCAGCACATCTACTTCATCGGCATGAAGTCGGTCTTCGTCATCTGCCTGACGGCCGCGTTCACGGGGATGGTGCTCGGGTTGCAGGGTTACTACGCGCTGGTGAAGTACGGTTCCACGGCGGCGCTGGGCTCGGCCGTGGCCCTTTCGCTGGTGCGCGAGATGGGCCCGGTGCTGACGGCCATCATGGTGATCGCGCGCGCCGGCTCCGCCACGGCGGCCGAGATCGGCATCATGCGCATCTCCGAGCAGATCGACGCCCTCAAGACCATGGACATCAACCCGGTGCGCTATCTCATCAGCCCGCGCATCGCCGCCGCGCTGGTATGCTTTCCCCTGCTCACCGCGATTTTCGACGTGGTGGGCCTCTTCGGCGGATACCTGTCCGGCTCGGCCTTGTTGGGGGTCAACCCCGCCTTTTATTTTGCCCGGGCCCAGTCCAGCGTTGAGATGCAAGACATCGCCGGCGGTTTCATCAAATCCCTGGTGTTCTCCGTCGTGATGGTGACCATTTGCTGCTTCCAGGGATACTACACCCACACGCGCGCCGAGTTCGGCGCCAAGGGGGTCAGCATCTCCACGACCTCGGCGGTGGTCACCTCCTGCGTGCTCATCCTGGTGACCGACTACGTCCTGACCACTTTTCTGATGTGAAGCGCCGCCCATGCCCGCCACCCCCCTGATCGAACTCGTCGACATCGTCAAAACCCTGGGAGCCAACCGCGTGCTCGACGGCATCCGCCTGAGCATCCGGCAGGGCGAGATCACCGCCATCATCGGCAAGAGCGGGTCCGGCAAAAGCGTGCTGCTCAAACACATCATCGGTCTGTTGGAGCCCGACTCCGGGACGATCCGCTTCGGCGGCAAGAGTCGCTCGGCGATGAGCCCGGAGGAGAAGAAAAGCCTCAAGCAGAAGTTCAGCTATGTCTTTCAGGACACGGCGTTGTTCGATTTCCTGAACGTCCTGGACAACGTCGCCCTGCCGCTCGTGGAGCGCAAAGGGTTCCCCCGAGAGGAGATCCTGCGCCGGGTGCGCGACAAGCTCCACCAGCTCGATCTGCACGACATCGAGCAGAAATACCCGGCCCAGCTCTCCGGCGGCATGAAAAAGCGGGTGGCGCTCGCGCGGGCACTCGTGACCGACCCCGAGATCGTCCTGTTCGACGAGCCGACCACCGGGCTCGACCCGATCCGCAAGAACGCCGTGCACAGCATGATCCTGGGCTATCAGCGGCGCTTCGGCTTCACCGGGGTGGTGGTCAGCCACGAGATCCCCGACATCTTTTTCATCGCGCAGCGGGTGGCGATGATCGACGAGGGCCGCATCCGGTTCGAGGGCACCCCCGATGAAATCCAGCGGGCCTCGGACCCCGAGGTGCGCAACTTCATCGAAGGCCTCGAAAGCCCCCGTGACGATCTGACCGGCATCGCTTCTCACTCCATCGGCCAGGGGCGGCTGCTGCAGGAGTTGAGCCGGCTGCAGCGGCACGAAATCCCTTTCTCCATCGTTCTGCTGGCGATGGACAACGCCGAGGGCATCGAGCGCATCGACGAGCACGTGGCCGGCCAGACGGTGTTCAAGAACTTCGCCAACCATGTCACCCAGAACACCTACATCACCGATACCTGTTTCCGCTACGACATCAACAAGATCCTGGTGGTCCTGCCGGACACCAGCGAGGCGCAGGCCCGGGATTTCTGCCGGAAAATGTCCCGGATCATGGAGCACAACGCCCTGTTCGATTCCATCGAGGCCGCCAAGGGGTTCCGCTATTCGGTGAGCGCGGGGGTGGCGCAGGCGCACAAGGACAGCGGGCTGGAGGATTTGATCGCCCAGGCGCAGCAGGGGCAAACGGTGTTTCACGAGCGCCGCGGCTGAGGGTGGCCGCGAAAACCCGAACGGTCCCTTGCGTGCGTTGAGACAACGGCAGGCGTAGCAAGCGGATGGTGCAGAAAAAAATGGCCGTGTTCGATCCGGAGGATTTATGCGTCAATCATCGGTAGAGTTGGGAGTGGGCGTCTTCGTCCTGCTCGGGATCATCTGCGTAGGCTATCTCACCATCCGTCTCGGGGAGGTCGAAATCCTGGGCGACAAATACTACCCGCTGAACGCCCGCTTCACCTCCGTCACGGGCCTGAAGGTGGGCGCCCAGGTGGAAGTTGCCGGGGTCCAGGTGGGCCAGGTGGACGCGATCGTCCTGGAGCCCAAGGACCTGGTGGCGGTGGTGCGGCTGAAAATCAAAGAGGGACTGGATCTCAGCGACGACGTGATCGCCTCGGTCAAGTCGGCGGGGCTGCTGGGGGATAAATACATCCAGCTTTCGCCCGGGGGGGGCGACCGTATTCTGAAGCCCGGGGAGATGATCATCGAAACCGAGCCGGCGCTGGACATCGAAGCGCTCATCAGCAAGTATGCCTTTGGCAAACTGGACAAAACCGACAAGGCCGACTAGTTCGTTCGACTTGACAAGCGGCGCGGTTCCGGTAACTTATCTTTAACGCAATTGACCCTCAACGTTCAGATCGAGGAGGCGCTATGGCCGAAAAAGAAAAAGGGTTCGTGGTGAAAGACCGTCGGATGTTTTCGCAGGACGACCCGCCGGCGTCGAATGAAGCGCCGGCCGACGAAGAGCGGCCGGCGCCGAAGAGCGCATCCACGCCGGAAGACCCGCCGCGTCCGGCCGAAACCCCTTTGCCACAGATCAATTTCCCCACGTTCATGGCCTCCCTCAATGCCTCCGCCCTGGTGCACCTGGGGGTCATCGAAGACCCCGTCTCCGGGAAGGAGGAGAAAAACCTTCCCATGGCCAAGCAGACCATCGACATTTTGAGCATGCTGCAGCAGAAAACGGCCGGGAATCTCAACGCGGATGAGGACGCCATGCTGAAGAGCATCCTCTACGATCTGCGCATTCTGTTTGTGAAGGAAAAAAGGTGAGGCGGGCGGTAGGGCGGCAGCGGCGATGACCCTTCGGATCCTTTCCCCCGCCAAGGTCAATCTTTTTTTATACGTCTTGGGTCGAAGGCCGGACGGCTACCACGATCTTTTTTCCCTGATGTGCCGGATCGGCCTGTACGACGAGATTCTTCTGGACCCAACCCCGGCGGACATGACGCTCACCTGCTCCGACCCTGCGCTTCCCCTGGATGACGGCAATCTGGCCCTGCGGGCGGCGCGGCGGTTCTTCGAGGCCCTTGGCCGGCGCGGCGGGGTTGCGCTCCATCTCACCAAACGGATTCCGGTGGCGGCGGGGTTGGGCGGGGGCAGCAGCAATGCCGCCAGCGTGCTGCTGGGGTTGAATCACATTCACGGCGCCCCCTTCTCCTTGGACCGTCTCATGGCCATCGGGAAATCCCTCGGTGCGGATGTGCCCTTCTTCCTTTTTCAGTCGCCAGCCCTGGCTTCCGGAATCGGCGACCGATTGGAGGCGTTTGCCGGCATCCCCTCTCTGGCCGCGCTGGTGGTGAGCCCCTCATTTGCCGTATCCACGCGAATGGTTTACCAAAATCTGAATTTGCGATTGACAAACCACCCAAAACGACCTACAAGAACCCATTTAAAGAAATCGGCGTTCACCCCTGATCTGCATTTATACAATGATCTCGAGACGGTTACGCTGGGGTGGCATCCGGAACTGGCCGCCATCAAGAATCAGCTGACCGTCCAAGGGGCGCTGGGATCCCTCATGTCCGGGAGCGGGCCGAGTGTTTTCGGGCTATTCCCAGACGTGGAAGCCGCTCACCAAGCCGCTGACACCCTGCCGGCGGGCCGGGGGTGGCGGCTGTTTTGCGCAGGTTTGTTGACCGGCCCAGTTTCGTTGATTCGCGAAATCTGAAACGCGGGGCGGCCCGGAGAGATTCCGCGGGACAAGGGCGAGCCTTTCTGGGGCGTCGTCAAGTGGTAAGACACAGGACTTTGGTTCCTGCATCCGGAGGTTCGAATCCTCCCGCCCCAGCCATACGCCTGCGCAACGGCCGCCTCCCTCACGGAGGGGCCGGCGGGCCGGCGGCGGCATGCCTTGCAAGCATGTGCCACAAGGGGGAGGCGGGATCGGGCGCCGCATGCGGCGGTGGCGGAGTCCCAAAGACGGCAGCAGCGGGGATGGCATGGAAAACAACGGTGTTTTTTTATTTTCGGGGAGTTCGAACCCCGAACTGGCCAAAAAAATATGCGGCTACTTGAAGATGCCGCTGGGCGGCGCCAAGGTCACCACCTTCAGCGACGGTGAGATCCAGATCGAGATTCTCGAAAACGTGCGCTCAAGAGACGTGTTCGTAATCCAGTCGACCTGCGCGCCGGTCAACGACCACCTGGTGGAACTGTTGCTGATGATCGATGCGTTCAAGCGCTCTTCCGCACGGCGGATCACAGCGGTGCTGCCCTACTACGGGTATGCGCGCCAGGACAAGAAAGTGGCCCCGCGGGTGCCGATCAGCGCCAAGCTCGTGGCCGACATGCTCACGGTGGCCGGTGCCCACCGCGTGATCACTTTGGACCTGCATGCCGGCCAGATCCAGGGCTTTTTCAACATACCCGTGGACAACCTGTTCGCGGCGCCGGTGCTGATCCACCACATCCGCCGTCATTTCGACAATGATATCGCCATCGTTTCGCCCGATGCCGGCGGGGTCGAACGGGCGCGGGCCTTTGCCAAACGCCTGGATGCGGACCTGGCCATCATCGACAAGCGCCGCTCCGCGCCGAATCAGGCCAAGGCCATGGCCGTCATCGGCAACGTGCGCAACAAGGTGGCCGTGATCCTGGACGACATGGTGGACACGGCCGGCACCCTTGTCGAGGCGGCCGAAGCCCTTTCGCGGGAAGGTGCCCGCGAAATCCACGCCTGCTGCGCCCACGCCGTGCTCTCGGGGCCGGCGGTGGATCGCATCCAGGACTCGGTGCTGAAAAGCGTGGTCGTCACGGACACCATCCCGTTGAAAACGGTTGCGGCGTCCTGCGAAAAAATAAGCGTCCTGTCGATTTCCGAATTGGTCGGCGAGGCCATCATCCGCAGTTACCGTGGGGATTCGGTCACGTCGCTGTTTGTTTAAACCGGCTTTACGAAAAGCCTGTACTTTTAGGTCAAGGAGGAACATCCGTTGAAACAGATTGAATTGAATGCGGTAGCGCGCGAAACGAAGGGCAACGGGCCGGCCCGCCGGCTGCGCCGGGAGGGCATGGTCCCCGCCGTGCTTTACGGACCGGGCGTGGATACGAAACAGCTCGCGGTCAAGGGCCGGGATCTCGAACACGTGATTCAGAAAGGCAACATCCGGGGAACGATATTCTCTCTCAGCATCCAGAACGGCAGCAGCGTCCCCAAGCTTGCCATCATCAAGGAACTTCAGACGAACCCCGTCAACGGCCAGTTTTTGCACATCGATTTCTACGAGATCGACATGAACCGCAAACTCCGGGTTACGGTGCCGCTGGCGCTGAAGGGCAAGGCCCAGGGCGAGGAATTCGGCGGCATGCTGCAGATCATCGAGCGTGAAATCGCCATCTTCTGCCTGCCGCGTGAAATCCCGGAGAGCCTGGAGCTCGATGTGAGCGAATTGGGGATCGGCGACGCCCTGCATGTGAAGAACATCGCTCTGCCGCCCGGTGTTGAGCTGCCGCCGGGCGACAACTACACCGTGGTGACCGTGGTCAGCCCGAAGGCGGAAGCGGCACCGGTGGCGGCCGCTGCGGCCGAGGGTGAGGCGGCCGAAGGGGCTGAAAAGCCAGCTGAGGGCGAGGGCGAAGCGGGGGCGTAGAAGCCCTGACGGGGATTCCGGCCGAGTCGGCTGCTCGGATCGAGCGAATGGTCATGGGGATAGGGGAGATCGATGGAGCGCCGCTGGGGCGGCTGCGCCTGGTGGTCGGTCTTGGCAACCCGGGCGCGAAGTATGCCGTGACGCGGCATAACATCGGTTTCAGGGTGCTGGAGCGGCTGGCCGCGGATTTCGCCATCGAGCTCGGTCGCGAGAAGTTCAGCGCGGGCTTCGGACGGGGCCGGATCGAAGGCCAAGAGGTCGTCCTGGCGAAACCCATGGCCTACATGAACCGCAGCGGTCTTCCGGTGCGCAGCCTTGCAGAGTTTTTTCGAATTTCGAGCCGGGACATGGTGGTCGTTCACGACGACATCGACCTGGCATACGGGCGCATAAAAATAAAAGAGAAAGGAGGGCATGGCGGACACAATGGCGTAAGATCGCTGATCGATGCCTTCGGCGGGGGGGAGTTCACGCGCCTGCGGGTGGGCATCGGGCGTTCCGAAACCGCGGGGCAGGCTGTGGCGGATTACGTGCTGGACCAGTTCACACGGGATGAAACCGCCGCGCTGGCCGGGGTCATCGAGCGGGCGAGGGATGCCGTAGTCACGATTCTGTGCAAAGGAACCAAAATCGGCATGAATCAGTTCAACACCAAACCAATCAGGCGTACCGATTAACCATGCGAAATTCAGGGAGGAGAGGATGAACTATCTACCGTTGGTGTGCACATTAGTGGGTGTTGCCGGCGTGCTCTACGCCATTATCGTGGCCGGCATGGTCAAAAGCGCTCCGGCCGGAAACGAGCGGATGAAGCAGATCTCCGGTGCCATTGCCGAAGGCGCCATCGCCTATCTGAACCGTCAGCTGAAAAGCGTCAGCATTGCCGGAATCGTCATTTTCATCATCATCGCCGTGACCATGAAGTTGACGACGGCGATCGGCTTCCTGGTCGGGGCCGTGGCCTCCTACCTGGCCGGCTACATCGGGATGCGGGTGTCGGTCATCGCCAACGTGCGCGTCTCCGAAGCGGCCCGCAAAGGCCTGAATGCGGCCCTGCAGCTGGCCTTCCGCGGCGGCTCGGTTACCGGCATGATCGTTGCCGGCCTGGCGCTGACGGCCGTGGCCGGGTATTACGCCATTCTGATCCACATGGGGATTTCCAGCCGCGACGCGGTGGTGGCCCTGGTGGCCCTGGGCTTTGGCGGCAGCCTGATTTCGATCTTCGCGCGACTGGGCGGCGGTATCTTCACCAAGGGTGCGGACGTAGGCGCCGACCTGGTCGGCAAGGTTGAGGCCGGGATTCCCGAGGACGACCCGCGCAACCCGGCGGTCATCGCGGACAACGTCGGCGACAACGTCGGCGACTGCGCCGGCATGGCGGCCGACCTGTTCGAGACCTA
>CAZLSV010000018.1:0-28189 GCA_964562235.1 uncultured Desulfatibacillum sp.
CACGGCCAGGCGGAAGGGGTCGTGCTCGTCCAGCGCGCCGTGCAGGGCGCGGAGCGCCTCGGGGCCGTCCTTGGCCTCCGCCGGGCGCAGGCCCCAGGAGCTCAGCCAGGCGGTTAGGATTTCGCGATTGGTGCCGTTGTCGTCCACGATCAGGGCGCGCACGCCGCGCAGGTTGGGGAGCGGACGGCCGGCCGCCCGCGCGCCGTCGGCCTGTGTGGACAGGCGCGCCGTGAACCAGAACTCGGACCCCTGGCCCTCTTCGCTGATGACACCGGCCTTCCCGCCCATCAGCTCGGCCATCTGCTTGGAGATGGCCAGCCCCAGCCCGGTGCCGCCGAACCGGCGCGTGGTCGAGGCGTCCACCTGGCTGAACTTGTCGAAAATCAGATCGTGCTTGTCGGCCGGGATGCCGATGCCCGTGTCGCGCACGGAGAAGCGCAGCAGCACGTCGCTTCGATCCGTGCGGGCCGTTTGCCCGTTTGCTGGTTCGGCCTCCTCCACCAGCGCGACGCGCACCGCCACCTCGCCGGTGTGGGTGAATTTGATGGCGTTGCCCGTCAGGTTGGTGAGAATCTGGCGCAGCCGGCCCGGATCCCCGCGCAGCAGAGTGGGGACCGCGAGGTCCGTGGCGCAGAGCAGCTCCAGCCCCTTCTCGTGGGCACGCACGGCCATCGTGGCGGCAAGGTCGTCCAACAGGCTCGACAGGTCGAAGTCCAGTATCTCCAGCTCGAGCTTTTTGGCCTCGATCTTGGAGAAGTCGAGGATGTCGTTGATCAGGCCGAGCAGCGATTCGCCGCTGGAGCGCACGATTTCCGCGTAGCGACGCTGCTCATCGTTGAGCTCGGTGTCCAGCAGCAGGCCGGTCATGCCGATCACCCCGTTCATGGGGGTGCGGATCTCGTGGCTCATGTTGGCCAGAAACTCGCTCTTGGCGACGTTGGCCATCTCCGCCTGAGCAGCCATGCGGTTGGCCCGCGCCGTGGCCTCTTCCAGACGCCGGTTGGCATCGAGCAGTTCCTTCTCCGCCAGCTTGCGCTCCGTGATGTCATGAAAAACGCCCAGGACGTGCTGCTCGCCCTTGTGCTTGACCGGAAATCCCGTGGACTCCACATAGACCAGCTGACCGTCCAGAGTAACCAGGCGGTGCTCTCTTCTGGGGGCGGGCTTGTTTTCCAAAATACTGCGCTGGGCTCTTTTGGCGGATTCTTCCCGATCTTCGGGGTGGACGACGTTCAAATAGGCTTGTCCCACCAAATCTTCCGCCTTGGAAGCATGGAAAAGGGCAACGGCGGATGGGTTCGCATAAACGATCTTTCCCTCCAGATTCCGCAAAAGCAGCGCCTCGGATGAGGTTTCCACCAAAACCCGATAACGCTCCTCGCTCTCCCGCAGTTTCTTTTCCGCCCGCTTGCGCTCGGTGATGTCCTGGACCAGAGAGACAAAGTTTTGCGGCTTTCCATCCGGATCACGCTGGACGCTGGAATTGATGAGCGCCCAGACCACCGAGCCATTTCGGTGCACGAACCGCCGCTCTTGGGCCCCGGAGATGATTCTGCCTTCGATCAGGTCCCTGATGAATTCGTCACGCCGCCCCAGGTCGTCCGGGAAGGTGAAGTCAGCCACCGGTTTGCCGATCAACTCCGCCGGGCTGTATCCCAGCGTGCGTGTCATGGCCGGATTCACTTCACGGTAAATGCCATCGAGGCTTACTCGGGTTATGCCGATCGACGCGTTCTCGAAAATTCCCCGATACAGCCCCTCGCTTTGCAGCAGCGCCTCTTCCGCCCGCCGGCGGTCGGTGATGTCGGTGATGAACCCTTCTATCGCCACGAGATCCCCGGTGTTTGAGAAGATTCCCTGGCCCTTCTCCATCACCCATTTTTCCTCACCCCCCGCACAATATATTCGATACGTGAGGTTGAACGGCGAGCGGCTTTCAATACTTCTCTGTACCTGATTCCAGGCCATCTGCCGGTCGTCGGGATGAATCAATTCGGCATAGCTTGTCCTTCGGTTCTCGCAAAGATGATCCGGCGGAAATCCCGTCAAATCGAAACAACCCTCACTCACGAATTTCATGGTCCAGAACTTGTCATTGAGGCACCGGTAGGCCATACCCGGCAAGTTCCCCATCAACGTCGAAATCCGGCGTTCGCTTTCGGCCAGCAACTCCTGGGCCTTCACGCGGTCGTTTTCGCTATTTTGCAGCCTTATGACCTCAGCTTCGAGATCCGCCAACCGGCGGCGCAACAGGTCAATTTCATGCATTAATATGCACTCCGATGATCTCTGGCGGGTAATAAAAAATCCCAATCTTCAGAATTTTATCACATCGCCCCCCCAATCTCAAAAAATTCGGCGATCTGCGCTTGCCGTATCCATCTCCGCGCAGCAAACCCTGCTCTTGCCTTTCACCTGGAATTATGACCAAATCCATGCGCACACCCGTCCCACATGGAAACGTATCAACGGCATTGCATCGCATGAACCTGATCGGCATCTTCATCCTCACCGCCCTGGTTTTCGAGTTCATCCTGCACCGGCTCGCGGAAGCGCTGAACCTCGGGTCGGCCTCCGCCAAGGTGCCCGACGCCTTCAAGCACCTCTACGACCCGCAGCGTTACGCGAAAGCTCAAGATTATTTGAAGGCGCGCACCCGTTTCGCGTGGGTCTCCTCGGCCGTCTTTTTGGCGGCGACCCTGGCCTTCTGGCTGAGTGGGGGGTTCGGTTTTCTGGACCATGGGGTGAGATCCCTAAATTTAGAATCGGTCGTGTCCGGCCTGATCTACATCGGCGCTCTCTGGTTGGGCCGCTCCATCCTTGCCATTCCCTTTCAGGCCTACAGCGTTTTCGTGATCGAGGAGCGCTTCGGTTTCAACCGGACGAACCTCAAGACCTTCCTGGCGGACGGATTAAAGGCCCTGGCGCTCTCCGTTCTGATAGCGGCGCCGCTTCTGGCCGGCGTTCTGTTTCTCTTCGAGCACGCCGGGCCCCGGGCCTGGTTGACCGCCTGGGCGCTAACGGTTTTTTTCACGGTCGGCGTTCAGTTCGCGGCACCGCGTTTCATCCTGCCGCTTTTCAACAAGTTCACCCCGCTCGAGGAGGGTGATCTGCGCACGGCCATCTTCCGCTACGCCCGCTCGATCCGGTTTCCCCTGGAGAACGTTTTCGTCATGGACGGCTCCCGGAGAAGCACCAAGAGCAACGCCTTCTTCACCGGCTTCGGAAAGCACC
Organism: uncultured Desulfatibacillum sp.; assembly: GCA_964562235.1. Classification (GTDB taxonomy): domain Bacteria; phylum Desulfobacterota; class Desulfobacteria; order Desulfobacterales; family SpSt-501; genus SpSt-501. Next base: position 3,235 of record CAZLSV010000018.1, read on the forward strand.
GGCGCATCGCGCTGTTCGACACCCTGATCCGGGCGCACACGACCCCGGAACTCGTCGCCATCCTGGCCCACGAAACAGGGCACTACCGGAGGCGGCACGTGCTGAAGCACTTGGCGTTCAGCGCGGCCCACGCCGGGGTGCTGCTCTACGCTTTTTCATTCGCCCTCGGCTCCCCGGCCCTCTATGAGGCGTTCTTTCTGGAGCAGCCTTCGGTTTACGCCGGACTGGCTCTGTTCTCCCTGCTGATCCAGCCCTTCGAGCTGTTGGTGGGACTGTGGCTGAACACGGTTTCGCGTTCGCACGAACGGGAAGCGGATCGCTTCGCGGTCGAGACGACCCGGGACAAGGACGCCCTCGTGAGCGCCCTGAAAAAGCTTCCCGCCGACAATCTCGCCAACCTCTCCCCCCACCCGCTGCATGTCGCCCTGAGCTATTCCCACCCGCCGATACAGCAGCGCATTCATCTGATCGAAGGCATCCCTGCCGCATCGAGCGTATTCGAAAGTTCCGATTGACGGCCGTTGAATCATCCAAAATGTGAAAATTGGTTTACTTTGGCGCTAAAGCCTGCGTTCGGATTCGACTCATTTTACGATAAATTCCGAAAAAAGATCTTGTCGGTTTTTCTTTATTTTGTTAAAACTTCTTTGTTATTAACGCACCGTTTCCAAATATTTTGAAAACACATTTCAACAAAAAGGAGTTTTCAACATGCCGAAAAAGAAAGCGTTGGACACCGCCAAATTGATCGAAATGGTGAAAGAAGGATCCACTCAGGCCGACATCATGAAAAAGATGGGGTTTAAGACCAGCACTCAGGTCAAGGCCGCCTACATCAGCGCCTTGATCGCCGAGGGCAAGGTGCCAGCCATCAAAGGCGGTCGCGGAGCGGGAAAAGCCGACAAGGCCAAGACCGTCGGCGTTGGGAAAAGAGGCAGCATCATTCTCTCGAAGGAGCTGGTTGCCGGCCTCGGGATCAGTGCCAAGGATAAGTTTACCGTCCGCAAAACCAAGGCTGGAATTGCGCTGAAAAAAGCCGAATAAAACCTTCCGATACCGCGGATTTTTTCCCATTGAGCGGGCGAGGTTCTCGCCCGCTTTTTTTCCACCCTCAGAGCACCCGGCCTTGTCATAGCGGTTGTCGGCATAACGTTCCGCTGGGCGGGCGTCATCGTGTCACAACCACTTATGCCACCTCTCTTTTTCCGGAACATTTTTATGGCGTTCGGTATGACCGAAAAAACCAAAGCGATTATCGCCTGGCTGAACGTTTGCGTGATTTGGGGCACGACGTATCTCGTGATCCGAATAGGCGTCGGGCACATGCCGCCGATGTTGTTTGCGGGCATCCGGTGGGTCATCGCCGGCGCTCTCTTCATATTGTTCCTGAAATGGCGGGGCAAATCTCTGCCGGAGGCAAAAGAACTCGTCCATTTGGCGGTCGTGGGGGTGGCGTTGTTGGGTCTTGCAAACGGCCTGGTGGTGTTTGCGGAGCAATGGATCCCGAGCGGATTGACCGCGCTTCTGCTCACGACCGTACCGTTCTTCATGATTGGTTTTGAATCGCTTTTACCGAAGGGCCCTAAGCTGAACGCGACCGTCCTGATCGGTCTGATAATGGGCCTGATCGGCGGGTTTCTGATTTTCAGAGAAGACGTCAAGTACCTGACCGATCCTGAAAACCTGCTGGGGGTATTGGGGCTGTTGGGGGCGGTTTTTTTCTGGTCGATCGGATCGCTTTACTCGAAATACGTCAAGGTGGACGTTCATCCGCTCATGGGCGCTTCCGTTCAAATGCTGATCGCCGGAATCTTTCTGAGCGCGATCGGGGTTTCCATTGGAGAGCTTCCTCGTTTGAGATTCGAAATCAACGGGCTGCTCTCCATCGCTTATCTGGTTATTATCGGCTCCTTCATCGGGTACACTTCCTATATCTATGCCCTTGCCAAATTGCCGCTGTCGCTGGTGTCCACCTTCGCCTACATCAATCCGGTCATTGCCCTGTTCTTGGGGTGGATCATCTTGGACGAAAAGCTCAATTTCCAGATAGCCATGGCGGCAGCGGTGATTATTGCCGGGGTCTTCATCGTGAAGCAAGGATCGGCTCGGCTGAAAAATTCCTTGTAAAGCCTCATACCCCGAGCCGGCCGGCGAATCACCGCCGGAAAAGCTAGGACCGGAGGGGCTGGGGGTCGATGGCTTCGCCACCGTCCGCAAATTGGGATTCCCGATAGAGGTGCTCACGGATCTCCGGCCGGAGATGAACCGCTACTCGTTTTTGATGGTTGAGTAGCAGCCCTCGGCCTTGCCGGAGACGGGAAAGCGGGGCCGCCCCCCGTCAGCATGGCTCTGAGCGTCGCATTGGCGCCTGGAAAGGGCGCAAAAAAAGGGCCGAAGGCGCTTGCTCCGGCCCTGAGCTATGTGGGCGACCCAGTCTCCACTAACACCAGTTTGCGCCGATCTGGCAATCCATCATTCCGGGTTTCGCTTTGTACTGGCGGGCGTTGACTGTTTTGAGTCTGTTGTCGACCTTTTTGACTCCTTCCACGTGATAGGCAAGTCGGCCGGCTCGCGTCAGATCCGAGTGGGAGTTGACCGTGCCCTTCAGCGTCACCTCCCCGTCTTTGGTTTCCACCACGATGCTGGACCCCATCAAATGGCTGTCGGCCTTCAGCTTATCCTCCACGGTTGAGGTGATGGCCCTGTCTTTGTAAGAATCAGCCTCGGCCACCCTCACCACGTTGATGAGGGAGACCGCGAAAAAAAGGGCTACCATAACCAGAATGGATTTTTTCCATATTTTGTTTTGCATGGTGTGCCTCCATGTTGTCAGAGTTTTCCCGGAAAGCTTTTTCCCGCTTGAATGCTTTCCGCCTGAGGATACCCGGAAAGATAATTCGAAAGCGGGCCGCGTCAAGATGGTATGCGCCCTGCTGAAGGACCGGAGGTGCCGGGCAGCGGCCGTTTGACTTCAGGGCCCGCCGGCGAGCGAAGAGGCAGTGGTGTTGGAGGGGGGGACGGCGGGGGAAGCCGCGGGCGGGCGGCTTCCCCCGGTTTGATTGAATCAGGCCGTGGTCTTGACCCGCGATTTGATTTCCCAGTCCTCGATGGACTCCCTTTCCTCGACCTCCTCCCAGCCGCAGATCATGGCCCGGGTGTGGGCGCCGAGGCTGTGGCCGGTGGTGATCATGTAAAGGTGCACGATGAGGAAGGAGAGGATGGCAAAACCGCCGGCCAGGTGCATCCCGGCCACCACTTTCAGCGACAGCCAGCCGATCCCCCAGGCGCTCCAGGAGTTGTAGCTCCAGTAGAGAAACCCGGTCAGCATCTGAAACGGCAGCAGAAACGCGGCCAGGCTCAGGTAGACGATGCGCTGCAGCGGGTTGTGCTTGGCTTCCTTGCGCTTCGGGAAAGGGTGGGGCTCGCCGCGGAAGATGCCGAAGAGATAATAACGCACCACCTCGAGCATCTTCTTGGTGGTCGGGATGTACTGCCGCCATTCGCCGGTGGTAAACACCCAGAAGACGAAAAAGGCGAAGGCGATCAGCCAGCCGATGCCGACAAAGTTGTGGATTTCTGCGGCCGCCTTGAAACCGAACAGGGTGTATAGGCCGTTGGTCTCAAAGCCGGTCACGAGCAGGATCGCGATCAGCGCGCTCTGCAGCCAGTGCCAGAAACGCTCGTAACGGGTGTAGAGGTAAATGTTCACCATTTTACAGGTATTGTCGTTCGTGTTCATGGATCAGCCCTCCTTCCTGCGGCCGGTGACGGCGCGGCCGAGCGCGTGCAGCAGGACGCCCGCGAGCGAGCCTATCACCGCCGCCCACCCGAGTATTTCGATGACCTTGTTGCCGTCACGGCCCGGCAGGTAGACGCCCTTGACGTTCGCCATGCGGCCGTTGTCCCGGGTGTGGCACTCGTTGCAGCTAACCGATTTCTCTTTCGGCGCGACCATGTGCGTCGTCGGGAACACGTAACTGGTTTCCACGAAGTCGAACTGGCCGCTGAAGGGCAGGCCCACCTTCTTCATGCCGCTTTCAAAGGAGAGCTTCCAATCGTACTTGGCCCAGTAGGCGTCGGAACCCGGCGGCCCGAAGAGGTGCGGAACGAGCATGGTCTTGTTGACCGTGTCGTAGGGCTGCTTGCCGGTGTGGACCTTGAACGGGGCGATGCGGGCGTTGGGGTCCTCGGGGCGCCCGACCGGCCAGTTAAGCGCCACGGGCTGGGTGGGGTCGATCGGGTCCTTCAAAGAGACCGCGTCGATGGTGCCGTTGTACCAGAAGTACTGCGGCTTGACGTTTTTCTCCCAGATGAAATTGCCCTTCTGGGTGTCGTAGACGGGAGTGCCGAGCGGCCCCTTCTCCTTGAAGGGCTTGCCGTCCTTCTTCTTGCCGGCCGTGGACCAATCCCATCGCATCTTGGTCGGCAGGGCGCGGGCAAACTCGGAGATGTGGCAGCTCTGGCAGGCCACCTTGTCGGTGTGGTCGTTGGCCTTCACCCCGAGTTTGTGCGGAGTGGCCGTGTGGCAGGACTCGCAGGTGATGCGCGGGGTCAGGTCGTCCTGGGCCAGCGTCTTGCGCTCTTTGGCGGCCGGGGTCGAGTAGATGCGGCCGGCCACCTGGTGGGCGGTCGTGGTGTGGCAGCGCGTACAGTCGAAATTCTTGCCGTCGACCCCCATGTGGACGTCCAGGGCCTTGTTCGGCTTGTGCATGGAGGAGTCCAAATCGCCGTGCTTCACCATATCGCCGCCGCCGCCGTAGAAATGGCAGACGCCGCAGTTGTCGCGCGTGGGCCTTCCCACGCTCTGAGCCACCTTGTTCCACTCGGGCGGCAGGTATTCTTTGCCGTCGCCCGGGAAGACGACCGGTTCCTTGGCCGGGTTGCCCGCGCCGGCGGGGTGTTTTTTGTAGGTGCCGGTCTGTTCGTGGCAGACCAGGCAGTCCACCTTGCTCGCGTCGGTGAAATCGAAGCTCTTGTCCTTCCAGCCGTAACCGATGTGGCAGGAGGTGCAGCGCGGCTCGTTGCCGTGAATGCTGACGCAGTAGTTGTTGACCGTCAACGCCCCCTTGCCCATGGGGTTGTCCTTGGGCGAGGCGGAGTCGACCCAGGTCCAGTGGATGGTCTTGTGGATCTGGGTGGCGGCCTCCGAGTGACAGCTCAGGCAGGCCTTGGTCACCTCCGGCCCCGACGCGAACGACTGCTTCAGTGCCTCGTGTTTGGAATGGTCCGCCGTGATCCAGCGTTTGGCTCCCATGGTCGCCTGCTGCGCCATTTCCCGCCCCGGCGCCTTCTCGCCCTCAGCAGGGCCGGGGTTCGCAAACACGGGGTACAGCGCAAAAGCCGGCAGCCACAGAGCCAGAAGGATGTAACCCACCATTTGCATCCGCTTCATCTATCCCTCCAACCGATTCGAATTTTGTAACTTCCTCAGAATGCCGCTCAACCAATAATGGTTGAAATGGATGTCTTTACCGGGTGACGATCGGCCTGTCACTCCATAAAGACGTTCAGCAAATTGTGTACCAGGTGATGGTAATTTATCAGCGATGGCGGCGGTTGAAAAGCGAATTGAATGGACCCAAACCCTAATTATACAGAATAATTTGAAAATAATCGCTGAAGAGAGTGCTCGGCGGAAGACGGGGTTGAGTAGGCAGGGAGCTCGGGTAATTTTTCGACATGTTTACGCTACCAAAAAATTAACACGTGTTAATTTACATGTTAACATGTGACTGCCGACTTCGGAAGCGTCTGATCGGGGCGCGGGATACCGGTGTCGCGTTTTGGGCCGAAAGCTTATTTCCTGAAAGTCATGAACGGAATGGCGGCCTGTCCATCGACGCCAGGCCGGTTTTTCTGCCAGTCCAGAATTCGGCACCCGTCGGTGTCGGCGGAGGGCGCCTGGCAGCTGATGATGGGCATGGCCGGGTCGCCGACCACGGACTGGAAATCGAAAAGCTGGGCGTGCTCCTTCGGGAGGCTCTTCATTTCCAGGATGTGCACCAGATAAATCTGAGAATCCCCTTCCAGGAGGTCCGTTGTTTCACGGGCTTGGGCGATGCGGGCCTTGAATTTTTCAACGGCGGCCTTCTTGTCCTCCGCCGAAACCAGCAGATTGAATTCACCATGACGTCGGTTGGACTCGGTCTTTTCCTGTTGATTGGTGGTGTGCAAAAATTTTCCGATGTAAATCATTGCGCGCACCTTCTCCGTCTCTTTGTAGTCAGAACGAGAGGCATCTTAGCCGTTTCGCTGCCGGTTGTCCAGAAGTCGCCCCAAGAATTCACTACCTTTGTTTTACGCGGCACCCCGGTAGCTCCGGGAGGTCGCCCCCCCCTGTCAGGGCCGATCAGGCCCACTCCTTGAGGATCTGGTTGACGAGCTTGCCGTCGGCGGTCTTGCCGAAGTGCTTCATGATCACTCCCATCGCCTGCATCTTGTTCTTGAACTGGGCGAAGTCGATGTTGGCCTGGGTCCAGGCGACGATCTCCTCTCTGGACGCCTGGCGGGGCAGGTAGGCCTCCAGCACCTGAAGGTACTCCGAGGCGCTTTCTTTCTTGGCCTCGAGAACGATGTGCTCGGATTTAATGAGGCCCTGGATGATCCCGATGACCTCGTCGTTGGTGATCTCCTCGGGCTTCTTGGGTCGCGTGGACTTCTTGCCCCCCTCCAGCAGGACCGGCACCGTGAGCTTGAAAAACTCCGACATGACCTGGCGGATGGTGTTTTTCAGCACCTCGTGCCGGCTGCGCAGCGCCAGCTTCAGGTCCTCTTTCAGTTTCTCCTGCAGGGGCATCGGCATCTCCGGGTTCCAGCCGTAGGCGACATCCAATTCAGCCATTGAAATCTCCTTTCATCGGGCGGCGATCCTCGCTCAAGAATTCGGCCTCCGCGCGGAGGCGCTGCCAGGCGCGTTCCACGTGACGCCGCTCGGTATGGGTCTGGCCGACACACAGCCGCAGCGTCAGGCGCTCCTGAAGCCGCGTGTGAGTCAGATAGAGGTCCCCGCTCTGGTTCAGCCGGTCCATCAGGGCCTGATTCAAGTCGTCGCCGGCCCGGTGGCGGAAGCACACGAGGTTCAGCGGCGGCGCCACCGCCAGTTCGAAGCGCGGGTCGGACTGCACCCAGCCGGCGAACTCCTGGGCCAGGGCCACGTGCCGGCGCACGTGATGCCGCAGCCCCTCGACGCCGTAATGCCGGATGACGAACCACAGCTTGAGCGCCCGGAACCGCCGGCCCAGCGGAATCTGCCAGTCGCGGTAATCGATCACGGCGCCGCTCTCGGTGGCCTGGTTGCGCAGGTACTCGGGCAGGATGCTCAGGGCCTGAATCAGCGCGGCGCGGTCGGCCACGTAGAAACAGTCGCAGTCGAAATTGGTGAACATCCACTTGTGCGGGTTGAAACAGTAGCTGTCGGCGAGTTCCAGGCCGGCCTGGAGGCGGCGGAACTCGGGGCACACGGCGGCGGTGCCGGCCATGGCCCCGTCCACGTGCAGCCACAGGCCTTGCGCACGGCAGATCCGACCGATCTCGGGAATCGGGTCGACGGCGTTGGAGGAGGTGGTGCCGATGGTGGCGGCCGCGAAAAAGGGGACGCGCCCGGCCGCGCGGTCCTCCGCGATCCGCTCCGCGAGCCGGTCCGGCCGCAGGGCCAGGGTCGCGTCCACCTCGACCAGGCGCAGGTTCGCCCGTCCGATGCCCGCGATCTTCGCGGCCTTCTCGATGGACGAATGCGCCTGGGACGAGGCGTAGGCGGTGAGCCGGCCGTCGCAGCCGCGCTCGTTGCTGGCGAGCCCGGTCGCGCGTTCCCGCGCGGCCAGAAGGGCGCAAAGGGCGGCGCTCGAGGCGGAGTCCTGGATGGTGCCGCCGCCTTGGCCCGTCGAACGGAAGCACTGCGGCAGGTCCAGAATCTCGGCCATCCAGTCGAGCACGTGGGTTTCCAGCTCGGTGCAGGCGGGGCTCGTGGCCCAGAGCATGCCCTGCACCCCCAGCCCGGAGGAGATCAGGTCCCCCAGGATCGCCGGTCCGGACGCGTTCGCCGGAAAGTACGCGAAGAAATTCGGACTCTGCCAGTGGGTGATGCCGGGCAGGATCACGCGGTCGAGGTCCTTCAGGACCTCCTCGAAGCGCTCGCCCCGCTCGGGCGGGTGGGCGGGAAGTGCGTCCCGGATCTCCCCCGGCTTGACGCGCGCGAGCACGGGCAGCGACTCCACGCGTTCGTAGTAATCGGCGATCCAGTCGATCGCGGCATGGCCCAGGCGACGCAGGTCGGACGGGCTCAAGTGATAGGTTTTGTCCTCCGGCATGAAAACGTCCTTATGTATATGAATTTTAGCTGGGGCAATAAATATGGCAGATTCCCAAAATTCTACCAACAGGCGAAGCTAAGCGCTCGCCGCGCCGGGCACCCCACTTTGCCGGCGCCGTATCAAAAGTTGCCATATTGGATTGCCGGTCTAACTCCTGCGAGCGCGGTCGTAGATGTTCAACACGTAGGAGTGGGGGCCGGCCACGTGTTCGCGTGCGCTGACCGCAAAGGTGCCCGGGATCTCCGGGAAAAAAGTGTCTCCGGGCACCGTCAGCGGCACCACCGTGAGGTAGATGCGATCGGCGATGGGGATGGATTCGCGGAACAGTTCCCCGCCGCCGATGATGAAGGCCTCGGTTTCCTCCGGCGGACAAAGCGCCAGGGCGCTCTCCAGGCTGCCCGCCCTCAGGCAGCCCGCCGGCCGATAGTCCGGCCGCCGGCTGACGACGATGTTGAGCCGGTCGGGCAGCGGGCGGCCGATGTCCTCATGGGTTTTGCGCCCCATGATCAGGGTGTGGCCGAGCGTGATGCGCCTGAACATCTGCTGCTCCCCCGGAATTTTCCAGGGGATCGTCCCGCCCTGTCCGATGACCCGGTTTTGGGCCATGGCGACGATCAGGGAAATGCGCATTCCCGGCCGTTTCTGAATCATTGCCAAGCCTCCGCGGCCGGCACCCCGGGCGGCAAAATGACCCGGGCGCTCCACCGCGTGGCGATTCTGGCGGTCGCTGCCGCCACCCGGGCTCCAGCAGAAAACGGGTTCGGGGCCCAGGCAGTCCACGCGGAGAGGCGCCGGGGTTCCCGCCATCGGCTGCCGGCTGGATCCGGTGCTACAATAGAAGCCATGCGGTGTCAAGCCGCCCCGGCAGCGGCGACTGTCGGCTGCGGCGGGTTTAAAAGCATTGAAGCCGGGATAAACGTCGGCTATAGTGAAGTGTAAAACTCGCTCACCCCGGAGAAGACGGAATCACGATTTCGAGCTTGGGACTTCACCCGCAAGGGGCTAAGGTTCAAGGAACCGGATAATGACCGACCGGCGGCTGATCAACGATGTCGCTTCACCCCCAACCCATCCCCTGCCGGAGCCGCTCATCCGGAAGGCCACCTGGGTGGGGGTTTCGGTCAATGTCGCCCTGGCGGTCTTCAAATTGGCGGCGGGCATATGCGGCGAGAGCCGGGCGGTGATGGCCGACGGCATCGAGGCCTTGCTGGATGTCTTCACCGTGCTTCTGGTTTACGCCGGCTCGCGGTTCTGGTCCCGCCCCCCGGACGAAAGTCACCCGTTCGGCCACGGGCGCATGGAAACCCTGATGGTGGTGGCCATCGGCGTGTCGCTCGTGGGGGCAGCGGTCGGGATCGGCTGGGAGTCGGTCGCCACCCTGCACGAACGGCACGCGACGCCGCCGGGTTGGATTGCCGCCATCGCGGCCCTGACGTCGATCGTCGGCAAGGAAATCCTTTACCGCTGGACGCTCTCGGTCGGCCGCCGGATCAAGAGCATCGCCGTCATCGCCACCGCCTGGCACTACCGTTCGGACGCTTTCAGCTCCGTACCGGTGGTCATTGCCGTGACCGGGGCCATCCTGCTGCCGTCCTGGACCTTTCTCGATCACCTGGGCGCCGTGGTGGTTTCGGTGTTCATCCTGCACGCGGCGTATAAGATCACCTGGCCGAGCCTGAAGGAGCTCATCGACGCGGGGGCCCCGGCCGAGGTCCGCCGGCGGATCCGGGACATCGCCGCCGCCAACCGGGAGGTGCTGCAGGTCCACGACATCCGCACGCGCTACATCGGCACGAGCATCCAGGCCGACCTGCACATCATCGTCGACGGCGGTCTCACGGTCCGCCAGGGCCACGACATCGCCCGGGACGTGGAGGCCCGGCTCACCCGGGACATCGAGGAACTCGTCGACGTCGTGGTGCACGTGGAGCCGCCGGAGGAAGCGCTGCCGGAGGAACCGCCGGCGAGCGCATGATGACGTATGGGTGGTGCTGCGCACCTGGAGTCTGATTTCAACCGAGGAGGCGACCCATGAAAAAAGAACGCAATTATCTGCCCGTCATGGTGATTCTGGTGCTGGTCGTCATCGGCATTTTCCTTTGGATTCTGCTGAAAGACTGGCACGAGAGCCGGGTGGACACCGCCCGGAAGCAGGAGAGCCGGGAATGGAAGCAGCGGGCCGATGACCTGGCGCGAAAACTGACCGAGATGGAACAGGAGCTCACCACCGCCCGCGGCGAGAAGCCCTCCGAGGAGAAAGTGGCGGAGGCTTTCGGCCCACCCGCCGTCGAGCCCGCAGCGCGGGAGAAACCCCTGGCCGCCGAAGAGGTCGAGCGGCGGGTCAAGGCGTTTTTCAACTACCTGGACAGCCGGGAGTATGTGCAGTCCTATGAGCTCGAAGGCGGCTGCTATCAGCAGTACCTGCAGGCCATGGAAGCGCTGGCGGCCCATCCGCCCCGGGTCGCCGGGGAAACCGAGTCCCTGTACGAGATGCTGAAGAACGTCTCCTACGTTTTCCGGGTGCTCGGCAAAAAACGGGTCTTGGTCACGGCCGAAATTTTAAAAAACGAACACGACGTCATGGAACCCGCCATGCGGGTGTTCTACCTCTGGTACACGGGCCCCTCGGACCAACTGAAGGGCCGACCCTCGCTGCGGACGATGTATGAATACGCGAGCTACCTGCTCGACACGTTCGGCGGCCGCAGCTACCTGCTGCGCCGCGATTCCCGGACCCGGCTTCTGACCATGTATTACTGCATCCTGGTCGTCGACCGGGCCAACGATCAGCAGATGAACCCCAACGGAATCGATATCCGCCCGCTCATCGCCGCCACCGCAAGGGATGTCCGCAGCCACACGGGGCTCGCCTATCAGAAGCAGTATCTGACCGAACTGGAGCGGCTGGCCCGCAAGTACCCTTTTAAAGGATAAATGGGAGACTGCGCATGTCACTGAAGGAGCACGAATACATCCGCCAGACCCTGGAGCGCTACACCAACTGCGCGCTCGAGGAGTTTTGCGACCACGTCCTGATCACCAACTTCAAGCGCTACATCCTGAGGTTCCAGGAAAAGACCAAGGGCCGATTTTCCGAGGGCACCTTCCGGATCGTCAACGCCAAGGACCTCAACTGCACCATGATCGACTTCGGCATCGGCTCGCCCCAGGCGGCGCTGGTGATCAACTGCCTGGCCTACCTTGACAACCTCAAGTCCGTGATCATGCTGGGCATGTGCGGCGGCATCGACGATATCCTGGACCGGGGCAATTTCCTGGTGCCTTCGGCCGCCATCCGCGGCGAGGGCACCAGCCGCCACTACATGCCCCTTGAGTTTCCGGCCATCCCGGCCTCCTCGGTCAACCTCTACTGCATCGGCGCGGTGCGCAAGCTGGGCTTCACGCCGCACTGCGGCATCGTCTACACCACCGACCGCCGGCTGTGGGAGTTCGACGAGGAGTTCGTGGAGTACCTGCGCCGCCGCCGCATCCTGGCGATCGAAATGGAGCTGGCCACGCTGTTCACCGTGGCCTACCGCTACGAGGTGCCCATCGGCTCGATCATGCTCGTGTCGGACATGCCGCTGCAGCGGCGCGGCATCAAAGACAAGAAGCTCTCCGAGGAGGTGTATTCCAAGTACATGGACACCCACCTCGACATCGGCATCGATGCGGTGACGAAACTGGGCGCGAACTGGAGCAAGCTCACGCGCAAGCTTGCCTCCGAATGGTGATGCCCCCCCCACGGCCCCACGGCGATTTCATCTCCCGGGCCTCAGGGAAGCGGTTGCGGCCTTGCGCCCGGATCTCCTTGGCAGGCGCCGCAGGATGATTATCGTATCGGGTACGTAGCGGGCACAATGGCCGGCTGAAAATATCCGGAACCATCATCCACCGAGGGGTCGCCATGAACCGGCGCCGGTTTCTAAATACGTTTTTCAACTTGCTCAAGGCCTCGCTGGCCGCGAGTGCCTTGCCGGCGTGGGCGCGGGCCTCCTTGGACCAGGGCCAGGCGTCGCTGCCGCTGCACTACAAGCCGCTCAACGGCCGACGCCTGCGCGAGATCGCCCGCCGCAAGGAGCACCACGGCAACGGCCGCTTTCTAAACCCCCTGGGGCTGGACCGTTCGGGACGGCTGCTCAAGGTGCTCTCCTGGAAGCTGTTTCACCGGAACCAGTATGAGGAGGATCTGGCCGCCCAGCCGGTGCGGCCGCTGTCCGTCGACTGGGGCCCGGTCCGGGGCGCGGACGGCCTCTCCATCACCTATTTCAAGCACGCGAGCCTGATGCTCCAGGATGCCGGCAGCCGCCTGCTGATCGACCCCGTCTTCGCGAGCCCCTTTTGGTTCATGCGCGATTACACCCCCCTTGACTTCGAGCCTTCCACGATCCCTGCGCCGGATCACGTGCTCCTCACCCACGGCCACTATGACCATCTGGACACCGACTCCCTGGCGCAGCTGCCCGCCGGCACGCATGTCATCTGCCCGCCGGGTTATGCCGACATCCTGGACGAGGCGGGCCTGCGCCACCGCACCGTCCTGGACTGGTACGACAGCTACCGCGACGGGGACCGCGAAATCACCTTCCTGCCCTGCAACCACTGGACCATGCGCAACCCCGTCGCGGGGCCCAACACCGGGCTGTGGGGCTCCTACCTCATCCGCTCCGCTTCCGGACCCACGGTGTACATTTCCGGGGACACGGCTTATTTCGACGGCTTCAGACAGATCGGCGAGGAGTTCGACATCGACATCGCGGTGTTCAATGTCGGGGCCTATGAGCCCCGCTGGTTCATGGCTCAAAGCCACCTCAACCCCGCCGAGACGGTCCTGGCCTTCCAGGAGCTCAACGCGCGCCGGCTGATGATCATGCACTGGGGCACATTTCAACTGGGCGACGAGCCCGTGCATTTTCCGCCCCGGCACATGCGCGAGGAGATGAAACGGACGGGGGCCCTGAACCGCTTGGTGGGCTGGAAGCACGGGGAGACCGTGGTCGTTTGACGGCGCCCTTTTCGTTTCGTCCGCGGCTTTGCCTCGCTGAACGTTTCGTGTTATTACTACGGCAAATAACCAGGTTCAACGTGAGCCGACGCCAGGTGGAGGGGGGAGCCCGCCTCCGCGTGAAATCCGGGAGCTGGACATAATTACCCCCCGGAGCAATACCCATAGTGACCCATGAAGGAGAGGATCGGGCGATGACCATGCTTTTCCTGGCCCCCAAGCTGAAAGGGGATTCGTGGATCAAGCACATCCGCCACCAGGACGCCGGTATCGACCTGCGCGTCTGGCCGGAGGTGGGCCGGGCGGAGGATGTGATTTTCGCGCTCTGCTGGCAGCACCCGCTGGGCGAGCTGAAAAGTATTCGAGCCTCAAGTGCATCGCCTCGCTGGGATTCGGCGTGGACCACATCCTGCGGGACCCGGGCCTGCCGGCCAACGTGCCGGTCACGCGCCTGGTCGATCCGGGGATGATCGACGCCATGAGCGAGTACGTCCTGGCGGCCGTGCTCGCTCACACCCGCCAGTTCGATCTCTATCGCCTGGACCAGGCGCAGGCGAAATGGACGGCGCGCATTCCGAAGCCGCCCCAGGAGGTCCGGGTGGGGGTCATGGGGCTGGGGCATCTCGGGATGGATGCCGCACTCAAGCTCCGGGCGCTGGGGTTTGCGGTTGCCGGCTGGAGCCGCACCGTCAAACCGCTGGAGGGGGTGCAGAGCTTCGCCGGGGAGTCCGGTCTGGATCCGTTCCTGGCCCGGTCCGACATTCTGGTCTGCCTGCTGCCGCTCACGCCGGCGACGCAGGGGATTCTGAACCGCCGCACGCTCTTGGCGCTCCCCAAGGGGGCTTACGTCGTCAATGCCGCGCGCGGGGAGCACCTGGTGGAGGAGGACCTCCTGGAGGCCCTTGAAAGCGGGCAGGTGTCCGGCGCCTGCCTGGATGTCTTTCGGAAAGAGCCGCTGCCCGAATCGCATCCGTTCTGGCGCCACCCCCGTGTGACCGTCACTCCGCACGTCGCCAGCCTGACATACCCCAAGGCCGTCGCCCCTCAGATCGTCGAAAATTACCGGCGCGTGCGTTCGGGGCAGTCGCCGCTGCATGCCGTCGACATCCGGCAGGGGTATTGAGGTCATGGCGCCTGTCCGCTCGGATCGCCTGAACCCCGAACCCCGGGACCGGTGAAGTCCTGTTGAAAGGAGAACCGTGTATGCGAACGATGGCACGGGCCGTTCTGGTCTTGATGCTTTCCGCTCTTTGCTGCGGCGCGCTGCCGGCGGCTGATTTCGAAGAGGAGTTCCTGAACAAGCCGTGGGGGGCGCCGCTTTCGGAGTTCCAGGGGTACGCGCACGTGGGCGGCAGCGGCAAGATCGCCTATTACATCAACCCGAAGCAGGCCTACAGTGTCTTCGGCACCCCGCTGTCCGAACTGGTCTATGGCTTCTATGACGAAAAATTCTTTGCGGTGTATGCCAGCCTGGAAGCGATCGACACCTACGGCGCGATCAAACGCCAGATCCAGCAGAAACTCGGTGTGCCCAAGATCAGCATGGAGTCCAGGGGCGACCTGACCACCTATTCATGGAAAACCGGCGACACGCGAATAAAAATGAAACACTACGATGCCTCTGGAGCGATGAAACTCTCCTTCTATCACCTGCCCATCGCCAGCCGCGTCAACGCGGAGCTCCAGAAAGACCTGGACGACGAGCCGCCGGAGCCGCTCTTCCCGCTCAGCAAGACGCGCCAGAAAGAGGCCGTCGAGCTTCTGGAGCTGTTCAAAAACTAGAGCGGCTGCGTGGTGTTGGTGAATTTTGCATTCTGGAAAAAACACTGACACAGACGCCGGGCGCTCAGGACAATCGCTTTTGCCCCGTCCGTTATATCCAATGATTTCGCGCCGCTGGTTTTAAATCCAGCCCCCCTTTGTGGCACGGCTCTTGCTCAAGATTCTCCACGATCAATTGTCTCGTTTCGAGATCTCACCCATGCCCGCGCCATCGCGGTCGCCGAAGAGCGCCCGGGCGCTGATGGAACCCACCAGCACCGGGGTTCAAGCGACAGCGTTCGCAAAACGTCCTTAGGGCTTATTTGAACTGGAAAGGGTCTTGCGCCATGGACATCCGAGCAGGGCTTATCGCCATTCTGGTCCTGGCCCCCTTTGGCGGCGCCATCCTCTGCGCCGTCCTGGGAGCCAGCCGCGCCATCCGGTCGTGCATCGTTCTGGCCACGGGCGCCGTCCTCGTCGCGAGCGCCCTGTGGCTGATACCGCTCGTGCCCTTTCAGCTGCCGGCGGAGTCCTTCCTCGGGTTGAACCTGCACACGGTCATCCAGGCCTCGGATGCCGTCCTGCTTATGATCATCCTGTATTACGGCCTCAAGCACAAACACCTGGTGATCGTCGCCCTGGCGGTCCTGCAGCTCCTGCTCACGGGCTATCTGGAATTTTTCATGCTGAAGGGGCCGCTGCCCGTCGATCGGGTGTTCTGCGACCACCTGTCGCTCATGATGGTGCTGATCATATCCATCGTGGGGTCCATCATCTGCTATCAGGCCATCCCCTACATGGAAAACCACGAGCATCACTACCACATCCTGAAGTCGCGCCAGCCGCGTTTCTTCTTCGTGATGCTGCTGTTTCTGGGGGGGATGAACGGGCTGGTGCTTTTCAACGACCTGACCTTCATCTACTTTTTCTTCGAAGTCACCACCCTGTGCTCCTTCCTGCTGATCGGCCACGACCGCACCACCATCGCCACCCAGAACGCCTTGCGGGCGCTGTGGATGAACAGCCTCGGCGGGTCGGCCTTCGCCCTCGGGATGATCGCCGCCTACCGCTCGTCCGGCAGCCTCGACCTGCAGAAGGTCCTGGTGGCCCCCTGGCTGGCCGGCTCCGAGGTGTATCTGCTGGCCCTGGCGCTGCTGTGCCTGGCCGCGTTCGTGAAGTCGGCCCAGTTCCCGTTTCAGAGCTGGCTCCTGGGCGCCATGGTGGCGCCCACCCCGATCTCGGCCCTGCTGCACTCGAGCACCATGGTCAAGGTCGGGATCTACCTGGTGCTGCGCCTGGCGCCCGGCTTCAAAGGCACCCTGATCAGCGACAGCGTGGCGGTGTTCGGCGCCTTCAGCTTCCTGGCGGGGGCCGCGCTGGCCGTGGGCCAGAGCAACGGCAAGAAGGTGCTGGCCTATTCCACCATCAGCAACCTGGGGCTGATCTTCGCCTGCGCCGGCCTGAACAGCGCCGAGGCCATGATCGCCGCCATGCTCCTGCTCGCCTTCCACGCCGTGGTCAAGGCCATGCTCTTTCTCAGCGTGGGGGCGATCGAGCAGCACATCGCCAGCCGGGACATCGAGGACATGCGCGGGCTCTACGCGGTGATGCCGCTCACGGCCCTGATCACGGTCGCGGGCGTCATCATGATGATCATGCCGCCCTTCGGCATGCTGCTGAGCAAGTGGATGGCCATGGAGGCGGCCGCCCGGAACATCTACGTCATCGTGATGGTCGCCCTGGGCAGCGCCCTGACGGTCATCTACTGGGCGCGCTGGGCCGGGACCCTGATGAGCGACCCCTTCGCCGGGCGTTTCCGGCCCGAGCGTCAGCCGGTGCTGACCTGGCTGGCGCTCGGGCCGCTGTGCCTCGGCGCGGGGGCGATGAGCGTGCTCGCCCCGTGGCTGTACCTGCGCATGGTCGTACCAATGATGACCTCGCCCTATTCCCCGGCCTACGTTTTCAAGGCCGGGGGGCTTGAAAACGTCTACGGGGTGTTTGCCGTCCTGCCGCTCTCCGCGGTGGCGCTGCTGGGGCTCCTGGTGGCCGCCATCGCCCTCAAACGCGCCTTTCAGGTCAAAATCGCCTCGCCCTACCTGAGCGGCATCCAGACGGGCGAGCCGTCCATGTTCCTCGGACCGATGAACCAGCCGGTCAAGGCGGAGGCCAAAAACTACTACCTGGACACCATTTTCGGGGAGGCCCGGCTGACCCATTGGGTCAACCTGGGAGGCGGGATCCTGCTGACCCTGATCTTAGGAGGTGCACTGTGACGAGGACCGCCATCCTGATCGCCTGCGGCCTGGCGGCCGGCCCCCTCATCGGCGGGCTGGTGAGCGGCATGGACCGCATCCTGACCGCGCGCATGCAGTCGCGCATCGGCCCGCCCCTGCTGCAGCCGTTCTACGACGTGGTCAAGCTGCTCTTCAAGGAGCCGCTGGTGGTCAACGTCTGGCAGGCCTTCTGCGCCTACTGCTACATCGCGGCGGCCTCCATTTCCCTGGTGCTGTTCTTCCTGCAGTCGGACCTGCTGCTGATCTTCTTCGTCCAGGCCGTGGGGGCGGTCTTCCTGGTGGTGGGGGCGCTGTCGTCCACATCGCCCTACAGCCAGATCGGCGCCCACCGCGAGCTGTTGCAGATCCTCGCCTACGAGCCGCTGCTGGTGCTGGTGGTGGTGGGTTTCTACCTTGAAACCGGCAGCTTCAAAATCGCGGACATCTACGCCTGGCAGCACCCGCTGCTGCTGAAGCTGCCCTTTCTCTTCATCGTGCTCGGCTACGCCCTGACCATCAAGCTGCGCAAATCGCCCTTCGACCTGTCCACCAGCCACCACGCCCACCAGGAGCTGGTCAAGGGGCTGCTGACCGACTACTCCGGCCCGTTTCTGGCGCTGACCGAAATCGGGCACTGGTTCGAGGTGGTGCTGCTGCTGGGCGTCTGCACCCTGTTCTGGACCCCCAGCTGGATCGGGATGGCGGTGCTGCTGGCGGTGACCTATTTCCTGGAGGTGCTGGTGGACAACATCACCTCGCGCATGACCTGGCGCTGGATGCTGAGCTACGTCTGGGGCGTCGGGCTGACGCTCTCTCTCGTAAACCTCATCTGGCTGCATCAAGGGTGACGACCTATGCAAGCGGTGAAGCGGTTCATCAATCGGCTGCGGTCCAAGTCCCCCTGGCTGCTGCATTTCGACTGCGGCAGCTGCAACGGGTGCGACATTGAAATCCTGGCCTGCCTGACCCCGGTCTACGACGTGGAGCGCTTCGGGATCATCCATGTGGGCAATCCGCTCCACGCCGATCTCCTGCTGACGAGCGGCACGGTCAACCACCGCAACAAGAAGGTGCTGGCCAATCTGTACGCTCAGATGCCGAGCCCGAAAATCGTGGTCGCCATCGGCGCCTGCGGATTGTCCGGGGGGGTCTTCCGGGAGGCCTACAACGTGGTCGGCGGCATCGACAAGGTGATCCCGGTCGACGTCTACGTGCCGGGCTGCCCGCCCAAGCCGGAGGCCATGATCGACGGGGTGGTCCTGGGTCTGCAAAAACTGACAGGGCTCAACGAGCCGAAAGAGGCATAAGCCATGCGTGAAGAGATCATCCCGGTCGGCCCCGACGCCCTGGTGGGAGAGGCCGCGAAGCTCAAGGTCCAGGGCTGGCGGCTGGTCACGCTCTCCTGCACCGAGATCGACGAAGTCTCCCTGGACCTGCTTTACCACTTCGACAAGGGCCTCGAGCTCAAGCACCTGCGGCTGGCCGCGGCCAAGGCATCCTCGGTGCCGAGCATATCGCCGGTCTATTTCGCGGCCCTGCTGGTCGAAAACGAGATCCAGGACCACTTCGGCCTCGCCTTCGATGGCCTGGTCGTGGACTACAAGGGCACCTTGTACATGGAAGAGGAGGCGCTGAAGACCCCGTACTGCCGCTTCAGCCTGCGGACGACTGCGCCTGCCGCAGTTCAGGAGGGACCGGCGGCGGACCCAACCGCTCCGGCGCCGGACACGCCGGCCGCAACGATGACCGGCGGGGCGGTTCAGGAGTCGCTGGACCCATGACGCGACGATTGAACTTCGACACCGTTGTTTTGCGAGGACCCTGTGGGAGCGGCTTTCCAGCCGCGATCATCGAGAGCCGAAAGCCGCTCTCGCCATTTGGTCCGTTATAATGGCGCAACGTGTCTTAACCGGTTTTTTTTGACGCCACAAAGACGTGGAGACTATCCGATGCGCAAGACCGTGATCCCCTTCGGGCCGCAGCACCCGGTACTGCCCGAACCCATCCATTTGAAACTGACGGTGGAGGATGAACGCATCACCGAGGTCATCCCCGCCCTGGGGTACGTGCACCGCGGCCTGGAGCGCCTGGCCGATGTCCGCGATTTCCACCAGATGATCCATATCGTCGAGCGGGTGTGCGGCATCTGCTCTGTGATCCACGCGCTCTGCTACTGCCAGGGCGTCGAGGAGATGATGGGCGTCGAGGTGCCGCCGCGGGCCAAGTTCCTGCGGGTGATGTGGTCCGAGCTGCACCGGGTCCAGAGCCACCTGCTGTGGCTGGGGCTTTTCGCCGACAGCTTCGGCTTCGAGAGCCTGTTCATGCAGTTCTGGCGCGTCCGGGAGCGGATCATGGACATCAGCGAGGCCACCACCGGCAACCGGGTGATCGTGTCGGTCAACGTCATCGGCGGCGTGCGCCGCAACCCGGATGCCGAGCAGCTGCGCTGGCTGCTCGCCCAGATCGACTGGGTGGAGGAGGAGGTCCAGCGCCTGGAGACGACGATCCTGGAGGACTACACGGTGAAAAAGCGCACCGTGGGCAAGGGGGTCCTCACCGCGGAGAAGGCCTACGAGCTCGGGGCCGTGGGTCCGGTGCTGCGCGCCAGCGGCGTGGCCCAGGACACCCGCCAGACGGGCTACGCCGCCTACGGGGAGCTGCATTTCGAGCCGGTGGTGGAAACCGGCGGGGACTGTTTCGCCCGCAGCAAGGTCCGTTTCCGCGAGACCCTGGCGAGCATCGACCTGATCCGGCGTTCCATCAACCGGCTTCCCGACGGCGAGGTCCGGGCCAAGGTCAAGAGCAAGGGCAACCCCCAGGGGGAAGTCGTCAACCGCGTCGAACAGCCCCGCGGCGAGCTGTTGTACTATTTGAAGGGCAAAGGTGAAAAGAACCTCGACCGCGTGCGCATCCGCACGCCCACCTTCGCCAACATCCCCCCGCTGCTGGTCATGCTGCCCGGCCTTTATCTCTCCGATGTGCCGGTGGTGACGCTGTCCATCGACCCGTGCATCAGCTGCACCGAGCGCTGATTGAGGAGGCATGCGCCCATGTTCAAAATGACGGCCAACATCATGCGCAACCTGGTGGCCAAGAAATCCACCCGGCGCTATCCCCACGAAACGCGGGAACCCTTCGACAAGGTGCGCGGCGAACTCATCAACGACATCGACCGCTGCATCTTCTGCGGCACCTGCGCGGTCAAGTGCCCTTCCGTGTGCATCGAAGTGGACAAGCAGGCCTGCCAGTGGAATTACGACCCCTTCGCCTGCGTTTACTGCGGCGTGTGCGTGGAGATCTGCCCGGCCAAGAGCCTCTACCAGAAGACCCAGTACCGCAAGCCCGTGGGCGAACGCCTGACCATCCGCATGCAGGGAAAGCCCCGGAAAAAGGCAAAGGACAAGGAGGCCGCAAAGACGAAGGAACTGCCGGCGGCGGAGCCGGGCGGCGAGCCGCCGGTGCCCGGGCCCCCCTCGGCACCGGAGGAGTAATACCGCTTTTGGAATTTTTCAGAGCCGAACGAATCGCCCTGAGGCCGGCACCGGCCGCAGGGCGATTCGTATTTCAGGCGCTCCGGCGCCCACCCCGTCCCGGGCCGGCCGGAATGGCTGAGAGAGAAGGGCGGTGCGCAGCCCCCGTTCAGCGCTCGAGATCTCTCAATACATCTTCGTACCAGTTGACCCGGTCCTTGAGTTTGATCATCAACTCGGTTTTTTCCAGGGCGAGGCCCACCTGGTAGGCGAGGTGCTCCATCCACATGATGTAGTCCGGCCCGGGCTCGAACTCGAAGGGATAATACAACCGCAGGGCACCGGCGATCTGGCCGCCAATTCTGACGGGAAGCCCCAGGATCGCCGCCACATGCTCGTCCGCGGCGGCCTCCTTGTATTGGATGCGGGGGTCGGTGGCGACTTTGGACACGACCACCGGCTTGCCGGTGGTCACCTCCCCCAGGCTGAGCCCCGCGAAGACCGGCCCCTTGGCGATGTAGCTGTCGCTCAGGCCGTATCGAACCACTGTGGCGAGCGTGTTTGTTTTCGGGTCGCGCAGCAGCAACCCGCTGGCGCGGGCCAGCCCGTATTTCGCCACGGTAGCCAGCAGCGACTGCATGGCTTCCTTGAGATCGGTGGAATGCATGCCCTGGATGTCGGATGCGGCCGCTTTCATCGAGGCGAAATAGAAGGCCTTTTTGAGGGCGAGGCCGGCCTGATGCGTCAGCGCCTGGACCGATTGCATCTCTTCGGGGGTAAAGCCCCGGGACTGCGCAAAATAAAGCCGCAACGCCCCCACCAGGGCGCTGCCTCCGGTCAGCGGCAGCCCCACGATGCTGCGAATGCCCTCCTGCAGGGCCTCGTCGGGGTACTGCACCCTCGGGTCCGAGGCGACATCCCTTATGATCACCGGTGCCCCGTCGATCGTCTCCCCCAGGCTCTTGCCGGGGCTGATCGCCCCTTTGGCGCGGTAGGCGTCGCTGAGCCCGAAGGTGGCGGAAGCGATCAGTTTTTCCTCTCCGGCGTTGTAGAGCATGAGGCTCGCTCCGCGGGCGTCGTAGAGCATCACCGCGTTGCGCACCACGGCGTTCTGGGTGGCCTCCAGGTCGAACGATCCATGAATTTCGGCAAGGGCATAGAGGTATCGATGGAAGAAGTCGGCGGTTGGCATAGGTCGCTTTTCTCCTTTGAGGGGGCCGCGGCTGCCGGCCGTTGGTTGGTGATGAAGTTAGCTGAACCGACAATCTGCCGTATCGCTTCCCGACGCAGGCCCGCGCGGTTCCGAACGAGCGGTTTCAACAGAGATAAAAAAGTGAACCGCAGCCACCGCGCATGTGCGCGTCAACCGGCGCCCCCTTCCACCAGACGCGACTTGGCGTATCGCATTCGGACGATACGCATGTTCTCATTGGGCCGGGAGAACGAAAGGGCGTGGGTCGTGCATCCGGCCACGCAGGCGGGGTGCAGCCCCAGCGCCACCCGGTCGAAACACCCGTCGCATTTGACGACCTTGCCCGTGGATTCGTCCCATTGGGGGACCTTCCAGGGGCAGGCGCCGACGCAGGCCCGGCACCCGACGCACAGCGGCCGGTCCACGTAAACCCAGCCGTCTTCCTCGCGCTTGACCATCGCGCCGGTCGGGCAGACGGCCACACACCAGGGTTTTTCGCAGTGGAAGCAGGGTCGAAACGCCGACAGCGTCTGGACTTTGTCCAGCAGGCGCTCGGGCCCGGCGCTGATCAGCGCACCGGGCTTGACGCCGGCGGCGGTTCGATTTTTGACCTGGCAGTGCACCTCGCAGGCCTTGCAGCTGATGCATCGCTGCGGATCATGCCGAATCACGTACTTGCTCATCGGATCTCCTGCCAGGCGGTCGCAACGCCTGGACTGAAGCGGTTACAACTTTCTGACACTCACCAGCTGTTCCTGCAGCGCCACCCCCCCGCCGACCGGGTCCCGGATGTCCAGCCCGCCGGGCATGAGGCGGTTGACCGCCAACCCGCGGCCGCGGGCCCTTGATTCCACCGGCAGGGTGCGTCCGAAGCCGGGCACCATGAAGACGGCCTCGGGGTGGATGAACTCCGAGAGCCTGACCTTGATGCGACCGGAGCGGTCCTTGACGGATACGGTCACCGTCTCGCCGTCGGCGATCCCCAGCCCGAGGCCGGCGGCCTGGTTCATCCAGAGCACGTTTTCAGGCATCTGCCGATGCAGCAGCGGGTTGTTCACGGTGTGGCCGTCGCTGTGCAGGCCGCATCCGCCCAGGGTCAGGCGGAACGTCCCGGCCGCCGGGCGGCTCGTCGGAGTCAAAGACCCCAGGCTGGGCAGACCCTGCCGCCGCCACCGGAAGCTGACCATTTCGATTCTGCCCGAATCCGTCGGGAACCGGAAGCCTTCTGCAAGGCGGTCGTAGTGGGGACGTCCGGTGAGATCCACCACGCCCCTGGCGTCGAAATCCGCCAGCCGCACGCCGGTGCCCTCCAATTGGAATTTCCAGATCTCCTCCGCCGAGGCAAAGGACAGGGACTCCATCCCCAGCCGGCGCGCGAGGCCGCCGACGATCTCCCAGTCCGCCCGGGTGTCGAAGCGGGGCGGGGCGCAGCGCCGTCGCAGCAGAAGGGCCGGTTGGATCCCGTCCAACTGGGCGATGAGGCTCTCCCGCTCGAGGTAGGGTGAGAGCGGCAGGACCAGGTCGGCCTGCCAGGCGGTCTCGGACCAGGCGGAGGTGACGCACGCCAGAAAATCCAGGTTCGCAAAGGCGGCGGCGAGCTTCGGGGGGTCCGGAAGTTCGGCCAGCGGGTCCTGCTGGTAAGTGATGCAGGCCTTCACCGGGTAGGGATCGCCGGTGGCGACGGCGGTCAGGGCGTCCGCCAGAAGACCCGGTCCGCCCTCGAAGGCCGGATACTTCCAGCCCACGCCGTCGGCCCGCTGCTCGGTCACCGGCGGGAAAAGGCCGACGAAACGGTTCAGCCCTTTCTGGCCGATGTGTTCGGGGGTCAGGGCCAGCGGCAGCCCGCCCCTGGCGCCGACCACGCCCAGCAGGACATTGATGATGAGCGCCGAGCGGCACACGAAGAAGGAGTCCGTGTAGCGCGCGGTCCTCCATCCCGGGTGCCAGACCACTCGCGGGGCGGCTTTGGCCAGATCCAGCGCCAGCGCTTCGATTTCAGCGGCCGTGATGCCGGTTTCGGCGGCCGCAGCGTCCGGGGAGAAGGCGCCGGCCATGCGTTCGAGTTCGTCCAGGTCGGCGATCCATTTCTCGGCAAAACCCGCGTCGTAGCGCTGGTGCTTCAAAAGATAATGGATGACGGCCATGTTCAGAAAGTAGTCGGTCCCGGGCCGGATGAGGAAAAACCGGTCGGCCTTGCCGGAAGTCACCGTGGCTCGGACGTCGACGACGGTCAGCCGCCCGCCGTTCTCGA
Source organism: uncultured Desulfatibacillum sp. (assembly GCA_964562235.1). Taxonomy (GTDB): domain Bacteria; phylum Desulfobacterota; class Desulfobacteria; order Desulfobacterales; family SpSt-501; genus SpSt-501. The sequence goes on from CAZLSV010000018.1 coordinate 27,496, forward strand.
GGCTGTCCAGCAGATCGTTGGCCTGCTGGATGTGAACGGACTCGAACAGGTTGCGCGCCTGCAGGACCACCTCGCGCGCGTTTTTCAGGTCCAGCACCAGATGGTCGTCGGTAAAGCCGAACAAGGAGAGCGCCGCGTGCTGGCGATTCACGCCCTGCACGGACTCTTCGCTGTAAAAATTAGGAGAGCCCAGGCCGCGCACGAAGGCCTGCCGCAGATCGCTGAACGGCCCGCCCGTGTCCGACCAGAGAAGGCTGCGTCCGCCGTGCCGGGAACGCACCTGCGACAGTTTCTCGGCGGCGTAGGACAAGGCCTCTTCCCAGGAGAGCCGCTGCCAGCGCCCCTCTCCACGCTCGCCCTTGCGCAGCATCGGAAATTGGGGCCGTTCGTCGTCGCGCACGAAGGGGACTCCGGCGGCTCCGCGCGTACAAAGCGCCCCGCGGATCGAGGGCACCTGTCGGTTGCCCTGGATGAAACGGATATCTCCGTTTTCCACCTCGACTTCAATCGGACAGCGCACCGGGCACATGCCGCAGACGCTGTAGACGGTTTTGACTGGCATTCCTTCCTCCGTAGTCTTGCCTCAAGGCATCAGCTGTCGCCCGGCCGCTTCCGCCCACCTGAACACCGGCGCCGGAACGGCACCGAGCAGCAGCAAGAGACCGGCCAACACTCCGCCCACCAGGGCCCCTCC
>CAZLSV010000018.1:28199-31659 GCA_964562235.1 uncultured Desulfatibacillum sp.
TCGGCCTCGACCGTGTAGGCATGGCGGATGAGGTTCAGATAATAGTAAATCGAGATGGCCGTGTTGAGGGCGGCGACGACCACCAGCCAGTTGTAGCCCCGGTTCCAGGCCGCGCTCAGAAGAAAGAGTTTGCCCATGAAGCCGGCGGTGGGCGGCAACCCCACCAGCGCCAGGGCGCCCACCGCCAGCACGAAAGCCAGAAACGGGGCACGGCGGTAAAGCCCGTTGAGATCGTTCAGCTGGAGGTTGCGACCGTCGGTGGACAGCCGGCAGACGACCCAGAAGCAGGTCAGGTTCATGAGAACGTAGATCAGGCTGTAGAACCCGGCGGCGGCCAGTCCCCCGGCCGATGCCGCCACCAGCCCCACCATGACGTAGCCGGCATGGGCCACGCTGGAATACCCCAGCATGCGCTTGATGTCCTGCTGGGTCAGGGCGGCGAGGTTGCCGAAGGTCATGGACGCCGCACCGAGGATCGCCAGGATCGTGGTCAGCTGCAGACCGGGCTTGAGCATGGCGGCCAGCCGGATCAGGATCACCACCGCCCCGAGCTTCGGCAGGGTGGCGGCGTAGGCCGCCGTTTCGTTGCTGGCGCCGTCGTAAACGTCCGGGGCCCAGAAGTGGAACGGGAATAGCGCCAGTTTGTAGAAGAACCCCGCCATGAACAGGCTCAGGCCGACGATGCCGATCGGGGCCTCGGCCCAGGACCAGGGCCGGGCGGTCAAGACGGCCAGGTAGCTGGAGTGCTGGCCGGCGAGAATGTAGGCCAGGCCGAAAAGGGACAGGGCCGTGGCGGCGGCCCCGAAGAGGACGTACTTGACGCCGGCCTCGGCGGCGCGGGATTCGCGGCCCCGCAGCGGGATGAGGGCGTAAAGGCTGTAGGAGGAAAGCTCCAGTGCGAGGTAGATCGTGACCAGTTCCACCGCGCTGGCAAGGAGCATGAGGCCGAGGGCGCTCAACGCCAGCAGCAGGAAGTAGTCCGCGCGTTTTTCGGACTCGAGGGTCGGCTGGGAAGCGGCGTTGAGCACGGCGATGGCAAACCCCAGGGCCACGGCGAACTTGAAGAACTGGGACAGGCCGTCGATTTTGTAAGCCCCCCAGAACATGAGCCCCTCGGCCCCCAGGCTGAATCCGGCGGCCGCCAGCCCGGCGACGGCCGCCAACGCCAAGAGCGGTCCAAAGCGCGCGCCGCGATGAAGCGGCCTTGTTACGCTGTTCAGAAAAAGCGCCGAGACGATCGCCACCTGAACGAGCTCGGGCAGGATGATGGGCACGTTGAATTCCACCGGGCTTTCTCCTTTAACGCGGCAACACCGGCGCCGGATCCGACGGCGGGAGTGCGGTGCGGGTTGTCAACGCCCAGCCGAGCGGCGGAGCCGCCACTTCGGCGGAGGTGGAAGCCACCGCCGAACGCTTGCGGAACTCTTCGAGGACGCGGGTCAGGGTCGGGTCCATGGCCTCGAGGGTCAGGCCGGGCGCGAGGCCGATGTAAAGCACCAGGACCGCCAGGGGGGCGAAACAGACCCACTCCCGGACGTTAAGGTCCTTCCAGTCTTTGGCCCGGGTCGGTTCGCCCCAGGCCAGCTTCTGGCCCAGGCGCAGCATGTAGGCCGCGCCCAGCATCACCCCGGGAACGGCCGCACCTCCCACCCATGGGTTTTGCGCGAAGGCGCCGATCAGCACCAGGGCCTCGCCCACGAAGCTGTTGGTGCCCGGAAAACCCAATGCGGAAAGGGCAAACAGCCCGAAGAACCCCATGTAGGCCGGAAGATACTTCCCCAGCCCGAGGTTCTCGCCGATCTCCCGGCTGTGGCTGCGCTCGTAGATGCAGCCCACCAGCATGAAGAGGGCGCCCGTGGTGATGCCGTGGTTGAGCATGACCATGAGGGCACCTTCCAGCCCGCGCAGGGTGAAGAGGAAGATACCCAGGGTCACGAAGCCCATGTGGGCCACCGAGGAATAGGCGATCAGTTTCTTCATGTCGCGCTGGCCCAGGGCCACGAAGCCGCCGTAGAGGATGGAGGCGATCGATACGGCGATCATCAGGGGCGCGAAATAGAGGCTGGCGGCCGGGGTCATGGGCAGGCAGAAGCGCAGGAAGCCGTAGGCCCCCATCTTGAGCAAAACCGAGGCCAGCAGGACACTCCCGGCCGTGGGGGCCTCCACGTGCGCGGCCGGCAGCCAGGTGTGGAACGGAAACATGGGCACCTTGATCGCAAAGGCAAACGCCATGGCCAGGAAGGCCCCGCACTGGAAGCTGAAGGAGTAGGATTGGGCCGAAAGCTCGGGGATGGAGAAGGTGCCGCCAGCCAGATAGAACGCCACCATGGCCACCAGCAGCAGGGTGCTGCCCGCAAGGGTGTACAGGAAGAACTTGAGGGAGGCGTAGCGCCGCTCGGGACCGCCCCAGACCGCGATCAGCAGGAACATGGGGACCAGCATGGCCTCCCAGAAAATATAAAAAAGGACGAAATCCAGGGCCAGGAAGACCCCCACGCAGGCCGAAGTCATCAGCATGAGACTGAAGTGGAACTCCTTGACCCGCCGGCTGATGTAGGTCCAGGAGCACAGCACGCACAGCGGCAGCAGCAGCACGGTCAGCAGCACCATCAGCAGGCTGATGCCGTCCATGCCCAGATGGTAGTGCAGGCCCCACTGCGGCACCCAGGCGGCCTTTTCCTGGAACTGGTAGCCGGATACGGACAGATCGAAACGCAGGAGCGGCAGCGCCAGCATCAGCTCGAGCAGCCCCACGCCGAGAGAAAACACCCGCACGGCACGGTCCCCGCGGATGAAGGGCAGGACCAGGCAGGCCGCGGCCGGGAAGAAGATCAGCACCGTCAAGATCGGCCATTCACTCATGCGCAGTTCGACTCCGAATGGTATCCCATGATTTCTCCGGCGATATAATACGCCAACCCCTCGTCGGGTCCCGGCGGACCCGGGTTTCGGCCACGGCCAGATCCGCCCATCTCATCCCGCGTACCAGACCACCGCAAACACGGCGAGCGCCAGCACGACGGCCGCGGCCAGGTAATCCTGCAGCCGGCCGGTCTGAGCACCGGTTGCGGCGCGGCCGACGCGGCGCACCCCCATCGCCGTTCCGTCCACGACACCGTCGATGGCGCGCTTGTCGAACCAAGCACTGCCGCCGGCGATGTTCATCAGGCCCCGCAGGCCGGCCCGGTTGTAAAATTCCGTCCACCAGTTGTCGATCCCCTCCACCGGCCGCCGGGCGAGCGCCAGCACCAGCCGGCCGACCAGACGGTAGATGTAGTCCACATCCAGGTTGAGCCTGGCTTCCGGGGCCAGCTTGTGCCGCAGGAGATAAAACCCCAGGCCGGTGAATCCTAACAGCAGCAGGGTCTGCAGAACATGCCAGGGGGTGTAGGGGACATACTCCACCGGGTGCGGCAGCAGCCGGTAGAGGAAGCCTGGCTGAACGCCGATGTAAAAGCAC
>CAZLSV010000018.1:31669-64125 GCA_964562235.1 uncultured Desulfatibacillum sp.
ATGGCCGCGTACATGTTCCGGGGCACGGGCTTCAGTTCGATCCCCGGGTCGGGCCGGCCGAACCAGGCGAAGTAGGGCAGCTTGATGCCCACCGACAGGAAGGTGCCGACCGCGGCCAATTCCATCCCCAGGGCCAGCCAGGTGTGGTGGGCCTCGGCCGCGCCGGTGATGGTCATGGTCTTGCTGACGAAGCCGGAGAAGAGCGGAAAGCCCGAGATGCTCACGGCCGCCACCATGTACCAGAGAAAGGCCCACGGCAGGCGCCGGAAAAGCCCGCCCAGGGCCGAGAGCTTGGCCGTGCCGGCCGCGTACAGCAGCGTGCCCGCACCCATGAAGAGCAGTCCCTTGTAGAGGATGTGCGCATAGGCATGGGCGCAGGCGCCGTTCACGGTCATGGCCGTGCCTACGCCGACGCCCGCCACCATGTAGCCCACCTGGGAGACGATGTGGTAGGCCAAAATGCGCCGGGCGTTGTTCTCGATGGTGGCGTAGACGACGCCGTAGAGGGTCATCAGGGTGCCCATGACCGCCAGGATCTCGAAGCCCGTGAAGGCGCGCAGCAGCACGTAGACCGCGGTCTTGGTGGTGAAGGCGCTCATGAACACCGCGCCGGTCACGGTGGCCTCGGGGTAGGCGTCCGGCAGCCAGGCGTGCAGGGGGATGACCGCCGCGTTGACGCAGAAGCCCAGCATGATCAGCGTGTCGTAGAACCGGGCCGCAGCCGGGTCGGCGGCCGCGAAGGCGAAGGTCCCGGTGGCCTGGTGGCGCAGGAGCAGGCCGGCCAGCAGGAGCAGACCGCCCAGGACGTGGAAGAGGAAGTAGCGGATGCCCGCGCGGGTCGAGGCCGGCGCGCGCCGCAGCCAGACCAGAAAGGTCGAGGCGACGCTCATCAACTCCCAGAAGATGAAGAGCGTGACATAGTCCTCGGCGAAGGTGCAGCCGAAGGCCCCGGCGATGTACATGCAGGCCGCCACGTGCTGCCAGCGGTCCTCGACGTGCAGGGCGAAGATGAAGCCGATCAGGGCCTGGATGGCGAACACGTGGGCGAAGACCATCGAAAGCGCGTCCACCCGACCCAGGCCCAGCGTGAGGCCCAGATAGTTGAGACGGGTGTAAGTGCCGGGCTGCATGGCCAACACGCTCGCGATGGCGAGCGCTGCGGCCACGGGCGGCAACCAGCGCCCGAGGCGGCCGGGCAGCAGCCACACCGCCGCCGCGCAGGCCACGAAGAAGATGGACGGGTGCAGGAATTCGGTCACGTCGATAACCTCAAGGCTTCCAGGGTTCCAGGGTTCCAGGGTTCCAGGAAATGACGATGGTCTTTTTTCACTTGACCCCTTGACCCCCTGAACCCTCAGACCCTCTTTCGTAATAATTTTCGTCCTGGCCCAAAACAGTGTGGGCCAGTCCCTTGGCGCCCTTCCCCAGGATCACCGCTCCCGCGAGCCCGAAGAGGCCCCAGAACCCGGGGATCGCCTCGAGCCCGAAATGGGGGTGGTGCGGGTGAATGAACACGTTGAGCAGCACCAGCAGGCCGAGAGCGACGAAAAACAGGTTTCGCAGCCGCCGGACCATCGCCGGCATCGGTGCTTGCGTCGGTGGGGTTTTCTGATCCATCGCGGCCTCTTCCCCTAAAACCCTTTTAGGGCATGGATGAACTGAATGAACGTCTCGGGGTAAAGCCCCAGAAAAACACTGGCCGCGGCCGTGAAGCACAGCGGTGCCACCATGGACAGCGGCGCCTCGCGGTAGTGGCTGAGGTCGACGCCCGGCGCCGGCTCCTCGAAAAAAGCCTTGTAGACCACCGGTGTGAAGTAGGCCGCGTTCAGGATCGTGCTGGCCAGCAGCGCCGCCAGCAGGGCGTAGTGGCCGGCGTTCACCGCGCCGTTGACCATGTACCATTTGCTCACGAACCCGCACACCGGCGGGATCCCGATCATGGAAAGCGCGGCGACGGCAAAGGCCCCGAAGGTCCAGGGCATGCGCCGGCCCATGCCGGACATCATGCTGATCTTTTTCTGGTGGGTCGCGACATAGATGGCGCCCGCGGTGAAAAAGAGCGTGATCTTGCTGAAGGCGTGGTGGGCGATGTGGGCCACTCCGCCGGTCACGGCCAGGGGCGTCAGCATCGCGACCCCCAAGACCACGTAGGAGAGCTGGCTCACCGTGGAATAGGCCAGCCGGGCCTTTAGATCGTCCTTGGTCAGAGCGATGACCGAGGCGAGCACGATGGTCAGCGCGGCGAAGACGGACGTGGCCGCACCCAGCCCGAGGGTGTCCATGAGGTTGACGCCGAAGGCGGACAGGAGCACCCGGCAGATCGAGAAGACGCCGGCCTTCACCACGGCCACGGCGTGCAGCAGGGCCGAGACCGGGGTGGGCGCCACCATGGCCGAGGGCAGCCAGTTGTGCAGCGGCATGACGGCCGCCTTGGCCAGCCCCGCCACGTAAAGGGCGTAGGTGACCCTCACCAGGGTGGGGTCGGCGTCCGCCGGGAAGATGCCCTGCGCCAGCTCGCCCAGGCGGAAGTCGAGCGTGCCGCAGAGCACGTAAGTCAGGATCATCGCCGGCAGCAGGAAGAGCTTGGAGGTGCCCATGAGGTAGACCAGGTACTTGCGCGCGCCGTGATAGGCCTCCTCGTCCTGATGGTGGGCCACCAGAGGGTAGGTGAAGACCGTTATGACCTCGTAGAAGAGGTACAGGGTGAAGACGTTGGCGGCCAAGGCGACGCCCACGGCGCCGAAGATCGCGACCGCAAAGCAGAAATAGTAGCGGGTCTGGGCGTGCTCCTTCAAGGTGCGCATGTAGCCGATGTTGTAGGCCGTCGCCAGGATCCACAGGAAGGAGGCCACGATCGCGAAGATGAGCCCCAGGCCGTCCGCGCCGAACTTGACCTCGATGCCGGGCAGGAGCGTGAAGAGGGGATAGACCAGGACCTGGCCCTTCAGCACCGGTGGCACGAAGGTGAGCACCACGCCGAAGGTGAGCGCGCCGGCGGCGAAGGACACCCCTTCCCGGGCGTTGATGTGGCCCCGCAGCAGCCAGATGAGGAGCGGCGCCAGGCCGGTGACCACGATCGGCCAGATGAGGGCGGAATGTTCGACGATCATTACGTCATTCCTTGGTGAAAAAGACGTTCGTTCTAAGTTCCGAAAAATCGTTTTCTCTCAGCGGAAGGGTTCGAGGGTTCCAGGGGTCGAGTGAATAATGATGATATCCCTGTTTTCTTGACCCCTCGGCCCCTCGGCCCTTGACCTCTTGAACCCTACCCTTTCAACTCCGACAGCCGGTCGCTGTCGGAAGTACCCGCGCGCTTGACCGCCACCAGGACCATGGCCAGCACCAGGGTGGCCTCCGCGGCGGCGAGCCCCATGACCAGCAGGGCGCCGAGCTGGCCCAGTTCATCGGAGGCCGGGGTCAGCCGGGCGCTGGCCACCAGTGCGAGCCCGGCGCCGTTCAGCATGAGCTCCACCGAGATGAGCATCCCCACCAGGGTCCGACGGCTGGTCAGGCCGTAAAGGCCGAAGGCCAGCAGCAGCAGGGCGGCCAGATGAAACAACACCACCGGGCTCATGCGCCTTTCCTCCTCTCGAAGCCGAGCACGACCGCCCCGGCCATGGCGGCCAGCAGCACCACCGAAATCAGCTCGAAGGCCAGCACATAAGGCCCCGTCAGGATCTGGCCGAGCCGGGCGAGCGGGACTTCGGCTTTCAGCGGCAGGGCCTGGGGGGTCTTGGTCAGGATGACCGCCGCCAGGAGGCCCGCCGGCAGGAGCCCGCTCAGCAGGGCCACCCCGGTGCGCAGCGCCGGCCGCGGCCCTGCGTCTTCTTCGCCGGCCTCGCCGCCGGGAGCGCGGGTGAGCATGACGGCAAAGAAGATCAGCACGCTCACCGCGCCCACGTAAATCAGGATCTGCATCAGGGCCATGAAGGGGGCCGCCATGAGAAAATACATCCCGGCCACCCCGAACAGGGTCATGATCAGCCCCAGCAGCGCGCGCACCAGGCTTCGGCAGCGCACGGCCGCCCACCCGCCGGCGAGAATGAGCACCAGGTAGAACCCATATGCGGCCGTTGCCAACTGTTCCATGATCTCCCCTCCGTTCACGCGCGGGCGCCGGGGCCGCGGTGCGCTGAAACATCCACCGGGTTTTCGAGTCTTGCCAGCAGATCCAGCTCGAAGACCTGACGCGTCGTTCCCACCAGATAAGCGTTGCGGGAGAAGCGGATGGCATCCACCGGGCAGCTCTGGACGCACAGCCCGCAGAGGCTGCACAGGCTGTAGTTGAGACGGTAGCTGTCCAGGACCCGCTCGATTCGGTTCGGCGGCGGGGCCAGGTGCGTCGAGTAGGGCGACTTCACCTCCGGCGCCAGGAGCAAGCCCGGGTCGGCCGCGGCGGCCGTGCCGGTCTCCTCGCCCTGCGCATGCATGCGCAGGCTGATGCACCGCGACGGGCAGATCTCGACACACTTCCAGCACATGATGCAGCGCGACGCCAGTGGGTTGTCCGTTGCCGGCACCAGTTCGATGTGGCCGCGGTAGCCCGCCAGGTTGTCGACCTCCTGGCGGGGATAGTGCACCGTGATCCACGGCTTGAAGAGCTCGACCCCGGTGATCTTCAGGCCGACGACCAGGCTCCACAGGCCCTTCAGGGTTTGGAACAGGCGTTTCATTCTCAGCGCACCCATTTGACGACCAGGGCCGTCGCCACCAGGTTGGCCAGCCCCAGGGGAATCAGCCATTTCCAGCAGATGTTCAGCAGCTGGTCGAAGCGCACCCGCGGGAACGTCCAGCGGAACCACATCAGTGCGAAGACGAGCGTGAAGACTTTGCCCAGGAACCACCAGGGGCCGGGGAAGACCGGGCCGTCCCAGCCGCCCAGGAACAAAGCGGTCGCCACGGCGCAGACCACCACCATGTACGAATACTCGGCCAGAAAGAAGATGCCGAAGCCCATGCCGGAGTACTCGGTGTGGAAGCCGGCCGTCAGCTCGCTTTCCGCCTCCGGCAGGTCGAAGGGCGCCCGGTTGGTTTCGGCCACGGCCGAAATGAAAAAGATGAGGAAGGCCAGGGGCTGGACGAAGAGGTTCCAGGACAGCAGGCCCTTCGTCTGCGTCGCGGCGATGGCCGAGAGGTTCAGGGAGCCCACCTGGAAGGCGATCGCCAGAACGGCCAGCAGCAGCGGGATCTCGTAGGCCACCGACTGGGCCACGGCCCGGGCGGCGCCGAGAAGGCTGTATTTGTTGTTCGACCCCCAGCCGGCCAGGCAAAGCGCCAGCGTGTTCAACCCCGAGAAGGCCAGAACGAGCAGCAGCCCCAGGTTGACGTCCATGCCCGTCAGCGCCGGGCTGAAGGGGATCGGCAGGAAGCAGACCACCACCGGCGCCAGGGAGACCAGCGGGGCGAGCCAGAACAGCAGGCGGTCCGCCCCCATGGGGGTGACCAGCTGCTTGCTGATCAGTTTGCCGGCGTCGGCGAACGGCTGCAGCAGCCCGTGGGGCCCGACCTCGTAGGGCCCCGGCCGGCGCTGGATGAACCCGGCCACCTTGCGTTCCGCGTAGAGCAGCACCAGGCCGTTCACGGCCAGAAAGGCCATGATGGCCGCGAGGGCGGCGATCGTTTGGCCGAGGGGATGGGCGAGCAGCGCCGTCAACTCTGCGATCATCGGTCGATCTCCGGAATCACCAAGTCCAGGCTGCCCAGGATGGACACGGCGTCGGCCAAAAGCGTGCCCTGGGCGAGCTCGGCAAAGAGGCTCAGGTTGGAGAAGCCGGGCGAGCGCAGCTTGACGCGATAGGGCTTCGGCCCGCCGTCGCTCAGCAGGTACACCCCGATCTTGCCCCGGGCGCCCTCCACGGCGAAATAGACCTCCCCCTTCGGCGGGAGGAAGCGCTCGGGCAGGTCGGGGCGGATGTGCTCGCCTGCCGGCAGCGCCTCCAGCGCCTGCTCGATGATGCGCAGGCTCTGGTTCATCTCCTCCATGCGCACCTCGTAGCGGTCCATGGCGTCGCCGTTCCTCCCGGTGGGGACCTCGAAGTCCAGGCGGTCGTAGACCGAGTAGGGCTCTGCGCGGCGCACGTCGTAGGCCACCCCCGACCCCCGCAGGACCGGCCCGGTGGCGCCGTAGCGCCGGGCCATCTCCAGGCTCAGCTCGCCGATCCGCTCGCAGCGGCCCCGCAGGATCATGTTGTCGGTCACCAGGTTGCGATACAGCGGCAGCCGTTTTCTGAAATCCGCGACGAACTCGCGCGTGCGGCGGATGAACTCCTCGCTCAGGTCCGCCGCGACGCCGCCGAAGCGGAAGTAGCAGTAAGTCAGCCGCGAGCCGGTCACCATCTGCAAAAGGTCCATGATCCGCTCGCGGTCGGCAAACGCATAGACGATGGGGGTGAAGGCGCCCAGGTCCAGCAGGTACGCCCCCCACCAGAGCAGGTGCGAATTGATGCGGTTCAGCTCGCAGGTGATCACCCGGATGTACTCCGCCCGCGGGGGGGCGGTAAGGCCCATCAGTTTTTCCACCGCGCCCACGTAGGCCCAGTTCCAGGCGAGGGCGTGCAGGTAGTCCACCCGGCCCATGTTGGGCAGATACTGCACGTAGGTTTTCACCTCGCCCATCTTTTCGTGCATGCGGTGAATGTAGCCCAGGACCGGCTCGGCCCGGCGGACGTACTCGCCGTCCAGTTCCACGACGATCCGCAGCACGCCGTGGGTGGCCGGGTGCTGCGGCCCGATGTTGAGGACCAGTGTGTCGCCCTCTTCCGAGAGCCGGGGGCCGAAACGCGCCGTGTAATAGTCCCCCGTCAGCCGGGAGTTCACATCCTGGGACATATCATCCGCCTTCCTCGCCGGCATCGCGGGATTCGACCTCGCGCTGTTCAAAATGCCGCTCGGCCAGACGCCGGGCCAGGTGGCGCCGCGAACACGCCGGGCAGACGCTGACATTGAAGGCGGGCACCCCGCTTTCGCCGGCCCGCTCCATCACCGGGCCGAGGTCGATCACCGGGCCGAAGTTTACGCCGCAGCCGGTGCACTGGCGCAGGGGAACCCGGGAGGCCTCCTTGCCCCTGACGATCACCCGGCGCTCGCCGTCGACGTCTTCGATGCGGATCGCACTGACCGGGCAGATCTGGACGCAGGCGGCGCACCCGATGCAGGTCGGCGACAGCCGGCCGAAGGAGGTGTCCACCCGGATCTCGACCCCGCGGCCGCAGAGGGCGAGCACGTTGCCGCCGACCCGCTCGCAGACCCGCGCGCACAGGCCGCACATGATGCACTGCCGGTCTTCGGCGGGGAAGCGGTTCAGATCCGCGCCGTAGCGCTCGGCGAGCCCTTTCAGGACCTCGGAACCCGGGCAGCGGGAGGCGAGCAGCTCGACGAGCACTTTGCGGTTCTGCCGCAGCATGGGGGTGTCGGTGCGGATTTCGGCATCCGCGCGCAGCGGGTAGTTGCAGGCGGTCACCAGACGCGAGCGGCGGCCCTCGACCAGCTCCACGGTGCACACCCGGCACATGGCCGCCGGCTCGAGCGCCGGGACGTGGCAGAGAGTCGGGATGTAAACGCCGTTCCGGCGGGCCACCTCCACGATGGTCTGGCCGCGCTCGGCCGCAACCTCTTTTCCGTCCATGATGATCTTCATGCGTAGCGTCCCTCGAATTTCACCCGTGCCGCTTCACCCGGCCGCCGGTCACATGATCCGGATGCTGTCGAATTTGCAGTTGCGGTAGCATTCCATGCACTTGATGCACAGCTCCTGGTGGATGGTGTGCGGCTTTTTCTTCTCGCCCTCGATGGCCGCGGCCGGGCACCGTTTGCGGCACACGCCGCAGCCCGTGCATTTTTCCGGGTCTATCTCGTAGAAGTACAGCGGTTTGCACACGCCGGCCGGGCATTTCCTGTCTCGGATGTGGGCTTCGTACTCTTCGCGGAAGTATCGGATGGTGGACAGGACCGGGTTGGCGGCCGAGGTCCCCAGGCCGCACAAAGAAAAACTGTTGGTGAACTGCCCGATCTCCTCGAGCTGCTCGATGTCCCCCTCCCGGCCCTCGCCCTCGGTGATCCGTGAGAGCGTCTCCCGCATGCGGGTCAGCCCCTCCCGGCAGGGCGTGCACTGGCCGCAGGACTCCTCCACCAGGAAATTGATGAAGTAGCGCGAGACCTCCACCATGCAGGTGTTCTCGTCCATGACGATCATGCCGCCCGAACCCATCATGGAGCCGATCTCGGCCAGCTTGCCGAAGCCCACGTTGATGTCGATGAACTTGCCCGGGATGGGGATGCACCCGCCGGAAGGCCCGCCGGTCTGCACGGCCTTGAGCTGCTTTTTGTTGGGGATGCCGCCGCCGATGCCGAAAACGATCTCCCGCAGCGAGGTGCCCATCGGCACTTCCACCAGACCCACGTTGTGAACGTTGCCGGTGAGAGAGAAGACCTTGGTGCCGGCGGAGCGCTCGGTTCCGAAGGTCGTGTACCACTTGCCGCCGCGCAGGATGATCTCAGGCACGTTGGCATAGGTTTCCACGTTGTTCAGGTTGGAGGGGCTGTCGCGGAAGCCTTTTTCCGTGGAGCGGATGTACTTCGCCCGCGGCCGGCCCACCTTGCCCTCCAGGGAGGACATCAGGGCGGAGGATTCGCCGCAGACAAAGGCGCCGGCACCGGTGGAGATGGAGGTGCCGAAGCTGAAGTCGGTGCCCATGATGTTCGGGCCGAGCAGTCCGAGGTCCTCGGCCTGGCGGATGGCGGTGGTCAGGGTCTGGACCGCCAGGGGGTACTCCATGCGCACGTAAAGGAATCCCCGGTCGGATCCCATGGCGTAAGCAGCGATGGCCATGCCTTCCAGAACGGCATGGGGGTCGCCTTCCATGACGGAGGCGTCCATGAAGGCGCCGGGGTCGCCCTCGTCGCCGTTGCAGATGATGTAGTGTTGCCCGGGCTGGCTGGCGCAGGATTCCCACTTGACGCCGGTGGGGAAACCCGCCCCGCCCCGGCCCCTCAGCCGCGAGGTCTTGATCTCCTCGATGACCTGGTGCGGCGTCATCCCGCTCAGGACCTTCGCGAGCCCCTCGTAGGCGCCGTCAGCGATGGCGTCGCGGATGTCGAAGGGGTCGATCCGGCCGACGCGCTTGAGCACGAGCTTGGTCTGTTTGGCAAAAAAGGGGATGTCGCCGACTTTGGCGATGGTTTCCTTGGACCCCGGGGGCTTGTACAGGAAACGCGCGACCACCTCGCCGCCGACGACCGTCTTCTGGACGATTTCCGCCGCGTCCTCGGGCTTGACGCGCTGGTAGAACAGTCCCTGGGGCTCGAGAGTGAGCAGCGGGCCGCGGGAGCAGAACCCGTGGCAGCCGGTGCGTTTGACCTCGGGCATGACGTGGACATCGACCCCGGCCACGGCCACGGCCGCTTTCAGCGCTTCCAGGACATCAAGGCTGCCGACGGCCTTGCAGCCGGTCCCGCAGCAGACCCGGATGCGGGGGGCCTCGGGGTCGGTGCTCTCGATGAGCGCCTGGCGGTAGAGGGCGAGCTCCTGGGGGCTGGAGATCTTCTTCGTCCAGGCAAGGTCGGGCGCGGCACTGGTGGCGGTGGCCATGTATGTTCTCCGCTATTCGGCGTTGACTTTCTCGATGAATTCGTTGAGCTGGCCCACGGTGGCCTGAGGGTAGTACTTGTCGTCGAAGACCACGACCGGCGAAACGGCGCAAGCGCCCAAGCAGTTGACGGTCTCGAGGGTGAATTTCATGTCCGGCGTGGTCGCTCCGGGAGCGATGCCGAGTTTGGCGGCAACGTGCCGGACCATGCCGCCGCTGCCCTTGAGGTGGCAGGCCGTGCCCGTGCACACGTGCAGGAGGTGCCTGCCTTTGGGCACCAGGCTGAAGGAGGCGTAGAACGTGGCCACCTCGTAGATCTTGGTGATCGGCACCCCGAGGACCTGGGACAGGTAGTAAAGGGCCGGCTCGGGCAGATACCGGTAGCGCCGCTGAATGGTCTGCATCATCATGATCATGGCTTCGCGCCGGCCGCCGAACTCATCGCGGATGATCCGGTCGAGCACGACGAAGTCCACTTCGGGCTCCTGGCAGCAGGTCGCTTCCGGTTCAGGCATTGCGTCTCTCCTCGCTCCCCAGATCCTCCGGGGTTGCCCCCGGTGGCTCATGCCTTGGCCTCTTCCCGGCGGATGGGCCGGGAGGAAAACCAGGGTTTCATTCAGCGCGGGCCCCGCTGAGGCGGCGCTTCGATCTCATTCAGACTCAGGCACTGGGTGGTGCAGACCGTGACGCAGACGGGTTTCAGGCCCTGGTCCACCCGTTCCTTGCACAGGTCGCATTTGACGGCCTTTTCGCTCCGCGGGTCCCACTGCGCCGCCCCCCAGGGGCAGGCCACCAGGCAGGCCTTGCAGCCCACGCACAGGTCCGGTTCCACGTAAACGATGCCGTCCGACTCGCGCTTCTTCATGGCCCGGGTGGGGCAGGCGGCCACGCAGGCGGCGTTTTGACAGTGGAAGCAACCCATGTAAACGTAGGCTTCACGGGGCAGCCCGCGGACCACGCGGCGGCCGAACGTGACGATCTGACAAAGGCGCGGTCCCTCCGGCAGCTGTTTGCTCTCCTTGCAGTAGATTTCGCAGCTCAGGCAACCAATGCAGCGGTCCATGTCCTGGGTGATGGAATATTGGCTCATTCTGCGCTCCTCCAGACCGTCCTCGTCAATTTCTCGAATCGTTCGCGGCGCTGCGCTTCATCTGCGGCTCTCTACGGCCTGCGCCAGCGGCAGCAGGGCGTAGATGGACCGCCGGTCCTTCTCCTTGATCAGGGGGTGCAGATCAAGGTCGTCGGGAAGCAGCAGGGGTTTGAGGCCGGGGTGGTTCTCGAACTCCACGCCGAAAAAATCGAAGCACTCGCGTTCGTGCCAGTCCGCCCCGCTGAAAATCGCCGCGATGGAGGGGGTTTTTTTGGCCGCGTGCGGGACGGTCAGCCGGAGCGCCACGCGTTGGGCCGCCTCGTAGCGGTCGAAGTGGTAGACCAGCATGATCCCCTCCGCCACGTCGACTCCGGTGAGGTCCTCCATAAAGTAGCCGTGGTCGAACAGCCGGCGCACAGCGGCCAGAAGCTGATCGGCCTCCAGGCACAGCTCGAAATGGCAGCCGCTGCGATCATACTCCCCGGCGCTCCTGCGCCAGGCGGGGATCGATTCCAGTTCGAGCGGCAGGCGATTTCCGGGTGCCGGGCTCATGCGGTCTTGTCCTCCCGGCTCTCGGGCCACCAACGCCGGCCGGTCAGTTTTTTCTGCAGCTCGAAGATGCCCTCCAGCAGCCCCTCGGGCCGGGGCGGGCAGCCGGGCACGTAGACGTCCACGGGGATGATCTGGTCCACGCCGGCGACGATGCCGTACTGACCCTCGAAGTAAAAGGGCCCGCCCGAAATGGCGCAGTTGCCGAGCGCCATGACCCACTTGGGGGCAGGCATCTGCTCGTAGAGGCGCACGACCGCCGGCGCCATTTTTCTGGAGACGGTGCCGGCCACGATCAGCAGGTCGGACTGCCGCGGCGAGGGCCGGAAGGCTTCGGCGCCGAAGCGGGCGATGTCGAAGCGGGCCATGCCCACTGCCATCATCTCGATGGCGCAGCAGGCCAGCCCGAAGGTCATCGGCCAGAAGGACATGGACCGGCACAGGTCCAGGATCTGCTGGACGGGCTTGATGTTCAGGATCGGCGGGTCGATGGATGAATCGGCTTTTGTCAGAAGGTTATTTTTCGCGGCCACGTGAAAACCCCTTTGCGCCAGAAATAGACCACGGCCAGAGCGAGAACGCCGACGAAGACCAGAAGCTCCCAGAAAACGGTCCATCCCGCGCTGAGGGGGTAGAACGCAGCCACCGGGAAAAGGTAGAGAACATCCACGTCGAAGGCCAGGAAGAGCAGGGCGTAGAAGTAGTAGTTGATGCCGAAGCGAACGTGGGCAGGGCCGTGGGGGGTGATGCCGCACTCGTAAGGCAGCTCCAAATCCAGAGCCTTGCTCTTGGGCGCCAGCAGGGTTGCGCCGATCAGCGGCATGGCCCCGAGAAGCGTTCCGGCCGCCAGGAATAAAATGATCGCGAAATTAAGCCAGCTGAATTGCACTTTCAGAGTCCATGGTTTTGCTTGTTTTTTTAAAGCCGGTCTTCGTTGAAGCCGACAGAATGAATACCAATTTCGTCTGTATTAAAGAATTTATCCTGTTTGTCAATAACTTATTAATATTATTACTTTTTATTGCACAGACGAGTGCGTTGTCGCACGCTAACAATCGCCATTGGCATGATATTACAACCGAAATTGATCAAATCGAGAGGCAAAGATATGATAGGAAACGATTACCAAACTTGCGATGGATCCGGAGGCGGCCGCCGCTCGGCACGTCTGGCGACAAGTGCCTTTTATTTCAGAATCGTCCAAGGTCCAAGGGGGTGAACGGCGAAAACGACGGAGGAGGGGGGGCGCGAGTCGGCCTTTTTAGGCTGAATTGTTGACACCCTCCCCAGGCTCTTTTATAGTCGATTGTCGACAGCGACAAGGAGGGGTTTTTAATTGACATTCGATGTTCTTATCGTCGGCGGCGGGATCATGGGTTCTTCCACGGCCTTCAACCTGGTCCGCCTGGAGCCGAATCTCAAAGTGGCCGTGGTTGAAAAAGACCCCACCTACGCCAAATCCTCCACCACGCTTTCGGCCGCCAACCTGCGCACCGTGGCCTTCAGCTTGAAGGAGAACTTCCTGATCTCGAAGCGAACCTTTGAGATCCTCGCAACCTTCGAATCCGACATGGCCGTCGAAGGGCAAAAACCGGGTATCTACTTCCGCGCCGAGGGCAATCTCTTCCTGTGCGACGCGGACGGGATCACCGACGCCCGACGAATCTTCGCCATGCAAAAGGGCCTCGGGTCCAACGCCGAGTGGCTCGGGCCGGAAGAACTGAAGCGAAAATGGCCGCTGTACAACCTGGAAGGCGTTGCGGCCGGGACCTTCGGCCCCACCGACGGGCACCTGGACGCCTACGGGCTGCTGATGGCCTACAAGACCAAGGCGCGCTCCCTCGGTGTGGCGTACCTCCAGGACGAGGCCGTCTCCCTGGCCGCGGAAGGCCGGCGCATCACCGGGGCGCGGCTGGCCAGCGGTCGGGAACTGACGGCCGGCGTCACCGTCAACTGCGCCGGGGCATGGGCCGGCACGCTCGCCAGCACGGCGGGCGTTGAAATCCCGGTCGTTCCGATACGGCGGCAGATCTTTGCCGCGGACACCCAGGTCAAACCCGAACGCCCCCTGCCCCTGACCTTCCACCCGTCCGGGCTCTACCTGCGCTCGGAGTCCGGTGGTCTGATCCTCTGCGGCGAGTCGCTCGACGAAGACCCCGTGGCCTTCGATTTCAACTGGGAACGCGAACGGTTCACGGATGTGATCTGGCCGAAGCTGGCCGCTTTCGTCCCGGCTTTCGAGTCCCTCAAGCTCGTGCGCGGCTGGGCGGGCCTCTACGAAGTCAACACCCTGGACCACAACGCCATCATCGGGCCCTGGCCGGTGCTCGAGGGTCTCTACCTGTGCAACGGGTTTTCGGGGCACGGGCTCATGCAGGGCCCCGCGGTGGGCGAGCACATGGCCGAGCGCCTCACCGGCCGCCGCCCGACCCTGGACCTTTCGGTCTTCACCCCCGAGCGCATCCTGCGGAAGTGCCCGATGGGTGAAACCGGCTGCTTTTGAACCGAGCGAACGTCCGATGACCTATAACTTCGACCCGGAACGCTGGTACGAAAACGAACGCGGGTTTCTGGAGCAGCGCCGCCGGTCGGAGGGGTGGAGCGATGCACGGTTCGAGGCCATGCTGGAGGATCTCGACCGCCGATATGATTTGATGGTGAGCGGGCTGGACGGCACTTACCAGATTCCCGGGTGAACCCCCCGGCGTTATTTACCGATCCGCCCAGGAGACCGACCCATTGCCGGAAAAGCGTCAAGCGGCCAGGCGCTCCGTGCCGTCTTATCGTCAGGCAGGCGTGTTCTTTGTGGGCTTTCAGCCTCGATCCTCGCGGCTGGAAAGCCGCTCCCACCGGAAGAGACGCCGACTTGCCGGGGAAACCGGCCATTCAAAATGGCAACTCTTGACACGGCGCAGGCGGAGCGGGGCGCCCGCCGGTTGGTTGGATGCTGGAACTTGCCCTATTTAATGGCCAAGAATAACAATACAGGAAGCGGCGGTCGATGAGCGAAACGAAATTCACCGAAATTAAGCCATGGGGATACACCCGCCCGGAGCCGGAACATGAATCGAAATCAACGCTTTGAAATCCGCATCGCCGGTTTCGGGGGACAGGGCGTGGTCACGATCGGGAAAATTTTGGGAACCGGGTTCACCCTTCATGGCGGCCGGAATTCCGTCAACACCCAGTCCTATGGCCCGGAGTCCCGGGGCGGGGCCTGTCGCTCCGAAGTGGTCGTCTCGGAAGGCGAGATCAACTACCCTTACGTCCGCAAGGCCGACGTATTGGTGGCCCTCTCGCAGGTGGCCCTGGACACCTATGTAGAAGAGTTGAAGGAGGGCGGGATTCTCCTCATCGACCCGCAGGCGATCAAAAGCGTCCCCCGGCCCGAACGGTTTCGGATGGTCCCGGTTCCCACGCTGGCGATCGCCCACGAGACCGGAGAGGTCCGGTTCCAGAACATGGTGGCCCTGGGAGCGCTCTGCGCGCTGATCCCCGACCTGATCCGCGAGATCGACCTCCTGGCGGCGCTCCGGCAGGGCGTCCCTCCGGCGACCCTGGATCGCAATACGGCCGCTTTCGAAAAAGGCAAAAACTACGTTCTTTCCCATATCCGTCCGGAGCCATAAATGTCCACCCCCCGCACCGACCGACTGATCCCGCCGGGCGTTCACTATTTGCAAGGGGCCCAGGCCTGCGCCGAGGCGGCCATCACCGCCGGCTGCCGCGTCTACGCCGGCTACCCGATCACCCCCGCCACCGAGATCATGGAACATGCCGCCCACCGCATGCCCGAGGTGGGAGGACGCTTCATCCAGATGGAGGACGAGATCGGCTCGGCCAGCGCGCTGCTGGGAGCCGCATGGGCCGGCGCCAAGGCCATGACCGCCACCTCGAGCCCGGGGTTCTCCCTGATGCAGGAGGTGATCTCGTTTGCCATCATGACCGAGACCCCCCTGGTCATCGTCGATGTCCAGCGCCCGGGGCCCGGCCAGGGATATATCACCACCGGCCAGGAGGATGTCATGCAGGCCCGCTGGGGCCACCACGGCGAAGGGTCGATCATCGCCCTCTCGCCGGCCTCCGTCCAGGAGATGTTCGACTTCACGATCGAGGCCTTCAACCTCTCCGAACGCTGGCGCACGCCGGTGCTGCTCATGGCCGAGGAGACGGTCGCCCACATGCGCGAGCGCCTGGTCGTCCCTCCGTTGGCTGAAATCCGGATCGTCAACCGCACCCGGCCGCAGGACCTGGGCATCCCCCCCGAGAGCTACCTGCCCTATGGCCACGCCGAAGTGCCGCCCATGGCTGTTTGGGGGGAGGGCTATGCCGTCAACCACGTCAGCCTGGTGCACCACGCGGACGGCAACGTCACCCGCTACAGCCCGGCGGTGCACCTCGAAAACGTCTCCCGCATTCACCGCAAGATCGAAGACCACGTGGATGAGATCGCCCGATTGGAGGCGCGCTGGCTGGAGGGCTGCCGCCACCTGCTGATCTGCTACGGCTCCGTGTCGCGCACCGGGGTGGAAGCCGTGCTGGAGGCCCGCGCGCAGCGAGACATCCCGCTCGGGTTCATCCGCCTCAAGACCCTCTGGCCCTTCCCGGAAGCTCAGCTGCGCGCCCTGGTCCCCGAGGTGGACACGATCTTCGTCCCCGAGATGAACCTGGGCATGATGAAGCACCCCATCACCGAGGCCCTGCGGGACCGCTGCCGGCGCGTCGTCTCGATCCCGAGCCTGGGCAGCCTGCACTCGCCCGAGCTCATTCTCGGACGGATCTACGAGGAATTGGCATGAAAAAGCATCCCATGCTCAAATACCTGAAGGAAGCGGCGCCGGCGGGGCCGCGGCTGCCGCTCATCATGTGCCCGGGCTGCGGCGCCGGCCAGGTGCTGAACTACACCCTGCACGCCGTGGACACGCTGATCCGGGAGGACGATCTGCGCCGGGAGGACTTCGTCTTCATCTCCGGGGTGGGCTGCTCCTCGCGGCTGGCCAGCCACTATCTCAACTTCGACAGCGGCTGGACCCTGCACGGCCGGGCGCTCGCCGTGGCCACCGGAGCGCTGCTCGCCAATCCCGGCCTGAAGATCATCGTGCTCACCGGCGACGGCGATGCCGCCGCCATCGGCGGCAACCATTTCATTCACGCCTGCCGCCGCAACCTGGACATGACCATCCTGTGCATCAACAACGGCCTCTACGGCATGACCGGGGGCCAGGTCGCACCCACCACCCCCATCGGACAGACCACGACCACCACCCCCTACGGCAACGTCGAGGAGGAGTTCGACCTGTGCCGGCTGGCCCAGACCGCCGGCGCCGTCTACGTGGCCCGCTGGTCCACGGCGCACCCGCACCAGACCATCAAAACCATCGTCAAGGCCATCCGCAAAAAAGGGACCGCCTTCGTCGAAATCCTCTCCCAGTGCCCCGTGCATCTCAAAACGGCCCCGGCCGAGATGTTCCGCAACCTGAAAAAAAACACCGTGCCCCTGAAGAAGGCCGGCCGGCCGGAGGCCGAGGGCCGGGTTCCGGTCGGAGAATTCTGCGACATCGACAAGCGCGATTGGGTGGGCCGCTACCAGGAGATCATCGACCGGCTCGGCCGGGATGGGGGCGCCCATGAATAAGCTGCACGTGAACCCCGTTTACTGCAAGGGATGCCTGATCTGCGTGGAGGCCTGCCCGACAAAAGCCATCACCCCCTGCCCGTCGATCAACGCCAAAGGGTACACGTTGCCGACGGAAGACGACATGCGCCGCTGCACCGGGTGCGGGCTCTGCGAAACGGTGTGCCCGGATTTTGCCATTGCCGTCGAAACCGATGAGAAACCAGGAGCGTGAACATGGAGCAAGGCAAACCCTTCTCGACGCTGCACCACCTGTCGCTCGTGGTGCGGGACATCGACGCCGCCGTCGGCTTCTTTGAGTCGATCGGCATCGGTCCGTTCACCGAATACCCGCCGATGGCGGAATACACCCGGCTCAATGTGCCGGACCGAGAGGGCTTCTTCGACACCCGCATCCGCTGCGCCCAGATCGGCCCGGTTCAGCTTCAACTCGTGCAGCCTGGAGAAGGCGGCAGCATTTACAGGGATTTCCTTGAAAAAAACGGCGAAGGGGTGTTCCACCTGGGCTTCGTGGTCCCGGACATCGACGCGGCGGAAGCCGCAGCGAAAGGGATGGGTCTGGCGGTGATCAGCAGCGGCCGCCGGGAGAACGGCAGCGGTTTTTCCTACTTCGACACGGCCGACCAATGCGGGGTCACCCTCCTCGCCCGGCAAAGCCCGCCGGCCGAGTAACCCCCCCACGGTGCGTTTCCACCCGCAACGCGGCCGGTTTCGGAAGGCCCCCTCGCAGCGGTGGAACCGAACCGTGGCCGCCACATTTAAAATCGAATTTCGATATCCGCATTTCGAATTTCAAACAGATCCCGCACCAGTTCCCGAAGCACACTGTATGGGTTGGTGACATCCGCCCGCTCGATCCGTTCCAGGACCCGGGCCTCCCCCCCCAGCCGGTCGACCCCGTAGTTCCCGAAGCGCTCCTGGAAGAGGAGATAAATCCACCGGATCCGATTTTCGCGGCGGCATTTTTCCAGACGGCCCGCGGGCGGCAGCCGGTAATGCGCCTCCAGGGCGAGCAGAAGCTTTTCCACACCCCACCCTTCGAGCGCCGACAGGAGCATCACCCGCGGCGTCCAGCCGCCGTCGCGCCGCCCGCTCGCACCGGACACCGCCAGCAGTTCGTGGTAGGCCTTCAGCGCGGGTTTTTGGCAGTCGGCCTTGTTGACCACCAGAACGTGCGGGATCTCCATGATTCCGGCCTTCATGAACTGCAGGCTGTCGCCACTGCCCGGCTGGACGACGTAGACCACCGTGTCCGCTACCTTTTCGACTTCGGTTTCCGACTGCCCCACCCCGGTGGTCTCGATCAGGATACGGTCGTAGGCGGCTTCGAAGAGGCTCAGGCAGTGCCGGGTCCTCCAGGCCAAACCGCCCAGATGCGGGCCGGCCGCCATCCCGCGGATGAAAAGCCCCGGGTCGCCCGGGTCGTAGTCGATGCGGGCACGGTCGCCGAGCAGCGCCCCCCCGCTCCGGCGGCTGCTGGGGTCCACCGTCAGCACCCCGACCCGACGGCCGGCGGAGCGGTACTCCCGGATGAGCCGTGCGATCAAGGTCGACTTTCCAGACCCCGGCGGCCCGGTGACCCCGATGACGTGCCGATCGGCCCGTGCGTGGCGGGTGAGAAGGTCGATCAACTCCCCGACCAGACGCCCCGCCTCCGGCCGGCGGTTTTCGAGAAGGTTCAGCGCGGCGGCGATGGCCGTCTTCCGGGCGCTCAAAATGCCCTCCATCTCTATGCCGGCGGAGCGCAGATCCATACGAGCCCGTTGGCGGATCGGTTTACAGGGTGATGTCGTTGGCCGCCGCGACAATGTCGACGATTTCCTCCATGATCCGGCCCAGATGGTAGTCGCGCGGCGCAAACACGCGCCGGATGGATGCATGCGGCATTTTCTTCAAATCGACCTCGGGGATGATGCCGCCCAGGACCACGGGCAGACTCCCAAGCCCCCGTTCCTCCAGGGCGCGGATGACTTCCGGAACCAGCTTCAGGTGCGACCCGCTGAGGATGGACAGTCCGACCACGTGCACCCCTTCCTGCAGCGCGCTCTCGGCGACCTGTTCGGGGGTCAGGCGGATGCCCTCGTAGACCACTTCCATTCCCGCGTCGCGGGCCCTCACGGCGATCTGCTCGGCGCCGTTGGAGTGTCCGTCCAGTCCCGGTTTGCCGACGAGCATCTTGAGGTTGCGCCCCAGCCGGTCGCTCACCTGCCGCACCCGCTGAATGACGGCGCGCATGTCGTCGCCGTCCCCGCCGCCGAGGGGGGCGCTGCCGACTCCCGTCGGCGCCCGGTACTCCCCGTAGACGCTGCGCAGGGCGTCGCTCCATTCCCCGGTGGTCGCCCCGGCCTCGGCGCAGGCGATGCTGGCGGCCATCAGGTCCCCGCCGGAGGAGAGCGCATGGTGCAGATGATCCAGGGCGCCGGCCACGCGCCCCCCGTCTCTCCGTGCGCGGAAGGCCCGAAGGGCTTCGATCTGCTCGGCCTCCACGGCGTCGTCCACGGTTAGAAAAGACGCTTCCAGGCCGGCGGTCAGCGGGGAGGGCTCTCCCTCCTCGAACCGGTTCACACCCACCACCACCCGCCGTCCGGATTCGATCTCCCGGATGCGCCGAGCGTTGTTTTCCACGAGGCAACGCTTCAGGTAGCCGTTTTCGAGCGCCTCGACCGCACCGCCCATCTCGAGGATCCGCTCGAACTCCGCCTGCGCGGCGTCTTCCAGCAGCTTTTCCTTGCGGCCGATGACCGGCGAGCCGTCGAAAATGTCTTCGTATTCCAGCAGGTCCGTCTCGTGGGCCAGGATCTGCTGGATGCGAAGGCTCCACTGCTGGTCCCATTTCCGGGGCAGCCCGAGGGCTTCGTTCCAGGCGGGAAGCTGCACCGATCGCGCCCGGGCCGATCGGCTCAGAACCACCCCGAGAAACTCATAGATGATGCGGGCGATGTTGTTTTCGGGCTGCCGGTCGGTCAGCCCCAGGCTGTTGACCTGCACGCCGTAGCGGAAGCGCCGCAGTTCGGGGTCGGACACCCCGTAGCGCTCCCGGCAGATGCGGTCCCACATGCGGGAGAACACGCGCACCTTGCACATCTCCTCGATGAACCGGATGCCCGCGTTCAGGAAAAACGCCATGCGCCCCACGACCCGGGGGAGGTCTGCCGCCGGGATGTCGCCCGCCTCGGCCACGGCATCCAGCACGCAGACGGCATTGGCCAGGGTGAAGGCGATCTCCTGCACCGGGTCGGCCCCGGACTCCTGGAGGTGGTAGGAGCAGATGTTGACGGGGTTCCACTTGGGCAGGCGATGAAAAGCGAACCGGATCACCTCGCCGGAAAGCCGGATGGACGCCTTGGGCGGAAAAATGTAGGTGCCGCGGCTCAGGTACTCCTTCAGGATGTCGTTTTGGGTCGTCCCCCGGAGCTGGGAGATGTCGGCCCCCTGCCGGGCGGCCGTTGACAGGTAAAGCGATAGGATCCATGCCGCGGGGGCATTGATCGTCAAGGAGGTGTTCATGCGTTCGACCGGGATCCGGTCGAAGAGGGTTTCCATGTCCTCGCGGGTTCGCATCGGAACGCCGAGTTTGCCTACTTCGCCGCAGGCCAGGGCGTGGTCCGAATCGTAGCCGGTCTGGGTCGGCAGGTCGAAGGCGATGCTGAGCCCGGTCTGCCCCTTGGCGAGGTTGGCCCGGTAAAGCCGGTTGGATTCCGCGGCGCTGGCATATCCGGAATAGGTGCGCATCAGCCAGGGGGCTTCCTTAGGGGATCGAACCGATTCGACCACTTTGCTCTCCTTGAAGAATTTACCGGCGCTTCGCCGCGGGTAGGAGGATTCCTAATTCCGACAACTTCGATTCGCTCAAAAAGCCGCCGGCTTCAGCCCGCATCGCCAAGCTCGGGATAGGTCTCTTGCAGGAACCGCACGTACTTGTCGACAGCGCCGAGAATGTGGGCCCGAACGGCCCGCTCGACCTCTTCGGGATCGCCTTTGCGGAAGAGCTCCACAATGCGCCGGTGGGTCTTCTGGGATGCCGGGTGATTGTGTTCGAAGTAGGTGACCGAATAGCTCAGCCACAGGGATTCGCGGCGCATGACCGCGATGCGCTCGCAGAGTTCCGTATTGCCGCTGCCCTCGCCGAACACCCGGTGAAAATCCCAATGCCGATAGAAATACGCTTTGAACCGTTTCTGTTGCGCCAGACGGCCCATGTCCGCCAGGATCTCCTCCAGGCGCTCGCAGCAGGCGGGGTCCCCCCGCTCCACCGTCAGACGGGCCGCCAGCCCCTCCAGCCAGGCGCGAACGGTGAAGATCTCGCTGATCCACCGTGGGGTGATCGCCCGGACAAAGGCCCCCTTGCGGGGGAGAATTTTGACCAGCCCCTGGCCCTCCAGCTTGAGCAGCGCTTCGCGCAGGGGGGCGCGACTCACCCCCAACAGCCGCTGCAGCTCGGTTTCGACGATCGGCTGGCCGGGGCGGAGCTTGCCCTCGAAAATGGCGTCGCTCAAATGCGTGGCGATGTCTTGGACCAGCGAGCGAGCCAGATCGATGTTTTCCAGGTAGTCTATGGTTTCCATGGGCAGATCCTCATGGCCCCGCTGACCCATCGGCGCTTATGGCCTCGGCAACAAGGAACGCCGATTTTCGGAATGGCTTTCCGGGGAGGCCATCACTTATCCGGGTTCGATGCCCCCGGCGCGGTCGCCTTGCAAACCGTGATCGCCACGTCCGGACAGACCACGTAGCAGGCGCCGCAGGCCGTGCAGCGCTCGCCGCTCCCGGCCCGGGCCGCGCGGATTCCGCGTCGGTCGGTTTCCGCGGCCAGGCGGATGTCACCTTGCGGACAGGCGGCGACGCAGAGGCCGCAGCCCTTGCAGCGCTCGGCGTCGACGCGGATGGCCCCCCGTTTCCTTTTCTTGCTCATGATCGGACTTTCCCCGCGAGGGCCTCGAGTCCACGCCGGATCGCGGCTTCGTTGAGCGGAATCGCCTCATGGCGGTACCCGGGCAGCACCCGGGCCAGCCCCTTGACGAGCGCGGGCACGCTGATGCGCCGCAGCACGTGCAAAAGCCCCCCCATGGCGACCATGTTGGCGGCCTGGGCCGCCCGCAGCTCCGCCGCGATCCGGTTGGCCGGTATCCCCACCTGCAACACGTCCGTTCGGGCGGGGGGGGTGTCCACCAGGGATTGGTTGTAGGCGATCACGCCCCCGGGTTTGACCCGCTCGCTGAACTTGTCCACCGAGGCCTGGTTCATGGCCATGAGATGGGTGAACCGGTTGCGCACCGGAGACCCGATGCGCTCATTCGATATGACCACCGTGCAGTTGGCCGTGCCGCCACGCATTTCCGGGCCGTAGGAGGGGTAGAACGTGACCTCGAGGCCTTCGTAGATCGCCCCGTACGCCAGCAGCCGCCCCATGAGCATGATCCCCTGCCCCCCGAAGCCGGCGATGAGCACCTCGTCGATCATGAGCGGGTCTCCCGCCTGCGCGCCGAAAACTCGCCCAGAGGATAATAGGTCATCATGTCGGACTTGATTTTTTCCATGGACCGCAGCGGGTCCATCCGCCAGTTGGTGGGGCAGGCGGCCAGGATCTCGACCATGCCGAAACCGCGCCCCTCCACCTGCACCTCGAACGCCTTGCGGATCGCTTTTTTGGTTTTCAGGATGTGGGGCACATCGTGAACGGACACCCGGGCGATGTAGGATTCGGGCGCAATGACGGAGAGCATCTCGGACATCCGCAGCGGGTACCCGCTCTCCTTCGGGTCCCGGCCGGCGGGATAGCTCGTGGTGGCCTGGCCGATGAGAGTGGTGGGCGCCTGCTGGCCGCCGGTGGCCCCGAATACGCCGTTGTTCACGTAGACCACGGTGATGCGTTCACAGCGGCCGGCGGCGTGCACGATTTCCCCCGTGCCGATGGCCGCCATGTCCCCGTCGCCCTGGTAGGTGAACACCACCGCCTCCGGCCGGGCGCGCTTGATCCCCGTGGCCACGGCCGGGCCGCGGCCGTGCAGGGCCATGACCATGTCGCAGTCGAACTGGCGCCAGTTGCGGACCGAGCAGCCGGCGGAGGTCACTCCGATGGCCCGCCGGGTGATGTCCATCTCATCCATGACCTCCGCCACGAGACGGTGAATCGTGCCGTGCGAACACCCCGGGCAGTACGGGAACGGGACCTCCGTCATCGCAGCCGGCTTTTGATAGACGATCTCCATGTCCTGCATGTTTGAGCCCCCTATGCCCGGCACGATCGAAGGATTTCGTTGTAGATCTCGTCCGGGCTGAAAATGTGGCCGCCGCCGGTGCCGTGGTGCCGGATCTCGGCCTCACCGCAGACGGCCAGCCGCACGTCCTCCACCATCTGGCCGTTGTTGGCCTCCACGACCAGCAGCCGCCGGACGCCCGACCGCACCGCGTCTCTCAGGGCCTTGTCCGGGTAAGGATAAAGCGAAATGGGCCGGAAGAGCCCGACCGGCATCCCTTCCTGCCGGGCCCGCTGCACGGCGTCGAGCGCAATGCGCGCCGAGCTGCCGAAGGCCACCACCGCCACGCGGGCATCGTCGAGAAGCACGGCTTCGTGGCGCTGCTCTTGCGCCTCCATGTGCTCGTACTTGGCCTTGAGTTCGCGGTTCCAGGAGATGAGCTCCTCGTCGGTGTGGGGCGCCACCTTGATGACTTTCCGCGGCCGGTCTCCCTTGCCTCGAACGGCCCAGGCCTTTTCCGGCGCCGTCGGCCGCGGGGTGCCCGCGCTGTCAACCGGCTCCATCATCTGACCCAGGATGGCATCCGACAGGATGATCACCGGATTGCGGTATTGGTCCGCAAGGTCGAACGCCCGGAGGGTCAGCTCGAAGAGCTCCTGGGCGCCGGCCGGCCCGAAAACCAGACACCGGTAGTCCCCGTGCCCGCCGCCGCGGGTGGCCAGCCGGTAGTCCGCCTGGGAGGATGTGATCCGACCGAGGCCAGGGCCGGCCCTGGAGACGCACACCACCACGGCCGGCAGCTGGGCGGCCGCCAGCGAGGTGAGCCCCTCGCCCAGAAGGGTGAACCCCGGGCCGGAAGACGACGTCATGCAGCGCGCGCCGGTGGCGGCCGCGCCGAAGAGCATGTTGACGCCGGCCAGCTCGCTTTCGCTCTGCAGAAATGTCCCTCCCGCCGGCGGCAGGTGATGGGCCATGTACTCGAACAGCTCGTTCTGGGGCGTGATCGGATAGCCGAAGAAAAACCGGCACCCGGCCCGGATCGCCCCTGCGCCGACCGCCTCGTTGCCCCGCATGAGCGTTATTTCTGGTGTGGCTGTCATATGGCCCCGCACGTGTGCATCTGCTGAATTTCCGCATCGGAATACCCCAGCAGGTCGCGGTAGACCACGGCGTTGGCAGCGCCCAGCGGCAGCCCCGGAAAGCGGATGCGCCCCGGGGTGGCGTGCAGGCGGAACGGCACGTTGGGTATTTTCAGCGGGGTGCCGGTGGCCGGGTCCGTGATCTCCAGCACGCTTTGACGCTCCCGGTAATGAGGGTTCTCGGCGATGTCTTTCATGCTGGCGATCGGCCCGATCGTGATCCCCAGCTGTTCACAGGTTTCGATGACCTCCTGCAGGTCCCGGCGGCCCACCCACTCCGAGACGATCTGGTTGATGACCCGGCGGTTCGGCTCCTTGATCCGCTCCTCGTTGATCCTGAAGCGCGGGTCGTCGTTCATCTCGGGGTGGCCGACGCATTCCATCAGGCGTTCAAAGGGCTTCTGGGCCGCGCAGGACATGGTCACCCATCGGCCGTCCCGCGTGGGGTAGTTGTTGCGCGGCACCACGTAGCTGAGCTCGTTGCCCTTGGGCTTCGGGGTTTCGCCGGTGAGCTGGCAGGTCAAAAAATCCGGCCCCAGCATGGAAAACAACGGCTCGTAGAGGGCCAGGTCGATCACTTGGCCTCCGGCGACACCCCGCTTCTGCTGCCGCAGCGCGATCATGACGGCGAAGGCCAGATGCACGCCGGCGATGAAATCCGCCAGCGCCATCGGCGCGTTGGTCGGGGGGCCGCCCGGCTGGGCGTTGAGGTAGGTGAACCCGCTGAACCCCTCGGCCAGCGTGCCGAAACCGGGGCGGCCGGCATAAGGTCCGGATTGACCGTACCCGGACACCGTGCCGATCACCAGGCCCGGGTTCTCCCGCAGCAGGTCCTGCTTGCCGATGCCGAGCTTTTCCAGAGCGCCCGGCCGCATGTTTTCAATGAGCACATCCGCCCGGCGGATGAGATCGACCAGGACCCGCCGCCCCTCCGGGACCTTGAGGTTCAGCGTGATCGGAAGCTTGTTGCGGCCCACCACGGCCCAAAAAGGCTGGATGCCCTTGTCCTCGACGACTCCCCACCCGCGGATGGCATCCGGCCCGGACGGGTTTTCCACCTTGATCACCTCGGCGCCGTAATCCCCCAGCAGCGTCGCGGCATAGGGCGCCGCCATGACGGTCGCCATGTCGATCACCCGAATCCCCGCGAGCGGCAACCCGGTAAAATGCTCCGGCCGCCGTTGCGCGGCGACAAACTCCGAAAGCTCACCTTCTGATTTCATCGTGGATCCTTATCGCCCCCATAGCGTCGAGGCGTTTCGGGTTCTGCCAAGAGGGTTCCACCCGGCTATTATTCCCCCGGCAAACAGCTTCAACGTGAAACGACCCCAGGCGGAGCGGGAATTGAGCATAATTAACTGCCAAGGTAATAAATACCCGAACACCCATACACATCTGCGGCTACAACCCCAGATACGCCTTGCGGATCATGTCCGACTGCAGCAGCTCCGTCCCCTTGCCTTCCATGATGATCCGGCCCCGCTGCAGAACGTAACCCTTGTCGACGATTTTCAGCACCTCGGTGACTTTCTGCTCAACCATCAGAATCGTGGCGCCGCTCTTGCGGATCTCCTCGCAGGTGTGGATCACTTTTTTGGACAGGATGGGACTCAGCCCCAGCGAGGGTTCGTCCAGCATCAGCAGCCGGGGCTTGGCCATCAGGCCCCGGCCGATGGCCAGTTGCTGGCGCTCCCCGCCGCTCAGGGTCTCGCCCTTCTGGTTCTGGCGCTCCCGCAGTTTGGGAAAAAGCGTGAACATCTCCTCCAGGCTCTGCCGGACCTCCTGTTCGTCGTTGCGGGTGTGGGCCCCCACCAGCAGGTTTTCCCTGACCGTCAGTTTGTCGAAAATCTTGCGCCCTTCGGGGATGTGGGCGATCCCTTTGGCGGCGATGTCATAAGGCTGGGCGGCGTGGATCGCCTCCCCGCGGAATTCGATGCTGCCCTCAAACGGGTGGATGAGCCCCGAGACGGCCCTCAGAATGGTGGACTTGCCGGCACTGTTGGCGCCGACGATGGCGACGAACTGCCCCTCCTCGACCGCGAAGGAGACCTCCTGCAGCACCGGTATGATGTTGTAGCGCACCGATATGGAGTTGACCTTAAGCATGGTAGTCCTCACCCAGGTATGCCTTGATGACGCGTTCGTCCCGAACGACCTTCTCCGGCGGCCCCTCGACGATCAACTCCCCCGAGTCGAAGACCGCGATCCGATGGGAGATGTCCATGATCACCTCCATGACGTGCTCCACGACGATCAGGGTGAGCCCCATTCCGTGAATTTTGCGGATCAGCTCGACGGCTTCGTCGGTCTCGGTGGGGTTCAGACCGGCCATGACTTCGTCCAGCAGCACGACCGCCGGCTGCGTGGCGATGGCCCGCGCCAATTCGATCCGTTTCTGGTCCGCGAGGGTCAGGCTGCCGGCGAGGTGGTCGCGCTTGTCCTTCAGCCCGGTGATTTCCAGGACCTCCTCGGCCCGGGCCGTGGACGCGCGCGTGGTGGCGTGACGGCAGAACGCCCCCATCATGATGTTCTCCAGCACGGTCATCTCGTGAAAGCTCTGCACGATCTGGAACGTGCGGCAGATCCCCAGGTGGCATATCCGA
This sequence comes from uncultured Desulfatibacillum sp., assembly GCA_964562235.1. Lineage (GTDB taxonomy): Bacteria > Desulfobacterota > Desulfobacteria > Desulfobacterales > SpSt-501 > SpSt-501. The sequence continues at coordinate 58,467 of CAZLSV010000018.1, forward strand.
TGCGGCCCCAGGCGGGCGATGTTCTGGCCCCTGAAAAAAACATCGCCGCGGGTGGCGTTGAGAAACCCGGTCAGGCAGTTGAAAAAAGTGGTCTTGCCGGCGCCGTTGGGTCCGATCAGTCCCAAAATCTCGCCCTTTTCCACGGACAGGCTGATATTCTGGAGGGCCGCCAGTTCGCCGAAGTGCATGCTGAGGTTCTTGGCTTCCAACATCGCCATGGCGCTATCCTTTCTGGCGCGTGAGCCGGTGGAGGATACCCACGATCCCCTTGGGTTCGTAGATGCAGATCAGCATGATCAGCAGGCCCAGAACGATCAGGTCGATGCCCATGCCGGTGCCGCCCAGCCAGATTCGGCTGTACTCCTGCAGCGGAATGAGAATCATCGCGCCGAGCAAGGGCCCCCACAAGGACCCCGCGCCCCCGAGGGCGGTGACGAGGACGATCTTCATGGAGATGTCCAGCGAGAGCACGGTGGCCGGCTCGATGTGCAGGATGTACATGGCGTAGAACCCACCGCAGATGGCGGTGAAGAGCGCGCTGAGCATGAACGCGTACTGCTTGTAGAGGGAGATGTTCACGCCCATGGCCTGGGCGGCCTCCGGCCGCTGCTTGATGGCGCGGAAGTAGTACCCCATGCGGGAGCGTTCCATGTGGAAGGCCATCACCATGACCACCAGGAAAAAGGCCAGCGTGGTGTAGAGATAGGGCATCTTGGTTTTGTAGAACATGAAGTTGTAAAAGCCCTCCTGCAGAACCGGGGCGTCGAGCCCGATGGGGCCGTCCACCCATTTCCAGTTGGAGAAAAGCTCCTTGACCACCTCGGCCACGGCGAAGGTGGAAATGGCGAAGTAATGCCCCTTCAGCCGGAACACGGGCACGCCGATGACAATCGCAACGATGACGGAAACCACCGCCCCGATGGCCATCCCGGCCCACGGGGTCAATCCCCACTGGTTGAGCGGTGCCATGGCCGCGTAAGCGCCGATGCCGAAGAAGACGGCATGGCCGAAGGACACCTGCCCGGCGTAGCCGCCGATGAGGTTCCAGGCTTGGCTCAGGGTGGTGTAGAGCAGCAGCATGATCAGCAGGTGCTGGAAATGCACGCTGGAGATAACCAGCGGCGCCGCCCCGAAAGCCAGCAGCGTGCCGGCGAGGGTGATGACGAAGCGTTTAGTCGTTTGCATGGCCCTTATCTTTCAATGGGTGAATCCCCTTGCTGCCGGAACCCGGGTAGCGCCGGCATTACCAGCCGAACAGACCTTTGGGCCTTATGGAAATGACGACAAGGTAGAGCACGAAGACCAGTGTGTACTTGAACTCCGGTCCGATCAGGAACCCCCCGACGTTTTCCACCAACCCCACGAAAATCCCTGCCAGGAATGCGCCGCCGATGTTCCCGAATCCGCCCAGGGCCACGATCACGAAAGACATGATCGCGAAATTCAATCCCACTTCCGGGAAGATCGGGTAGAAGTTGGAAAGCAGCCCTCCGGCCACGCCCACGCAGGCCGCCCCCAGGCCGAAGGTCAGGGCGAACACGCGGTTGGTGTTGATCCCCATGAGCAAGGCGGTGTCCTTGTCCAAAGAGGTGGCCCTCAGGGACCGCCCGTACTTGGTCCGGGCGATCAGCAGGTACACGGCATAGGTGATCACCACGCAGCCGGCGGCCGAAACCACCTGGGCGACGCTGAAGTGCAGCCCCCACAGCGAGATGTTCTTGCCCGCCAGGATCGACTGGTTGATGACGCGGTAATTGGGGCCCAGGATGAACAGCACCACGTTGCGGACGAAGATGCTCAACCCGAAGGTGGCCAGCAGGGCGATCAGGCCCGGGTAGCCCAGCACCGGCCGGATCACCAGCCGGAAAGTGAGCAGGCCGGTGATAAATAGAAACACCACCACCAGGGGCAGGGACAGGAGCGGGTCCAGGCCGAGGTGGGCGAACATAAGAAAACTGCTGAACATGGCCAGCATCAGAAAATCGCCGTGGGCGAAGTTGAGGATGTCCATGACACCCCAGATCAGGGTCAGCCCAACGGCGATCAGGGAAAAAATAAAGCCGATCAATAGGCCGCTGATGATCAGTTGGAGAAAAATGGCTGAGTCCACGGATGAGCCTCTGTTGACGACGGTAGACGGTTAACAATAAGGACGCTCCCGCGAGGGGAGCGTCCCTGTCGATGGGGCCTCCGTTACGGCTTCATCGGCCACACCGTTTTGGCGGTGGCCCATTCCGCCGGCCACACGACCTTGTAATCGCCGCCGATCACCTGGCTCATGGTGGAGTCGATCCAGATGTTCTGGCCGTTCTCGTCGAACTTCACCCCTTTGCCCGGCAGCGTGGCGATCTGGAGCTCCGTGGTCGCCAGAGCATCCCGTACCGCATCCGGGCTCAGGTCCTTGGCGCGGCTGAAGGCGTCGGCCGCCACGAAAACCGAGGTCAGGGCCTCCATGGCCACCCCGTCGAGGTTGCTTTTGACCTTGGCCTTGAACATGTCGTTGAGCACCTTCAACTGAGCCTTCTTGGCGATGAAGTCCTCGGCGAAGGTGCAGGACCCCATGTAGTTCTCGACCGTCTTGCCGAGTTCCTTGGCGAAGACCGGGTTCTGATAGCCGCCGCAGAAGGAAAGGTTGGCGGGCACCTTGACCCCCAGGCTTTCATACGCCTTGGCGAACAGCATCATCTCGCTGAACTGGGTCGCGTGCATGACCACGTCGGGCTGGGCCGCCTTGACCTTCAACACCTCGGCATTCACGTCCGTGGCCTTGAACTCGTAAGGGATGTCGGCCACGATCTGGTAAGCGCCCTTGGAATTGGCGACCGCCTTCTTGACTTCCTCGTTGGCATGGAAACCGAACTCGGTCTTCTCGTAGACCATGGCGATCCGAGACACCTTCTTGCCATCTTTCTTCATGTCGCCGAGGAACTGGAAGAACATGACGGTGTCGTGGTGGTCGGTCGGCGCGATGCGGAAGAAATACTTGAGGCCACGCTCGGTCAGCGCGGCTGAGGAGGACTCCGCGCAGAGGTAGGGGAATTTCTGCCGCTCGGCCACGAAACTGGTGGGTTTGGTCACCGAGCTCTGGTAGGCGCCGATGATCAGCTTGGCCTTGCCTTCCTGGAGGATGCGTTCGGTCTCGGCCTTGCCGACCTCGGGGGAGCCCTGGGTATCGTAGTATTTCAGGACGATCTTGGCGCCACCCTTGTTCGGAATGCCCTGGGTCTTGGCATACGGGATCCCCGGAAGATCGTAGGAACCGTTGATAATTTCCGCGGCCACGTCGCAGGCGGCCTTGGCCCTGCTGCCGGGGTCGGCCAGAGGGCCGGTCAGCGGGTAGAGGAGCGCGATTTCGATCGGATCCGCCGCATGGCCGGCGGAGGAGAAACCCAACAGCAGAATCAATCCAAATAGCAGAATCAGACCTCTTTTCATGGTTGAACCTCCTTGTGGGTTGAAGAGGGACTACGGCCTCGTCATCGGTGATAACCTCTTAACGCCGCGGCGGGTTGGCAGCCCATCGTAAGCCGATCTGCTCCTTATTCCGTATTAGAGGTTGTTAAACCGGCCATCCCATATGCCAACTCCTGTTCGGGTTCGGCGGGGCGGGGTGCCCGCCGGGGCTTAAGATTTTGAAATCTGTCATTTGATTGCTCGGATCAAAACGTAAATTTACTCATTGACCCATCCGAGACCCAACTCCACCAGCTTGCCGGCGGTGGGGATGCCGTTGCGGTCCCAGCCGTGCATTTCGTAGTAGAGATCGAGGCTTCTTTCGAACTCCTGCCGATCGAGCGTCCGGCCTTTGAGCAAGCCGCCTTCCAGGGGCTCGAAGAACCGCTCCGGCAACCGGTCGTCCTTGCGGGAGGCGCCCTGCCGGACGGACACGCAGCGCTTCAGGGTCACGGTGCGCTCGCCCAATTTCATGATCTCCCAAAGCCGGGTGTCCCATCCGGTGGACGCCGCAACCGCCTCGGCCACCTGGTGCATCTTCATCAGTTTGCCCGGTCCTGCGGTGAAGATGCAAAGCCCCAGCGTGTTAAAAAGATTCCAGGTGAACTGCATGTAGGTGAACTGGCGGACTTTGTCCGGACTGAGCGCGATGGCGGGGGTGGGGGTGAGGATGCCGATCTCATGCAGATCGCCCACGCCCAGCGCCCCGGGCTGGAACAGGTAGTCGTGAGGGCCTTCCGTGTGGTTGGCGCCGGTGGAGGAAAGCGCGTAGGCGAGCGCCAGGCTTCCCTTGCCGCGCGGCTCGTGCATCGCCATCTCCTGGCCCTTGGTCTGCATGGCAAAGCGCTCGGCCCCGCTCCCGATCCGCTGCGCCGCCCTGAGCGAGCCCTCGGCCAGAAGGTCCCCGAACCCCTCGCGCCGGGCGATCTTGTGGACGCAGCCGATCATGGCCTGCGCGTTGCCGAACCGCAGGTCCAGGCCGTCCGTATCCTTGGAGGTGAGCAGCCCGTTCTCGAAGCACTCCATGGCGAAAGCGATGGTCGCACCGGTCGAGATGGTGTCCAGGGTGTACATGTTGCACAGTTCGTGCGCTTTGCAGACCGCCTCCAGGTCCGATATGCCGCAAAGCGAACCGAACGCGGCGGCCGTCTCGTACTCGGGGCCGCCGTAGGCGGGGTCGACCTTCCAGGGGCCGTCGGAGCGCGCCACACGTTTGCAGCGCACGACACAGGCCTGGCAGCCGCCGGCCTCGACGAAGTACTTTTGATGGAACGTTTCGCCGCTGATGTCCCCGGCTTTTTCGAAGCTGCCGCTGCGGAAGTTGCGGGTCGGCAGGATGCCGGCCTCGTCCAGTTCGGTGACGTCCCAGCCGATGGTCCCGCCGTCGTGCAGCACGCGCTCGATGGGGTGGTCCTTGAAGTTTTCCGCGTACCACTGGATCATCTGCTTGAGGGCGGGCTTGTCCTTGAAGGGGATCGGCCGGCTGCCGCGGACGGCGACGGCCTTGAGGTTCTTGGACCCCATGACCGCACCCATTCCGCCGCGCCCGTTGGTGTGCTTCAGGGCGTTGACGACGCAGGCATAGCGCACCTGGTTTTCACCCGCCGGGCCGATGGCCGCCACGCGCACGTTCGCTGCGCCGGTCTGCTCCTCGATGATCTTCTGGGTATCGCCGGTCCCCTTGCCCCACAGCGCCGCGGCGTCCCGGATCTCCACCTCCGCATCCCGGATCCACAGGTAGACCGGCCGCTCGGCCCGGCCCTCCACCAGCACGGCGTCGAAGCCCGCGCGCTTCAACTCCGGGGACCACCAGCCGCCGGCCTCCCCTTCCCCGTAGACCCCGGTCAGGGGCGATATGGCCGCCACGGAAAAACGGTTGGCGCCGGGGATGCCGCTTCCCACCAGCGGACTCGATGCGAAGGCCAGCAGGTTTTCGGGGCCGAGGGGATTTTCAATCCTCCCGCGCTCTTTGAGAAGATAGTGGCACGCCAAGGCGCTTCCGCCGAAATAGGTCCGGTAGAAGGTGTCGTCGGGTTCCTCGACCCGGTGCGTGCGCCGGTCAAGGTCGACTCGCAGGATCTTTCCGGTGACTCCGAATGGCATGATCGGCTTTCTCCTGTGGCTCGAGTGGATAGGGTGGCGTTCAGCCGCCTCCGATCACGGCAACGCATTTGACGTCGTCGCCGGGTTGAAGACGGTAGGCGCC
>CAZLSV010000018.1:64135-71107 GCA_964562235.1 uncultured Desulfatibacillum sp.
ATCGGGGGTGTCCGTTCACGATGAAAAGGGAAACCAAACCTTCGGGCAGGCCGATCTGCCGGCAAACCATCTCCAGGGTCTGCCCTTCGCGATCCGCCAGCTCGATCCGGCCCTGATCGTCGAGAAGCCCCAGACAGTATGGTTTCAGCAGTCCGATCGGTCTTAAAGTGACGTTCATCCGGTCAACCATTGCCGTCGGTCGTGTTTGGCTCAGGCGTAGAAACCTCCTTCGAGGAGGTCAGGCGGTTCAACAAAACGGGATCAGATTAGAAGCTGGCGACCAAATTGTCAAGTGACGGATTTCGATTGTCGACAATTCAAGAAAGCAGATTTGTTCCCGATATGGTGGGTATGACCCCGGCCGGGAAGGAAACCTCGACTCACGCGAAAGCGGGCGCCCTGCTCCACCTGAGATCCGATAAAGGCGTTCCGGTGTATGGCCGGAGTCGAGATGCCGCCGTTCGGCCCTACTTCCCGATCTCCGCGAGCAGCCGGGCCGCCCAGTCGCTGAAGTATTTTTCGGGCGACGCGGAGGCTTTCTGAAGGTACCCCTTTGCTTCCGCCGTATGGGCGTCGCCGCCGAGCTGGACCAGAAGCTCCGACAGGAACAGCTGCGCCTCGATGTTGCCGTCGAAGAAGCCCGCTTTCTGGTATTCCCGGTAATAGTCGAGCCCCTTCTGGCGGTCGCGCAGCGGCCAGGGCAGCACGGACCAGAATCGGCCCAAAGAGAGCATCGGCCCGCCCTGTTTGTAGTTCTTGTCCAGGGCGTAGGCCTTCTCGAAGCTGCTCTGGGTCTTGTCTTTCAGGCCCTCGGCCAGCGCCGTAACGATGCTGACCCCGTCCGAATAGATGCCGACGTTGACGCCGAAATAGTAGTAACCGTCGGGTTTTCCGGGCTGCAGGTCGATCGCCTTCTGGGCGTACTGCATGCCGGCCTTGCCGTGTTCGGCGCAGAGGCTCTTCCAGTCCGCCGCCGCCTGCCGCTTGGCCTGGTTGGCGTATTCCCGATGGGCGCGGGCGCACTTCCAGTTGGCCTCGAAGCTGCCGGGGTCCTGCGTCGCGGCCTTGAAGTAGAGCGGAATCGATTTTTGAAAATTCTCCAGCCCCCCCGCGTTGAACAGCCGGTCGGCCTCCGCCAGTTCGTCCGCGGCAAGGGCCCAGGTCGACATCAACAGGCACAACCCGATCGCGACGGCTACAGTAGAGATCCTCCTCATTTTACCCTCCTACAGCGCCAAGCGCTATTTGGAAAACCGTCACAGCATCTCGATGGCGCAGGCCATCGACACCCCGCCGCCGCCGCAAAGAGTTGCCAGCCCCAGGGTCTTGCCGTGTTTTTTCATGGCGTACATCAGGGTGATCATGATGCGGGCCCCGGTGGCGCCGACGGGATGCCCCAGGCCGATGCCCGATCCGTTGACGTTGGTGATCTCGCGATTCAGGCCGAGCTCCTTTTCCACCGCCAGATACTGGGCGGCGAAGGCCTCGTTGACCTCGATCAGCTCGAAGTCGGCTATTTTGAGCCCGCTTCGGGTCATCAGGTGCCTGACGGCCGGCACCGGTGAAATCCCCATGACCGACGGGTGGCAGCCGCCGCGCCCGACGGCCCTGATCCGGGCCAGGGGCTTGATGCCGAGCTCCTTCGCCTTTTCGGCCGACATGATCAGGATCGCGGCCGCGCCGTCGTTGATGCCGCTGGAGTTGCCGGCGGTGACCTTGCCGATCTCCGGGACAAAGGCCGGCGGCAGCTTGCGGAGCTGGTCCAGGGTGATGCCCGGGCGGAAGTGCTCGTCCTTGTCGAAGAGGATCGGCTCGCCCTTGCGCTGCGGGATTTTAACCGGCACGATCTCCTCCCTGAAATCCCCGTTTTTCGTGGCGCGCTCGACATGGTTGTGGCTGCGCAGCGCGACGAGGTCCATCTCCTCCCGGCTGATGTTCAGGTGCTGGGCCACGAACTCCGCCGTAGCGCCCATGATGTAAGGTTTGCCCTTGAACAGGCTGAGCGGCGGTTTTGTGGCATCGACGGGGCCGCTTTCCGGATGGGGCAGCAGGTGGGAGCCGCAGTGCAGCCCGCGCATGATGTTGTCCACGAACTCCTGATCCTGCAGCCGGCAGCCCCAGCGGGCGTTGAAGACCGAGTAGGCGGCGCCGGACATGTGCTCCGCGCCGCCGGCCAGGACCACGTCGGCCATTCCCGCCTGGATCATGGCCATGCCCGAAACGGTGGCTTCCATGCCCGAGATGCAGACCCGGTTGACGGTGGCGGCGGTGACCGTGTCGGGAATCCCCGCCATCAGCGCGGCGATGCGGGTCATGTTCATGCTGTCGACGGGCTCCAGGCAGCAGCCGAAGCGCACGTCGTCGATCCGGGCCGGGTCGATCCCCGCCCGCTCCACGGCCCCCTTCATGGCGACGCTGGCGATCTTGGTTATATGCAAATCCCGCAGGGTTCCACCGAAGGCCCCGATGGCGGTTCGGCACGCCGAGGCGATGACGACCTCTTTCATACTTTGCTCCTTTCCATTTCAGGTGACTTCCCACAGTCGGCCGGTTTCCGTCGTTGCCCGCTCCTGACCCACCCCGCGGGCATCCTATGAAAAGCCGCCCTGGATTGTCAAGGCAAAGCGGCTGGACGTTCCAACGAAGGCTTAGGTTGGGGGCCAGGTCTGAGACCCCATGAGGCATGTGATCTGGAAGCGCACACCGCTCCGCCAGAACGTCAGCGAGGCGCCAGCGACCATTTGAATCAAAAAATTATCTGACAAAGATTAAATGGTCGGCGGCGGCAGCCGACGGCCATTTAATCTTTGCACGTGAAGGGAAGAAAATGGTGAAAGCAGTAGCTGGCCGTGTCGCCGTATGGTTTTCCGGTCGTGGCGATGCAGTCGGCGATCATCTGCTTGGACTGGTCCGGGAAGTCCGGGCGCGTCTCCTCGGACTGCTTGCAGGCCAGGCAAATGGGCTGGTGGTCGAAGACCGAAAGGACCCGGCCGCTTTTTTTTCCCAACGCCTCCCCGCAGCGCTGGCAGCGGCTGGCACAAGACAGGTTTTTTTCCCAGTTCACTTCCATCCGAAACCTCCTATTTTGGTCAGTTCAACGCAGGGTCGCCCCACGGTTATTTTATTTCTCCGGCAAAAAACAGATCCCGCTTGAGCCGACGCCAGGCGGAGTGGGGTTGGGAAATGATTATCCGCCGGAGTACTGACATATTATCACGGTCCTTGCCGGTTTCAAGGGCGGATCCTGCGCGGCCGCCATGCTCCCTTGACCGGATGCAATAGGATTTGACTTGCCGATGCAGGTTGGGTATGAATATCTCTGCTCGACACGCCGTCATTCGAGACTTCATTTCTCTTTTTACTCTTCCACCCGCAACCACTTTGACTTCACATGCCGCATTCAGCCCGACATCCGGCGCCGACCGCACAGGAGGTTCGCATGGAAAAAAAATGGGTTTATCTCTTCGATGAACTGGACCAGGTCAATGCCTATGTCGGCAGCTCGATGGATGCCGTCCGCGGGCTGCTCGGCGGCAAAGGCGCCAACCTGGCGGAAATGGTGCGCATCGGCGTGCCCGTGCCGCCGGGGTTCACCATCACGACCGAGGCCTGCAACGAATACCTCGCCGGCGGCGGGACGTTTCCGGATGGCATGTGGGACCAGGCGATCTCGGGCCTTGAGAAAGTGGAAGCCCTGACCGGCAAGCGGTTCGGCGACACCCAGAACCCGCTGCTCGTCTCCTGCCGCTCGGGGGCCAAGTTCTCCATGCCGGGGATGATGGACACCGTGCTCAACGTCGGCCTGAACGACGAGACCAGCCAGGGCATGATCGCGCTGACCGGCAACCCGCGCTTCGTCTACGATTCCTACCGCCGGCTCATCCAGATGTTCGGCAGCGTGGTCATGGAGATCCCGGACGAGGCCTTCGAGGATGTGCTGACCAAGGCCCGCCGGAAGGCCAACGTCAAGACCGACCCCGAGCTCCCCGCCGAGAGCCTGCAGGAGGTGATCGCGGAGTTCAAGAAGATCTTCCGGCGCCTGTCCAACCGCGACTTCCCATTCGAGCCCTACGAGCAGCTGCGCATGGCCACCGCGGCGGTCTTCGAAAGCTGGAACGGCAAGCGCGCCGTCGACTACCGCAACGCCGCCGGCATCGCCCACGACCTGGGCACGGCGGTCAACATCGTCGCGATGGTCTTCGGCAACATGGGCGAGAACAGCGCCACCGGGGTCGCCATGACCCGCAACGGCACGACCGGCGAGAAGGACATCGAGGGCGATTACCTCACCAATGCCCAGGGCGAGGACGTGGTCGCCGGCATCCGCATGACCAAGGAGATCAATCAGCTGATCAAGGAGATGCCCGAGGCCTACGCCGAGTTTCTCGGCATCGCCAAACGTCTCGAGCAGCACTACCGGGACATGCAGGACGTGGAGTTCACCATCGAGCGCGGCAAGCTGTGGATGCTGCAGACCCGCAGCGCCAAGCGCTCCGCCCAGGCCGCCGTGCGCGTGGCCACCGACATGGCCGAGGAAAAGCTCATCACCCGCGAGGAGGCGGTGCTGCGGGTCACCCCCGAGCAGGTGGACTTCTTCCTCCATCCCCAGTTCGACCACGTCACCAAGCAGGAGGCCCGGGGCGCCGGGGCGCTGCTCGCCACGGGCCTCAACGTGTCGCCGGGCGCCGCGGTCGGCGTGGTCGCCTTCGACGCCAATCTGGCGGAGTCCTGGGGCAAGGGCGAGAAAAAGGCGGTCATCATGGTCCGGCCCGAAACCAAGCCCGACGACGTGCACGGGATGCTGGCCGCCCAGGGCATCCTGACCAGCCGCGGGGGACGCACCAGCCACGCGGCGCTCGTGGCGCGCCAGTTCGGCAAGCCGGCCGTGGTCGGGGTCACGGCGCTGGAGATCGACCTGAACGACCGAGTGATGAAGGTGGGCGACAAGATCGTCAAGGAGGGCGACTGGATCTCCATCGACGGCACCTCCGGAGAGGTCTACCTGGGCAAGCTCAAGGCCATGGTGCCGGACATCAAGGACCCCTGGCTGATCAAGCTGCTGCGCTGGGCCGACGAGTACCGGCGGCTGGGCGTGCGGGCCAACGCCGACTACCCGCGCGACGCCCAGCGCGCGCGGGAATACGGCGCCGAGGGCATCGGGCTGTGCCGCACCGAGCACATGTTCTTCGAACCCGAGCGCCTGGAGCACTTCCAGAAGATGATCATGACCGATCTGCCGAGCGAACGCCGCGAGGCCCTGGAGGTCCTGCTGCCCTACCAGCGCGAGGACTTCGCCGGGCTTTTCCGGATCATGAACGGACTGCCGGTCATCATCCGGCTGATCGACCCGCCGCTGCACGAGTTTTTGCCGAACATCAACGAACTCATGCACCATCTGGCCGACCTGAAGATCCGCCTGCAGCACGCGCCCACCCTGGCCGAGCTGGACAACCTGCTCGAGGAGATCCGGTTCAAGGAGAACCTGCTCAAACGCGCCAAGGCCCTCGACGAGTCCAACCCCATGCTCGGCATGCGCGGGGTGCGCCTGGGCATCATGATCCCCGAGCTCACCCGGATGCAGGTGCGGGCCGTGTTCGAGGCGGCCTGCCTGGTGGCGGCCGAGGGGGTCGACGTCCACCCCGAGATCATGATCCCGCTCACCAGCCACGTACACGAGCTCAAGCGGCAGCGGGAGGCGCTGGAAACCGAGGCGAAGAAGGTCATGGCCGAGCAGAAAATGACGGTGGAGTACAAGTTCGGCACCATGATCGAGATCCCGCGCGCGGCCCTCACGGCCGACAAGATCGCCGACCACTCCCAGTTCTTCTCCTTCGGCACCAACGACCTGACCCAGACCACCTTCGGCATCTCCCGGGACGACGCCGAGGCCAAGTTCATGCACCGCTACCTCGACCTGAAGCTGCTCAGCGCCAACCCCTTCGCCACTTTGGACGAACGGGGCGTGGGCAGGCTGATGCTGATGGGGGTGGAGCTGGGGCGCAAGGCCCGCCCTGACCTGAAGGTGGGCATCTGCGGCGAGCACGGCGGCGACCCCGCCTCCATCGACTTCTGCCACCGGATCGGGCTGGACTATGTGAGCTGCTCCCCCTACCGGGTGCCGGTGGCGCGGTTGGCGGCTGCCCAGGCTAAACTCAAGCACGGCTAAGGAGACGGACACACGAGGTTCAATAGCCCCTGCTCTTATCCACTGGGTTGAGCAGGGGTTCCCCTTTCCGCCAGCGTTTGAGGTTCTTCACAAACAGCTCGATGTTGCGCCGCTTGTTCTCCGGCGAGCTGGCGGAGCAGTGCGGCGAGATGATCACGTTGGGCATCGCCCAGAGGGGGCTGTCGGGGGGCAGGGGTTCGGCCTCGAACACATCGAGCCCCGCGCCGCGCAGGCGGCCCCCCTGCAGGGCCGCAGTCAGGGCCGCCTGGTCGACCAGGCTGCCCCGGGCCACGTTGATCAGCACCGCCGACGGCTTCATCAGCTGAAGCTCCGCCTCGCCGATCAGCCGCCGGGTCTCGGCGGTGGCAGGGGCCGCCACCAGGACGTAGTCGGCCTCGGGCAGCAGCTGCCCCAGCCCCTCCGGGGTCAGCACGGTGCCCATCCCGGGCGCTGCGCCGGGTGCCGATCACCCGCATCCCCAAGGACCGGCACCTGCGGGCCACCGCCAGGCCCACCCCGCCCAAGCCAGCCACCAGCACCGTCTTGCCCCTGATCTCCTCGCTCCGCACCTGGGGCAGCCAGCGGGCCTCCCGCTGGGCGGCCATCAGTTCCGGCAGGCGCCGGGCGAAGGCCAGGATCAGGAGGAGCACGTGCTCGACCATGGGTAGGTTGTAAACACCCCGGGCATTGGTGAGCAGGCAGCGGTGGGCCTTGAACTCCGGCGTGAGCAGCAGCTCGACCCCAGCTGCCGTGCAGTGCACCCACTCCAGGTTGACGGCCTTCGCCAGGAACTCCGGGGAGAACCT
>CAZLSV010000018.1:71117-71393 GCA_964562235.1 uncultured Desulfatibacillum sp.
GACGTTGCCCCCGGCGGGGTCACCCCCCGCCTCATCCTCGGCCTGGCGGATGCCCTCTCCGGGCCACGCCCGGGCGACGGCCTCCAGGTGCCCGCCAGCCAGGGGTACGAAGGACAACAGCTGCATTCTGGTGACTCCTCCTCAGTAGTGCGACGCGAAACCGCAACGCGGGCGGCAGGTAAAGCCCACTCCCCCTGGAATGATTCCGCCCACGGGGGTGCATTCCTTTGACCATCAGGGCACAATCCGAAGCCCTCGAACGGCGTACGCTGTCTT
>CAZLSV010000019.1:0-30610 GCA_964562235.1 uncultured Desulfatibacillum sp.
GAGGCTTTCAGCCTCGATCCTCGCGGCTGGAAAGCCGCTCCCACAGAAAAAAATGTCAACTGGTCTGGAAGTGTTTGGTGTTTGGCGCAGCTTGTTGGTGACGAGAGCAGCCTTCAGCAGAGTCGGTTTTCTCCGACCCCGGCTCTTCCCTCACCACTCTTCACCCATGTCTTTGCTCTCGTTATCCGTTACTTTCCACTCCGACTCATCACTCTTCCTTCACTCGTTGCTCGTTACTTTTTTCGTCACTTGGCGTTGGCGGTGAACAACGGCTTGCCCATCAGTTTGAACTCCCTGATCAGTTTCTGCCCCTCGGGGCCGGCGATCCAGTTGCTGAACGCCGTCGCCAGCTCGGCTTTGGCTTTCTGGCACTTGGCCGGGTTCACGGCGATTACGCTGTATTGGTTGAGGAGCGCCTGGTCCCCTTCCACCAGGATTTTCAGGGGAGGCGCGCCCTTCATGTTGTTTTCGTACTTGATGTAGGTGCCGCGGTCGGCCAGCGTGTAGCCGTTCTTCTCGGCGGCGATGGTGATGGTGGCCATCATCCCCTGGCCGGCCTGGGCGTACCAGGTCTCTTTTTCGGGCACCGTCACCCCGGATGTTTTCCACAGGTCCAGCTCCATCATGTGGGTGCCGGACTTGTCCCCGCGGCTGACGAAGTTCGCCTTCTTGGTCTGGAAGGCATTCATGGCGTCCTTCACGCTCTTGCCCTTGACGCCGGCAGGGTCCACGGCCGGGCCGATGATGACGAAGTCGTTGTACATGATCTCCCTGCGGTTCAAGCCGTACCCCCCATCCACGAACTTCTTCTCGGCATCGGGGGCGTGGACCATCAGCACATCCACATTGCAATCCTCGCCCAGCTTGAGCGCCTTGCCGGTGCCGGTGGCGGTCCAGCGCAGGTCGATGCCGGTCGTTTTTTTAAATTCCGGGGCCAGCACGTTCAACAGCCCCGTGTCCTCCGTGCTGGTGGTGGTGGCCATCAGCAGCACTTTCTCCTGCGCGCCGGCCACGCCGGCGGCTATCAGGGAAGCCAGCAGAAACAAAAAAACCTTCCAGCCAACACATTTAGTGCGAACCATAGAAGACCTCCTTTTCATCAGGAATCGGTTGTTGTATCCACCCCCACGGGGCTTCCCCCGTCCAGGGGGAGGCCGGAAAGAGCATCGTCACACGAGGGATATTATTCTCCCAAAGGCTTCCCCTCCCCTTGCGGGAGGGGCCGGGGGAGGGGTTTGTCAGCCATTGTCATGCCGGTTTTGCATCCGTCGTTTTTTCCGGAGCGTTGTGCGGGAACACCATCTTGCCGCTCAGGCTGAGGTCATAGCCCTCCAATCCGTCCTTCACCATACGGTGGAACTTGGGCTCGTGCAGCAGGCCGAGAAAACGCTGGACCCCCTCGTCGAAAAACCGCTCCTTGGAGGCCATGAGATCGAAGCGCTCCCAGCGCAGGGGGACGAACCCCAGGTTGAGCAGCGCCGCCACCGGGCGGATCCCCGGCCCGGCGTCGGCGCGGCCGGACAGGACATCGAGGCCGACATCCAGGTGGCGCTGAACCTCGTGGGCGTACCCCTCGATCTTTTCGCCTTTGACGCCGGCCTTGTTCAGCTCTCGGTCCAGCAGCAGGCGGGTCCCGGTCCCCAGGGGGCGGTTGACGATCCGCACTCCCGGCTTGCCGAGATCGGCCACGCCGGAGATTTTTTTTGGGTTCCCCTTGCGGACGATGATCCCCTGCTCGCGCCGGCAGAAATTCACCACGGCCGGCAGATTCCCCAACTCCTCCGAGGCATAGGCGAAATTGTACTCGCTCTCGTCCTCCTGGAGCAGGTGGCTGGCCGCCAGGTGGCACAGGTCGCGGCGCAGCGCCCGCAGCCCGCCCATGCTCCCCAGGTTGCCGAAGACCGCCAGGTGCTCGGAGGTCATGGTGTTGAAGAGCGTGATGGCACGGTCCAGGAGAAGATCGTTGCTTCCGCCGATGACCAGAAGCCCCTTGTAGGGCGCGGCGCCGGCGCCGCCTTTGGGGAAATTGATGGTATTCGCCTCCACCCACTGCTCCACGAGATGCTGCGGGAAGAGCCACTTCCCGGTGATCTTGGTGGCCGGCAGCCGCTTCTCGGAGACGAGCGTGTAGACCATCTTCTCGTTCACGTTGAGAAATTTCGACACTTCCCTGGTGGAGAGGAGCTTGGCCATGAAAAACCCTCATGCGTGGAGGCGTTAACGGTTATCAAAGGGAATTTGATTAGGATATTTAACCTACTATGTCAACAACAACAGGTTTAAAATACTATTAATAACCTTAAATAACCATAAACGACTCTTGCTATAGTGCTCCGGCTATCAAAATAAGCCAAATTCAACATCTCAGGCCAAGGTGGAGCACGGTGCCCACCTTGGCCCGAACCAGTGTCGGCATATTTGATGACCGGAGCAATTGCTGTTCCCCCAGCATCTGTTTGCGCCTTCTTTTCGGGCGCAAACAGCTCAGGATGGGGACTTCGGGGTCTTGTGGGGGTATGGGCAGAGATGGTCCAAGGGGCAGACGGGGCACTTGGGTTTTCTGGCCGCGCAGGTTTCGCGGCCGAAAAAGATGAGGCGCAGCGAGAAGTCGCTCCACTCTTTCATGGGGATGACACGCATGAGGTCGAGTTCGATCTTGTGCGGGTCTTTGTGCTTCGTCAGGCCGAGGCGGCCGGATATGCGCCCCACGTGGGTGTCCACGACGACCCCCGGCGTGTCGAAAGCAGCGCCGAGCACCACATTGGCGGTCTTGCGCCCAACGCCCGGCAGCTTGACCAGCTCCCCCAGCGTCCGGGGCACCTGCCCGCCGTGATGTTCGACGAGGGCCTCGCAGCAGGCCTTGATATTCCGGGCCTTGTTCCTGTAAAACCCGGTCGGCCGCACGAGCGCCTCGATGGCGCCGACCGGCGTCTTCACGAAATCCTCCGGCCGGCGCATGCGTTTGAACAATTCGGGCGTGACGCGGTTGACTTGGTTGTCCGTACACTGGGCGGAGAGGATGGTGGCCACCAGCAGCTCGAAGGGGTTGCGATAGAGCAGCTGCGGCGTGACCCGCGGGTAGATCGAATTGAGGATCTCTATGATGGACGCGGCGCGTGCGGCTGTTTTTCTTGAAGCCATTGGCGAATCACGGCCCCGTCGGGGCGAGGCTCCCGCATGAGGGTAACAAGAAGACAACCCCTTTTGCCGAATCAACTTGAATTTGAGATCCGGCGACCTATGTTACAACAACGTTTCAACGAAAGTTCGATGATTTCGAATAAGATCGCTTTCAAAATCCCCCCAACCCCCTTTGACAAAGGGGGCGAAGGGGGATTTCGTTACACATTGGAATGGCGGGGAACGCCACGACCTGTTTATAACCAAACCGTCCGGGCCGACACATAGACCGATTCCAACAGACCCGTCAAGGCGGGCGGATAGCGCATGAACATCCAAAATCGAAAAGTCCGGGCGCTGGGGTTGTGCTCCGGCGGGCTGGACAGCATGCTGGCGGGGGTGGTGCTGCGCGGCCAGGGGATCGAAGTCGAATGGGTCTCCTTCGAGACCCCCTTTTTCACCGCCGCCAAGGCGCGCAAGG
Source organism: uncultured Desulfatibacillum sp. (assembly GCA_964562235.1). GTDB lineage: Bacteria > Desulfobacterota > Desulfobacteria > Desulfobacterales > SpSt-501 > SpSt-501. The sequence goes on from CAZLSV010000019.1 coordinate 3,602, forward strand.
CCTCCCGCCTGACGGGCATCCCGCTGACGGTGAAGCCCATTTTCGCCGAGTACATGGCCATGCTGCGCAACCCGCCCGCGGGCTACGGCAAGCACATGAACCCCTGCATGGACTGCCACACGCTGATGTTCCGCCTGGCCGGGGAGATCATGCGCGAAAGGGGATTCGATTTTCTCTTCAGCGGCGAGGTGCTCGGCCAGCGGCCGATGTCCCAGACCAAACCCTCCCTGCGCTACGTGGAAAAGCACTCCGGTCTGGGCGGTTACATCCTGCGGCCCCTTTGCGCCAAACACCTGCCGGAAACCATCCCTGAACAGCAGGGCCTGGTGGACCGGGAGCGGCTGCTGGACATCCACGGCCGCGGCCGCCGGGACCAGATCGCGCTCGCCAAGACCCTGGGCATCACCGACTACCCGGCGCCGGCCGGCGGCTGCCTGCTCACGGACAAGGGGTTCAGCGCGCGGCTGAAGGATCTCTTCGATCACGGCGGCGGATCCGCGGAAGCCGAGATCCAGCTCCTGAAGTTCGGCCGGCACTTCCGGCTGAACCCCCGGGCCAAGCTGGTCGTCGGCCGCACCGAAAAGGACAACGAAGGCATCCTGCAGCATTGCAATCCGGCCCTGGACGTGGTGCTCGACGTGCGCGACTACCCCAGCCCCGTCGGCGTCCTGCAAGGGGATGCCGACCGGAACACCCTTCTTCTGGCGGCCGCCATCTGTGTCGGCTACAGCCGCGGCCCGAAGCTGGCGCCGGTGCATGTGCTCGTAAAGCGGCCCGCCGGCGAAGAGGTGATCCAGGCCATCGCCGTCCTGCCCGACGACGTGCGCAGGCTGATGATCTGACAAACGCGAAGAGAGGGGGTTGGATTTTCTGACTCTCTTTTGTTGACAAATAGTATCATTATTGATATCTTCGCTCCATGGCTGCAGTGGCTGCCGTCCTCCACACGATGCGTGCGAACCCTAATGGTGTGAGGTTTGCCGACCTTTGCATCGTATGCAACCATTTCTTTGGAAAACCGAGAAAAAGCAGCAGCAGTCACCGGGTCTACAAGACTCCATGGGCCGGCGACCCACGGGTGAACATTCAAAACAAAAAGGGATATGCAAAGGCGTATCAGGTCAGACAGGCCCTGAAAGCAATCGAAAGGCTGGAGGCGGAGAGTGGCACCCAAACATGACAAGTATACCTATCGCGTAACCTGGTCGGAAGGTGACGAGGAGTATGTGGGGCTTTGCGCCGAGTTCCCTAGCCTGAGTTGGCTAGCCTCTTCCCCCGAAGGGGCGCTCAAGGGAATCCGGAACGTTGTTGCGGAAGTAATCGCCGACATGGCGCACAGCGGAGAACAGGCACCGCAACCCATCGCCACCAAGCGCTACAGCGGCAAGTTCATGGTACGCATCCCTCCCGACGTGCACCGCCAACTTGCCATTCAAGCTGCAGAGGCTGGAGTCAGCCTCAACCGCCTGGCGAGCTCCAAATTGACTCACTAAGCGCGGAACTTCACCCCGACGCCTCCCCACGGAACCAGTTTTATTCTTTGCGATGAATTCCCGGCAGGGGCTTCGTGAGGAACCCAGGTTCAACTCCACGCATGCGGAAGCGCAACGCCGAACGTGGGCGCCTCACGAAGCCTCGCCGCTGCGGGCACGCAGCTGCCCGCAGGCGGCGGAGATGTCCTGCCCCTTGCTCTGGCGGATGATGACGGTGAAATGCTTGCGCAGCAGGACCTCCTGAAAGGCTAGGATGGCCTCCTCCGCCGGCCGCTCGAAGTCGCTGCCCTCGTGGGGGTTGAAGGGGATGAGGTTGACCTTGCAGCGGATCGGCTGCAGCAGCCGGGCCAGGCGGCGGGCGTCCTCCGGCGCGTCGTTGACGCCCTTGATCAGGATGTACTCGAAGGTGATGCGCCGGCCGGGCGGGAGCGGGTAGCTGCGGCAGGCCGCGAGCAGCGTCTCCAGCGGGTAGGTGCGGTTGATCGGCATGAGGCGGCTGCGCGTTTCATCGTCCGCGGCATTGAGGGAAACCCGGGACCGGCGGCCGAACTCGAGCATCTTCGGCACCAGGCCGGCCGTGGACACGGTGACCCGCTTGGCGGCGAACCCGAGCCCGATGTCGCTGTCGGTGATGATCGCCAGCGCGCCCAGGAGGGGGTCGAAGTTGGCCAGCGGCTCCCCCATGCCCATGAAAACGAGGTTGGTGAGCCGCTCGGGGTCGGGAAGGTCCTGCTTGATGTCGCGGACCTGCCCGAGGATCTCCCCCTGGGAGAGGTTGCGCCGCAGCTTGCTCTTGGCCGTCAGGCAGAACCGGCAGTTCTGGGCGCAGCCCACCTGGCTCGACACGCACAGGGTGTAGTGGTCGCGCTCGGGGATCAGAACGCTCTCGATGCTCTCGCCGTCCTCGAGCCCGAAGAGGTACTTGCGGGTGCCGTCGGCAGAGGTCTGCAGGGCCCGGGTCTCCAGCCGCGGAATCCGGAAATGCTGCGGCAGAAGGGCGCGCACCTCCTTGGCGATGTCCGACATCTCGGCAAAGTCGCCCCGCTGGCGGCGGTAGACCCACTTCAGGATCTGGCCCGCCCGGTAGGCCGCGATCCCGCGCTCGGCCAGCCACTCCACGAGCTGTTCCCGGGAGACGTCCAGAATATTGATGCGCTCGGCAACCGAAACCATGGTCCTTTTTTCCCCTCTCGCCCGGGCCGCCCGGGATCAAATTGGAAATCCGAAACACGAGTTACGTCATGCGAAAATATGGAACCGTTCCTTTTTGGCTTGACATAGCATCGATGCGATTGTAATTTCAAGAATTTGTAAAATAATGGCAGCGTTTCTATGTTCGAAAACTTAAGCGACAAGCTCGAATCCGTCTTCAAAAAGCTGCGCGGGCACGGCAAGCTGAACGAGGCGAACATCGAGGAGGGCCTCAAGGAAGTCCGCATGGCCCTGCTCGAAGCCGACGTCCACTACCGTGTGGTCAAAAGCTTCGTGGAAGGGGTGCGCACCCGCGCCCTCGGCCAGGAGGTGCTGGCCAGCCTCACCCCCGGCCAGCAAGTGGTGAAGATCGTCAACGATCAGCTGACCGAGCTGATGGGCTCGCGCCACGAGGCGCTGAACCTCGCCGGCACGCCGCCGGCCGCCGTGATGCTGGTGGGCCTGCAGGGCTCCGGCAAAACCACCACGGCCGGAAAGCTCGCGGCCCAGTTGCGAAAGGCCGGGCGACGACCGTTTTTGGTTCCGGCCGACGTCTACCGGCCGGCGGCCATCGACCAGCTCAAGACGCTCGCCAACCAGCTGGCCGTGCCGGTGTTCCCGTCCACGACGGACCAGGACCCGGTGCGGATCTGCCTGGAGGCCAAGGCCGGGGCGTTTCAGCACGGCTGCGACACGCTGATTCTCGACACGGCCGGCCGCCTGCACATCGACGCGGAGCTCATGGCCGAGCTCGGCCGGATCAAGACGGCCCTTCGGCCTTCGGACATCCTGCTGGTGGCCGACGCCATGACCGGCCAAGACGCCGTCAACATCGCCAAGTCCTTCAACGACCAGTTGGACATCAGCGGCGTCATCCTGACCAAGATGGACGGCGATGCCCGCGGCGGCGCGGCCCTGTCCATCAAGGCGATCACCGGCAAGCCGATCAAGTTCATCGGCGTCGGCGAAAAGCTGAGCGCCCTCGAGCCGTTTCACCCGGACCGCATGGCCTCGAGCATCCTCGGCATGGGGGACGTGCTCGGTCTGATCGAAAAGGCCCAGGCCGCCGTCGACCAGAAACAGGCGCTCGAGCTACAGAGAAAACTGCGCAAGAGCCAGTTCACCCTGGATGATTTCCGGGACCAGCTCACCCAGGTGCGCAAAATGGGCTCGCTGTCCGATATTTTAAAGATGATTCCCGGGATGGCCAAGATCAAGCACCTCAAGGACCTTGAGGTCGACGACCGGGAGTTCGTCCGGATCGAGGCGATCATCAACTCCATGACGCCCAAGGAGCGGCGGCAGCACGGCATCATCAACGGCAGCCGCCGGCGCCGGATCGCGCAGGGCAGCGGCACCCGTATCCAGGACGTCAACGGCCTTTTGAAAAACTACGCCCAGATGTTGAAAATGCTCAAAAAGTTCAACCAAGGCGGCTCCCGTCGCGGGATGCTGCCGTTCTGAAGGAGAGATTGAAACATGGCAGTAAAAATCAGGCTCGCGCGCCACGGCGCCACCAAAAAACCCTACTACCGGATCGTGGTAACCGACAGCGACAGCAAGCGTGACGGCCGGTTCCTGGAAAACGTCGGCACCTACGACCCCAAGACCAACCCCGTCAAGGTCACGTTCAAACCGGAGCGGGTGCAGCACTGGCTGAGCAAGGGCGCCACTCCCACCGACACCGTCAGAAGCCTTTTGAAAAAAGAGGGCCTTCTTGGTAAAAAGGCATAGCGGCGCTTAACGGCTCGGTTCTCAGGGTTCAGGGAGTTCGCGAGGGCGGGCGCCGAGATCCTCGGCCTCCTCCCGCGCGTGCGGATCGATCCAGCGGCGATCCGGCCCCGGACGCCCCGCTGTCGGAGTGGTTGAACAGCCGCTGCGCGCCTGGCAGGTCTCGATGTGACGTTCTCAACCGCCCACTGAGGAGACGACACCATGAAAGATCTGATCACCCTCCTGGCGAAGGCCCTGGTGGACCATCCCGATCAGGTCACGGTCGCCGAGATTGAAGGCAACCAGACCACCGTGCTCGAACTCAAGGTCGCAAAAGAGGATCTGGGCAAGATCATCGGCAAGGAAGGCCGCAACGCTAGGGCCATGCGCACCATCCTGGGCGCCGCGTCGGCCAAGCTCAAGAAGCGCACGGTCCTGGAGATTCTCGAATAAGCGGTGCCCGGCGAACGCATCATGCTCATCGGACGACTGGCGGGTGCCCACGGGATGCGGGGCGGCCTGAAGCTGATATCCTATGCCGAATCCCTTGACGTGTTCGCTCCCGGCCGGCCGATCCGGGCGCTTGGCGCCAGCGGCGAAGAGACGGTTTACGAAGTCAGCGAGGTCCGGCCCCAGGGACGGGGGGCGGTTCTGTACCTGTCGGGGATCACCCACCGCAGCCAGGCGGAGGCGTTGATCGGCTGCGACCTGTTGATCGACCGGGCGACGCTGCCGGTGCTCGAGGAAGGCACGTATTACTGGGCCGACCTCATCGGCCTCGAGGTGGTTTCCGTCGACGGCCGTCTGCTCGGTCGGCTGGAGTCCGTTTTCGCGACCGGCAGCAACGACGTGTACGTGGTGAAAGGCGCGGGCAAAGAGATTCTTGTGCCGGCGCTCAAATCCGTGGTGAAGGCCGTCGACCTCACGACGCGCCGCATGCAGGTCGATCTGCCCGAGGGCCTGGATCAGGAGTAGACGGCATGCGGATCCTGGTGCTGACGATTTTTCCGGACATGTTCGACGGGCTGTGGTCCCACGGCATGGTCCGCCGGGCGATCGAACAGCAGACGATCTCGGCGGCGGCGCTCGACATCCGCAAGTTCGCGGATGATCGGCACCATGTCACCGACGACCGCCCCTACGGCGGCGGCAACGGCATGGTGATGAAGCCCGAGCCGCTGGCCGCTGCCATCCGCCACGCCCGGCAGATGGCGCCGGAGGCCCGCACGGTCCTCATGAGCCCCCAGGGGCGAGTGTTCAACCAGGAGTTGGCACGCGAGCTTGCGGGTCTGAAAGGACTCATCCTCGTCTGCGGACGCTACGAAGGGGTGGACGACCGCCTCTGCCCCGACCTCATCTCCGATGAGCTATCGATCGGCGACTACGTCCTGACAGGGGGGGAGATCGCCGCCATGGCGGTGATCGACGCCGTGACCCGGCTGATCCCCGGCGTCCTGGGCGGCGCGGATTCGGCCGCGCGCGACTCTTTTTCCGACGGCCTTCTCGAGCACGCCCACTACACCCGACCGCCGGTGTTCGAGGGCGCGGAAGTCCCCGAGGTGCTCTTGAGCGGCCACCACGGCAACATCGAACGCTGGCGGCTCGAGTCCTCGCTCATGCGGACACTGGTCAGTCGCCCGGATCTGCTGCGGCAGCGGGCGCTGACGCCGGCCGAAGCGGAGATCCTGCGGGGTTGGCAGGCGCGCCTGGCCGAGCTGCTCTCCGGGCTGCCGGCGGAGACCGGTCGACGGCGCCGATGAATCTTATTGACCGGCGAGTCCAGCAATCTTTTATTGACGAAATGCATTCCAATGAGTTATAGGTACAAATTCCGGTGCCATCGAAATTTAGAGGAGATGAGAGATGAACAAGCTCGAGTTGATCGAACGCGAACAGATGCGGATGGACTTGCCCGACTTCCTTCCGGGCGACACCGTCAAGGTTCACGTCAAGATAAAAGAAGGTGAAAAAGAGCGCATCCAGGCCTTCCAGGGCGTGGTCATCGGCCGGCGCGAGGGCAAAATGGGCGCCAGCTTCACCGTGCGCAAGGTCTCTTACGGCGTCGGCGTGGAGCGCATCTTCCCCATGCACTCGCCGTCCATCGACCGAGTCGAGATCCTCACGCGGGGTCGGGTGCGGCGCGGCAAGCTTTACTACCTGCGCAACCTCCGAGGCAAGGCGGCCCGCATCCGCGAGAAACGCCTGACCTAACCGGCCGGGGATTCCAGAGCGCCCGCCGGTAATGCGGGCGCCCGGCCGCAGCCACCGCGAACGACCTGCCATACCCGATGGATCTGTGGGCATACGAACATCAAGCCTCCCGCCGCGGTTATCACCGCATCGCCGGGGTTGATGAGGCCGGCCGGGGTCCGCTGGCCGGGCCGGTGGTCGCCGCGGCGGTGGTGCTCCCGCCGGGTTTCTCGGACCCGCACGTGACGGATTCCAAAAAGCTCACCCCGGCCCGGCGCGACCGCCTCTACCGCACCATCTACAGCCAGGCCGTGACGGTGGGCATCGGCATCGTCGATGCCGGCGAAATCGACCGCATCAACATCCTGCAGGCGTCGCTGGCGGCCATGGCGATCGCCGTGGCCAACTTGAGCCCGCCCCCGGACCATCTCCTGATCGACGGCACGTTCCCGATCCCGGTCGACCTGCCCCAGGACGCCATCCCCAAGGGAGATTCCCTGAGCATCACGATCGCCGCCGCGTCGATCGTCGCCAAGGTCACCCGTGACCGGCTGATGGAGATCTATCATCTGCACTACCCTCATTTCGGTTTCAACCGTCACAAAGGCTACCCGACCCGGGACCACCGGGAGGCGATCGCCGCCTTCGGCTGCTCGCCCATCCACCGACGCACCTTCCGGGGTGTCCGGGAACACCTGCCCACGCCCGAGGGGGCTGCCCATGCCGGACCCGCGCCAGAAGTACGGTGAAGCCGGCGAAGCCCTCGCGGCACGCCTGCTGCGCAAGAAGGGGTATCGCATCATCGAGGCCAACTACCGCACCCCGCTGGGGGAGATCGATCTCATCGCCCGGGACGGCGACACCCTCGTCTTCGTCGAGGTCAAGGCGCGCCGGTCCCTGCACTTCGGCAACCCGAAATGGGCGGTCACCCCGCAAAAGCAGCGTAAAATCTCCATGGTCGCCCTCTACTACCTGAAGACCACCGGGCAAAGCCAGGCCAAGGCCCGCTTCGACGTCGTCGCCATTCACTCCGCGGTGCAGCCGCCGGAGGTGGAAATCGTCCGGAATGCCTTCGAACTCCTCTATGGATAACCCCGGGGATAGCCATAGCCGCCCCGTCGCGCCGGGAACGCTTTTCGTGGTGGGCACCCCCATCGGGAACCTCGAGGACATCACGCTGCGGGCCCTCTCCGTGCTCAAAACGGTGGACCTCGTCGCGGCCGAGGACACCCGCAAGACCGGCCAGATGCTGCGGCACTTCGGGATCTCCGCCGCGCTCGTTTCCTATCACGAGCACAACGAAACCGCGCGGACCCCTGAGCTCGTGCGCCGCCTGCAGCAGGGCGCCTCGATCGCCGTGGTCACCAACGCCGGCACCCCGGGCATCTCCGACCCGGGCTACCGCATCGTCGCCGCCGCGGCGGACGCCGGCCTGCGGGTGGTCCCCGTGCCGGGGGCGGTGGCGGCCTCCGCCTCCGGGCTTCCGACGGACGCTTTCGTCTTCGCAGGGTTCCCGCCCAAGAAGCCCGGCAAGCGCGCCCGTCACCTCCAGGCCCTTGCCTTGGAAGCACGAACCGTCATAGTATATGAGTCGCCGCAGCGCATCGCGGCGTTGATCGCCGAGATGCTCCCGGTCTTCGGCGACCGCCGGGCGGTCCTGGCCCGGGAACTGACCAAGCGCTACGAGGAATTCATTCGCGGCGGCCTCAGCGAGATCCTTGGGAACTTGAACCACCGCCCCGATGTCAAAGGCGAGTGCACTCTTCTGATAGCAGGCAGAGCTGATGAAGGTCCCGCTTCCTGGGAGGAGGCCCGGGAGGAGATCCGGAGAGGGTTGTCGTCACCATCCAAGGGGGTTGCGGAACTGGCGAAGGAGATCGCCCGCGCGTTCGGACTGCCGCGGCAGGCCGTCTACGCGGAAGCGATGAAGATCAAAGCGGAGCTGAAGGAATCCGGAAACGGAATCGAATAAACCCCAATGATGGGAAGCTTGCAAAAGGAGGAGTCTGCAGTATGGAACACAATTCGCTTATTGAACCACTGGATGCCATTATGGCGCCCAAATCGGTGGCGGTGATCGGAGCCTCCACCACGCCCGGCAAGGTCGGCCACGACATTTTCGTCAACATCCTGAAAGGCGGGTTCACCGGCACGCTTTACCCGGTCAACCCGACCGCGCGCTCGATCTCGAGCGTGCGGGCCTACCCCTCGATCAAGGAAGTGCCCGACCAGGTGGACCTGGGCATCGTCATTCTTCCGCCCAAGGCAGCGCTGCAGTCCATCCAGGATGCCGTGGCCCAGGGGGTCAAGGGCATCGTCATCGTCTCGGCCGGTTTCCGCGAGGTGGGCCCCGAGGGCCGCGCCCTCGAAGACCGCATCGTGTCCGTCTGCCGGGAGGCCGGTGTGCGGCTGATCGGCCCGAACTGCCTGGGGGTCATCAACCCCCTGTCCGCGGTCCGGCTGAACGCGAGCTTCTCCGCCCGCATGCCCAAGGCCGGCAACATCTCCTTCATCTCCCAGAGCGGCGCCTTGTGCACAGCGGTGCTCGATTTCGCCGCCGACCGCAATTTCGGTTTCTCCAAGTTCATCTCCATCGGCAACAAGGCCGATGTCGACGAGCTCGACCTGCTGCGCTACCTGCACCAGGACCACGACACCGAGGTGATCCTGCTCTACATTGAGGAGCTGCGGCGGGGGCCGGAGTTCATCCAAGCCGTCAAGGAGATCACCTGCGGGGACTACCGTCCGAAACCGGTCCTGGTGATCAAGTCCGGCCGCACCAGCGCCGGCGCTCAGGCGGCCGCCTCGCACACGGGATCGCTCTCCGGCACCGAGGGGGTCTACAACGCCATCTTCCAGCAGGCCGGCATCCTTCGGGTCGAATCGATCGACGAGCTCTTCGACTTCGCCACGGCCTTCGCCTACAAGAACGAGAGCGAGCTCGGCAAACTGCGCCGCAAGGTGCCGGCCGGCAACCGCGTCGCCATCGTGACCAACGCCGGCGGGCCGGGCATCGTCGCCACCGACATGACCATGTTCTCGGGCCTGGAGCTCGCCCAGTTCAAGGACGAGACCATCGAAACCCTGGCGAGCCACCTTCCGAGCACCGCCAATCTCAAGAACCCGGTGGACGTCATCGGCGATGCCACCATGGACCGCTATGAAAACGCGCTCGGCGCCGTGATCCGCGACGAAGGCGTGGACGGTGCGCTCGTCATCCTCACCCCGCAGTCCATGACCGACGTTCTCGGCACGGCCGAGGGCATTGCGCGCATCGCCCGCAAATCCTTCAAGCCGATCCTGTGCTGCTTCATGGGGGTGATCGACGTCTCCGCCGGGGTCAAATACCTCCAGGACCGCGGCATCCCCGTCTACAAGTTCCCGGAAAACGCGGCCAAGGCCTTCGGCGCCCTTTACCGGTATGCCAACTGGCTCAACCGCCAGCATCTGGCCCAGTACCAGCTCAAGTTCGACCGGGAGCGCGCCGACCGGATCATCAAGGAGTGCCTCGCCCGCGGCAAGACCCGCCTGGGCGAACTCGACGGGATCGGCATCCTGGAGTCCTACGGCTTTTCAGTGCTGCCGACGAAGCTGGCTCAAAGCGCCGACGAGGCCGCGGCCATCGCGACGGAGATGGGGTTTCCGGTCGTGATGAAAGTCGTCTCCGAGCAGATCCTGCACAAGTCGGATGCCGGGGGGGTCGTGGTCGGGGTGGAGACTCCGGATGAGGCCCGAGAGGCCTTCGACGGCATCGTCTCCCGCGGCCGCGTCTACGACGCGGATGCGGTCATCGAGGGCGTACTGGTCCAGAAGATGGCGTCCAAGGGAACCGAGATCATCCTGGGCCTGAACCGCTACCCGGTGTTCGGGCCGCTCTTGATGTTCGGTATCGGCGGCATCTTCGTCGAGGTGTTCCAGGACGTGACCTTCCGCCTGGCGCCCATCGGCCGCAACGAAGCCCGGCGCATGGTACGGCAGATCAAGGGCTACAAACTCCTGCAGAGCTTCCGCGGCCGTCCCAAGGGCGACATCGAGACCATCGAGAAATGCCTGGTGGGGCTCTCCAACCTGGCCATCAACCACCCGGAGATCATGGAGCTCGACATCAACCCGCTCCTTGTCCACGCCGAGGGCCAGGGCGCCACGGCCGCCGACTGCCGCATGATCCTGCGCGCCCCCGGAAGCGACCCGCAACCGGAACATTAAGCGGTCCAACCCGCAACGGAAAACACCAAGGGGTCAAGGGGCGCGACAAAACCGCCCCTTGACCCCTTGGCTCCTTAAACCCGAACGCCCCAGACCTTTTAAAATTCCCCGGCTGCGCATACCTGTGCGCTCTACCTGTTAGGCAGCGTTTTGATTTGAGTAAACGGCTCCGGATGACGACCATCGGGAGTAGTTATTGGACCAGATAAACCAAATCAGCGAGGCTACCTAATAATAGGGGCAGCCGTTGTTAAGGCTTTCGCAAACGAAGCGGTTTGGTGAGTCGAGTTTGCGGTGAGATTCTCAACGGGGAGCTCAGCGGCAGCGGTCACGCTGTCCGCTGGAGTGGTTTGTTAGGCCTCGTATCCTACCCCGCCTTCCTGAGCTGGAGAACGGTTCTATCGGGCTTGTTCTGCGCCAGATCATAGTTTGTCTGCAGGTTGATCCAGAGCTGTGGAGTGGTGCCAAATGCCTGGGAAAACAACCAGGCCGTTTCAGGTGTGATGCCACGTTTCCCACGGACGATCTCGTTGATTCGCTGCACTGGAACGCCAATGTGAGCAGCGAACTCGACCTGGGTGAGCTCCATGGGAATCAGGAACTCCTCAAGGAGAATCTCTCCAGGGTGTGTCGGAACACGGTTCTTAGGAATCATAGGACTCTCCTTTACCGGTGGTAGTCCGTCAGTTGGACCTCGTAGGCATCAGAACCCTGCCACCGAAACACAATTCTCCATTGATCGTTGACCCGAATGCTGTGCAGGCCTTTCAGGTCGCCTTTCAGTGATTCGAGACGGTTACCTGGCGGGGCTTCAAGATCTGTCAGATCGGAAGCACCGTTGAGGTAGTCGAGTTTCTGATTCGCCCTCTTCAGGACGTCGGCTGGAAACCGTTTCAGCAATCGGATTGGGGTACCGTGAAAGACGGCCTCAGTTGCCTTGTCACCGAATGAGACGATCACAGCGGACAACCTCTTTACGGATTATAATGATTTCACGGTAACCGTGCAACCATGAATTTGGACCGACGGCCTAACGCCAGACATCACCAGCAGCTTTAGACGTCCGGTGGATGCCATGGTTATGTGCCGCTCTTCTTTGGCTTCAGCCGCTTGCTGTAGTTATTAAGGAAGTCTGCTGGTGATAGTACCCTGGCCCCCTTACACAGGCTGGGAGGGTAATGAGCGTGATTGCCCGCAATTAGATATTCCGCCTCGCCGGAAAGGGCTATTTCAAGAAATGGTTCATCGTCAGGGTCCGGCAAGGAATGGGGAAGAGGGGATGCTGCCACAAGAACATTGGTATCGAGAACGATCTTCATCGGGTGCGTTTTTTCCGCACTTCCTGAATTTCAGCCTCAATCTCTTTTGTCGTAATCCTATCGCTTCCCTGCTCCAACGATCTACGCTGAAGACTTGCCACGGCCTCGACAGCACGTGCTTGACGAAAGGCTGAAATAGATTCTTCGAGGTTCGATTCGCTAACGGCAGCAAGAATGTCTATTGGCCGCCCGTTGCTGGTGACAACCATCTCCCGTTCTCCCGGAAGATTCTTCCAGACCTCAGCGGATTTGCCCCGCAAGTCGCGCACACTGATAAACTTCATGGTTTTCGCCTCCAATCGTGTATGTATTATGTATACGATTGTCACTCAGCATCAAGTGCATTTCCTCTCTCCTAACAATAATTAGATTGACCCGCATAAGATGCGGAATTTCTCGTTTCTATCCGTACAAGATGCCTTCAGATACTCTGTCAAAGATGGCTTAACCACTTGTGAAACACAACATTTCCGTTGGTCTCTCCATTTAGCACGGCATGTTATGAGGGGCGGCATAAGACACCTCTAAGAGTCCATCGTCAGGACTCACGCCCTACCCCCTACCCTATCCGGCAACATCTTGATTTCCGCAAACGTCTCCTGGGAGGATCACCAGATGGGGTATTTTGGTAGGAAAAACCAAACTGTCGGACAAACCAGAATAGAGGGCAGTCGTTGTAAAGCTGTCAAAAACGAAGCCTTTTGAAGAGTCAAGTTTACAGCAATATTGTCGAACATCTCGTTGCATTCGTTTCGGAATAAAATTACTCCTTATTCAAGCACGCTTGAGGATATAAATATCACAGACTTTCAGCTTTATCGATATGTCGATGTTACCACCACTAACTAAAAACATCCCACCAGTCATCGATTATTCATCTACTTCAAAATAGTCATGGTCGATCTTTTTAAATTCGTATGCGCTTACAGCCATAAATCCGAGGTCGTGAACGACAGGGATATTCCCGCCTCCAGTTTTTCAATCCCAGAATTGCAAAACCCCGTCCCTCAACTCAATGAGAAACGGGGTCTTTTGCGTTCATCCGCAAGTCCTCAAATTCTAAATTTTAAAAACCGGAATTGATTCACTGATTTTATATCAAAAAGCACCATGCGGGTCAAAATTGGCATCTTCGGCCCAAAAGTATCTTGCCCTTTACGCCATGGCAACCGTTCCGATCGCGGTTGCTGGGGACAAGAGTGAGGGTTGATTTCCTCAGTTCATGACCCCCATTTTTTCCAATCACCCCACGCCCCTTTACCCTTACCCCAAACCTTCCCTTCGTCGTGTCCCAAAGGACATACTGCCTACCGCAACACTCTCCGTCCACATGCCCTCCTGGAAACATCCCTTAACAATCCCATTCCGATGGCAAGAACATCGTTCTAAGGGAAAAGCCCGCACCGTTTTTTACTCATTCTAAATCAAAATCAGACTGTAACGAGGTCCGACCCGAAGCGAGCCGGCTTCTGCTTCGTCCCTCGTGCCTGATTTCATGGTTTTTCTCCTGTCGGTTTTTGCTGCGACTGATGATAAGTCGGCCCCAGCCTTCCGGTTATTCGATTGCTGGCTGGGTCCGCGCTTCCCTTTATTCGGCACCCCTAACGAACAAGGCCGTTTTCTACCGATTTCACATCTTTGACGCTACGCGCTATTTCCATCGCCCTGTCTATACTTTGCTGGGAATCAACCGCGCCGCTTAGCTTCACCACGCCGTTTGTGGTGGCCACGCTGATCTGGAGCACCTTAAGCAGAGGGTCACTCAGAATTTCCGCCTTCACCTTGGCGGTGATAGCAGAATCATCCAGGTAGTCGCCGGCTTTTTCAACTTTTTCGACTACCGCTTCACCTGTTTTTTCAACCTTTTTGCCGGCACTTTCAGTCGCTTGATCAACCTTCTTTCCTGCCTTTTCAGCAGTCCCCTCTTGTTGGCAACCGGCCAATCCGAGAACGAAAGACAGAAAGAACACTGTAAAAAGCCCCCGATATGACAGTTTCATTTTTAATCTCCTCTCGCGGTTGGATTCAGTCCAATTAAAATTTCTCCCATTGCTTTCTCTCCCGTGGCCACGGTTCTTTACCGTAAAGCCTTGTCCAAGAAATCCGAGGCCGTAGCACATATTTGCCACGCATATCGACCAGACCTTTGTCGATATTTTTCATCTGTGAAACCCACTCCGTGGGAGGCTCGTTATTGAACTGTTCGATACGAGATGACATCTCACTGTTGGGCATTTCAAGGTCTTGGTTTTTGCGCAAGGCTTTTTCGCTTTCTTTAGATCCACGGATGGCGACCTTTTCAATGAGATCATCCATTTTCCTTTTCCATGCGATCAATTTCGTTTTCAATCCTTCACCATGGTCAATGGTGTTCATGATAACCTCCCTTTTTCTCAGATTTGTCTAACAAAATTCCCGAAGGCAATACCGAATGGTAACTGCAAGTCGACTGCCACCAACCGGAAAAAAGCAAAGGTTGTGAATCTTAGTTTAATAACGGCTGATTAGATGAATAGGAGAGAGCCGTAGAGACGGGGAAAACGATCGGTTTGGCCTCAATATTTGGTGGAACCTCAATAGGCTGAGGGGTTTTTGAGGAAAGTCGGATAAGCACTATTAGATGTTCACGTATCGTTTTTACGATCCTATTAGTGCCTTTTTGAGCTTTCTAAAAGGCTTCCTCTTCCGATAGCGCCAGTTCGCCTTTGCGCTGTTCGACAACGGCAGCGGCGAAAATGTGTTTTTGTCGCGCCTGTCTGACTTCGGCTTCGGCCTGTCGGAACTGCGCCTTCAGCTCCTCGACGTCCATGTTCGCCAGCACCTGGCCTGCTTCGACCATATCCCCCTCTTTTGCCAGTATGGCAACCAAGCGGCCTGAATATTTCGTGGTGATGTCGACTTCAACGGCTTCAATGCGCCCATTGCCTGAAGCAATGCCCTCCGTCGTACCGGTGCCGTGACGCAGCCAGAGAATCGTACTCAGGCCTGCAGCAAGCAAGACGAGCACTCCCAGAATATACCATTTGAAATGTCCAAGTGCTGCCATGTACAAATTCTCCTAATCGGCTGTTTCGCCGGTATGCCGTCGGCTTCGCAGTCAGGATTCCGGCGGCCTTCCCCGCAGGACTAATTCACTGCTGCAAGCTTGGATGCGGCCAGCATCTTTCTGAGTTCCTCCCCTGGGACGTTTTCTTTCTCCGAAAGGAGGTGGGCCAACTCATCCAGAACTCTCCGTCGCTGAGAGAGGATTTTTTTGACCCTTTGGTGCGCTTCCTCGATGAACCGTGTGATTTCTTCGTCGATTTGAGCGGCTTTCTCCTCACTGTAGGTGTTGCTCGGAGTAAAAAGCCCCGGGAGGAACATGGGCTGGCGAGATTGTTCATACGTCACCAGCCCCATGCGATCGCTCATGCCATATTCCGTGACCATGGAACGGGCAGTGTCCGTAGCGCGCTGCAGATCATTCTGGGCACCGGTTGAGATTTCGTTAAAGACCAATTCCTCCGCTACCCGGCCCCCCAACAGAACGGCCAGCCGATCCAGCAACTCAGAGCGGGTCATCAAGTAGCGGTCCTCGGTCGGTCGCTGTTGAGTATATCCAAGGGCCGCAACCCCGCGTGGAATAATGGAGATCTTGTGCACCGGGTCGGCATGCTCCACAGACTCAGCCACGATCGCATGCCCTGACTCGTGAAAAGACACGATTTCCTTCTCTTTCGCATTCATCACCCGGTTCTTTTTCTCCAGCCCGCCTACCACACGGTCAATCGCCTCATCGAACTCCGTCGACCCTACCGTTTCTTTACTTTTACGAGCCGCCAACAGAGCGGATTCATTGACCAGGTTGGCTAAATCAGCCCCCACAAAGCCCGGAGTGAGCGCGGCAATCTTGCGCAGATCCACATCAGGACCCAATACGACGTGCTTGCAATGAATCTTCAGGATGGCTTCCCGCCCGTTGATATCCGGTCGATTGACCAGTACCTGCCGATCAAACCGCCCCGGGCGCAGCAAGGCGAGGTCTAGAATTTCCGGCCGGTTGGTAGCGGCCATGATGATGACCCCTTTATTCGTTTCGAACCCGTCCATCTCAACCAAAAGCTGGTTCAGGGTCTGCTCGCGTTCATCATGCCCACCCATGATATTTACTCCGCGGGCTTTCCCCAATGCGTCCAATTCATCAATGAAGATGATACAGGGCGCCTGAGTAGCCGCCTGAGAGAAAAAATCACGAACGCGGGCGGCGCCCACGCCGACGAACATCTCAACAAACTCAGACCCGCTGATGCTGAAGAAAGTGACTTTGGCCTCTCCGGCCACGGCTTTTGCCAGAAGCGTTTTCCCGGTCCCGGGCAAACCCACCAGGAGCACCCCTTTGGGTAATCATACTCTTTGGTTTTACAGAGCACCTATTCTACAGCGTTGCATGGTTCATCAGGTCTCGCCAGGTCCTTGTGTTCACGGTCTATGGCAGATCATGAATCCGTTGGATGCGATCGTCGGTGCCGGGGTGGTTTTCGAAAAACCCTCCGCTTGAGCCCGCTGTCTTCAGCAGCCAGGAAAGGGTATTTCCCATAACCTGTTTGCCGTCGTAGTTCGCCCGTTGGAGGATTACAACCCCATGTGAGTCTGCCTCGTATTCCTCCTTGCGACTGAACGGGCGCATCACTCCCAGGTCGGCTACCAGAGGCGTGATTTGGCCCGAACCCGGGATGATCTGATCGAGGATAAAAATACCGATGTTCATGCCGGTCCCGAGAGTCTGGGCTTGTGCGACGTGGCCGAGATCATCGTGTGCCACCTCGTGGGCCAGAACGCCGCGCAGCTGGTCGTCGCTGGCCTTCTCCAGGAGACCGGTCGTGACATAGAACTCGCCACCGCCGGCATTGGCGGCATTGATCTGCGGATCATCCAGGAGGGTCACGCGCACCTTGTTCAGCGGGAGGGGATGGTTCATGTTCTTGATGAGGGGTGCCATCACCCGCTGGAGGCGTTCGGCCTGACGTGCGTCAATTTTGCGGCTACTGGCTGCCGGTTGAGGCCTTGCCGTCGGCTCCCCTGGTCCTGTTCTCTGCGAGGCTTCGTTGGCACAGCCCACCAGCAGAAATATCAGGCCCATTGCCGGCACTATCGGCTTTTTCCAGAAACGCCCTGACATGGTCCTTGTCGGCCAAAATCTATTTTGCACTCGAGGCATTGCTTCAGCCTCCTTTCGGGTATTGTTCCTGATGAAGGTAGCCAGTGTCAGAATTAATAGGGCGAGCGCTGACCTTAATGTGCCCGTCATTAGCTGGCGTTCTGCGGAGCAACTTTCCAGTTGCTCAGTTTGGCAAGTGGATGACGCATCGGCACGTTCAATCTTTAAACTTGGCGGCGGCATTTCGAATAGCAGCACTTAAGGCGCCCCAGGCAGCCTCCACACCGACCTTAAGCTGCTCCCAAGCGTCATCGCTAGCCTCGCCCAGTTCCTTCAGTTTAACCTTCGTAGCGTCAACCTTCTGTTCAAGCTCGTCAACCTGCTTGGAATATTTGATACGAGTGTCGGCTGCAGAACTCTTCGCCTGGGCCTTGAACTCGGCTAATTTGGCCTGCGCCAGCTCCAGTTCGGCCTCTATCTTCTGTTTGTATGCCTCTTTGGTGCTCATAACTCATCTCCTTTGTTAACGGGTTTTGAAACCTATTAGGCTCCTGCTACGGCCCGTAGCGCCATGGTTAAGCAGTAGCTGTCACTATTCCGCCGATCAAAACGTTACATATGTTGGGTTTAGCCCTTCTTGCTCCCGAAAAACATGAGCGCGCCGCCGATCACGATCGCCCCCACGCCTGCCCAAACAGGGACGTTGACCGTCTGCTTGTCCTTTACCGATAACTCGATCGGTCCCAGCTTGGCCTCATGGGTCTCCTTGGTGAAGCTGAAACTGCCGTACGCCAACCCCAGTGCGCCGGCTAAAATCAGAACGATTGCCGCAATCTTGACTGCATTCATTTCATTTTCTCCTATTAAAATCTACGTTACGGACATTGGGTCAGGTAGTGACTATCAAAACCGAAAACTAAAACACTCGATCCGCACCGCCCAGTGCTCCGCTTCATAGAACAATTACAGGGTTGATACTATCGCCCACCATGAATGACGCAAATCAGAATCATTACGACCGCGATGAAGGTGTGGTCGTGTGTGAATTACCATTGCTCAAACGATAATAAAACTGCGTCCATCTGATTTTCAATATCCCGGCGCCTTTCGAAAGGTATTGAATAGAAATGATCGGGCTTTTCGACAAACTCGGTCAGGAACTCTGCAAGCTCCGGCCCGATACCGGCCAATCGAATAAAATCCGCTTTGGATCTGGCGCTCTTCGGTTCGTCATTTATATCTTCAGCGCGGTTTGCCATATGGGTTATTTCCCCTGCGGCATTGTTTGCTGTTGAAACGGTTGGATAGCATGCCGAAACCAGATACGCTTACAGCCACGGTGGATCCAGAGATAGGTATAGATCATGCGAAAGTGGCTTTGCCGGACACGTTTTGGATCGTTTCATCAATTTCCGCCAGGGTGAATGGCTTTGAAATCACCTCATCCACCGCTGCGCTTTTTCTGGAAAATACGGTTTCCTTTCCGGCACCCGTCATGATGACGACCCGGGTGCGGGGGGAGCTGTTTTTGATGCTGCAGGCGAAAGCGACTCCATCCATTCCCGGCATCTCATAATCCGATAAAACAATGTCGAATATGTTCTTGAGAAAAATGCTCAATCCTTTTTCGCCGCTATCGGCTGATGACACGTCATAGCCGAGCCGTGACAGCATCTTGGAAACACCGATTCGGATGAAATCATTATCATCAACGACTAAAATCTTGGTGCCGGTCTGCATTTTAAACTTCCTCCGCCGGATATGTTCCTTCCGAAGTCAAGCAGCCGATTTTCTGTAAAATTCTAGCGGAACCGATTCAATTCCGTTTCCAATGAATCGAGCCTGCGGGAGATGTCCGATCTCTCCTCGACCGTCGTGGATCTGGCACCTTCCGTCATCCGCATATACTCGCGCCGAATGGAGTCCAGTCTGGATTGAAATTCTCGCTCCTCTGTTGGAGGCAAACGCCTGCTGATTCTTCCATCGTCGATTCTTCGTTGAAGCGCGACAATCCTGTCGCCGTTCCTGGGTTCTTCCATTCTAGCAGGCTGTGCATAGCCCCTCGCATACCCCCTGTTGATATCCTCTCCAAGCGCATCCAGTCTTGTATTAAGCCTGTCCCATTCGTCGCGGTAGACCCTTTTGTCCCTCAGGTTCGTATAGTCTGTTCGAATGCCCTTGAGCGTTGTGAGATACATCTGTGACTGATCCGGGGTGAGGCTGCCGGTTTTCAGGCCATCTCCAATCTTCTCCTGGATTACAACCATCTTGTTCTCTGCATTCCTTTCATAATCCGGCCATGTTTGAGGCGCAGTGGCGCATCCCGAAAGCAAGGTAAAACCCAAAAACATTAATCCTATTGTAGAAATAGCAGTCTTCATTTCTCGCCTCCCATATTTAGACGTCCAAACATCCGGCTCAAGGGAACGAACACCTGACGCCTATTTCACGATCAGATTATTCTTTACGGATTTGACCCCTTGGACGCCTCTGGCGATTTCACCCGCCTTATTGACGGCCATTTGATTACCAACGAAGCCGCTCAGTTGAACAATGCCTTTGTAGGTTTCGACGCTGATCTGAAATGACTTGAGAAAATCATCAGCTGCAATGAGTGATTTGACTTTGGTCGTAATGACCGAATCGTCGACGTATTCACCCGCACCTTCCTGTTTGGATGTTGAGGCACAGGCCACAAAGCTGGCGATCAGCATCATGAGCACAAAACAGCGGATATACAGATTTCTCTTTTTCATGGCGGTTACTCCTTTTTGTTGGTTTGTGGTGAATGGGTGATTACGAGACTCCTTCTACTGAAGGGTTCGCAGATTCGATAAAATCTCTTTGGCCTGCTGACCACCTTCTTTTCAAATGTCTTACCTTCTTCGGCAAGGCTCCAAATCCCTACAATCGTCTTCGCCCCTGAATAACCTGGATCACCACCACAATGAGAGCGATGACCAGGAGGACGTGAATGACTCCACCCAGTGTGTAGCCACTGAACAATCCCAGCAGCCACAAAACCAAGAGAATGACACCTATGGTATAAAGCATGGTCGGCTCCTTTTTAGATTGTTAACCTAACCCTTATTTTACCCAACTTTACCTATATCCCTTTCAAGTGAATCATGGCGGCTGGAGAACTCTCCATTTTCTTCTGTCTCAACTGCCCTCTCAAATTCGCCCCGTCATTAACAGGATGAGTACAATCAGAAGGACCAATCCAATTCCTCCGCTCGGATAGGGTCCCCAGCTTGAACTGTGGCGCCATGTGGGTAGGGTACCGACGAGCAGCAGAACCAAGATGACAATAAAGATAATTCCCATGACATTCCTCCTGCCTCTCATTAAATGCTGGTTGGGACCGCGCTTCCATTCTCTTTTTAACGCTGCACACTGTGGAATATCATTTCATAGGGCTCTTGGAGGAGGTTCATCGCCCCCCGAAGTACCCTGAAACGCTCCGACTTCAGGTGGCTATCAAAGTTCTCCCGGGTTTCCCATTCTTCAAGAAGACAGAGTTTGTTTTCATCCTCCATGCTCAGGTAAAAGTCGCAGCGCCTGCACCCTGTCTCGGTCCTCAGAGAGCCGATCAGTGATACGATCGTTTGTGACAGTTCCTTGCGCTTCTCAGCAAGAACCTTCATGCGTATGATGACCAGAATCACGCAAATAGTGTTTGCAACTGGCCTGCCAACAACCGGAAAAAAACAAGAGTTAGGAATCTTAGTTTAAAAACGGGTAATTAGATGAACAGGAGAGCGGCGGAGAGAAACCTGAGACGATGTGTTTGGCCTCAACATTTGGTGGAACCTCAAAAGACTGAGGGGCCCATTGAGGAATGACAATTTTTCTGGCGTTAGCGTCTTCTTATAGCATTTCTTCTGACATAGCTCCTCATAGTTGCACAATTTTCCAGCTTTAGAGGGTCAGATGCCTTTCCGATGCAAACCGACAGAGCCTATTTAGCCTTGCCGCCGGCCGGCTTGTAGAAGACGTGCTCGCCGACCTCGACCGTCCTGATATAATCGCTGGACCAATTTGGAGTTACCTTCCGATTGTGGAAATACAAAGCTCCATCGGTTTGGTCTTTGATCTGCCGGTTGAGGGCCTTGCGGGCGACTTCCTTGGCGTGCGAGTACGGCTCATCCTCCCTTGCATCATCCGAACGGCCATCGCACCACCATGAGAACTGGCAGGTACCCTGCTCGTGGCCCTGCTTGACAACCCCACAGATCGTGTTTGGGAATCCCTTATGGCTGAGCCGGTTCATAACGACATTGGCGATGGCTTCCATTTCGGCATTATCCTTGCGATTGGCCTCCCAGTAGATGCTGCGGGCAAGACAGGTGATCGCATCGTCCAAGGGCTCTTCACCGATCGGATCGACCGACTGCGCTTGGGGCTTGGTGATGATCTCGCCCTGAGTGGGGAGCGTCTTGCTACCCCCGGCCGAGGCCTTCTCCTCAAGTACCTCTGCCTTGCCCTTGGCGTTGGCGGTTTCCGCCTTCAGAGCTTGGTCAGCCACGTTCGGCAAGCCAAACAGAAGAAATATTAAAAGACAAGTCGCAGCCCATATCTGTCGCATAGTCGAATCACTTGCCTTTATGGTCTTTATGCAGGTTGGGTGGTGACCCTATAATTGATATTTAATCTTTGTCAGTAGGGTTCATTTAAGAATAGTCTATACACGGTGCATTAGAGTGAAAAAATATATCATATTTTACATTAGCCATCTTTTTTTTATTAGTAGATGTGCGAAGAAAAAAGTTATTAGTCCGACTAAAAGCAAATATATCCACTCCCAAAATAAATTTGTTATCCTGCCACCGTCTAAAAGGATTGATTTAACCGGTTCATAAAACAGGTAGGAGGGTAAAAAAGGAGCGATGGCGGTTAATTTTTGTGAAAAATCAGATAATGCAGACGGCAACAGATGGGGTAAATAGAAAATAACTCCCAAAGTTCGGGCACTAGCCTGGTTACGGCATAAAAAACCTAAAAAGATTCCATAAGAGCTAAAACAGAAACTGCCGACTGCCATAAATGCCGCATAACTCAAAGGATTTTCAAAATTAAATCTGCCCATTAGATGGAGGGATAGGACTGCTATAATTATTAAAATCATACCCAAGAGCAATTTGGCAATAAGCCACTCAATTTCGCGAATGGGCGTTTGTAAAAGAGCGAGAAGTAATTTTTTTTCTTTTTCCTCAGCAACCTGCGCGGGCATTATAATGAAACTTACCAGCAACACCAACATTAGAATCCAGGTGGGTAAAGTTTGTTTTTGAATCCCCTCTTCTTGAAGCGGCTTAATATCAGAAATCCAATTTATGCTTTTTCCTTCTACTGCTTTTTGTAATGCCGCAAAACTCTCCACTATTGAAAGGGTAATCAAAGCTTCTTTTTTCAAAACTACGAGAACTAAACTGTTTTTGTCTTTTTCAGATTTTGATAACAGTCCGTCTATTTTCTTTTCTTTTAACCATTTTATGCCTTCCTCCTCACTCGCAACATGATAAACTGTAAATACTCCCGCGCCCATTTTAATGGCTTGCAGAATATCAGGATCATATATTTCTTTTTGAATAAGTCCGATATTGATATTTTTTATTTCTGTATTTTTCGAATCCACCAGCTCCAAGGAAAAAAAAACAAAAAATGGGATAAAAAGAATCAGATAGATTGTCTTATTCTTGAATGAAATGGCCAAATCATTCGAAGTTAATATAATGATATTTCGAATCATCATAGGTAAAGCTTTTCATGAATCGCTGATTGGAAATATTTTAGGGGTGAACCATCGAAGGCCAAATAGCCTTGATGCAGCACAATGATGCGTGTTGCAAGGGTTTTTATCTCTTCAGGTCGATGGGAAGTAAAAATTATCGTTTTCCCTAACGCATGATAATCTTTCAAAAGTCTGTAAATCTCTCTCGTCATCTCAAAGTCTATCCCCGATGTGGGTTCATCAAAAAGAAGCACGGATGGATCGGCCAGAAGGGCGCGAGCAATGCTTACCCTTTGCCTTAACCCTTTTGATAAAACCCGTATCTTGTTATTACGAAAAGGCAGCAAATCTAATTCCTTCAGAATTTGTTCTATCCGACGAAATGAGACTTGAAAAAGTCGAGCAAAAAGTTCAAGATTGTATTCAACGGAAAAAAAATCGAAAAGATTGGGGGTTTCCGGGACAAAACCAATTTTTCTCACAACAGATAATCTATTTCTGAGATTTTTGCCATCTACCAAAACCTGCCCACTGTCTGGATGGAGCCAACTGGCCAAAATATTCAAAAGTGTCGATTTCCCTGCTCCATTATGCCCAATTACGGCAACCAATTCCCCTTGTTCTACCTCAAGATCGGCTTGTAGAAGTCCTCTTTTTTCACTATAAACTTTTGAAAGATTATGAATCTCGATCTGCATTAAATACAGTCCTGTTGTTCGCTTTAAACCACTGATGATTTTTACTGATATCTGTCAAAGTCATCAGATTAAATGTCCCAATGGTTTTGTAAGCCCGCAATGCACCAACCATGAATGCCGGCATGGAGGAATGACAACGAACGGCACGATCGGACGCTATCATCCCTCTGAAAGTCAGCTGCATGTCCGGTGATAACGTGAGGTATCTTGCATACGGTTCTTATGTTCGTTGAAATAAATAGATAATCGCAAACACTAATACTATCACAACCAAAACTGCAATGATCAGTCCCATTTTTCTCTCCTTTCCACTCCGGCTATTGCATCAAAATACCAGCCGGCAGCGATTATAATATTTTTTGGGTTCCAAACTCTGACTCCTCGATAGTCATTCGGTTCTTTCATTTTCACGGCGTTTACATCTCTGTCTTCATTTCTTTTGTCGGAAACATTTATCGGCACGGCAACACCGCGGGCCCTCCCGCGTTGGATCAGCCCGGCGATGAACTGTAGCACGACAGCGCCGACCGTGCCGTGCACCATGGCCCCCTCAAATCCTTCGGCGGTAATGCTCCGCTCATTGAAAAAGAAGCCTCCCGGAAAGGCGCCGACCACGCTCACGATCAGGTTCCCGGCGAACCCGAAGCCCCCTCTCGGCATGATATTGCCGCCAAGCCAGCAAGCGATCATTCCCCCATCCAGAAACCCGATAAGCAATACGCCTTCCATAGCAACCCCTGAGGATATTTTCAGACACTTCACTTTCCAATGCGAATCGTTGAAAGGTTTCCTATGACTCCAAAGACACTCAAAAGCCAGATAACAACTGCAATAATCACCACCACATTCAAGATTTTCTTTATGTTGGCCTGCATCGGTATGTAGCTGTTAATCACCCAGAGAACCACCCCAACGACAACCAAAACAATCACTAAGTTAATTAGCGGCATAGATTATCTCCTTTCATGTCAGGACCACGCAAATAGTATTAGCAAATGGTCTGCCAACAACGTGAAAAAATAAAGAGCTTGATATTTTATATTAATAACGTGGGATTAGAGAAATGGGAGAAAGGCGTAGGGAAGGGTGAAACGGTTTGTTTGCCCTCAATATTTGGTGGAACCTCAATAGACTGAGGGACCCTTTAAGGAAAGTCGAGCAGTTTAATTCGGCTCCTTGGCCTCAGGCCGTAGAATCCCGAGCTTATGCATCCTCGCTCTCAAGGTACTCGGGTGGAGGCCCAGGATCGCGGCGGCCCCATCCTTTCCCTCGATGCGCCAGCGGGTTTCCGATAGAATTTTAATGATTTGGTTGCGCTCCACCTCTTCCAAGGTCCTTATGGTGGAGGACACGGAGGGGAATGAAATCTCGAGTTTATCTGCGAGGTGCAAGACCGGTCCGGAGCACAGAATCGCGGCCCGTTCCAGGACACTTTCCAGTTCCCGGACGTTCCCGGGCCACGGGTAATCCTGGAGTACCTTCATCGTCTTCTTCTGGACCGACGAGATCTGTTTGCCCAATTTCCGGCCATATCGCTCTATAAAAGCCCCAACCAACAGCGGGATATCTTCTTTTCGCTTCCGTAGCGGAGGGACCGTGATAGGAAAAACGTTGAGCCGATAGTAAAGGTCCTGCCGAAACCGGCCTTTGCGGACCTCTTCCTCAAGGTTTCGATTAGTCGTTGCCACGATCCGTACGTCAACTTTGACGGTATGGGACGAGCCCAGGCGCTCAAACTCGTTATGCTGAATCACCCGGAGCAGCTTGGCCTGCACCTCCAGCGGCAGCTCCCCGATCTCGTCCAGGCAAAGGGTGGAACCATGGGCGACCTCGAACCGGCCGACCTGCCGGGTATCGGCCCCGGTAAATGCCCCCTTCTCCCGGCCGAACAATTCGCTCTCAATCAAATTGCCCGGCAGGGCAGCACAGTTGACGGTGATCAGGGGCCGATCCCTGCGAGGGCTCATGTCATGGATGGCGGCGGCGATCAGATCCTTTCCCGTACCGGTCTCGCCTAAAATGAGGACCGATGTGTTCGTAGGGGCAACCTGCTCCGCTCGGTAAAGGACATACTTGAGACCATCGCTTTGTCCGAGAATATGGCCGAGTTTATGTTTTGTTTTAAGCTCTTGACGGAAGTAAATATTTTCGGCCTCGAGTTGGTCTTTCAATGATTTGATATCCGAAAGAGCTGTCCGAAGTTCGATCGTCCGCTCCTCTACCTGCTGTTCGACCTCGTCATAAGCTTTTTGCAGCGCCACATCCATCTTCTTGTGCTCGCTGATGTCCACCATTACGACAACAATACCGATGACACCTTTATGAGTGATAAGTGAGTTTGCGCTCAATAGAAAGGAAAAGAACTCGTCATCCCCATGCTTGAAAGCGACCTCAACCGTGTGAAGGGACTTGTCACTCATGGCAGACAGAAGGAAGAAGGGAGTCCCGTCGGGATAGCGGAGGTGAAACGCCTTGTCAAAGGCCTGGAAGATCGGGCTTTCACCTAAGAGCCTGTTGGTCGACTCACTTGCACGGATGATACGGCCCTGGTGGTCGCAGAGAACAAACAATTCCTTAGCTTGATAGAGGATTTGACTTGTGAGTTTTTCCTCTGCCAATATCTCTTCATTGCGCTTTTGTTCCGTCAGGTCGGTAACCACCATGCACACAACACCGGGCATATTCACAATCCGAAGGGGGCTTACGGAAAGCAGGACGGGTGCAAATTTTTCACTTCCCGTCTGTACGTCCAATTCCACCTTACTGTTCCCAGTTAAACCGCGCTCAACCAATGCCTCAAATATTTTAAGGTCTCTTGATGAAATGTATTGGTAGATTGAAGACCCTATAATTTTTTCCAAAGATCCTTTGACGATATCCACAAAACGTTGGTTACAGTAAAGGATCGTACCGTCGGAGGCCAGAGTGACGGCCCCTTCGTTCATGGTTTCGACCATGACCCTGTAGGGATGCTCTGCACCCGTTAGTGTAAAGACCCGATCTCCTTCCGTCGTTGAGACAATCAGACCATCCACCTCACCGTCTCGGATAGCGCGCAGAGTTTCCTCGGCTTCCATCGTCCGGGACGTGAGTTCCTGCAACTCATCCAAAAGCTGTTGGCGTGTTTTATCCGATTGGCTCATTGATTCAAACTCAAGAATTCTTGGGTTTCAGATCGATGCCTACAAGAAACCTTTCCGTATCCGACATGTCGCCGATGAGTTTGCGGAGAGGCAGTGGGAGTTTTTTGATGAGCGTTGGGGTGGCAATAATCTGCTCTCCCTGGACCAGCTTGGGCTGCTGGTAGATGTCTATCACCTTGAGTTCG